>JBGCDH010000024.1:0-266563 GCA_045105235.1 Planctomycetota bacterium | reverse complement strand
GTCCAGCAGTCTGCGTCCAGGAGTATGTGAGCCCTTGGCCTTCGGGATCGGTTGAGCCCTCTGAAGCGCGGGGTGCAGGGACGGAGTGTTTGTCTCGGTGATCGGCGCAGCCGCTAAAGGACGGCGCATCATCGTCCGCGTTGACGGTGACAACTACCGTGTCATAGGTGGTGGTCGTGCCGTCGCTCGCGGCGACTTTGAAGGTGAGCGTGTAGCTGCCGGCGGCGTCCGGCGCGGAGAACGTCGGCTGTGCGGCATTCGCGTCATCAAGCGACACGGTCGGGCCCGCAGTTTGCGTCCAGGTGAAGGTGAGCCCTTGGCCTTCAGGGTCTGTCGAACTGGTGGCGTCAAGGGTGACGGTGTCGTGCTCGCTGACGCTCTGGTCGGGGCCCGCGCTGGCTATAGGGGCGTCGTCGACCGCGATGACGTTGACCGTTGTCGATGCGGTCCGACTTTCCTGGTCGCCGGCGTCAACGATAAGCTCAATGGTGCGTGGATCCGTGCTCGGTGTCTCGCTCGAGTTGTTGTAGGAAATGGTGCTCAGGGCGGCTTCGTAGTCGGCGACGGTTGCCGACCCGGTCAGCGTTAGAACTCCCGATGTTGCGTCCCAGCTACCAGCAATACCGCTTTGATCCGTGAAGTTGAGTGAGTCTTGGCCAGGCGAAAAATTGGTGATCGTGATGGTGGCCCCAGTGAGGTTGGGGCTGTCGATGTTGCCAATCGTGATACTGTTGGCGATTTGGGCGGCCGGCCCATCCTCTGTGAACGTCTGCGTGGCGCTGCCAACGGATAGTGTAGGAGTATCGCCAAGCCACTCGATGACTACCTGATCGTATGCTGTTGTGGATCCGTCGGAGACGGCGACATCAAACCGCAGGGGGAAGTCACTCTCGTTGGATGGAGCGGTAAACGTAGGCGTTGCAGTCGCGCTGCCTGCAAGCGACACCGACGTGCCAGCGACCTGTGTCCAGCTGTACGTAAGTGTGTCGCCTTCGGGGTCATTCGATCCGCTCGCGTCGAGTGTGACGCTGTCGCCAGGGTCGACATGCTGATCGTCGCCGGCGTTGGCGGTCGGGCTCGTGGATTCGCTCCCAGAGACGATTGTGACGGAGGTGTCGCTGGTGAACGTATCGCTGTAGGAGCCGCCGGGATAGGTCGCGGTGAGCCCGCCCACGGCCGCCATCGTGGTGACGCTGCCCGAGAAGAGCGTGTCGATCGTCACGGAGTCTAGGTCGCCGCCGACAAACAGATGTTCGGTCAAGTCCCCGCCAATTTGAATGGTCCCGACGTTGCCGTGGATGCGCACGTCATGCTTGACGTCGTCGGTCACCGAGAGGCTTTGGACGTCGCCGCCAACGTTCAGGTCTGCCTGAATGTCGTCGCCGATGCTGAGCGTCTGCACCGAACCGAAAATATCGACCGATGCCCAGATGTCGGTGCCAACTGCAACGGTCGTGGCATCGCCGTTGATGGTTAGTCCATGCGATACTTGCCCACCGGTCGAAAATGTCTGCACGGAGCCGGCGATGTCGATCCGGCCCATCATGTCAACGCCGATGTCGAGCGTTGTCACGTCACCAAGCAGAGTGATGCTGCCGTTGGCATTCGCGGAGATGTTTAGCGTGCCGGTCGGTCCCGAGACATCTAGCGTCCCCTCGAGGTTGTTGCCGATGGTCAGGACGTTCAGGGACCCAGCGACGTCTATTGCACCGTTTGAGTCGTTGCCGATCGAAGCCATGTCGACGTTTCCTAGGACCGTGAGGTCTCCCTGGAGGGTGTCGAGGTCGATCGATCCAATGTCGCCGCCGAATGTTGAGGTTCCGTGAAGAGTGTGGGTGGATAGATCAAGGCTCGCCACGTCGACATCGACTTGGATGCTGCCGAAATCGCCTTCGAGCGTGATGTCGCTAACGACTAGGTCGTTGCCATTGAGATCCGCAATGGTGAGCGTGCTCGTGCTGCTCGTCGTGTCCGATGAGACGACGGAGAGCGTGTCGGACGAGCGCGTGTAGGTCCAGTCGACCGTGCCGCCGCCGTTCATGTCGATTCGGACCGCCTGGTCGCCGTCGATGAAAAGGGACGAACCGGACCAGCCAGTTACATTGACGTCGCTGTTGAGCACTTCGGCGCTGATGTCGCCGAATGCGATGGTCTCGATCCCGGCGTGCTCCACCGTGAAAGACTCCCCGCTGCCCATGTCGATCGTGAGCGTGCCGTTGCCAAACGTGATGTCGCTCGAAGCATAGTTCGACAGATCAATCGAGTCGTTGCCGTCCCCGCCGGTCACGCTGTAGACCGCGCCGGCCGCGGGGCTGCTAAAGACGAATGAATCACCCGATCCGGATCCAACAGCGCTTTCGATAGAGTCGAGCGTATCGCTCCCCGCACCTGTCGCCGTACCGGTCGTCAGGTCTACGACGACGGCTCCGCCGCTTGCGAATGATGCGGTGTCCGTACCATCTCCGCCGATCAAGAAGTCGTCGCCGGCACCGCCGTCAAGCGTGTCGTCGCCGGCAAAGCCGACGAGCGTCTCGTCGTTGCTGCCGATGCCGGTCAAGCTGTCGGCGCCGGATGTGCCCGCGATGGCGTCGCCGGGAGCGATCCAGATCGTGACTTCATCGATGTGTCGTGTTGTGCCGTCGCCGACTTCGATGCCAAACGTCAGGCGCGTCGGCGACGTGACGGTTGGTGTTGTGAACGTCGGTTGGCTGACAGTTGGGTCGGACAGCGAGACCGATGGTCCACCGATCTGCGTCCACTTGTACGTCAGGGTGTCGCCGTCTTGATCGGAGCTCGCGCTCGCGTCAAGTGTGGCGGTTACGTTGCTTGTGTATACTTGGTCTGCCCCAACGGCGATGGGGCCATGGTTTACGCCGGTGTCGTCGGCGGTGATCAGGGCCTCGACGTGGTTGTAATGTACGGTGAATGACTGGTTGTTTCCGAGGTCGACGACGAGGGTCGATCCGTCATTGCTCAGCAGTGCGTTGGTTCCGAATTCACTGATATCGATGGTGTCTGTGCCAGAGCTTCCGTGCACACTGTAGATATCACCGTCGGCAGCGCCGGTGAAGCGGAACAAGTCGTCCCCGAGGAAGCCCTTCATCAGGTCGCTGCCGCCCCCTCCGATGATCACGTCGCTTTCGCTGCCTCCGTCGAGGATGTCGTCGCCGCTACCTCCGTGCAGCAGGTCAGCGCCGCCTCCGCCCAAGATCTCGTCATTGCCGGAGCCCCCCATGAGGACATCTAGGTCCGTTCCTCCATGCAGGTAGTCGTCGCCCGCGCCGCCATAGATTGTGTCGTCGCCGCTGCCGCCGCCGGCTCTGTCGTTTCCGTCGCTGCCGCGGTAGACATCGTCATCGGGAGCTGCGTTGGATTGGGTGGCGCCCGTGTCAGGGTCGATCCAGGTGCCCGACATCAAGATTCGCGACTCAATGCTCTCACCGCGTAGGCGGCGCCGCCTGCGTTTTCCCTTCACCGGCGCTTCGTCTTCACTTGCGGATGGAGCCTGTCGGGGGAGGCTCTCGGGTGACGTTGCGTCTCCCGGTTGGGAGCTTTCCGATTGGGCGGACTCATTCGGCTGCTTGCGCTTTTCGCTCACGTTCGACTCCCCTCTCCTCGTGCAAGAAGCCGTGCGCTTCTGCGATTGGACCTTCTTAGATCGAGAGATCGGGGCCGCCGACTCAGGTCGAGTCGGGTGTGGGCCTTGGCAGCGCGCGAAGCGGCGTGCCATCCGTCGGCTTGGCCGGGTTTGCTACTCTGGCGTACCTGTCAGCCGGCGAACAAGGTCGACAAGCTGGTGCGGCCGAAACGGTTTGCTCAAGAATTCGTCCATGCCAGCATCCTCAGCCGCCTGCCGGTCAGAGTCCTGCACGTTCCCGGTGAGGGCAACGATGGGCAGGTGAGCTGGTGTGCCCGTTGGCAGGTCGCCTTGCGATTCTAGCTGACGTATCTGCACGCTTGCGGACAGCCCGTCTAGCACGGGCATCTGGCAGTCCATCAATACAATGTCGTAGCTGTGCTCTCGGCATTGTGCGACGGCTTGCTCGCCGTTCTCGGCGAGATCGATGGTGTATCCAGCGCGTTTTAGGACGCTGACGGCAACGGTCCGATTGATGGCGTCGTCGTCGGCTACGAGGACACGTCTCGTGATCGGTTCGGATGCTGTCGGTTTGCGTTCGGGCCACTCCAAGAACAGAGTGATTGCTTCGAGAAGGGAGGCCGCGCGGCATGGCTTCGACAAGAAGTGATCCATGCCAGCAGCGATGCACTCTTCGTCGAATCCGGCTTGGGCGTTTGCCGTCAACGCGATGATGGGGACTTGGCGCGGGAGGGCCGAGCTAGCCGTGCGCTCAAGCTCCATAGCGCGGATGCAGCGCGTCGCCTCAAGCCCGTCCATGACCGGCATCTGGCAGTCCATCAAGATGAGGTCAAACTCGTCGCTTTCGCAACGTCGAACGGCTTCAAGTCCGTTGTCGGCCAGCGTCACGTCAAAGCCGGTCCGCTGCAGAATGGTGCAGACGACGCGCTGGTTGACGGGTGTATCTTCGACAACGAGGATGCGCTTGCCGTCATGCTCTGTGCTCGGCGCATCAGGCTCCTGCGCGGGGGCAACGCGAGGTGTGGAGGCCGCAGGCTGCGTCAAGCGCTCGGGTGGTGCGGCGTGCGGTTCTTGCTTTTGGGTTAGCCAGGATCGCAAGGCCGAAGGCTGTGTTGGCTCAAGTAGTGCTGCGCAATCGTGAGGGGCATCACCGAAATCCTCTGGCCAGCGGCGCATCCAGTGGTCGAGAATTGCGATGCGGCTGGGCAAGGAAGCCACCAGCTCACGGACTTGAGCCAGCGCGGTGAAGCCGATGCCGCTAGGCTTCTCGGAGCTGCTGTCAGAAGGCGCATTGCTGTTGTCGCTGCTGGTCGGGCTGTAGGGGTCGTAGATGACGAAGCAGGCCTCATCCCTGAGGGCTTTGGCAAGCTCGCCATCCGCCGAGTCGCAATCCGTCGAGACGCTGACCCCAGAACCGCTATTGCCAGTGCCGATGCGCGGCGCCAGCTGCCGGATCCGCTCAGGCTTCGCGCCGAGGAAGAGCAGCTGCTGTTCGATGCGTTGGACGACAATCGGCCGGTTGGAGATGATCAGAACGGTGGGTAGCTCCGCGGGCACTCCGTTCGCATCTTCGCGAGAGTCGGCGGTCTCATCGCTTGCGAGTCCAAGGCGAGCATGGAAACGGAACGTGGAGCCATCTCCCTCGACGCTGTCGACGGCGATGGTGCCGTCCATCAGCGCGACCAGCTCGCGGCTAATCGCAAGGCCGAGTCCCGTGCCGCCATACTTGCGCGTGGTCGACGAGTCCACTTGCTCGAAGGCCGTGAAGAGTGACTTTCGGCGGTCTTCCGGGATACCAATGCCCGTATCGCGGACCTCGACCTGAAGCACTGCGTGGAACGTCTCGCGTGCGGTTAACGTTACAAAAACACTTACGTTGCCTTGGCTCGTAAACTTCAGTGCGTTGTTCAGGAGGTTGATGATGACTTGGCGCAGGCGGGTGGGGTCGCCGACCATTCGCTGCGGGACGCCCGCGTCGACGACCGCGGCCAGTTCAAGAGATTTGCTCTCGGCAACCCCAGTCAGCATTTCGACGGTGCTGTCAACAAGCTCCCGTAAGTCGAACAGAACCTCTTCAAGCTCGAGCTTGCGTGCCTCGATCTTGGAGAAGTCGAGGATGTCGTTGATCAGTGCCAGTAGCGCTTCGGCGGCGTTCTTGGCGGTTCTCGCGTAGGACTGTTGGTCTTGTTCGAGTTGCGTGTCCAGCATCAACTCGTTCATGTTGATGATGCCGTTCAAAGGCGTGCGCAGCTCGTGCGACATGGTCGCGAGAAACTGGCCCTTTGCCTGGTTCGCTTGCACAAGCTCCTCCGTGCGCTCGCGGACCTTTTGCTCGGTGCTGGCCTTGGCGCCCTGAAGCTTGCGTGCGAAGTTGGAGATGTTGCGGGACAGCTGTTGAACCTCAGCGGGGCCCGTGGCGGCCAGCGTGAAGGCCTGCTCGTCCGTCTCGGCGCGTTCCGCGGCCGCACTCAAGCCTTCGATGGGCACCACAACTCGGTGCACGGTCCAGATCCAGCACAGCCATACGATGCCAAAATAGAGGAGTGTGAACAGGGAGATGAGTGCCGTGAGGGACTCTTCCTGTTCACGCAGTGCTGTTGCGCTGTAGTCGGCGCGCTGCTGTAGGGCGTCGCGAAGGTCTGTTACGCTTGCGACCAGCGTTTTGGTGCTGGGCTGGACGCCGGCGTGAAGGGCTGCAAGTGCCTCCCGTCGCTCAGGGCCAACTGCTGTGCGACTGTCGAAGACGCGGCGCTCGATGATGCCGATCTTGCGGCGAATGCCGGCAAGCTGCGGGGCACTGCCTGCCGCAAGGTCTGTCTGTTCCAGCTCTGTGATGAGACCGCGCAGTCGGTCGCACTTTTCGCCGGATCGGTTCAGCAGGGAGCTCTGGTCGGCGACAAGGATCATGTCGATGACAGTGAGCCACTCGCCGACGTCGTCGACGAGAATGCTGGCGGTACGCATCGCAACGGATCGAGGTCCGATTTGCGCGGTTGCAACATCGATGCTTCGGAAGCGATCGATCAATAGGCCGCCGAAAATCAGCCCTGCGAACGTGCAGGTCAAGAGCACCAGACTCGTGTGAACCTTGATGTTCACGGGCTACCGAGAGCTCGCTTCGGGTTGAAGAAGCGAGTGAAGAGTTCGAGCAGGTGCGGCAACCAGGGGGTTCTTCGAAGTTGCGATGGTCGCGAGATCTGCTCCGATTTGCGTGCGCAAGACGCCCGTGAGGTGTCGTGGTAGCGGCACAAGGGGCTCGATGCGTTGCACGCGGTGCGCTTTGTCCAGGCTCCACCGCGTGAGGTAGTTGTGAATGCCGTCGACGAGGATGAGTTCGGCGACCGTGCCGACTGCCGCGTCGCTGCGGCCGTAGCAGCGAACCGCGAAAGAGACGTGTGTCGAAGTTTCGCCATCTTCCGACGGACCATCCACTGTGGGGCTGCCGGAGGCCTTCGGGCCAAGAGAGGAATGGTCGCGCGATGGTTTGGGGTGAAGGATGCGATGACTCAGCATTCTTGGAAAAGAATCGAGCCCGATGGCGAAGCCATGAAGGCTGCGGACGTCGTTGCCCCATACGACGTCGAGCACGGCTTGTGACTTGACCGCCGAGCGAACCACGACAGACGCGAGATCCAAAGCGTCTTCCGGCATGTTCGGTGGCGGCGCCTTCAGCTGACCGTGCTCATTGAGCAGGAGCTGCAGCTCTCGAGGCGATTTGCCATAGAGGGAGTGCACGAACTCCGAGCCCTGCAGTTTGGCTTTGTGTGGGTGGCGTCCGCTCTGGAACCGAAAAGCCGCGATGCTGAGGTCGAACTTTAGTGTCCACTCGACAGTCGTCAGTCCAAAGGCGCTGGTCTCATTCCTGATGAGTACCATCCCAACGGGCCGACGGCTGCGCAGGGCGACGTAAAGGGAGTGTTTGCCGAAATCGTTGTAGTGCGCTTGGAACGGCAGCCTCGCTTCGATCGCGCGGCGTGACGCGGTGTCGATGTCGCGCTCGATGACGCGGTATGCGGTTGCTTCGGGAAACGCTCGAAACAGACTTGCGGCCCCGCGGTCGGCACGCATTCGCTGTCCAGTTGCGGCTGGGGCGGCAAGCGCCAGCGCCGAAAGGGCAGTCATAAGCGTGCCGAACGTTGCTCTGGTCAACGCACGTACACCGAGTCTCATTGTCTAGTATTTCGACTCTGAGCAGAGTCGACTTGACTTCGGCTGCGCTTGCTTCGGTCTCGTTCGTGGTCTTCTCCGTGCCACTGCGCGAACGGGTGGCTACAATCGACGCATGAGTGAAGCCGTGCCCGGTTCGCGTCGCAGTTTCTTGACTGGCGGCCTGGTTGGTGCCGCCGGGGGCATCGTCGGCGCAGGTGCAGCTGGTGTCTTCGCCCGGGGCCGCGATGCTGCCGGAGGCGGCGCCGCTACGGAGAATGGCGAGCAGTCGCTGGGCTCGTCCCCGCGCGTGGAATGGCGGCTCGCGTCGAGCTTCCCGCGCACCGTGGACGCGATCTATGGGGTTGCCGAAACGCTGGCCCAGACCGTGTCCGCGATGACGGGGGGAGCGTTTGTCATCCGCTGCCATCAGGCCGGGGAGCTGGTGCCGGCGCTTCAGGTTATGGATGCGGTGCAGAAGGGCGCTGCCGAGATTGGTCAATCTGCCGGCTACTATTACACGGGGAAAAACCCTGCTCTGGCATTCGACACGTGCGTGCCCTTCGGGATGACCGCGCGTCAGCAAGATGCCTGGCTCGAGACGGGCGGTGGGCGTGAGCTGCTTCGTGCGGTGTATGCCGACTTTGGTATTCGCAACTATTCGTGCGGCAATACCGGCGCGCAAATGGGGGGCTGGTTTCGTGAGCCGATGGAAACGCTGTCGGATCTTCGCGGGCTGCGGATGCGCATTCCTGGGCTCGGCGGCAAGGTCATGGACCGTCTTGGCGTCTCGGTGCAGCTGCTGGCCAGCGGCGATATCTATCCCGCTTTGGAGCGCGGTGCGATCGACGCCACCGAGTGGGTCGGGCCGTATGACGATGAGCGCCTTGGCTTCTACGAGATTGCGAAAAACTACTACTACCCCGGCTGGTGGGAGCCGGGGCCGTCCTTGTCGTTCATGGTCTCGCAGCAGGCGTACGAGGCGTTGCCGGCGGAGTATCAAGCAGTGCTGGAGGCGGGTATCGCCCAATCTCAACGGACGATGATGCTCCGCTACGACGTGGAAAACCCTCGGGCGCTGCAGCGCCTGCTGACGCGGGGCGTCCAACTGCGCCCGTTCTCGGAGGAGGTGTTGCGTGCTGCTCGTGCTGCGTCCGTCGAGATGCTGGCGGAAGAGGCTGCGGCGGATGCGACCTATCGCCGCATCTACGAGCACTGGCGTGCGTTCGAGAAGGCGTCGACGCAGTGGCTGGGGACCAACGAGCAGGCCTACACGTCGTTCGCATGGAGGCGCTAGCTAGCGTTCTAGTCCGGCAAGAGCGCCGTCACGATGCCGGGAAACAGCCAGACGGTGGTTAGACCGATCAGTTGAATGATGATGAACGGGACGACGCCACGGTAGATTTGCGACGTCTTGATTTCGGGGGGCGTGACGCCGCGTAGGTAGAAGAGCGAAAAGCCGAAGGGCGGCGTCAGGAAGCTCGTCTGCAGGTTCATTGCGAGCAACACCGCGAACCAGATCATCTCGTCGCCGACGATGCCGAGTGCGCGTGCGGCCGGGGCAATGAGCGGCAACACGATGAAGGCGATCTCGAAGAAATCGATAAAGAAGCCAAGCACGAATACGGCGAGGTTGGCGACGATGAGCAATCCGAGTTTGCCGCCCGGCAAGTTTGTCAGGTGGTGCTCGATCCACAGGTCGCCGCCCAGGCCGCGAAACACGAGCGTGAACGCCGTGGATCCAACCAGCAGGAACACAACCATGCTGGTGATCCGCAGCGTCGATTCGAGCGTTGCCGTCAAGTTCTCGCGGTTCAGCCGGCGCGCTGCGGCCGCGAGCAGAAGAGCGCCGGTTGCGCCGAGTGCGCCTGCTTCGGTAGGAGTTGCCCAGCCCTTGAAGATGCTGCCCAGCACGATCAAGATCAGGGCGAGCGGTGGCAGCAGTACGCGCAGCACTTGGCCGGGAAGGTTCTTCGTCGCCGCGCGCTCTGCAGCCGGCAAGGCCGGAGCATCACTCGGGCGAAGCCAGGCCGTGCCGGCTACATAGACTGCGTAAAGCACCGCCAACAGCAGGCCGGGCAGCAGCGCGCCGAGGAACAGCGGGCCGACGCTTTCGCCAAGCTGGTCCGCGAGCACAACCAAAACGATGCTTGGCGGAATGATCTGGCCGAGCGTGCCCGAGGCGCAGATCACACCCGTGGCGAGCTCTGCGCGGTAGCCGTAGCGCTGCATGATCGGCAGCGAAATCAGTCCCATTGCGACGACGGAGGCCCCGACGACGCCTGTTGCCGCCGCCAGCAGGGCGCCCACGACGACGACCGCCAGGGCCAAGCCGCCGCGAGTGGCGCCAAACAGCAGGCCAATGGTTCGCAGCAGGTCTTCGGCCAGCCGTGAGCGCTCGAGCATCGTCCCCATGAAAATGAAGAACGGGATGGCGAGCAGCACCTGGTTTGCCATGACGCCGAAGACGCGTTCGGGAAACAGCTGCAGGTAGGCGGTGGTGATGGCGTCCGCGCCGAGCGCAAGCACGGCAAAGATCATCGCCGTTCCCGCCAGGACGAAGGCCACCGGATAGCCGACGAAGATGAGCAAGAACAGCACCGCAAACATGAGCGGTGCGAGTGGGTCAGCGTTCATCGCCGGTGTCCTTGCCAAGGGCAGCGAGGCCAACCTGTTCTGGCTGAGCCGTTCCGCGCAAGACGGCGAGGCGCTTGACGACTTCGGAGATGCCCTGCAGCAGCAGCAGCGCAAATGCGATTGGGATGATCGGCTTGATCGGCCATCGTGGCAGTCCGCCAGGGTCGTTCGACCATTCGCCGTTGGCAAACGAGTCGGCGACAAATTCCAGGCTGAGCCAGATCGCCGCCAAGCAGAATGGGATCAGGAAAAGTATGCCGCCGAAGACGTCAATCCAGAGCCGACCGCGCCGAGGTAGGCCGCTGTAGAGCACGTCGACGCGGACATGGTCGCCGCGCTGGAGCGCGTAGGGCGCTCCCAGCAGGAATGCGATGCCGAACAGATACCACTGAAGCTCGAGCAGGGCGTTGGAGGAGAGGCGCACCTCGCAATAGCGCTCCATAGAGCGGGCGATGGCGTTGTAGGCGCCAACGCTCACGAGCAAGAGCATGAGCCACGCCGTGACCCGGGCGATGCGGGCATTCCAGCGATCGACGCCCAAGGCAAAGCGGAGCAGGCGCGACGGCGGCATGCGGGTCGAGGATAGGCCGGCCCTCGGCTGGGGCAAAGTGTGGAAAGGACAGCTGAAGTACGGAGGCCGTCGATCCCGATATTGCCAATGCGCAGGACGGGCCCGTTCCGATCCGCCAATCCCAACAGGCTTGAGGTCTCTGCCGGTGACGGTTGACGGTCTGTGGCGATGGCCCACAGGGGCTTGGCGTGTCGATTCTGGCGCGTCTCCAGGATTTCCTGGATCCTCCGTCAAGGAAATCCATGCTGGTGGCCGGGCGCATCCTGGTTCATTGTCAGGAAGTCTCTTCTGTTCGATTGATGCCCAAAAAGCTGCTACTGATCTGCTCCTCTGGGGGGCACCTGCTCCAGCTGCACAGCTTGTTGGGACCGTTGTGGAGTGACTACGATCGGAGCTGGGTCAGCTTCGACAAGTCCGACACGCGCTCACTGCTCAAAGAAGAGAAAGTCCACTGGGGGTTTTTCCCTACGAATCGCAACCTGCGCAATCTCTGGCGCAACTGGCGGATGGCCCGCAAGGTGATCCGCGAGGAGCAGCCAGACGTTGTGATCAGCACCGGGGCCGGGGTTGCGGTGCCCTACCTGATCCAAGCCAGGCGCCAGGGGATCCGGACCATCTACATCGAGAGCTACGCCCGCCGCGACAACTTGTCGCTGTCGGGAAAGCTGGTTTACCGCTTCGTCGACCACTTCCTCGTGCAGTCGCCGGGGCTGGCGGAGCAATACGCGAAGGCGCGCTACTACGGTACGATCTATTGATCTTCGTTGTCACGGGGACTCACGAACAGCCGTTCGACCGCCTGTTGCGGGCCGTGGATGGTCTGGCGACCGCCGAACAGCGGGTCGTCCAGGTCGGCAACTGCTCGTATGCGCCGCAGAATTGTGATGTGCACGAATTCTTGGCCTTTGATGCTGTGCAGCAGTTGATGCGTGAGGCGGACGTGGTGATCACGCACGCCGGCACGGGCTCGGCAATGCTGGCGCTATCGGTTGGCAAGCTGCCGGTCGTCGCCCCGCGGTATGCCTGTCATGGCGAGCACATTGACGACCACCAGCTGCAGCTCGTCAACGCGCTTGTCGGTGACGGCATGGCCGTTCCCTACCTGGATGGTGACGATCTCGAAGCCCGGATCGAGGCCGCCCGCGCGGCGGATGCGGGTCGCCGCGCGATCCAGCCGGACCGAGCGCTGCTCGATGCCTTGCGCGGCATGGTCGACGCCTGAACCCGTAGCCGGACCGCTCCTTCGCTGGGGTTCGCGCCACGCGATGTGTTTCCGGCGAGCGATCCTTGCAACTTGGGGCAAGTCCTGACGAGTCGTCAGCGGTGGGCAGCCGATTCAGGCTAGGTCAGGAGGGAGTCTCCTGGCGCGACGACTATGCGATTGACCACCAAGTTGACTCTCTACAGCTCCGCCATCGGGGCCTTGATCTTGCTGGCAATTGTCTCGCTCATGCAGCAACGGCTGCCGAGCGGCGGCGCGCCACCCCTGACGCTGGGGGCGATGGCGCTGGCGCTACTCGTCGCCGTCGCGGGCGGAGTGCTGCTTGTACGCACGATCGGGCAACGTCTAAAGGCCTTCGAAGAGCGTTTGGCTGCGCTCGTGAGCGGCAAGCAGGATCTGACGCAGCGGCTCGGTCTCGGCACAGCGGACGGCGATGGCGACGAGATCGCAATTGCAGCCTCGCACTGCGACCGCTTCCTCGGGCAAATGGATGCCACCATCGCGCGGGTGCTCGGGATTTCGGAGGAAATCGACCAGGCATCGAACGGCCTCAATGAGAGTGCGAGCGATATGTCGGTGGCTTCATCGGAGCAGGCGGCAGGGCTGCAGGAGATTTCGGCGACCATGCAGGAGATCGCCGCGGTCTGCCAGGAAACGGCCGATAGCGCGCGCACCGTGAGCTCGTACAGCCAAGAAGCGACCGAAGCTGCAAACCGTGGTGCCAACACCACCCGGGATCTCACGGAGGCTGTCAAAGAGATTCGCGAGAGCAGTCTCGAAGTCGCCAAGGTGATCCAAGTCATCGATGAGATCGCATTCCAAACCAACTTGCTGGCGCTCAATGCGGCAGTCGAAGCAGCGCGGGCCGGTGAGGCGGGCAAGGGCTTTGCTGTGGTGGCCGAAGAGGTGCGCAGTCTGGCGCAGCGCAGCGCCAAGGCCGCTCGGGATACGGCGGCACTGATTCGCTCGTCGACCGAACGCAGTGAGAGAGGCAACCAGCTGGCGAGCGAAGTCGAGGCCGGTCTGGCCGGAATCGTCACGGCCTATAGCAAAGTCGACGGCGTGCTCAGCGAGATCGAAAGCTCTGCGACGGATCAGGCGGACGGCGTCCAGCAGGCGAATCGAAACCTCGCCACCATCGACGTTGTCGTGCAGCGAAACGCGGCGACGTCGTGTCAGGTGGCCCAGAGTGCGGCAGCGTCCGCAAGCAAGACCGAAGAGCTGCGCTCGCTGCTCAAGTCGTTCCGCGTCTCCTCGTCGCAGGGGGCGAGCGAGTAGCTCGATGGCGGTCGTCGCGATGCCCGATGCCGTGCTTTCGTGCTCGGCGCAGTTGGTTACGCCGAAGCGGGGGCGAGATGTTTGAAACCCTTAGACGTTGGTCGGCGCGATGGGGCCGAACGAAGCCCGTCTCCCATCGCGAACTGGATGGGCTGGCTTTGCCCGTGCTGCTGGTCGACCGGGAGTTTGCGACGGTCTACATGAACGACGCGAGTGCCGACCTGCTTGCCTCGTTGCGTGAGCACCTGGCATCCGAAGGTCCGGTTGGAGGCTCCGCCCGTGCAGGTGTTGTTCCCGTGGGCGCTGTCGGCGCTCGCGACGCGGAGCACTCGCTACTCGATCTGATCGATCGGACCGACTCGCTGCGCGAGATTCTTCGCGACCAGCGTCGATTGCCGCACACGGAGGATTTCGAGGTTGGGACGAAGAGGATTGAGCTGCGCACAAGCGCGACCAGGGACGCGCGCGGCCGATTCTGTGGCTATCGAATCGAGTGGCAGGACGTCACGGCTGCGCACACCTTGCGTGGTCAAGGGGACGCCATCCACCGCTGCATGGCTACGATTGAATTCGGGCTCGATGGCTGTGTCCGCACCGCGAACCCGCTGTTCCTGCAGACCATGGGCTACCGGGATCTCCGCGAGATCGTCGGCGAGCACCACAGGATCTTTTGCAGCAAAGCGTGTGTTGCCGCATCGAGCTACGAGACGTTTTGGCGGCGATTGCGCGCCGGGGAGTCCTTCTCTGGCGAGTTCGAGCGCGTTGACAAGAACGGCCAGTCCGTCTGGCTAAACGCGTTCTACTTTCCCATTTTGGATGGCGCTGGGCGCCCCTTCAAGATCGTCAAGGTTGCGTCGGATATCTCGGCGACGAAGCGCGATGAGCTCGCGACGCAAAACGCGGCTCGGTCGATGGCGACCAGTGTGGCGGATGTTGGCGGGTCCGCGTCGATGATCGCAGAACGGATCGCAGCCAACGCCAACGCGGCAGCTTCTGTGACCGCCGAGACCGAGTGCGCGCGCAGGGAAATGCTCGAACTCGTCAGCGCGAGCCGAGAAATCGGAGAGGTGTTGGATCTCATCCACGATTTGGCGGATCAGAGCAACTTGCTCGCGGTCAACGCGGCTGTCGAAGCCGCGCGGGCGGGCTCGGCGGGGCTGGGATTTTCCGTCGTAGCCGGCGAGGTCAAGAAGCTCTCCATTGGCACGGCAGACGCCACGCAGAGAATCCGCCAGCGGGTGGATGCGATCCAGGCGCGTTCTTCGAGTGCTGAGGCGGCGATTGCTCGCGTTGCGGAGAGCATGCAGGCAACCAGCGCCGCTGCGCTCAGCGCGTCGGCAGCAGTGGAAGAGCAGTCGGCCGTGCTGAGCGAGATGGCCTTGACGGCTCAGCTCCTGCTCGAGCGAGGCGAATAGTCCGACTCGTTGCGCTGCAGCTTGCGCCGAAACCACCGGCGCATCCAAGGCCGCGGCCAGGCCCACCCGTAGTTGCGCCAGAGCGACTGGACAATGTGCTCCATCGCCATGTCTACGTTGGCCGCCTGCGCGAGGTCCTCAAGGTAGGCCTCTCGCTCCCAGCGCCATCGACACCAGGCGAGGCCTACGGGAAGCGGCAGCAGCAGGTAGCTGATCCAGAACAGCAGTCCCCAGCGCTGCCACTGTCGCACGTGCACGAGCTCATGGCGAAGGACGCGGGGGTGGCGCCACGGGTCGTCGACGAGGGTCGGGTAGTAGATGGTGCGCCCCAGAGTCGTCCAAAAGTGTGACTGGAATCGTGGGTTGCCGAAGAGCCGTGCGAAGCGCGCACACCATCGCATGATGCGCGACGACGACTTGGCGCGGATCTGCACGCGGTGGTGCGCAAAGCGGGCGCGGAGTTCGTCGACGTCGGCATTCGCTACGGCAGGCTTCGGCATCACGGCCGCCAACATAGCAAGCCGCGATAGCCCGGCAGCACGATGTGCGTGCGGGGCGAGGCGCAATCATTGACAGCGGCCCTGTTGCCCCGATCCTGTGCGTCATGACTACACGCGAAGTCGGCGTTCTTTTCGGTCGCAGTCGGCTGATGTTGAACGTGCCGGAGTCGGCCGACGTGCTGCGCGGGCCAGAGATTCCGTCCGTGCCGGAACCCAAGGCAGCCGTTGTCGAGGCTCTCCGAGGACCGATTGGCAGCCCGGCGCTGCGTGAGGTCGCGCTGGCGAAGCGGCCGGATTCGGTCGTGATCACGATGAGTGACATCACGCGCCCGGTTCCCAACAAGCTGCTCATCGGGGCGATTCTGGCCGAGTTGAACGCCGCCGGGATCGAGGATGCGGCCTGCACGATTTTGATTGCGACGGGCATGCATCGGCCGTCCACGCCGGCAGAGCGCGAGACCATGCTGGGTCGGCAGCTGCTGGCGCGATGTCGCGTCGTCGATCACGAAGCCGACCGGCAGGACATGCTGGTGCGCGTCTGTGAGGACCCGCCGGTCTCGATCAATCGCATCTACCGCGACGCTGATTTGCGCATCGTCACGGGGCTGATCGAGCCGCACTTCATGGCGGGCTACTCCGGCGGGCGCAAGGGCATCTGCCCCGGCTTGGTTGATCTTGAGACCGTGCAGCGTTTCCACGGCTACCGAATCATGGGGGATCCGGCCGCGGTCGAGGGCGTCCTGATCGGCAACCCATGCCACGAACTCGGTCTAGACATCGCGCGCCGGGTCGGCTGCGACTTCCTCGTCAATGCTGCCATCACGCACGATCGCGACCTGGCCGGGGTCTTTGCCGGCGATCTCCTGCTAGCCCATGAACGCGGCTGCGAGCAGGTTGCGCAGTGGACCTCGGCGCCCGTCTCCGCGCCCTACGATCTCGTCGTGCAGTCTGCAGGTGGCTACCCGCTCGACGAATCGTTCTACCAGACGATCAAGGGCATGGTCACCGCGTTGCCGGCGCTGCACAGCGACTCCAAGCTGTTGATGTGTGCTGCCTGCACCGAGGTCGGTTCGCCCGAGTTTGCGGATCTCATGACGCGCTACGGGCGCGACCACCGAGCGTTCCTCGAGGCGATCCGCAGCACGGAAGATACGGGCAAGGACCAGTGGCAATACCAAATGCAGACGCGCGTGCTGGAGCGCATCGGCCGAGACGGCGTCGTCGTCGTCAACGACGGCTTGTCCGCAGAGCTGCAAAGCCAACTGCCGATGGTTCCCGCACCAGGTGTTGGCGACGCGCGCCAGCGGGCCCAGGCCTACATCGATGCGTTCCATCAGTCGCGGCCCGATGCTCGCATCGCCGTGATCCCCGAGGGGCCCTACACGATGTTGCGCAGCTCCTAGCCGCTCGCTCGAACGGCGTGGCTCCAGCAGGCGCAGCTCGCATCGTCTTTGACGGGCTGCGATGGCTTTGCGGCTGCGATGGCTTTGCGGCTGCGATCACGGACGCTCTGCTTGGCCAGACACCAGCTCTGCGAGATCGCGTGCCGGCGAAATGGTGGGCCGTGCAAGACTCGAACTTGCGACTTCGACCATGTGACGGTCGCACTCTACCAACTGAGTTAACGGCCCGGGGCACCGCAGTGCCGGGGCGGAAAAGCTAGCGATCCGGGCGCGCGCCCGCAAGTGCTAGCTCGCGTCCATGATCGGGGCGGCCGGGAAAGCGCCGTAGAACGCATTTTTGAGGGTCAAGGTCGTCGCTTCGCGGCCCGCCAGGGCCAGCGCGTGCACCATCGCTTTGGCGATTTCTGGAATGCGGCCCTGCACGGTTGTGAAGGCGATCAGTCCCGGGCCGTGGCCGCAGATCGTCGCGCCAGCAGCCCCTGCGTCCACGGCATCCGTCAGTGCTTGGTCGGCGCCAGGCACCAAGCGGCGGCGGTAGGGCAGGTGGACCTCGTCGATGATGCACTGCCGCAGCAGGTCTTCGTCGCCCTGCTCGAGCGCCCGGGCGATGCCAAAGGCGCGGCCGGTGCTGCGCCTGGTGGCGGCGTGCGGCAAGGTCGGCGGCAGCACGCGTTTGGTGTCGGCGGTGCCCATCTGCACGTCCGGGAGCGCGATCACGTAGTGCCAGTCTTCGTGGATCGTCAGGTCCAGCGGCCGATAGCGCACCTCGCTGGCTTGCGGCAGCGACAGCTGCGTTGTGACGGTCAAGCCACCGAGCAGCGCTGCGGCGCCGTGGGCAGGGTCGCCGCCAAGCGAGACGAGTGCATCGAGCACCGCGTCGACTCTGGGCTTTTTCTTGGCCAGGCGCACGGCAGCCCCGAGGCCGGCGGCAAAGCCCGCGGACACCGTGCCCATGCCGGTGCCGCGCGGAATCGTTCCTTCGACCACGATCGACATGCCCTTCTGCAGCGAGACCGAAAACAGCTCGGCGCCGCGCTTGAGCCCGCGCAGCACGGGATCGTGGCGCGGGTCTTCGAGATGTGCTGACGGATCGTCGCGCCGCTCGACCAGCAGCTCGCCGTCGCTGCGCGGTTCGACCGTGATGCCCAGCGGCAGGTCGAGCGCAAGGCCGACAACGCCATAGCCGGGGCCCAGGTTGGCCGCGCTGGCCGGCACGTGGAACGTGATCGAGTCGGTCTTCGCCACGCCCCTACTATCGGCAGAACGACTCGCGAAGGGACCGAACTCTGCCCGGAAATTGCGGAGAATGCCGGCCCTGCCGATCGAGTGTTGGCCTTTTCTACGGTTCGCCTGCGCGGCCCGCGGCCGGTCGCTCAGAGCTTGAGCCGCAGCTTGACGTCTTCTTCGCCGCGGCGAACGACGACGTCGACAGCGCCATTCTCCGAGTTGCCGGATCGCAGTGCAGCGAGCAGCTCGCGGCTGTTGGCGACATCCGTGCCGTCAACCGTGGCGAAGGCGTCGCCGGCGAGCAGGCGGTTTTTGGCGCCGAGACCGTCGTTGACGACGGTCGTGAGCTTGGTGCCATCGAGCTCGACGCCCAGCCACGTCTCGACGATCAGCTGCGCGTTGACGCGGGAGCGGCGGCCGCCCGGCGTGGCGCGCTCGACGCCGGTGCGCGACAGCATATGGTCCAGGTCCGCTACGCCGGCGGCCACAACGGCAAAGACCGTCGCGTTGTGCTTTTGAAAGTCGGGGCGCACGATCGAATAGGTGTCCCACTGTGAGTGCCAACCGCGGCCGTAGGGCACGGGGCCCTTGAGGCGCCAGCTAAACGCCGGCACGCCAACCGCCGCAAACGATGCGTGGTCGCTGCCGCCGCCGGCAGGACGCATGACCGCCGTGGGCCGCACGGTAAAGACGTCTCCCTGATGGCTCGCTTCGGGTGGCTGCATGCCGGCAACGATCGGCTGGATGATCTTGGCGAAGTCCTCTTCGTGCGATGCCGCGATCGACAGGCTGTAGGCCCAGTTGGTGCCGCTGTCGTGGTTGAACACGGCGGACACCTTGTGCATGCGCGTTCGGTTTTGCACCACATACTGGCGCGAGCCGAGCAGTCCCTGCTCTTCGCCGCCCCACAGAAGGAAGCGGATCGTGCGCTTGGGGCGAAAGCCGAGCGTGGTCAGAATGCGTGCGCACTCGAGCGTTGAGCACGTGCCGGTGCCGTTGTCGGTTGCACCCGTGGCTTGGTGCCAGCTGTCGAGGTGTGCGCAGATGATCACGTATTCGTCGGGGAACTCCGTGCCGACGAGGTCGGCGACCACGTTGTTGAGCGTGACCGGGCCCTGCCGCCAGCGGTTGCGCAGCTCGAATTCGACGACGACCGGCTCGTCACCCTTGAGCGCTTCGCTGAGCTGGATGGCCTGGTCGTCGCGCACGACGGCCTGTGGCCAGCGCTGTCGCTGGTCGTAGGCCAGCAGCGGTGCGGTGCGGCTGCCGAAGACGCGGATTTGGTTGGGGTAGTCCTTGCTGTTCCAGTTGGTGCTCGACGCCGACTGCACGATGCCGATGACGTCGTCGCGTTCGAACAGCTCGCGGGTTGCGTTGCCGAGTTCGCCGCGCGGCAGCGCGCCATAGAGCCAGTGCGATGTTCCATCCACGCCGTCGTCGTCGTCGAGCATGGCGCGCAGTGCCTCGAGGCCAGCCTCGTCGGCCGGCATGCGCACCAGGGTGCCGCGCTGGATCCCGCGTGTGCCTTCGGTCCAGGCGGGGCACGCTACCTGCAGTTCGAGACCTTTGGGGGCGACCATGCGACCCATCCACTGGCCGCGGTCCCAGCCGACTTTCCATTCGCCCCACGGCGATAGCTTGGCTTCGAGGCCCATCTTTTCAAACTCGGCGACGGCCCAGTCGGCGGCGCGGTCGAATCCGCGGGAACCGGTCAGACGGCTGCCGATGTCGTGGCAAAGGGCGTCCTGGAAGCGCATGACCTGACTGTTTTCGCTGCCTTCCTTGAGGATGCGGGCGGCGAGGTCTTGCGCGCTGACCGGTGTCGCAGCAAGGGCTAGCGTGGCCAGGGCGAATGCGGCAGCTGCGGATGTGCGTGGGACATTTCGAAGGCCGTCGGTGGCGGGTTGCATGAGCCAAACGATAGCCAATCGCCTGCCTACGAAGCTACCGGTCGCGTCGCACGCTCTCGCGCCACGTCTGTAACGCTTGCTTCATGTGCGCCGTGCGCTCGGGGTGTTGGTCGCCGATGTCGCTGCTTTCGGCCGGGTCTTGGTCCAGGTCGAACAGCGCGACGCGTTCGATCGCCGGCAGGTCGCTTGGCCCCTTGCCCGAGGGCTTTCGTAGCCATGCGACCAGCTTGTGGTTGCCATCAACCCACGCGGCCATGCGGCGAGACTCAAATCCAATGGGCCGCGCGCGCTGCATCGGCTCGCCCCGCTTCGCCGCCGCAAGCATAGGGGCAAGGTCGACGCCATCGATGATGGCTGCGTCGCTCGAGGATGGCAGCGCTGCGCCGAGCCATGCTGCAAGTGTCGGCAGGATGTCGCTGGTGCATGCCGGCGCGCCAAACGTTTGGCCGCCGGCCAGCATGGCCGGCCACGTCAGCATCGCCGGCACGCGCGTACCGCCTTCGAACAAGCTGCGTTTGCGACCGCGCAAGCCACCGGTGCTGCCCGGCGCTTTGCGCGCTTGGCCTTCTGGACCGTTGTCGGAGCAAAACCAAAGAACGGTGTTGTCGCGCAAGCCGGCTTCCTCGAGTGCGGTGCGCAGGCGGCCGACTTCGCGGTCGAGCGCCGTGATGCAGCCGTAGTAGTGCTGCGTGGCCTCGTCGTGCTCGCGGTAGCGCTCGCGATCGGCCGCGCTGGCAAGGACGGGAAGGTGCGGGGCGTGGAACCAGACGACCGCCAAAAACGGTGTCTCTTCAGCCGCGCTTTCACGGACGAACGGCACGACGCGATCCATGATCACGCGCGAGTCATCGCCGGCGAGGTTGCCGGTGACGACTTCGCCACGTTCATTCCAATAGCGGGTCCCGAACGGCTTGCCGGTCTTCGGATCTTTCATGGGATCCAGGGTCGGCACCTTGGCTTCGGTCGAAAAACACACGTCAAAGGCGTGCTGCCACGGCGGCGAAAAGTGGTCCGCATGCTTGGGGCCGCCGCGGTTGCTGTCGCGCACCGTTGTCGTCAGCGTGCCGAGGTGCCATTTGCCGAAGTGACCCGTGCGGTAGCCCAATTGCTTGGCCAGCATCGGCAGCGTCGCGGCGCCTTGTTGCAGATGGCCGGCATTCGCGAACGGAACGTCGCAGCGATACGGATGGCGTCCAGTTAGGCACGACGCACGCGTCGGTGAGCACACCGGCGCAGCGGCATGAAAGCGCGTGAAACGCACGCCGTCTTGCGCCATCTGGTCAAGGTGCGGCGTGTGCAGGTGAGGATGTCCTTGGCAACCGAGGTCGCCGTAGCCGAGGTCATCGGCCATCAGCAGGACGATGTTGGGCCGCTGCGGCGGTTCCTTCTGCTGTGCCGTCGCACCAGTCAGGCTTGAGCCGACTAGGAGTGCTAGCGAGAAGAGAAGCAGCTGTGGCCGTTTGACGTGTGCGCCGGCGCGCGGCCTGTTGGTGGGAGAAACGAACATGGCATTAGGTGGGGCTGCTTGGGGTGGTCGATTGGAGTAAGGCGCTTGTACGCGATGCTCGGCACGGGCGACGCTTGGCCGCGGACGCGGGTTTGTCGGGCGAACGAGCGAGTATGGTGCAGCGGGAGTGCTCGGTCTTTTGCTTCGTCTACTTCGTGATGTCTGATCTTCGTGCCACCCCTCTGGCAGCGGTTCTGATGCTGTCTCTTCCGTGCGCTGCACAGGCTGCCGGCAGAGCCCTGCCGACGGTCGTTCCTCGACTTCGAAGGTGTCGAGTGGAAGTTCTCGTCCGCAGGCACGCGGAAGTTCGACGGCGTGGCGCGGTCCCCTGACGGGCAGCAGCTCGTGGCGCTCGAGTCGTGGCGCTGGAGTCGGGGCGCTGGCACCACTGCGACTTGAAGTCGCAGGAGTTGAAGACCTGGCAAGCGCCCGCCGCTTTGAACCATGCCAACGTCGAGCTCTACGCCATCAAGATGCGCTGACGTTGGCCGACGGGCCGCGTCGACCTGGGCCGGAAAAGCTCGCGCTAGTCGCCAAACGTGATGCCCTGCGCCAGCGGCAGGTCAGCCCCCCAGTTGATCGTCTGGGTCTGACGACGCATGTAGGCCTTCCAGCTGTCGGAGCCACTCTCGCGGCCGCCGCCCGTTTCCTTTTCGCCGCCGAACGCGCCGCCGATCTCAGCGCCCGAGGTGCCGATGTTGACGTTGGCAATGCCGCAGTCGCTGCCGATGGCCGACGTGAACTGCTCCGAAGAGCGCACGCTGCCGGTGAAGATCGCGCTGCTCAGGCCCTGCGGCACGTCGTTGTTGAGCTCGATCGCTTCGTCGACCGAGCTGATTGGGATCAGGTAGAGGATCGGCGCAAACGTCTCTTCCTTGCAGATCGGCAGCGTCTTCTTGCAGCGCACGATGGTCGGCTGCACGTAGGCGCCGCCCTTTAGCGCTGGGGCGGTGCGGGCGCGCTTGCCGCCGGCAACGACCTTGCCGCCCTGCTCGACGGCAGCGGCGATGGCGCGGTCAAACGCCTCGGCCGAGCCTTCGTCGACGAGCGGGCCAACCAGGGTCTTCTTGTCGAAGGGGTTGCCGATCTTGCACTGCTTGTAGGCAGCGACCAGGCGCTCCTCGAGCTTGTTGATCATCTTCTTGTGCACGAGCACGCGGCGCGTTGACGTGCAGCGCTGGCCGGCCGTGCCGACCGCGCCAAACACGATGCCGCGAACCGCGAGATCGAGGTCGGCATCGTCCATGACGATCATCGCGTTGTTGCCGCCCAGCTCGAGCAGCGACTTGCCGAAGCGCTGCGCGACGCGCGGGCCGACGATGCGGCCCATGCGGGTCGAACCGGTCGCCGAGATCAGCGGCACCTTGGGGTCGTCAAGCAGCGCCGAGCCGACCGTCAGGTCTGGACCGATGACGCAGCCAACCAGCGGTGCCCACTGCTTGCCGAGTACTTCCGCGGCGATGTTGGTCATCGCGGCGGCGCACAGCGGCGTCTTCAGCGACGGCTTCCAGATGGTGGAGTCGCCGCAGATCAGCGCCAGCATCGAGTTCCAGGCCCAGACCGCGATCGGGAAGTTGAACGCGCTGATGATGCCGACGGTGCCGAGCGGCTGCCACATCTCGCGCATGTGGTGCTGCGGGCGCTCGCTCTGAATGGTCAAACCGTAGAGCTGGCGCGACAGGCCGACGGCGAAGTCGGCGATGTCGATGCACTCCTGCGCTTCGCCCAGGCCTTCCTGCACGATCTTGCCGGCCTCGAGCGTGACCACCTTGCCCAACTCTTCCTTGTAGTCGCGGAACGCGTTGCCGATCTGGCGCACGTATTCGCCCCGCTGGGGTGCGGGCAGCTTGCGCCACTCCAAGAAGGTCGCGTGCGCCTTCTTGCTGACGGCGGCGTAGTCAGCCGGGGTCGCCATGCGAACCTTGCCGACTTCCTTGCCGTCGACGGGTGAGCGGACAGGCAGCAGATCGCCCTTGGTTTTGCGCCAGGAGCCATCGAAGGCGCCGCTTTGGATCTTGTTGACGCCGAGCTTCTTCAGGAAGGAGGTATTCATCGTTCGCTGGGAACTCTGCACACGGGCTTGGCCAGTGCAAGCATTCGCGCAGGATCCGGGTCAGCGCGTGGCTTGCGAGGGGCTCTTGAGCAAGTCTGCGTGGTGCCCTACTCCCGTGCGGAACGCCGGATCCCAGAAGTCCCGGTCCCAAAACAGGAAGTCGTCGAATTCGCCGTGCTTGACGGGGTATTCGGTGCCGCTGACGGGGAAGCCCTTGATGTGTATGCGCTCCCGAACGGTGTCGGCAAGTCCGATCAACGGCAGGATGTGCATCGAGTTATTCCACTTGCCGAACGTTAAATCGAACGGGGTGTTGACGATGAGAGCGTAAGAGTCGAGCCAGTCCAGCAGGCTGCCACGCGGCAGCGCGGAGAAGGCAGACGCCTCGTTGGTCTCCGCAAACGGGTGCAGGCAGAGGCTGTAGAACTTCGTCTCCGTATGCTCCTGCAGGTAGGGCGGCACCGTGTCGGCGAAGTCGCGTGCTGTGCATGCCGCCGCCATGTAGACGATGTCGTTGACGGGCAGCTGCGGGTTGCGTCGCAAGATCTCGTTGATCGCGATCGTGCCGAGGCTGTGGCCCATCAACGTGATCTTGCCTTGGAACTCTTTTCCGGCCTGCAGTTCCTGCAGTCGGTTCATCAATAGGGACACGGCGCCGCTCGCCGGGTGTTCGCCCGACTCTGTGCTAGCGCGCGCGAAGTCCGCTTCTGTGTGGAACATCATGTCCATGCGCCGCAGCATCATGCGGTAGCTGTCATACAGCAGGGCGTCAGATAGCAGCATGGTCGCGGGGCGCAACACGCCGGGGACGATCTGCGTCAGCCCGTCGACGATGGATGTGCCCAAGTTTCGCTCGTAGCGGTTGTCGATTGCGATCGATGACGCCGGCCAGTCTGCCGGCGCCGGCATGACGGACCGAAGGAGGGGCGAGTTGGTGATGCTCTTGCGCGTTTCCGTGACGGTTGTCGCCGGCAGCCTGGCCAACGCGCGGCCGAAGTCCGCAACCAGGATGAACGGCCAGGTTATCGCCGTCCACAGCCCGTGTGCCGCGCGCCCTTCGCGAATGCGGGCTAGTCGATCCCAGTAGGTGACGAATCCCGAGTGCCAGTTGATGAAGATCGGGTAGACGGTGTCGCCGCGATTCTCTGGCTTGGCGTTCCACACGGCGCACGCCTTGGTGACGTCGTTTGTGCGCGCCAGGGCCTTGCCAATTGTGTTGAGTCCGCCATGGATAAACACCAGGACCCGCTCGGGCTTCTCGTCCTTGATCCGTGCTGCGATCTCGTCGATCTGTACCGAGAAGTTCGTCAACCCATCATCGGGGATGCTCTTCGCTTGGGGGTGCGGCTCTAAGCCGCAGTAAGGCTCGCCGTCCCACTGCAGTGTCAGGGCATGCTGGAACTGGTTGTCATTGATTTGGTGCACGCACGCAGCCATCGCCATGGGCGCAATCAACGCGAGCATCGTCGCGCGTCGGGTGTTCATGGCATGAAGACTAGCTCCTCGGTTGGGCGAGTAGGATGGAGCCCCCTTCGAGCGCGCTTGTTTGAAGCACACGATCAAGAGTGCGAAGGTCCTCTGACTCAGGGCAATACCTTGCCAACTCTCGCTTTAGCTTCTTCAACCAGGTGGTTGGGCGCCCGATACACCAAAATTGTGGAACGCGGCGCATTGCCTGTGCGCATCCCTGCCATGCAAGATCAACCGACGCTGGAAGAGCTGTTCGAACGATTTCGACGGAGCGGCGATTCGGCTGCGCTAGCTGCCGTTTTCGACGCCGCAGCTCCCCGGCTGCTGCTGGTCGCCGCCCATGTCACCCCGGACCCGGGTGCAGCCGAAGATCTTGTCCAGGAGACGTTTCTGGCCGCGATGGACAAGGCGGAGCAGTGGCACGGTGATCGTCCGCTGCTGCCGTGGCTGGCGGGCATCCTCCGCCACCGTGCCCTGGATCTGGGCCGGCGGTTGAAGCTGCGCCGGCCGACCGCGCCTTCGGAGCTTGTCGATCAGGCCATCGCCGAGGCCGGGGACCCGGGGGCGCACGCCGAAGCCAGCGAGCTGCTCGAGCGCATCGACGAGGCGCTCGAATCGCTGACGTCGCCGTTCCGCGAAGCGCTGGTGCTGCGGCTCGTGCACGGGCTCGAGCCGACGGCCATCGCCCACGCCTTGGGACGGCCCCCAGCGACCGTTCGGGTCCAGCTGAAGCGCGGCTTGGCAAGACTGCGCAAGTCGCTGCCGGCCGGCATCGCCGGAGCCCTGGCGTCGCTGTTGCTGCCCGGGGTGGGCATGGCGGCTGTGCGGCAGACGGTCCTGGGAGCCGCAAAGGGAGCCGGCGAGGCGTCTGAATCGCCGGCTGGCGGCCTGGCCGAATCGCAAGCCGCAGGCGTCGTGGCGCAGTCGCGGCGAGCCGCCTGGCTGGCTGCGGGCTTGGTCGTTGCTGGACTCGCGTGGGGTGTTGCCGAGCTTGTCGGCGGGTCGACTGCGGCGCCGGCCGTTGCCGACGCGACGAGCGGCCTTTCGCCGGGTCGCACCGAGCCCCTTGCGGATGATCTTTCGCCAGCGCCGAGTGCCGGCCCAGGACGGGCTTCCAAGCTAGCCGGCGCAACAACGCCCGCAGCAACCGACGCGACCACCACTCTTCGCGGCCGATTGGTCGGCGCCGTCGATGGCCTCCCGATCGCCGCGGCGCGCGCGACGCTGTCGTTTGGGCGCGGGCGATTCATGACCAGAGACCCGTCGTTTCGCGCCTACCCCGATCCCGTCGCCGTCGATGCAGATGCAGCGGGCAACTTTGCGCTGACGTGGACGCCGTCGCAGAGCATGCGCGTGTCGCTTCACGTGGCGGCGCCGGGCCATGTGCCGGCAACGGCGCGATGGACGTCGGTGCGCAACGGCATCGACTTCGACCTTGGCGATGTCGAATTGCAGCCCGGGGCGCGTGTGACGATGAGTTGTTTGGACGAACAGGGACAGCCGGTCGCGGGCGTCACGCTGTCGCTTGCGAAGCGATCGCGCGACGTCGAGGCGTCGACTTCGATGTTTGATGCTTTGACTTCCTTCACCGAAACCGGCGACGCCCTTGGCCAGCTGATTGTCGAGAATGTGCCGGCGCCAGCAACCTACGAAGTCTCGGTGGCCGCGCGGACCGGCGAGCCGTGGCGCGTCGTGGGCGGGGAGCAGCTCGTTGTTTCTGGGATTCGCGGCGCCGCGGTGCACAGAGTCGTTCTTGCGCCCGAACCGTCTCGCGCGCGCCGAAACATTTCGGGCCTGGTCCTCGACGCGACGGGAGCGCCGGTGCCCGATCTCTGGATCCAGCTGCATCCCGACGAGGTGTACTCGGACCGGGCCAAAACCGACGCGAACGGCCGCTTTGCGCTCGAACACAGCTATCCCGACCGACCGCAAGAACTGCATCTTGCGCGCACTGAGCGGCGCTACCGCATGCTCGAGCCGAAGCGGCGCTACCCCTCGGGCGACTCGAAGCTCGTGGTGCGCGTTGCCAAGCAGGCGCTGCAGGACGTTGCGATCGAGGTCGTCGACGCGCGCAGCGGCCGCCCGGTCGAGCGGTTTGGATATCGCTTCGAACACGATTACTGGGGCGACAAGCAGAGCTGGGCCATTCCGCCAGATCGCTTCTATTGGCCGGCGGATCCTGAAACGCATGCGGGCGGCCGGGCCGTGATCCCGCAGCTGCCGGTGGGGCGCTACCGGCTCAGTGTGCATCCGGAGTCCAGCGAACTGGCCATCGTCTACATGCAGACGTTCGAGGTCGGATCGAGTCGTGCGGCCTCGGAGCCGGTCCGCGTGGCGCTGCCGGGCTTTGCGCCGCTCACGGTCCGCGTTCGGAGTTCGGTGGGGCAGCCGGTAGCCGGCGAGAAGGTGCGTTTGGTGCACCTGATGGCGAGCGACAGGTGGTCGAGCTTGTTCTCGCTCGAGCAGCTGCGCCATGGCATCGGCGGCGGGCGCAAGATGGCGGTCGCGCTGCAGGAAGTGCAAACGGACGCCAAAGGGCTTTGCCGGCTGCGGGCTCCGATCGACGAATCGCGCCTCGTTCTGGTGACGGGTGGGATGGGCGCCATGGGCCAGCGGCACGAGCTTGGCGCAGTCGCAGCGGAGGGGCGAACCATCGATCTCGAAGTCCCGGCGACGGCGGTTGTTCGCGGCACGCTGGGCCCCGCAGAGCTGCTCGCCGGCATTCGGCCGCCGCCCGAGGAACTTGCCATCGATGCCATCGTTCGCCCCGAAGACAGCGAGATCGCCAACTCGCTGGCGAAGCTTCGGCTGGTCGGTGCGGATGGCTCACGCGGCGGCGAATGCGTGGTGCGGCCGGACGGGACGTTTGTGTTTGGGGCCGCCAAGATCGGCGCATGGTCTCTTGAGCTCGACTTCGAGTGGCGGCAAGGCGGATCTGCGGCCTACACACGCAGCGGCGAGAAGCTCACGGACATCGCTACGCTTGCGGCGGGCGAGCAGCGCGAAATCGCCGTGGATGCCGGGCACCTGATGCCGGCCAGGCTCATCGGCAGCGTTGTGGTGGACGGGGCGCCGTGGGTGCGCGACGGCTTTGGGCTGTTGGCGAGCAACGTCAAGCGGCGCCATCCGGAGAAGATCGAGCTGACCGCTACGGGCGCATTCGATGCGAGCGTTCGGCCGGGTCGCTACCTGCCCTACGTGAGATGGAAGGGACCCGGGCGAAGCGTGCACTACCAGTTCGCCAGCGAGCGGCTCCGCCTGGCATCGCGCCGGACCGATCAAGCCGCCGTTGCGATGCAGCGGCGGTCGGTGCGCCTCGTGGTGGTCGGAGCGGATGGCAAGCCAGCGCCGAAGCAGCTCGTCGAGCTGCGCCTGCCGGACTTTCCCGAAGCCGAACGCATGGCGAGAACCAAGTACCCGATGGTGGAGGGTGGCGAAGGCGAGAGCATCGTGACGATCGATCCGGCGCCTCCGGGCCGCATCGAGGTGTTGCTGCCGGCTGGCGCCGATGGTGGGCAAGCAATCCTCATCGCCACGGTTGGCGCCAAGGTCGGCGTTGGAGTCGAATCCGCCGAGTCGGGCACGGTTTCGATCCAGCTGCCTTTTTGAGGAGCGAGCGCGTTAGCGCACGACGATCCACCGTCGGCCGTTGCGGTCGTCGCGGTTCGCCGCGACGGGGCCGGAGAGTTGTCCTGTGCCGAGAAGCGCCGCGCCGGCTGGCGGCGGCGCGGTTGGTCCTGAGAACCCCTTCTCGTCGACATTGCTAGCGAGCACGTCGCCCGCCTGGTTGACAAAGAACGCGCGGCTGCCGGTGTGCCCTGCGTCGATAGGCCACGCATAGGCGCACCAGCTCGCTTCGGCATTGTTCGTGTCGATCTTCAGGCCTTTCGAGCCGCCGTTGGCGAGCTCGCCAAGGCCTTTGCCGTCCTGGTCGGGCAGCCGCATGGCAAAGCAGTAGCCGCTGCGCAGCACGATGCCGTCTTGGATCCTGCCAAAGGCTGCGGAAAGCACGGGGGGCGTCATCTTCTGCTTGCTGCCGCGAAGCGGGGACGTGCCGGAGAGCTCGCCGAACGTGCCGAACTCGCCGCAGCCGTCTCGGTCGACATCGATGGCGCCGGATGCCTGGCACTGTGATTGCGCCGAGCAGATGTTCTTCAGCGTGGCGATCGCTGCGGACTCATTCGCGTTGCGTCTGGCGCGCTGCAGAAAGTCCGCGTCGATGCGCAGGCGGATGCTGCTGCCGTCGATGTGGACTCGCTTGCTGGCAACCGGCGTCTCGACGTTTCCGTATCCGACTGAGAATCCCATGCCGTGTGCGGGCAGGCCCACCAGATCCGCGCAGCCGTTGCTGTCGGTCGAGATGGTGCCGGCGGGAAGCGGCCGCACGACTCGCTCGTCCTCGTCCGTTCGCGGTCGGCTCGAGACGTAGAGGTTGCGCATCGGCACATCGTCCTCATCGACGACCGTCACCGACCAGGTCGTTGTTGCCAGCATCGACAGCGGCAGCCACAAGTTGCCGTCGTTGCCGCGCGTCGGCGTCTGCGGAAAGTCGTCGGCGCGGTCTTGGCCACCTCTGCCGAGCGCGCTCGGAAACAGCGGTTCGAGCTGATCCCATACCACGCGCTGTTCGTTGCGGCTAAACGCGGCTTGGCCATCGTTGCGCACGCAGAACAGCATGTCGGCACCGGTGGTCGGGACGAAGTAGTAGAGCCGATCGCCGGCGATCGTGCGGCGATCGTGGATCCATCGCCAGGTGCCGTCGTCTTGCTGCCGGTGCTGGGCAACCCGCAGGATGTAGCTGTCAAGCGCGGCGAATGGCGGTTGCTTGATCGCAGCGTTCGCTTCGTGTTGGTGCCGCGTGCGTGCGCAAAAGCTGGCAAACTCGGCGTAGGCCTGCGAGGCCGCGCTCGAGACGGTTGGCGCCGCCGTCTCCGCCATCGGGGCGGATGGCGGGGTGGATGGCATCGGCTTAGCTGGCTGTTGGGCAAAGCCGTCGGGAGCGAATGTGATGCCCATCGCCGCGGCGATCGCTAGAGGAAGCGGCGCGTGGCCGCGGTTTGGAGCGCGGTCGCGCATCGAGGTCGTCTCGCTCATCTCCATGCCATCGGAGTTTACGACCTCTGGCCTGGAGCCAACGCCGCAAACGCAAGCGGGCCCGTCGCGCCATTCGACGCGACGAGCCCGCTGTTCGGTTCGCTTGGGTGCGAAACGACTGGCCTACTGCCAGATGCGGTTCTTGTTGGCGCGACGCAGGGCGTTGCGCAGCTTGCGCTGGTCGTGGCGCGCCGAGCCGCTGCAGGGCGGCGTGTAGGGGTGATCGCAGAGGCTGGCAACGGACTGCTGCAGCAGTTGCTCAATCGTCATCACGCCGAGGCACGGATCGCAGATGACGCACTGCGGGTCGACGCGGCCGGTCAGGACGTTGGCGTGCATGGTGACCAGCTCACCGGACAGGGAGAAGGCCATGTTCCAGGCCCAGCAGCGCGACCAGTAAAGGAAGCAGCGGAACTGGTACTTGGTGCACGGGGCGACGCGGCGGCCGCAGCTGTTGACGATGGCAAGGGCCGGCAGCGTCGGCAGGATGCCGGCCTGAACCGCTTCGCAGGCGCCGCGGCGGCGCACGTAGTAGCGCAGGGACTTCGCTTCGCAGGCGAGCACTTGCTCGTCGAAGCCAAAGTCTGGGGCGGTGACGGTGGCGCAGTTGCAGACCACCAGTTCGTTGCTGAGCGAAGTCGTTGCAACCTTGCCGTTGGGCGTGACGGCTTCGATTGTGAAGGTGTCCTTGCCGACGTCGAGGAAGCAATAGCTGCCGTCCGGCTGCGTGGTGGTCGAAAGGGTGCCATTTGGACCGGTCAAGCGCACTTCGACGCCGTCGAGGCCTTGCTCGCTGCCGTCCAGGGCTCCGCTGCGGTCGTCGTCGCCGAAGACCATGCCGCAAACGTCGCTGCCCGTGCCGTCACCGACGCGGAAGCTCTGGTAGGAGCGAACCGCGCACTGGCCGGTCTGCGGATGAAGGCCGCCGGCGAGCAGCCACGGATGAGTCGGGCCGTTGCTCAGGTCCCACGCGTCGCCATACCAGACCTTCAGGCGGCACTGGGAATACTGCGAAGGATCGAACGGATTGAGCTGCAGGCTCTGGCCGGCGCCGTTGAGGCCGACCCCGAAGGTCACGGCCGAAGGGTTGGTCGAGAACGGCAGCGACAGCGAGATGACGCCGCCGGTGTTGTCGACCTGCACGAAGCGGTCCATCGGATCGTTCTTGGAAACGACCTCGTCCATGCCGTTGATCGGCGTGTCGGTAACGTGCACGTAGTAGGTGCCGCTCGGCAGGTTCGCATCGAAGGCCAGGTAGACCTCTTCGACGTTCGACAAGAACACGTCCTCGTTGAGGGTGCCGTCAAAGACCTTGGCCAGCTCGTTGCCCGCGGCGTCGACGAGGCGCACAGGATACGTGTTGTCCGAGCATTGGGCCGTGGCGGTCACGGCGGTCAGCAGGCCGGCGGCGGCGGCGAAAGTGAGCGAGCGGGTGTTCATCATCGGTTGTGAGTCGGGTCGGCAGTCGGCAGTTCGGCGGCGCGCAAAACGCGCCTGAGCAAGGGTAGCCCGCCGAAAACGTTCGGGCGCAAGTCGAAGTCGTGCTGCAGTAAGCACTTGTTGCAGGGTGCCTTGCCATCGCCGGTTGGCCGGTCTCGCCCTGAGACCGCACATTCGTTTGCGCGAAAAGAAAAAGCCGCAGCCGGATCGGGAGGCCTCGGCGAGCGATCTCTGCACGGGGATGTCGAACGAGGCTTGCGGCGGGCTCGGGCGCTGCCTACCACCCATAGGTGCTCGAACAAGCTCTGCTCGAACTGGCTCTGCTGTTCGCCCTTTGCGTTGGGGTCGCGGTGTCGTTCGGGCGCCTCAAGCTGCCGCCGATCGTCGGCTTTTTGGTCGCGGGCGTCGTGGTCGGCCCTCACGCGATTGGCCTGGTCCAGCACGAAGAGCTGGTGCGCGAGCTCGCCGAGGTCGGCATCGTTGTGCTGCTGTTTGCGGTCGGCCTCGAAGTGCCGCTGGCGCAGCTCGGCCGCCTGCGTCGAGCCATCGTCTTCGGTGGCTTCACGCAGATCCTCGGCACGATCGCGGTGACGGCCGTGGCCGGCTGGGCGCTCGGCCTAGGGTTTGGCAGCGCGATCTTCCTCGGCTTCTTGATGAGCCTGTCGAGCACCGCCGCATCGACCAAGATGTTGGTCGATCACGGCGAACTCGGGGCGCCGCACGGCCGGACCGTGCTCGGCATCGCCGTCGCTCAGGATCTGGCCGTGGTGCCAATGATCGTGCTGATCCCGCTGCTGGGAGCCCTCGCGCCAACGCTGGCTGGCGACCTTGCGAACGTCAACGTCGACGCCCTGGTCGGCGGCGCGATGGGCAGCGAGGCGGAGGCCGCAGCTGCAGGTGGGGAAAGCGTCGGTGTCCACGGCGAGGGCGCGAGCCATGCCGCGCCGGACTCACCGCAGGCTGTCCTGCTCAACCTGGGTCTGCTGGTCGCGCTGGTGGTGGCCGGGCGCCTGCTGGTCAAGCCCCTGGTTGCGTTCGTCTGCGGCGCCCGCAGCCGCGAACTGTTCGTGCTGTTTTTGGCGACCTGGTGCCTCGGCTTCGCGGCTCTGACTGCGATGCTCGGCATGTCGCTCGCGCTGGGTGCGTTTTTGGCCGGCATCCTGCTGGCCGATTCCGATCATCACAGCCAGGCCGCGACCGAGGTCGAACCGTTTCGCGACGCGTTTGCGAGCCTGTTCTTTGTGTCGATCGGCATGCTGTTCGATTGGCGCACGATCGCCGCCGCGCCTTGGACCGTTGGGACCCTCGTGCTTGCGGTGATCGTTGGCAAGGCGCTGATCGTGCTCGGCGCCGCATGGCTGCTGGGGCAGCCGTTTTGGGTGCGCATGCGCGCGGCGTTGACGCTCGCGCAGGTCGGCGAGTTCTCGTTTGTGTTGGTGCAGCTCGGGCGCCGGTCGGAGCTGCTGCCCGCTTCTGCGGAAGCGCTGTTTGTGGTGGCGGCGGTGATCTCGATCGCGATGACGCCGCTGCTCTACGGGCTGGGCCAGCGGCTGGCGCTGCGCGCCCGCGATCTCGCGCGCGATGCAGCAGGTGGCGACCGCGAGGCCTCGACGGCGCGTGGCGACGGCGAGCGCGGCGACGAACGCAACGAGCACGCGATCCTGGTCGGCTACGGGCCGACGGGGCGCGCGGTCGCGGCCGGGTTGGCGGCGGCCCAAGTTCCCTACGTCGTCGCCGAGATGAACGCCGCCACGGTGCGCGCCGAAAAGGCGCGCGGCGTGCCCATCGTGCTCGCGGATGCCACGCGCACGTCGGTGCTCAATTCTCTTGGCATCGCGCGCGCCCGCCTGGTCGTGCTGGCGATCAATGACACGGCGGCGACGCAGCGCATCGTCTCGCTGATCCAAGCCGTTGCTCCGCACGTGCACCTGGTCGCGCGCGCCGCCTACAACCACGAAGTCGGCACGCTGCAGCGCGCCGGCGCGCACGAGATCGTGCCGCAAGAACTCGAAGCCTCGGTTGAGGTGATGGTGCGCGTGTTGCGCTGGTTCTTGGTGGCCGACGACGAGATTGGCCGGCAGGTCAGCCGCGTGCGTGCCGAAGCCGGCGTCGCCTCGCGCGCGTCGCCGGTGCCGGGGCCCGCCATCTCCGAGCTAGCCGAGTTCGTTCCCGGGATCGGTTTCGTCGTGCGGCTGGTTGCGGCCGGGTCTGCCGTTGCCGGGCGTTCGCTGCTAGATTGCGCGGTTTGGCGGCTGACCCACTGCAGCGTGGCTGCGGTTCGTCGGGCTGGCGTCAACCTCGATGTTGTGACTCCCGAGACGGTGCTCGAGGTCGGCGACACGGTTGTGCTGATCGGGCCGCAGGCGCGGTTGGCAGAGACGGGCGATATGTTCGCGTGTGCCGCCGCGACGGATGGTGCCGTCGATCCCTTGGCTGGCCAACGGGCCGTTGAGCCTCCCGCTATGCCGCGCGCGAACGCGTCCGAGTGCGACCTATCGACGAAGCAAGATCCACAGCTATGAAGCCGAACTACACTTTGCTGGCGCTGCTTTGCATTGGGCTTTCCGTGCCGCTCGCCTACTACTTCGTCAAGCGACGATCGCCGGACGACGGCGCGACCGTGCGGATCGCGACCTTCAACGTTGCGCTCAATAGGGCCGAGGCCGGAGCGCTGCTCCAAGAGCTTGAAGGTGGCAAGTGTGAGCCTGCCAAGCAGCTCGCGAGTTTGGTGCAGACCGTGCGCCCCGACGTGTTGTTGCTCAACGAAGTCGACCGCGACCCCGCTGCGCGCGCGGCCGAAGTCTTCCGGCGGGAGTATCTGGGCGTCTCGCAGGGCGGACGAGACGCGATCGAATACCCGTTTGTATTCTGCGGCGCCGTCAACACGGGCGTTCCGTCTGGACAGGATCTCGACGGCGATGGCCGCACCGATGGGCCGGCGGACGCCTACGGCTACGGCCGCTTTCCGGGCCAGTACGGCATGGTCCTGCTGTCGCGCTATCCGATCCTCGAGGATCAGATTCGCACGTTTCAGAAGCTGCGCTGGTCGCAGATGCCCGACGCGCAGCGGCCGAAGGGCTACTACTCGGACGAGGCCTGGCAGCAGCTGCGGCTGTCTTCGAAGAGCCACTGGGATGTGCCGATCGGGATCGGGCGGCAGCAAGACGGTGTTGTCCTCCACGCCCTCTGCAGCCATCCCACGCCGCCGTCGTTTGATGGTGCCGAAGATCGCAACGGCTGCCGCAACCACGATGAGATCCGCTTCTGGGGCGACTACCTGACGCCGGGCAAGGGCGACTGGATCGTCGACGACGGCGGCACCTCGGGCGGGCTTGCCGAGAAGGAAGATTTTGTTGTGCTGGGCGACCTGAACTGCGATCCCAGAGACGGGGATTCGCGCCGTCAGGCGTTGCTGGATCTGTTGGGCCACGACCGCGTGCAGGACTTCGAGCCGCGTGGCGACGGTGGCGCCGAACAAAAGCTGCTGCAGTTTGGGCGCAACATGCAGCATCAGGGGGATCCTGCGCTCGATACCGGCGACTTTGGCGACGGCGTGGGAGACAACGACGAGGGGCCGGGCAACCTGCGAGTCGACTACGTGCTGCCGTCGCGGTCGCTGCAGGTCGCGCGCGGGGCCGTTCTCTGGCCCAAGTCGTATGAGCCAGCGCTCAAGCTTTGTGAGGCTTCGGACCATCGAATGGTCTGGATCGACGTTCGTCTCTAGCGGCGACGGGGCCATGTCCGATGGAGACTGTTCTCGGTCGTTGCACGATTGTGTCGGGTTGCCTTTGGCGCTCGCGCACTGTTACGGCACCATCAGGGATGTCCCCGGGTTACCCCACCCGCATCGAGTGCTCGTCCTAGCGGGTGCTCTCAGCCAGAGTGTTTCTCAGCAGTGACTGACTACATCCTGTTCGGATTGTTTGCGGCGACCCTCATCGGGATCGCGCGCTATCACAAGTATGCGGTGCACATCGCCGTGTCCGGGCTTATCGCGATCTTGATCGTGCGCCTGACCACCAGCGGCGGCGAATACATCGCGCACCACTTCGCCCACGAATGGAAGGAGCTGGTCAATCTCGGCGGCCTGCTGCTCGGCTTTGCGCTGCTCGCGGACTACTTCGAGCGCAGCAACATGCCGGAGAAGCTCGCCGAGCTGCTGCCGGCGGGCAAGATGGGGCCGTTTCTGCTGCTGCTGCTGATTGCGGTGCTGTCGGCGCTGCTCGACAACATCGCCGCGGCGCTGATCGGCGGTGCTGCCGCCGTCACGCTGTTCAAGCGGCGGCTGCACATTGGCTATCTCGCGGCCATGGTTGCGGCTTCGAACGCCGGCGGCGCGGGCTCGGTGATCGGCGATACGACCACCACGATGATCTGGATCGGCGGTGCGTCACCGCTCTGGGTGGTCGAGGCGGCGATTGGCGCGATCTTCGCGATCGGCTTCTTCGGCATCTTCGCTAGCGCGCAGCAAAACTCGCTGCAGCCACTGGTCAAGATCGAGGAGGAGACGCCACCCGTCGACAAGCTCAAGCTCGTGATTGTCGGCAGGATCATCGTCGGCACGATCTCGACGAACATCCTCTACAGCTTCCCTGCGGCTGGCGTTTGGGCGGCGATTCTGCTCGGCGGGCTGTTTAGCAAGCCCAATTGGAAGGCGCTGCCGCACGCCGCGCACGGCATGTTCTTCTTGATCAGCCTGGTGGCGGCCGCATCGATGATGCCGGTCGAAAAGCTGCCGGCTGCGTCAGAGTGGACGGCGCTCGGCCTCGGCTTCGTTAGCGCGTTCTTCGACAACATCCCGCTGACCAAGCTCGCGATCCTGCAGGACAATTACGACTGGGGCATCCTGGCCTACACGGTCGGCTACGGCGGCTCGATGCTGTGGTTCGGCTCGTCGGCGGGCGTTGCGCTGGCTGGGTTGTTTACCGAAGCCAAGTCGATCAAGCAGTGGATCATCCACGGCTGGCACGTGCCGGTGGGCTATGTGATCGGCTTCTTCGCGATGCTCTGGATCGTCGGTTGGCACCCGCACCCGATCAAGGGTGATGGCACGACGCCTGCGTCGGTCCACGGCGAGGCGCCTGGCGAAACAGGTCACCCGGGCGCTGGCGAGACCACCCCGGAAACGGGCAAGTAAACGCTTTCGTTCGCCGGTTACGGGTTCTCGACTACGGCTTCTCGACTACGGGCTCTCGACCGACTCGATGCACGTGCCGGCGAGGTGCTTTGCCGCGCGGCGGTGCTCGTCTCGGCTCCGGCACGAAATCGACAGCAGCACCTGGCCCGGCTCCAGCCGTTCGGTGATCTGCTTGAGGTTGGGGTGCACAAGGCCTGCACCGATGATGCCGGACATCAGCGCGCCGGTCATCGTGCCCATCATGCCGCCGATCAAGAGGCCGATGCCGGTCGGCAGCTCAAGCAGGTGAAATAGCAGGTAGCCCAGGGCTGGGCCGAGCACGGCGCCCAAAACGAGCCCGATGCGCAGCCCGCGGCGGCCATCGGATTCCGCCCAGGTGCTGTTGTTCATGAGTCCGGCGACGATGCCCTCGGCGCAATCGGCGGTCCTGCAGGCGAACTCGCGGGCCTTGACGTGGGCGAGCTTGGACTGCGGCAATTCGTCGAGGAGCGACCGAGCCTGGCTCTCATCGGCGAATCGAGCGAACACGGCGTATCGGTAGGTCATCGTTGTTGCGGCGGCGTCAGCAGGGACAATGCGGCGCGCACCGCAAAATTGCTATGCGCCGTCGATGGCGTTGGCGAGCAGCTCGGCGTCGCCCAGTGTCTTCGCGCCAACCGAGAAGGGCAGGTGGCAGTGGGATTGTGTGGTCACGTGGCTGACGAGCACGTCGTCGCGCAGCTCGCAGAGGATTTCCACGTCGCCGACCTGCAGCTTGGCATGATCGGGGCCGACGGATTCTTCTCGCCCATCCGGCTCGATCACGATCGACGCCGAGAGCCGCTCGCTGAGCCAGTCCGCCAGCAGGATCGTCGTTGCGCGGGCGTTGCGACCGTGGCGCAGGGTGCCGGCGACGCGGGTGCCGGTTTGCCACGGAAACCGCTCGAAGGCTTCGGCTAGAGCGCGCCGCCACGGCTGCAGGCGCAGCCAGGAGAGGTCCGTCAGCCGTTGGCCACGGGCGCGTCGTTCGGCCAGTTGCTGTAGGTCGCGGGCCGGATTGCCGAAGCGCTTGGAGTCGACGATGGTGTGCGTGCAGAGTTCGTCGAGGGCGTCAAAGGTCGTCCGGTCCGCGGGCCATGGACGCGCCCAGAATAGATGGCTCGGCAGATCGTCGAGGAGCAGCGGTCGCAGCAGGCCCGGCAGGCGCGGCAGCTCGCGCTCGTGGAGGCAGATCTCGATGCGCTCGAGCACGATGTCGCGCAGGCTGCCGTGGCTGCGCGTTGCTGCCGACAGCAGGGCGGGTTGACGTTCGGTGCCGTTATCGCGCAGCAACACGAATGCGCGGCACGGCGCGCGGCGCTGCAGCATGTCGCAGGCGTCCTGCAGGCATGCCCGATCTTCGCGGTCGGCGAGACCGACGAGGTTGGCGGTCAAGGCCCGCGCGACGTCGCGGCCGCCGTTGTCCTGCAGGCAGGCGCTCCAAAGCGAGTCGAGCGCGCTCGGCAGGCCCGACCACGTCGAAGGGCGGGACTCGGTCTGCGTGAACGTGGGCGCGCTCATGGCTTTCTCCAGCTGCGGTTCTCACCCAGCAGCTGCTCGGAGCGTTTGGGGCCCCAGGTGCCGGCGACGTATTCGTCCGGGGCGCGGTCCGACGATTGCCAGCCGGCAATGATCGAGTCGACGATGCGCCAGGCTTCCTCGACTTCGTCGGCGCGCGCAAACAGGGTGCCGTCGCCGAGCATCGAGTCGAGCAGGAGTCGTTCGTAGGCGTCGCCGGTCTCACCGCCAAACGCCGTGCCGTAGCGAAAGTCCATGCGCACATCGCGGATGCGCACGTCGGGCCCGGGCACCTTCGCGCCAAAGCGCATGGCGACGCCTTCGTCCGGTTGGATGCGCAGCAGCAGCACGTTGGATTCGAGGCCGCGGTGGCCCGACGGCAGCTCGTTTTGGGCAAACAGCAGGTGTGGCGGCTGCTTGAAATGGATGGCGACCTCGGTGACGCGGCGCGGCAGGCGCTTGCCCGAACGCAAGAAGAACGGTGTCCCGGACCAGCGCCAGTTGTCGATCTGCACGCGCACCGCGGCGTAGGTCTCGGTCGTCGAGTCTTGCGCGACGCCCTCCTCCTGCTTGTAGCCGTTGACGTCGTCGCCGCCGAAAGAGCCTGCCGTATACTGAGCGCGGACGGTGCGCTGTTCGACCAGCTCGTCGGTAAACGTCGCGATCGCCTTCAGCACCTTGACCTTTTCGTCGCGCACGGCGTCGGCGGTGATCGCAGCGGGTGGCTCCATCGCGACCAGCGTCAGCACCTGCATCAGGTGGTTCTGGATCATGTCGCGGATCACGCCGGACTCTTCAAAGTAGCCGCCGCGCGTGCCGACGCCGATCGATTCGGCGACGGTGATCTGCACGTGGTCGACAAACTTCTCGTTCCACAGCGGCTCGAAGATGCCGTTGGCAAAGCGCAGCGCGAGAATGTTCTGCACCGTCTCTTTGCCGAGGTAGTGGTCGATGCGAAAGACCTGACGTTCTGCGAACGCCGCCTGGACCTGCTGGTTGAGTGCGGTTGCGGTGCCGAGGTCGCGGCCAAACGGCTTTTCGACGATGACACGCGAAAAGCGGCCGTCGGCTTCGGACGAGAGCCCCGCGCGTGCGAGGTTGCTCAGGATCTCGGAGTAGGCGCTGGGCGGCGTCGCCAGGTAGAAGATGCGGTTGCCCTTGGTGCCGTGCGTTTGGTCGATCTGGTCGAGAAGCTCGCGCAGGGATTCGTAGCCGCCGGCGTCGCCGAAGTCCGACTTGTGGTAGCGGAACGCGTCCTTGCGCTGTTCGAAATGAAGCAGCGTTTCCGAGCGCCCAAACTGTTCGACGCCGCCGTGCAGCACCTCGTGGAATTTGTCGTCATCCCACGGCCGACGCGCGAAGCCGACGACCGAAAACGCCGCCGGCAGCAGGCCGTCTTTGGCGAGGCCCATCAGCGACGGCACCAGCTTGCGCCGCGTCAGGTCGCCGGTCGCGCCAAAGATCACCAGCACGCACGGCGGAGCCGAACGCGCGCTGCCAAGCTCGTCGGCGAGTGGGGACGGGTCGGCTGGGCTGGACGCTGGGTCGTTCTTCGCCATTGCTGCGAGTGTGCCACCGCGTGCGTGCAGAGTCACCTTCGCTTCGACCGTAGCGGGCGGGTTCTTGGCAATGCCGCGAACTTCTCTAGGCCCGGCGAACAAGACCTTCCTGCGCGAGCTGCTCTCTGGAAGGGCGCTGCGTAGCCAGCTGCTATCGGGTCTCGCATGGTGCGCGACGGCCGTTGGCAAAAGTCTTCTACCGCAAACACAATCATGTTCTGCAAGCTCTCCGTTTCCACGCTTGTCTGCGCTTTCGCAACCACCGCGGCTTCTGCTCAGTCCTTCAATATCGATGTCAATGCTTCTCCCAGCACTACGCCGTCTTCGACGTTCGGCGCCTACGCCGGGCAGCCGGGAGTGTGGAACGGTCTTGGTATTGCCGCTGTGGCGCAGTCGCTCAGCCGTTTGGATGGATCGGCCGACAACTCAACCGCGAGCTTCTCGGGTGCGCTGCCCAGCGTTGGTTTCAACACGGGGCTGCCGGCTGTCGTCGCCGATCTCTACGAAGACTGCGCGATCGGCGGTCCTGCTGGGTTCTCGCTCGAGATCAATGACCTCGACGTCGGTAGCTACGTCGCGGTGGTCTATTCCTACTCGCCCAACTGCGGCACGTTCTTTCGGCTTCGCGACGAGTTCAACTCTGTGGTGGCGCAGGAGATCGTGCAGTGTCCGCCGGTCTGGCCCGCAACGCCGGCGCCTGGCTACATCATTGGTGAGACGATGACGCTGCTGCCGTTCGACGTCTTTAGTCAGGATGGTGATATCACTCTCGATGTGCTGACGGATACCTGCAGCGCCCTCAATGGCATCCAGCTGGTTCGTTACGTTGGCCAAACAGGCTGTTCGCAGCCTACTCCGAACTCGACGGGTGGCACTCCGGACATCATCGCGACCGGCTCGATCGTGGCGAACGGCATCAGCGCTGCCGCCAACGACATGACGCTGCAGGTTGGCGTCTTGCCGGGCAGCTTGCCGAATGGAATCGGTTCGATTCTCTGCTGGGTCTCGAACGGCCAGAGCAACTCGATCAACTACAGCTGCCCTGGGACGGGTCGGCTGTGCCTGGGGCCGGTCAACCTGGCGCGCGTCCCATCCCCGAACAGCGGGTCAGGCTCGGGCGGTGCTGGCATGACGACGGCGTTTGGCACCTACACGCTGCCTGTTGACTTGAACTACCTGCAAACGCAGGGGATCAACACGTCGGCGGGATCGACCCTCTACTTTCAGATGATCTATCGCGACGCCGACTACCTGCCGCAGTGTGGTGGCGGCGTGGTGGCCCGTTGGACCAATTCGGTCGAGATCCAGCTGTTCTGATAGCTGTCGAACACCTGCCGGCCGCGGCCGGTAGGTGTGCTTTGCTCAGCTGATCGCCAGCATGCGATCGAGCGGCAGCTTGGCGCGCAGGCGCAGCTCTTCGTCCATGTCGATTTGCGGCTTCAGGTCGCGCAGCGCCAGGTAGATCTTTTCGATCGTGTTGAGCTTCATGTGCGGGCAGCTGTTGCAGCCCTGGCACGCGGCCGTGCGGTCTTCGTAGGGCACCGGAATCAGCTCCACGTGCGGCGCGTGCTTGCGCATGGTGTGCAGGATGCCGGTCTCGGTGCCGACGATGTATTTGCCGGTCTCGTCTTCCTGGACGAACTGCAGCAGCTTCGACGTTGAGCCGATGAAGTCGGCCAGTAGCAGCACGTGGTCTTCGCACTCGGGGTGCGCGATGAACTTCGCATCCGGGTGCTTGGCCTTCAGCTGGGCGATCTTCTGCGAGCTAAACGTTTCGTGAACCATGCAGGCACCGGGCCATAGATCCATCTCGCGCCCGGTCTTCTTCTGCAGCCATGCGCCGAGGTTTTTGTCGGGACCAAACAGAATCGGGCGGTCTTCGGGGATGGACCGGATGATCTTCTCGGCGTTCGACGACGTGCAGATCATGTCGCTTTCCGCCTTGGTGCCGGCGGAGCAGTTGATGTACATCACGACGTAGTGGTCGGGGTGCAGCTTCTTCCACGCGCGCAGCTGGTCGGGCGGGCACTGCTCCGCCAGCGAGCAGCCGGCGTCGAGGTCTGGCAGCAGCACGGTCTTTTTGGGGTTCACGATCTTGGCCGTCTCGGCCATGAAGTGCACACCCGAGAACAGGATGACCTCGGCGTCCTTGGCGTCGCGCGCGCGCTTGGCAAGTTCGAGCGAATCGCCGAGAAAGTCGGCGACGTCCTGGATGTCCGGATCCTGGTAGTAGTGCGCCAGGATGACGGCCTTGCGCTCCTTGCGCAGGCGGTCGATCTCGGCGAATACGTCTAGGGTCGGATCGATCGAGTTGGTGGAGGCAGAGGTCTCGATTGACGGCATCAACGAATCATCGTCCCCAGGCTCCGATGCGCAAGTGTTGGGCGACGGCCTCGTAGCCGGATGCGGCGCGGCGGCCTCTGGCCATGCGCTGTGCCGCAGCGAACCAGGCGCTGATCTCGCGTGCGGGATCGTCGTGGGCTAGCTTGTGGCGGCACAATTGCTGCCGCCTGATGGAAGAGAGCCCAGAATCAGATCCGACTCGGCCAGATCCGAATCGACCAGACCCGAATCGGCCAGATCCGAATCGGCCCGAGCCCGCCCCGCTCCATCCGATCGGGGACGAGCCGACCATTCCTACTCCGGCGTCGCGTGATCCATCCGAGCGGCCCTACCAACCAGGGCGGCCTCATCCGCCAGAGGGGGCGGCTCAGCCAGTGGGCACACGCCCCACCAACCCGACCGAGGCCGAGCCGCGGCTGTTCAAGAATCGCTACCGGATCGAGAGGCGGCTCGCGAGTGGCGCCTTCGGCGTGGTCTACAAGGGCAGCTACACAATCATGGGCGAGCAGAAGCCCGTTGCGATCAAGCTGCTCAAGGGACGGGCCGAAGTCGATCAGTCGACGGCCGTGCGTTTTCGTCAGGAGATCCAGACGCTGCTGCAGCTCGATGACCCGAACATCTGCAAGGTGCTCGATGGCGATGTCGAAAGCGACGGCACGATGTTCTTGGTCATGGAATACGCCGAGGGCGGCAACCTGCGCGAGAAGCTCAAGGACGCTCCCGGCGGCCGGATCGACTGGCAGATCGCTCTGCGCTGGCTGGAGGAGTCCGCGCGCGGGCTGCTAGCGGCGGAGAAGAACCTCGACGATCGCACCGGCAAGCCGGCGCCGGTTTTTCACCGGGACGTCAAGCCAGAGAATCTGCTTCTGCAGCGAGGCCGTGTGGTCGTGGCGGACTTTGGTGCCGCCAAACTTGGTGGCGACAACCCCGGAGTGACGAGTGCGCTGGTGCCGGCGCTGTGGACGCCGGCGTATGGCAGCCCCGAGCAGTCGGGCGGCTACGCGGACCACCTGAGCGACATCTACTCGCTCGGATCCTCGTTCTATCATTTGCTAACGGGCAACCAGACCAAGCATCGCTTCCGCGACGAAGAAGAGCGGCTGCGAGTCGCGCACGACCCCAGCATCGTCTGCGCCGATGTCCCAAAGGCTCTGGGGCGGATCGTGCGTCGGATGACCGAGCCCGCTTCCAAGGATCGCTACCAGTCCTTCCGCGAGGTGCTCGACGACGTCGCCAGCATGCGTCAGCGACCGGTGCCGAAGTGGCCGATGCGGGTGCTGGCCGGTTTGCTCGTGGCTGCGGCCACCGTCGGCGGTCTCGAGTATGCGGGGGTCACCGACTGGTTTGATTCGGCCGTTCGAGTGGATCGCGGCGACCGTCCGCTTGGTGAAGTCCTGGCCGAGCTGGAACAGCTGCAGCAGCAGGTCGCCGGCCTCAGGCTTGCCGATCCCCAAGGGCTGAAGCGCCTCGCGGGCGAGATCGAGCGCGTCGATGGCCAGCTGAAGCGCAACCGTGCATTGGCCGATGCGCTGGTCGAAGAGCTTGGCAAGCTGCGCGGCAGCGTCCCCGATGCGGAGGCGCCGCTGCAGCAGTATGTGCTGCCGCCCAAGTTTGTGCCGCTGCGGCGATTGGCGGATTCGATCGAGGAACTGCAGCAGCGCGTGCCGGCTCACACAGCGGTTCGGCTCGCTGTGCGCAAGCTTGCGACGGCGGTCGAAGATGGTGGCGGTACGAGCGACGTGCCCGAGCAGTTGGAGACGCTTCGCGGCGAGGTGCGCAAGCTGGCGTTTGGTGCTGAGCTTCAAGAACGGCTGGAGGACATCCGCAGCCGCGACGACGAGCTGCGGCGCGAGAGTCGGCAGCGCGTGGCCGCGCTGGAGCGTGCGTTTGAGGCGGGGTTGCTCAGGGGCCTCGCAGGGCGCGCCGAAGCCGCGGCCGCGCAGTTGGAGCAACTCGGCGAAGACGAGCTGCTGGCAACCGCTCGCGGCGTTCGCGATGGCGCCAAGGCTGCGCGCCGGCTCGTTGAGGCTGGGATGCCGGTGTGGCAGGCGACCGCGCGGCCGCTGAACAGCTTGGGGCAGCTCGCGATCGAGCTCGAGCGGCTAGAAGAACTCGAAGCTGCGGCAGACGACGCTGTTCGTCCTTGGCTCGCTGCGCGTGCGAGCGTGTCGCGGCGCGAGTGGGGAGGCAAGGCGAGTGCCGCGTGGGGGGAGGCTACGGCCGACTGGCAGCGGCTGGTGCGCGACTTCGATGCGCGTGTCGAGGCGGCGCGCAATGCCGGGCGCGCGCTCGACAGCTTTGTTGCCGAGCGCGAATCGCTTGCAAGCCGTCGCCAGCAGCTCTTGGCCGCCAAGACGTTGCTGCGGACGATCAGCCCGCGCTTGCGGCACGATCCGCTGGCGTATGCGCTGCAGAATGAAGTCGAGCCACCGGCGCCGATCGCAGCGGCGCCGGTTGACGACTTGGCCTACTACACGGAGCTGCGCGACGATCGCCGCTACGCCGTTGCCAGGTCGGCGCGCGACCCCTCTTTGGGCGAACCGGTGCAGCAGCTGAGCGTGGTAGATGCCGACTTCCGTCGCTTGCTCGCCGACGTCGAGGGGCGTGCGCGCACTGCTCGCGATTGGAAGCTCTTGAGCGAGTCGGCCGAGCAGCTGAATGAGGCGCGCCGTCGCTTCGACAGTGCGCAGCAGCTGCTGGGAGCCATCGAAGCAGCCGAAGTCGCGTTTGCGGCAACGTCGGTAGAAGCACTCCGGCGCGTCTGCCGTCCGTTTGCTGGGGGCGCGGCGTTTACCCGGCTGGAGGAGCGCCGGGCAGCTTTTGCGCGGCGCGTTGCCGACGAAGCGCTGCGCCGTGAGCAGCTGGTGACCGGGCTGCGCGATCGCTTCGCGGCCGGCGCGGTCGATCTTGCCGGTCTTGCGGCGGACCTGCAGGCCGTGCGCAAGGGGCTTGAGCGCGCTGGCGAAGACGCTGCGGTGTCACGTCTCGACGCGCTCGCCGGTCGGCTGGAGCGCGCCGAACAGGTGCCGCTGCCGGTTTGGAGCCCCGCATCGGGGGGCTGCAGCGTGGTCGAGATGCAGCGCTTCATCGACCGGGTTGCAGCGCTTGCGGAGATCGATGTAGGACTGCCGCCTGGCCAGGGCGGCGTCCCGAGTGGGCAGAGTGACCGACTGCTGGCGCGCTGGTGGTCGGCGCGACGCGAAGCCCTGCTGCAGTCGTGGTGGCAGCTGTGGACCCCGCGCTGGGCGGAGCTCGACACGATGGTCCGGCGCGCGGCCGCCGCGGCGCCGACGCGTCCAGGCGCCGAGCGCAGTCGCTGCCAGTCGCTGTGCGATTCCTACAAGAAGGCGTTGATCGGGCTGAAGTCACTCGCTCTGCCGGACGTGCGCATGCTGCTTGCCGCTTCGCCGCTGTCGACGCGGGCGTTGCCGGCACTCCCGGCAGAAGTCCTCGGCGGAGCCGATGCCGAGCTGTTCGGCGAGGCGCCCGAAGGTTGGCCGGATGCTTCGTTCGGGGTGCCCGCGGGGATCACGCTGCGATCGGTTGTCGTCGAGCCATCGAATGGAGCCGCAGCCGGGCTCTATCGGGCGGACGCCCTCGAACTCCTGGCTGCGCCTGCGCCAGCCTCTGCCTCGCCAGCCTCTGCCGCTGCAGCCTCGCCCCTGCGCCTGTGGCATGTCGAGGGTCGCACCGACAAGGACGGCCGCCCGATCTATATGGTCTTCGCAAAGAGCGCCGACGGGGCGCGAGCTGCGTTGATCGATGTGCATCCGGTGACGTTCGCCGAGATCAAGCAGCGTCGCTACATCAACGGCTGGCGCTATTGGAAGCGCACTTCCTACGAGCGGAAGCCGGTGGCGACGATCGCCTACAACTTCTCTCGGAAATACGCGTTGCAGTTCGGCGAACGCGTTGGAGAGAAAGTTGGCGCAGATGTCTTTGTGTTGCCGCCGGCCGACTTCATGAAATGGCCAGCTGCGGCAAGCCTGCGGCCGATGGCCGATTCGGTGCCTCAGTCTGACTCTGTGCCGCAAATCGAGCTGCCGACGATGGATGTTTCGGTCGGTGGGCTGACCTACCTGCGCCGCGGTCTGCGCGAGTGGGTCGCAGCTGGAGACCCCATTGGCGTATCCGAGATGGTATGGGAACGTCTGCCCCAACCAGTGCAGCGGGATGCTGGCTTCCGGCTCGCGATTGTGCTTCGAGAGCGTCCCTAATAGCGTCCGGGGTATAATGCCAGGCGCGTTTCGCGACGCGTTTGCCTCGCTATGTATCCAATTGCCAGATCCCAGTCGTTGTGCGCCTCGCGCCGGCGTTCTCCCGTTCGCCCAACCGCTTGCCGTATGAACCGGTTGGCGCCCGCATTGCTGCCGGCGCTCCTGCTGTTCGCTTCGGGATGCGCGTCGACGTCGGATCTGGACGAGTTGCGCGATCAGCCGCCAGTGCCAATGGTGGTTCTGGTGCAGTGGGATGCGGACGAGAGCCCGATGCACATTCGCTATGGCGAAGAGACCGTGGAGGTTCCTGCGGAGGAGCTGACGGAGCTGCTCGCACAGGAGCTGCGTGCGCTCGATACCGGGTCGATGATTGGCACCAAGCGAGATCTGCGTGCGATCGCGCCGGATCTGACGCTGACGATGCGTCAGGAGGAGCCGATTGTGTGTTCCCACGAAGGCACTTCGGGATTTCTCGCATCGGGAGGCCTTTGGTTGGTGACGTGGGTCGGTGGTCTACTCGTCGAAGATTCGGCCTATCGCGTTGCGATGAATGCCTCCTGCACGTTTGCCAATAGCGAGGACAACCGCGCCGAACGCAGCATCACCGGGGACGTGGTCGAACTCAGCTTCTTTGATCGCAACGACCTCGTTAGCTGGCCGGGCTTGCAGTCGCTGGTGCTGCCGCCGTTTTGGACCAGCGACCAGACGGAGACGACCATCGATGCGCTCAAGCGGTCCGCGATGCGGATCGCCGCGCGCAAGATCGCGAACGATCTCAAGGTGGGCTTCGACGAGCGCTATCAAAACCAGCTTCGCTGTGCCGTGGAGATGGTGCAGCCGGCTCGCAACAAGTCCGAAGTGACGGGTGTTTCGATGCCTCTCGATGTGCGCATTCGCATCGATACGGACGAAGACGAAGAAGAGCCGGTTACCGTCGAGGCCTCCATCAACGGCGGCGACTACAGCGCCCTCGAAGTGCAGCCGGACGAGCTCAACAACCTGGCGCTGCGGGCGCGAGGCACCCTGAATGGCCTGGCAATGGGCACGGACAACTGGGTGCGTCTGCGCATCCGCGCGGAGGAGACATTCACCCGGACGATTCGACTGGTTCCTGCCAAGAAGTAGGCGCCGCTCCGTTTTCACATTTTGGTCCAACCTTTTGGCGCGATCGCGGTGCAAGCCGCGCCACGCGCTCCGCTTCCTCGGTCACGAAGCGACAAGACTATGCAATCCTCGAACTCCAACTCTCGCGTCCTCGCCGCGCGAACTCCGCAGCCGAACCGCTCGGTTCGTGCCGGACTGCTCGCAGGCCTTTGCTTGCTCGCCACGAGCTGTGGCCCAGCCGCCATTGGCGTTGGCCTTGGCAGCGGCGGCGGCGGCAACGGCGGCCCATCCGGGCCGGCTCCGATCGTTGTCAGCCTGCGCACGAACGATCGCCAGCCAGACGATGATCGCACGCTGCTGGCGCTCGACTTCGCCCAGCGCGAAGGGCGGCGTCTGCGCGTTCGTTTTGAGTACGACATCGGCCAGGGGCGTGTGCGCGTCCCGTCCAGCAGCCTCGCGCTCTACGATGCGCAGGGTGTGCCGACGGGCGTCGCGCTGGACGTCGACGGCGGCGACAACGTGTTGCTGTCGACGGCCGGCGGCAACGGTGCCGTGCAGTACTCTTGGAATCATGCGGCCGACCTTGGTCAGGTCGAAGTGCGTGGCGTGTCGCTCTATGCAATCGCCGTGCTCGAGGACGAGTTCGATGCCGCGTTTGATAGCGCGGATCCGGCGGTTCCACCGGCCTTCCAGGTGTTTGGCGATCGAGTCCTGGGGCGCGAGCTTTCAGAGATCTCGGAAGTCTTCATGATTCGCGGCTCGGCCAACAATCCGGAGAGCGAGTTTGTCGTGTCCTGCATCCTGCGGGATTTCGGCGGCGACCGCGAAACGACGGACTTCTCGTTCCGCTACGCGCTGACCAACGACACGCCGACCGCGAGCGATTTCACGCTGCTGCCGCCGCTGTCACCAACCGAGATCGAAGAGTCGGTGGAGCCAGATGGGCGCGTCCGATCGCGCGTTGTCTTCAGCTTTGATCCGATCGCTCTCGGCGTGCCGCTCGGCACATACGGCAACTTCTGGGTCAGCCTGCAGCACAGCGAGTCCTACAGCCCCGATCGCGCCGGTGTGCCGCCGGTCGTGAAGTTCGGCGATCCGGTGCTCGTCAACCGTCCGGGTGAGCAGGTCGGCTTTGCCCCGCGCATCGAGTCGGCCTCGGTCGTGGATCCGAGCAACGTGCAGCTCAACCAGGGCGACCCCCTGCGTCCGTGGCTCCGTCTGCCGATCACCGTCGAGGTCTACAACCCGTCGCCGACGCTGCCGATGCTGCTGCAGCTCGACGCGTTTTACACCATTCTCGGCACCAAGTTCACGATCACACGCGTTGAGAGCGACGATCCGCGCACGGCCGAGACGTTTACGTTGGCTCCGCTTGAGCGACGCGCGCAGTACGTGATCTGGAACGTGGTGGCGGACGAAGGGCTTGGCCTGCCCGTCATCTCGGACGGCGCCAACAACCCGGCGCTCGACGTCGTCGTCGATGTGGTGGTATCGGTTCTTGGTGCCGGCAACAGCCCGCTGGCAGGGCTGCCGCTGGAGGATGAGGCGACGGCGGGCCCCACTCGCTTGAGCACGCTGCCGTTCGTCGACTTCACCGACAACCTGCTGCCGCTGGCTCGCAGGTTCTGGTCGAGCGGCAACGACATCACGCAGCAGACGCGGGACATCTTCTTCACCCAGGGTGGTGCCAGCACGCAAGAGACGCGCCTGGGGCTCAACCAGCGCTTCGAGCCAAAGCAGATCGTTCCGGCTCCCGATATCTTCGACTGGTTCCCGCAGTTTACGAACGGTGTCTTCGACATCGTTCCGACCGACGTGGATCCGAATCGTCCGGACTGCCTGGTGTGGATCAACAACGAGTTCAACTACGTGACCTGGTCCGAGGCAAACGGCGCGGAGCCGCTGCCGATTGGCACCAGCAACACGACCCTCAACGCTCGCGGTGCGACGCCACTTGGGTTCACGCTCGGAACGGGCGCCGACGCCCGCTCGGTTGCCGTCTTCTTTACGTGGTCCGAGCAGACGCTTGGCACTGCGCCCAACCTTTTCAAGAGGATCGACATCCAGCTGACGCGCGTCATTCGCGATGGCGTTGGCTGGTCCGTGATCGACGGACCGGTCGAGACCTTTGAGATTGCCGGCACGCCGCCGGTCAACATCCGCCCCGTTGGCGGGGACTTCGATGGCGATCCAGACACCTACGAGCTGGTCTTCGGCACGCAGGGCACGGAGCTCGCGACGGTTGCGCGCCCCGGCCTGCTGCATATGTGGAGCTTTGGGCTCGACGGCAATGGTGACGTAACCCAAGGTCTGCCGCAGCCGTTGCCGCCACTGCCGCCGCCCGCAGCGGGCACGCCGGACCTCATCGATCCATGGCTCATGGAGTCGTGGCGCCCGATCGGCAACGCTCGTGCGGGCCTCGTGGTCGTGCGCCAGCGCACTGGCGGCAGCCGCAGCCTCATCGATGTGCTGGAACTGTCACAGGTTCCCACCGGGGGCTTCACGAGCGCTTGGAGCTTGGTCAGCGATGACCTGGACTCCGAGGTCTTCGACATCCTTGGTTCGAAGCTCGAAAAGATCTTTACCGCGGACATCGACGGCAATTCGGCCGGCATTGTCGGCTCGGATCTGATGCTCGTTCTTGCTGGCGACGACAGCCCGACCACGCGCGTCGGCGACGTCTGGATCTATGCACGGCGTGCAAGCGGGCCGCCCGTTTGGCGTCGGATCATCGACAACTTGCGCGCGCGCGATCCGAACACGCTTGAGATCATCGCGGGTGAGGGGGAGGTCGACGGTTCCAACTGGCAGCTCGTCGACGTCAATGGGGACCGGTTGCTTGACCTCGTGACCGCCGAGGCTCCCGGTCCGAATGGGCTGCAGCAGGCGGAACGTCACTACAACTACCGTGCTTCGGCGCTTGCCGGAGTCGCCGGCAAACTCGATGGCGTGCTGCCTTCGGCTGGTGCGCCAACCGCCTTGCCGGGCCTGATCGACGGCAACGGGGATGGCAGCACGGACATCGTCAGCGACGGCCGTCTGCACGTCTCGAACCCGAACGGTTCCTACACGCCGGTCGTCGTCGGCCTCACTGCGGGCCCGCAGGTGCGCTACCAGGTCGAGCGACTGTTCTACAACTCGCCGGCCGACGTGATCGAGGTGGTTGCGACCGATCCAAGCCCCGGTGGGCAAAACCGGATCAGCCGCATCACGGGCGTCGGGCCATCAGCCGGTGGTTCGCCGTCGATTGTGCCGCTGTCGGACTTCGATCTCGGCGGCCCCGTGCAGATCCTGCGCGTCCTAACCGGCCCCGACTCCGCCGCCCGCACGGTCAGAGACCTGGTCGGGCTGCAAGCCGCCAACGGCGCGCCGGCCGCATCACTCGTTCGTGGCCGGATTGACGCCGGCACGGGCGCCGTTACAGCCGAGTCGCTGTGGAACGGCGAAGCGCTGCTGTCGGCTGGCATGGCGCTGCTCCGCCGTGGCGAGCTGCCGCCCATCGTCGATCTCCAGCGCAACAGGCTGTCCCAGGACGTCGTCGTCGTGGACGCGGCGAACCCTGGGCGCGTCGTGGTCTTCGATGCGAGCAACGGCTACCAGTCAACGTTTGTCGACATGCCGGCCAACCAGCAGATCGTGCGAATCGCCGGTAGCGCCGTGGGCGACGACGCGCGCGACGACCTCATCGTCCTGACCGTCGAGGATCTGGGCGCTGGCAACCGCGCCTACCGCTTGCTCGTCTTCGAGCAGGATGCTGCGACCGGCAGCGTGGTTGGCGTGCCCTCGCTTGAATACGCGAAGTTTGCGGCGCCGTATGCCGCCTCCGCGATTCGCGCGTTCGAGTTTGATCGCGGTGCGCGCACGCTGGCCAACGGCTTCCTCCTGATCGATGATGAAGCTTCGTCTGACCGAAGCGAGATCCGGCTGATAAGGCCCGTTGCGGACGGCGTATCACTTAGCGCGCGTCTGGTGGTGTCACCGGTAGCCGAGGGCGTGGATGCTGACATCGATGCGGTTGTGCTCGACGCGAATGCGGACGGGCAAATTGAGGTCGTGGCGGGGGATCGCTCGGGCGGTCAGGGCCTGCGCCGCCTCCGCACCAACGTCGGTGGGCAATAGTCTTGGCTGATGAATGGCGTGGATACGGTTTACGCCGGCCCGGCCGGCGGCGCTGCTTCGCGCGGAGCGCTCGCCGCGGTCTAGCCAGGTAGCTACTTACCTGTCGGCTGCCCGTCCGGACGCGCGGAAGGGTGGCCGTTGCGGCGTAGGGGGCTAGGGCTTCGTTCGCCCCAGTCCTGTCGCCACCTCGCCAGCTCTTCAAAGCTCAATGCGCGGGGCACAAGGCCGAGCATCTTCGCGGGCGTTTGCCCGGCTTCGTCGCGGTTGAAGCGCTTTCGTATGTAGTTGCGATAGACGGTGAAGATCCACAGGTTGTCGCGTAGCCCAGCCTCGGTCTTCGTGAAGTGCCAGCTGCGACGACGTAGGCGGCTGCAGTTGTCGCGCGATATTTCGATCGTGTTGTTGATTGGAAACAGCAAGCTGTTTGGCGTGCGCGGGGCCTTGCCAGATTCGGTGATGTGCACAGCGCTGCCGGCGAAAATTTGACGTATCAAATTTCGGTAGCTGGATTTGCGGTCGGTTTCGAACGCGATCATGTGGCCCGGTGTTCGTCGGTGAACTTCGAGCAAGACGTCCCTTACGCGCGCGCGGCTGGTGTCTGCTCGCCGGCCGTGCATCTGCTCATCGAGATCCTGCCGCTTGCGTCGTTTCGAGCCAGCTCGGGCAAGACGGCGGATCGGGCCTACGCTCGTCGCGACGACAAACATCGTGTCTCGCTCAATCACAATGGGGACGGTGAGGGGCCTGATGGGCATCTTCTCGAAGCTCTCTTCCTCGTCGAGTTGGAAGGTGTAGCTCCGTTTGGTTGTCGACGTTTGGCCACTGCCTCGCGTCGTCCCGCTCGGGTGAAGCTGCGCTGAGAAATTCTCGTGCAGCTGCAGCAGCGTGCGCGCGATCTTGCGCTGCTTGTAGAGGATGCCGTGAACGTTGAGGCCCAGCAGGCGGCCGCACTGACGGACGCCGACCCCAGAAGAGACGAGCTCGATCAGTCGAGCGTTGACGGCCGGTTTTTGGTCTCGGTAGTCCGCGCGAAATGTCTGTTCAGAAAACGAGCTTCCACAGGTCTTACAGCGAAACCGCTGTATGGGGTGGGGCCTGCAGTGCACCCAGTAGAAGCCCCTTCGCTGAAAGAAGTTGGGGTCTGGGTCTAGGTGTTGCGGGCAATCTGGCGCCGGGCAGCGCGGGGGTCGGAAGGGCATCTGCGGACTCCTGTGCCACAGCGGAGGAGGATCCTCCTTACTGACGGCACTAGCAGTGCAGTGAGCTCGCCTCGTTCTGGTCGAAAACGGAAGGAAATACCTCCAGGCCCTTATTCAGCTCAGCAGGTGGGCCTGCGGGCGTCACCGTGTCGCATCGAAGGCAACCTTGCCGCCGACAATCGTCATGTCGACGCGCGCCTCCAGGATCTCGGTCTCGGGCACCGTCAGGATGTCCTTCGACAGCACCACTACATCCGCAAGCTTCCCCGGCACCAGCGAGCCCTTGATGTCCTCCTCAAACGCAGCGAAAGCACAATCGATTGTGTACGAACGCAGCGCCTCCATCCGCGTCATCGCTTGCTCCGGATAAAACGTGCTGCCGTCCTTCAGGCGTCGCGACACCGAAGCATAAAATGAGGCGATCGGGTCGACATCCTCGACGGGGGCGTCGCTTCCATTGGTGACAACGGCGCCTGTCTGGCGGAGCTTTTGCCAAACGTAGGCACCTTCGCGGGCGCGCTGCTCGCCGAGGCGCGGGATGACGTAGGGGGCGTCCGAGGTGCAGTGCACGCCCTGCATCGATGCGATGACTCCGAGCTTGCCGAAGCGCGGGATATCGTCCGGGTGAAGGTGTTGGGCGTGCTCGATGCGCCAGCGCAGCGCGTGGCTGTCGGTTTCGCCCCAGACTTTCTCGTAGATGTCGAAGACTTCTCGGTTGGCGCGGTCGCCGATGGCGTGCACGCAGACCTGAAAGCCATGCTGGAGGCCGAGCTCGGCCATTCGGGTGACGCTCTCGACGGTTGCCGTCTCGAGGCCGCTGGACTCGGGGGCGTCGCTGTAGGGTTCGAGCAGCCATGCGCCACGCGAGCCGAGGGCGCCATCGATGCTGCGCTTTAGTGCGCGCACGGTCAAAAAGTGGTCGCCTACGCCCACCATTCGGTAGTTCTGTATGCGTCGTTCTAGGTCGCGGATGCTGGTTCGGACCATGACCCAAAGGCGAACCGGAAGCTCGCCGCGTTCGGCCATCTCGCGAAAGACGTCGATTGTGGCAAAGTTGCTGCCGGCGTCCTGAAAGCTGGTGACCCCCTTACGCAGGCATTCTTCCGCCGCAAGAAGTGTCTGGCGACGAATGGCGTCGCGGCGTTGGGCTGCCGTGCGACGAAGCTCTCGGCCACGTTGGTGGCGCGAGACCAAGCCAGCGGCTGTCTCGCTAAAGACACCGGTCGGCTCGCCGTTTGCCTTCTTGATGATCTCGCCACCAGCGGGGTTCTTGGTGTCCTTGGTGATGCCGGCGATCTCCATCGCCTTCGCGTTAAAAAACGCCGCGTGGCCGCTCGCGTGTGTCAGCGCCACGGGATTGCTTGGGGTCGCGGCGCTGACGGACTCGTGGCTCGGGAAGCCCTTCACGCCGCCTTCGGGAGCTTGCTGCCATTTCTCCTGGTGCCAGCCGCGGCCGACGATCCATTCACCGGGCTGCTTGTTCTTGGCAGCATCGCCCACCATGCGCACGACCTGGTCCCAGCTTTCGACCTTGGTCAGATCCAGGATCTGCGTCATCTCGCCGACGCCGGTGAAGTGGGCGTGGCCCTCGATAAAGCCAGGCACAGCGAGACGTCCGCGCAGATCGATCACGCGTGTTTCGCCGCCGATAAAGCGGCGGACGTTCTCATCGCTGCCGACCGCGAGAATGCGACCGCCGCGAGCTGCGAGCGCCTGCACGGTGCCGCGTCGTTCGTCGACCGTGACGATCTTGCCGTTGCGGAGCACGAGGTCTGCCTGCTGGGCGCAGGCACCGGCAAGCAGGAGGGCGAGCGCGATGAGGCGGGCCGTGAACGAAGATACGTATGGCGACGCTGCGGTCGTGAAGAAGGAGCTATGCATGGGCGGATGCTGGGCGCGCCGGGTTGACCACGCGCGGTGCTGCTAGCGTAGCGGTGGTGGCGTCGCGGCGATGTCGCAGTGCGTCGATGCACGTAAAGCGGTTGCCAAAACGAGGCGCCTCTCCTAGCGGCCTCGCGCCTCGGTGGCGGGTCTGGCCGCGCTCCACCCGAAACCGGCAGTATGGCAAAGGCTGCGGAACTGGCGCAGCGCTTGATGCTGGCGGCCAGAGCCTCTCGGGAGCCTGACTCGTGCTCCTGTGCGTCGTGCGGCAGGACGCGCCATCCGGGCCAGCCCAGCCCAGCCGAACGTGCCAGCCGAACGTGCCAGCCGAACATACCCAGCCCGACACGCCAACCGGGACGTGCCAGCGCGACCTCTCAATGCAACGTGCCATCCGAGCATGCGAACCGAACATCGCTGGCAGTTGCTGTCGCCAGGCTCGATGTCTGGATGCGCTCGTTGCCGACGATCACCGCTTGCTCTCGCCGGCTTGGCACACGTGCGGTGGCGCCGCAGCGTGCCTACTCGTCCGAAGACTTCTTGGTCTCGGCCTTCTTGCTGGCGGCTTTCTTGGCCGTCTTCTTGGCCGCCTTTTTCGCGGTCTTCTTGGCGGCCTTCTTTGCTGGTGCCTTCTTGGCAGCTTTCTTTTTGGTCGCCTTCTTCTTGGCGACCTTCTTCTTCTTTTTGGCTGGGCCCTTGGCGGCTCGTGCGTCGATCAATTCGACGGCGCGGGCCAGCGACAGGTCTTCTTCGCTTTCGCCCTTGGGCAGCGACGCATTGGTTGTGCCGTCCGAAACGTAGGGGCCGTAGCGGCCGTCAAAGAGCTTGATCGGCGCTTCGGATTCCGGGTGCTTGCCGATTTCCTTCTTGGGCTGGGCGGCGGCGCGGCGGCCGCGCTGCTTAGGCTCCGTGAACAGCTTGATCGCCTCTTCAAACGTCACGGTCAGCGGCGAGCCTTCGGCGGGGATGCTGCGCGTATCCTTGCCCCACTTGAGGTAGGGGCCAAAGCGGCCGTTGGCGGCGACGACCGGCAGCTCGTCGGGCTCTTCGGCGAGCGGCGGCTTGCCGACGCCGACTTCGCGCGGCAGCGACAGCGTTGCGAGTGCGTCCGCTAGCGTAGCGGTTTCGGCCTCCATGCCCTTCAAGAGCGAAGCCATCTTGGGCTTGTCTTCCTTCTTGAGCTTCTTGCCCTTCGGCACCTCAGGCGTCTCGCCGAGCTGGAAGTAGGGACCAAAGCGGCCGACGCGCAGGTAAACGGTCAGCCCGCTTTCCGGGTCGAGGCCGAGCTCCTTTGGGCCGTCGCCGCCCTTCTCGAGAAGCTCGATCGCGGCCTTCAGCGTCATCTCGTCTGGCGGCGTCTCATCCGGCACCGACACACGCTTCTCGCCACATGACAAGAACGGGCCGTAGCGGCCCACGCGCACCTCGACCATTTCGCCGCTTTCGTCGTTGCCGAGCGGGATCGAGCAGATTTTGCGCGGGTCGATGTCCTCCTGAACCGAACCGATGCGGTCAACGAGGCCCGGCGATCCGTTGCCGAGATAGAAGTGCTTGAGGTAGTCGGTTCGGCCCGCGCGGCCGTTGCTGATCTCGTCGAGATCATTCTCCATCTGCGCGGTGAAGGTGTAGTCGACGAGCCAGCCGAGGTACTGCGCGAGCAGGTCGACTACCGCAAACGCGGTGAACGTCGGCACCAGCGCCGAACCCTTCTTCCACACGTATTCGCGCCGCACGATCGTTTCGATGATCGCCGCGTAGGTCGACGGACGGCCGATGCCGCGCGCTTCGAGTTCCTTGATCAGGCCTGCTTCGGTGACGCGCCCGGGTGGCTGCGTCGTGTGGCCGGAAGGCGACAGCTCGGCGGGGTCGGCGTGCTCGCCTTCCTTGAGGTTTGGCAGCACGCGCTCGGCGTCGGCTTTGGCGGCCTCGGCGTCCGCGGCTTCGTCGAGGTCCTCAACGTATGCCAGCCGATAGCCGGCGAAGTCGACGGTCTTGCCGGTCGCTGTAAAACGCGCGTCGCCGTGCTCGCTGGTCTTCATCACCAGCGTCATCGTGGTTCGCTGGCCCTTGGCGTCCTTCATCTGGCAGGCCACGGTGCGCCGCCAGATCAGCTCATAGAGCTTGGTTTCGTCCGGCCCCATGTCGGCAGAAAGACTGTTGGGGTGCGTGAACTCGTTGCCAGCCGGGCGGATGGCTTCGTGTGCTTCTTGGGCGTTTTTGACCTTGGTCGCAAACGTCCGCGGGCTGTCCGGCAGATAGTCCGCGCCAAACTCCTTGTCGATCAACGTGCGCGCGGCCGCGATGGCCTGCGTCGACAGCGTTGTCGAGTCGGTTCTCATGTAGGTGATGAAACCGTTTTCGTAGAGACGCTGGGCGGCGCGCATCGTGCGCTGAGCGGCGAAGCGCAGCTTGCGCGCGGCCTCCTGCTGCAGCGTCGACGTCGTAAACGGCGGGTAGGGGCGCGTCGTGTAGGGCTTCTGGTCGACCTTGGTGACTTCGGCTTTGCCGGCCGCCAGTTCGGTGGCCAGGTGCTTGGCGAGGTCTTCGGTCAGCGTCGCGACTTCGCCGCCGTCCTTCAGCTTGCCGCCGTCTTTGAGTTTGCCGGTTTCCTGCTCAAAGTCGCGGCCCGACGCAACGCGCTTGCCGTCGACGGTGTGCAGGCTCGCCGGAAACTGGATCGGCTCGCCCGATGCGGCGTCCTTGCCGCCCGCGAACGTGGCTTCGAGGCTCCAGTAGTCGGCCGGAACGAAGCGCATACGCTCGCGTTCGCGTTCGACGATCAGTCGCACGGCAACCGACTGCACGCGGCCGGCGCTGAGCTTGGGCTTTACCTTCTTCCACAGCAGCGGCGAAACCGTGTAGCCGTAGAGCCGGTCGACGAGGCGGCGTGTCTCCTGGGCCTCGACCAGGTCCATGTCGATGTCGCGTGGGTTCTCGAGCGCTTCGAGGATTGCCGTCTTGGTGATCTCGTGAAAGACCAGGCGCTTGGTCTCGCACTTGGGGTCGAGCTCTTCGAGCAGGTGCCACGAAATCGACTCTCCTTCGCGGTCTTCATCTGTCGCGAGGTAGAGCGTGGAGGCTTCTTTGACGAGCTTCTTGAGCTTGCGCAGGTGCTCCTTCTTCTCGGCCGGCACCACGTAGAGCGCCTTGAAGTCTTCTTCGACGTTGATGCCGAGTTTGGCCCACTTCTCACCTTTGAGCTTGGCCGGCACTTCGCTGGCCGTGCTCGGCAGGTCACGGATGTGACCTATGCTCGCCTCGATGTTGTAGTTGGAGCCGAGATACTTGCTGATCGTCCGGGCCTTTGCCGGGGATTCGACGATCACCAGCGGTGTTCCTTCTTGCTGCTTTTTGGCCATGCGACGGTGCTCGACCGTGTGTTAGGGGGCGCGGGAACTCGCTGTCAAGGCTCCCGCGTCAGGAATGGGCGGCTCGGGCGGAATCGGTCCATGTCATGGGCTGGCTGAAGGCCATCGGAAGGTCTGATGATATGCGCTTTGGCGAATACGTGGCGAGGTGCCGGCGCGCGCAAGTGCTTGTGGCGAAAGCATCCTCACGCTAGGCGCGCATTCTTGGCCTCGGCCTCACCGAAGAGGCCCGCGAACCCACACCAACGGATCATCGGGCCTTAACCGAACCATCACGGTGCTTCCTAGGTTGCTCCGCATCGCGAGGAAGCCCCGTGCTTCTGCGGCCTACCAAAGACCACCTAGATCACACCATGAATCGTCTACCCATCACCGGACTTGCAGTCGCCGCCAGCCTGGCGTCCCTGGTCTCGGCTCAAACCGTCATCACCGGCAACATCGCCACGTCGCAAACGCTGACGCTCGCCAACAGCCCCTACGAGCTCCAGGGCGACGTCTACGTTCTCCCGGGTGCCACGCTGACCATCGAGCCGGGAGTGCGCTTTGAGAGTTCCAACAACTCGACGCTCGCGATCACGCGCGGCGCCCAGATTATCGCCGAAGGCAACCAGGACGCGCCGATTACTTTCACATCGTCCGCGGACAACGGTGTCTACCGTCCGAACGCGAACAACGAATGGGGCAACCTCACGATCATGGGGGACGCTTACATTTCGGAAAGTGACGTCGCGACCAACAGCGCGGTGCCTTCGGCGAGCAACTTCGCAAATATGGAAGGGCTCCAGCCGGCGAACCCATCGTTCAACGACTACGGCGGCGGCAACGCCAACGACGACAGCGGCACTCTCGCCTTCTGCTCGTTCCGTTACGGCGGCCTGGCCGTCGCGCCGGGGGTCGAGCTCAACGGCCTCTCGCTCGGTGGGATTGGGCGCAACACCGACATCCACCATATCGAAATCCTCAACAACCTCGACGACGGCATCGAGGTTTGGGGTGGCACCGTCAACCTCAAGTACCTATCGATTTGGAACGTCGGTGACGACAGCCTCGACATCGACCAGGGCTGGCGCGGCAAGGCACAGTTCGGACTGATTGTTCAGGGAGCCTCAAACACATTTGGTCAGGGCTCGGGCTTTGGCGACAACGCGCTCGAAATCGATGGGGCAGAGCGTTGCGATTGGCAGCCGGTCACGACGGCCGCCATCCACAATTTCACCGTCATCGGCGGTGGCGATCCGGCGACGCTGTCGAGCAGCCCGACCGACGAGCTGGTTGAACTGCGCGACAACGCTCGCGTTCAGTTCCTCAACTGCATCTTCATGGATGCAGGCAAGGAAGTCTTCAACGACAAGATCACCGACGGGGAAGGCGCCAACAACACGACGGTCTGTGGGCCGGGCTCGGCCGTGCCGCAGATGCTGACGCGGATGCAGACGGCGGCGTCGACGACGTTCGCGAGCAACGCCTTTCCAGGTTCCCCTGAGCTGACCCCTGCGCAGGCCTACACGGCGCAGAACCCCGCCGGCAATCTGGTCGAAGTGCGGGGCAGCATCTTCTTCAACAACAACTCGCCGCTGGCCTACATCGAAGCGCTGGGCTACGGCTTCTTCCCACAGGCGCCGGTTGCGGGCACCAACAACGCCAACAACAGCATCGAGGCCGTCTCGCCGATCACGGCGTTGACCCGTAGCGCGACCGAGACGATCGCACAGGGCCACTCAACGTTCCCGGTTTCGTTTCTCGATCCGACGCCGACGGCAATTGCGCAAACCGCCGCCGAGTTCAGCCCGAACGACGGCTTCTACACGTCGGCTCGCTACGTCGGAGCCTTCTCAAGAGCCAACAACTGGCTGATTGGTTGGACGGGTGCGAGCCAATTCGGGCTGACGACGCAGCGCAGCGCGGGCGTCAACGAGCCTATCGTTGACGTGGAGACTGCCGGCACCAACGGTGCGCCGGTTCTCTACACCGACGGCAACTGGGCGCCTGGCACTACAGTCGTCATGGGCGTCGACAACCTGCAGGATTTCGGCGTCGGTCCGATTGCCCTGCTCGTGCTGTCGACCGGGCCCGCCAACCCCGTCAACCCAACCGCCGGGCTGCCGCTCGGCCTGTTCGGCATCGAGACGCTGATCCCCAACAACCTGATTGGCGGTGTCTTCACGCTGCAGCCCGGTGTTGGCAATGCAGCTGTGTTGAACATCCCTGTTCCGTTGGGCGGCAACTTCAGCGGCCAGCAGTGGTACTCGCAGGCGTTTGGCCTGGATACCGGTTTGCCGTCCGGCACGTTCACCGTCACGAACGCGCAGCGCCACAATCTCTAAGCGCGCAGCTTCTCAGCCGGTCACTCGCTGCTTTGAGTGTCGAGTTGACAGCCCCTCGGGCGGCCCTGGCGACGTTGTTGCCGGGGCCGCCCGCGTTCGATTTTTGGTGGGTTGGACGTTTGCGGGTTTCCATTGGCGGCGTTCGGAAGGTGATGGCCGCAGAATGATTATGGTTAAAAGGGTCGGGTTGACCGAACCATCATGCGTTCTTTACGGAGGCTGAATGCGCCGCCCTAGCGTTTGAGCCCGTGAAGTTCTCATCCGCCTTGCTCCTGCTCTCTGTGTCCATGCCGATGCTGGCTGGAGGACCGTGTGCGCAGTCGTCGCAGCCGCATCCGGGCGCCTTCTCGGAAACGGGGCGCCAGCTCGAAGACGAGCCTCTCGCGGAAAACCGGCGTGAGCTGCTGCGGATCGCGTTTCGTGCCGCCTCGAAGTTTCCGGCCAACCCGCACCATAAGAACCGGGGTTTGGCGCAAGAGAAGGTCGTCGTTGCGTGTTTCGAGCTCGCGCAGCCGAAACTCGCCCTGTCGCTTGCGCCGCGCGTTGAAGGCTGGCGCCGCGGGGTTGCCTACGCGGACTACGCCTGGGAGTGTGCCAAGGCAGGTCTGGCGGAGAGAGCCGAGCGGCATCTCGATCTGGCGAAAGGCGTTGCCGGCGAGCTGATGGCGAGCCCACATGCGCAGCAATGGCGGCTGGATCGAATCCGGCTCAAGATGTCGCGCGCGTGGACCGCGTTGCAGCAACCGGCCCGTGCCGCAGAACTGCGCGATCAGATCGCGTCGACGTCCAGCGGTGCCGTCGATCCAGACTGGAGCCGTGCGCTGGTCTCAAGCGCACCGTCGCGGGCACCGAACGCAGCGCGTAAGGAGGTCCGGCGCATCATCGATACGTGGGATTCACGGCCGCTCGGCGATCGCTACACGTCGCTGATGTTGCTAGCAAGTCTGCACGGCGCGATGTTTGCAAACGCGGCGTTGCGCGAGCAGATCGAAACCCACGCGTTTTCAGAAATCCTCCAGATGCCGGCGAACCTGCGTTTGGACGCCATGGCGTGCCTGGCACGGAACTATCTGGCTGCCGACGATGCGGACGGAGCACGCAATGTGTTGGTCCGCATGACCGAGCTGGCCATGACGACGCCTTGGCGTGCCGAAGATCGGATGCCGCAGATGGCTCGCCTTGTTCGCTTGCGTGCCGAGGTCGGCGACCGCGCGCGCGCCGAAGCGGAGTTGGAGAAGCTGCTGACTCAATACAATGAGCAGCGCGACGGCATCGTCAGCATCTACCGATGCGAGACGTTGCGGCCGTTGGCGCTTGCATGCCACGCGCTCGGCGATCTCTCGCAGGCGGATGCGCTCATGCAGACGGCGCTCGAAGAAGCCGTCGAGAATCCGAACTCGCGTCCGCGCTGCTTTGACTTGGTCGAAAGCTGCATCGAGTTGGCGAAGCATGACATGGAACCGTCTGCCGAGCTTCACCGGCGCATCATCGAAATTGCTGATGGCCTGGGAGCACCTTGGTAGCTCCACGTTCTGTCTACGGCTTTGCGGTCGTTGCGCTGTTGGCTTCGTTGGCAACGGCTCAGCAAACGGGGTCAATCCGCGGGATTGTGACCGACCTGGACTTTGACGCGGCATTGAGCGGAGCGAGGGTCCAGGTCATCAACAGCGGCGTCGTTGTCACAACCGACGACTTCGGCAGCTTCTCGGTGCCGGACTTGCCGCCCGATGCCTACACGATCGTCGTGGCGAAGCAAGGCTACGTGCGTAGCGTCGTGCGCGCGCAGGTCCGCGCCGGTGCGGTTGCCGAGGTGCGTGTAGAGATGCTCGGCGAGTTGACCGAACTCGAAGAGTGGGTCGTCGAAGAACAGATCCAGGAGTCGATTACGGATGAGCAGGGCCTGCTTGACCAACGTTTCGACTCTGCCGCGCTTATCGACTCGATCGGCCAGGATCAAATGAGTCGAGCTGGGGCGAGCGACGCCGCTGGCGCACTTCGTCTGGTTGCAGGGGCCTCGACGCAAGACGGCAGCTCGGCCGTGATCCGTGGGTTGCCCGATCGCTACGTCGCATCGCTTGTCAACGGCGTGCTGCTGCCCAGTTCGGACGAGGACAAGCGCTCGGTTCCTCTTGACCAGTTCCGGTCGGGTTCCGTCGAAAACGTGCAGGTCTTCAAGACGTTTACACCAGACCAGCAGGGCAATGCCTCGGGCGGCGCCGTCAACGTGCAGCTTCGCAGCGTGCCCGATAAGCCGTTCTTCGTGAACTGGAAGGTTGGTACGTCCTACAACAGCCAGGCGACCGGCCGTGAGGACTTCCTTTCCTATGCTGGTGGTGGTCTCGGCACTCTTGGTGAAAGCCCATCTGGCCGACGTGTGCAAGAAGAAGGCGCCAACTGGGAAGGTGCAGTTGGTGCCAGCACGGCCGAGGCGCCGGACAACTTCAGTTGGACAGGTTCGACGGGCGGCAGCTTCGACATCGGTGATGGTTGGCGCGCCGGCGGCTTTGTGAACCTGTTCTACAACCGCAGCGCAGAGTTCCGCGAGAACGAGCGTGACGAGTCGCGGCAGATCGGCCAGATCGGCAACTTGATGACGCCGCAAACAAACAACGGCACCATCCAGCAGCCGCCGTTTTTCACGTCCTTGCTGTCCATCGACCGCAGCCGGCAAGAGCTGCAGTGGGGTGGTCTCGCGACGGTCGGTGTGCAAAGTGAAGACCACGCGTTCAACCTGACCTACATGTTGTCCAAGATCTTCCAGGACAACGTGGTCGTGGCGGAAGATACGGAGGGCAAGGGCTTCTTCTTTCCTGGTCACGACCCACAGGACCCAACGTCGCCGGGCTTCGGCAACAGCGACGAGGCCGCCTTCACCCGCCAGCAGACGCTCGCCTACATCGAGCGCGAAACCGAGGCTCTGCAGCTTTCGGGGCGGCATCGCTGGGACGTCTATGGCTTCAGCGGCGTGACGGGTATCGAGCTCGACTGGACGATCGCCCGTAACAGCGCGCTCCGTGATACACCGGACCGACGTGAGTTTGCGTCGTTCTGGAACCCGGCGGGAAACTACGGCTCGTTGAAGCCCGCTGCGGAGATCACCCTCGGCAACCTGCAGAGGACGTTCATCCGGATCGAAGAAGAAAGCGAAGAGCTGGCCTTCAATCTGCGTGTCCCGTTCGAGATTTGGGGCGGCCGAGAGGGGGCCTTCAAGACGGGATACTTCCGCGACGAAGTCGAGCGGCAGTTTCGTCAGGATACGTACAGCAACTTCAACGACGTCAATGACACGTCGCCAGGGCAGTTCGATGAGCTGCGCTGGTCCGATGTCTGGATGTTCGAGGATCACCCAATTTCTGGGGCACTTGTCGACGTTGACTACACCGGAACACAGACGGTCGAGGCGCAGTATGTGATGCTCGACCTGCCGATTGCCGACGACCTGCGTCTTGTTGGTGGCGTGCGGTTCGAGTCGACAGACATCAGCATCCGAAGCTTCGCCGAGGAAGACGCGACGTGGGTGCCTCCGGTGACGTCCTCAGGGCTGCCAAACTTCGATCCAGCGCAGTTTCCGACTACGGATCCCACCGATCCGGCCTTCGATGAGTTCCTGCTGGCGCAGGCCAATCCGACACGATCCAAGAACAACGTGCTGCCAGCGATCGGGCTGACCTACGAGTTTCTCGACGGGCTCCAGTTCCGTGCCGCCTACTCCGAGACGATCGCGCGCCAGACGTTCAAGGAGCTGTCACCGGTCTTTCAGCAAGAGTATCTCGGCGGTCCGGTTTTCATCGGAGACCCGAGCCTCGAGATCAGCGATGTGCGCAACATCGACTTCCGGATCGACTACGCACCAGCGGTGGGGTCGTTCTTCTCCGTTTCTTGGTTCCGCAAGATCATCGACAACCCCATTGAATATGTCGAGCTGTCGCAGGGGTTCACGTTTACTCGGCCTATCAATTATCCGCGCGGAAAACTGAGCGGCTGGGAAGTGGAAATGCGTCAGGACCTCGGTCGGATCTGGCAGCCCCTTGCCGGCTTGACGGCAGGTGGCAATTCGACGTGGATCGATGCAACGGTGCGCCGGCCTGATTTCGAAGTGCTGCAGTTCGAACAGTTCCAAGGCGTGCGGCCGGCAACCACGCGCGACATGACGGATGCGCCGAACTACCTCTGGAACCTCTTCCTGACGTACGACGTCCCGGCTACGGGATCGAGCTTCGGCGCCTTCTATACGGTGACCGGCGATGCCTTGGTGCAGGGGCCGGGGCCGTCGAACGTGGCGTTCATTCCCGCGACCTACGAGCGGGACTACGACAACCTCTCGGTCACGTTTCAGCAGGATCTTGGGCGCGGTGTGCGCTTGTCGCTTTCCGCCAACAACTTGACCAACGCGATTCGGCAGCAGTTCTACAGCACCGAGTACCTCGCTGAGGATGTCGTGCGTCGCGAATACACGACCGGCATTACCTATTCCCTTTCGATCGGCGGCGAGATCCGCTTCTGACCCGCTAGGACGCAACCCATGTCAGCCAACCTCAAGACGTTTGCTCTCGCCTGTATGGCGCTGAGTCTTACCGCCGTCGGCGCACGTGCGCAGGATCCCGCCGGCGTTTCGCCGTCTACAGCGAGCAGCAATGCCGAGATGATCGGCCGGGCGCTCACGGAATGGCGGCAGGTCAAGTCGATGGTCTCGGCGGAGCGCGAAGACTGGAAGAAAGGCCAGCAGGCGACCGGTGCCCAGATCACGGTGTTGAAGCGCGAAATCGAAGCGATCAACAGCCGCGTCGACGAGGCTCGCAAGAGTATCGCCACGACCCAAGTGGACTACGACAAGCTAGAGGCCTCGATCGCCGCGCTAAAGAGGGTCTCCGATCGCCTCGATGAGCGCATCGGCGACTTCGAGGCGCGGGCGCGGGCGCTGCTGCCGCGGCTGCCCAAGCAGCTTGCGGCGACGGTGGCAACTGTCAGCCAGCGTCTGCCCAAGGACGATGCGGCGGCCGAGAAGCTGTCGTTGACCGTCCGCTACCAAAACGTCGTGCTGCTGCTCAGCATGATCGACAAGTGGAATCGCGAAGTCCGCATCGAGCGCGACATCCGCAGAAGCGGGATCGGTCAAGAGGTCAGCGTCGACGTGCTCTACATCGGACTTGCGCAAGCCTATTTCGTCGGCGGCAAGGGCGCTGACGGCAAGCCACTCGTCGCCGGCGTCGGCAGCCCGTCGAAGGACGGTTGGCAGTGGCGCAACGCCAACGAACTGGCGCCGGATATTGCCACCGCGATCGCCATCTTCCGCAACGAGCAGCTCGCCAAGATGGTGCGTCTGCCGGTCCAAGTTCTCTGAGCGCACAGCGCCAGACCCGCAAGAGGAACGACGAATGATCACAATTCGAAACATGGTGATGGCGGCCGGCGCCCTGGCCCTGTGCGGAGCCACGCTCGGCGCCCAGCAAGGCGAACAGAGCTCGCAGACCCTCGAAGGTGCCCGGAAGAACTTTGAGCAGCGGTTGGAGTCCGCGATGCAGGAGCTGGCGGAGCTGCGCGCAAAGATCGGAGACGAGCAGCTCGAGCTGGCCCGCGAAGTGACGGCGCTCGAGATGACGCTCTCGAACAAGCGTGCCGAAGGCCGGCAGGTTGCCTCGGAGCTCGCTGACAAGACCCAGGATCTGGCCAATCGGCGCTCGGTCGAGAGCGACCTCAAGAAGCAGAAGTCCTTCATGGAGACGCTGCTGATCGACTTGCGTCAGGGCTTTGGCTCGCGTCTGCACGTGGCCGAGCTGCAGCTCTACAAGGCGCCGGTGGACGCGGCGGCGCTGGTCATGGAAGACAACACCGCCACGGATGAAGCCAAGCTGGTTGCGCACCTGGACGTCGTCGAGACGGCTTTCGAGCGCCTCGAGCAAGCCATCGGCGGGCAGCGCTTCGAGGGCCACGCGCTCGCCAGCGGTGTGCGCAAGCCAGGCAAGTTTGTCGTGCTCGGCCCGACCGCGCTGTTCCAGTCCAATGACAGCGAGGATATCGGTCTCGTGCGGGAGTTGCGCGACACCAACGAGCCCGATGTCGTGGCGTTCTCGGCGAAAGAGGACCGCGAAGCTGCCAGCCAGCTCGCGCTCGGAATGGGCGGTGCGTTCCCTGTCGATGTGACGCTCGGCGACGCGCAGAAAATCGAAGGCATCGAGGAGAGCTGGTGGGAGCACGTGCAGAAGGGCGGCGTCATCATGATCCCGATGGCCGTCTTGGCGGGCCTGGCACTGCTGGTCGTTGTCATCAAGTGGCTGTCGATGCTGTTCGTGCGCCGGCCGAGCAAGCGGCAGGTCAATCGTCTGCTCGACTACCTCGACGGCAGCGACTACGCGTCGGCCACGGAATACGCCACGACGCTGCCGGGCCCTGGGGGGCGCATGCTCGCTGCTGGCGCACAGAACCTCGGCAAGCCGCGCGAGCTGATCGAGGAAGTCATGTATGAAAAGATGCTGACGTCGAAGCTCAAGCTGCACGGCTGGCTGCCGTTCGTCGCGATCTGCGCAACGTCGGCGCCGCTGCTCGGACTGCTCGGCACCGTTACCGGCATCATGGGCACGTTTGCCTTGATGACGGAGTTTGGAACCGGCGATCCGAAGGTGCTGTCGAGCGGCATCTCGGAGGCGCTGATCACGACCGAGCACGGCCTGATCATCGCCATCCCGTCGCTGCTGCTGCACGCCTTTCTGTTCCGTAAGGCCAAGGGGCTTGTCGACGGTATGGAGAAGATGGCGCTGCAGTTCACGAACCGCGTGCACACGGCCAAGCCGGTGGTTGCCAATGGCCTCGAAGGCGTCGTGGGCGAATCAGGGGCACGAGAATCCGCCGCAACGGTGGCCTGAGGGGGACGATGATGCTGTTGATTGCTGAAGAACCACAGACGCTCGTCGGCGCTTTCGTCCAGCTGTGGACGAACGCGTGGGATATTTGGACGAGGGGCGGCTGGGCGATGGCTCTGATCGCGTTGAACGCTGCGATCTTGTTTGGCTTTGCGATGCACGTCTTGCTCAAGATTCTCGGCAAGCGCCACACCAGCGTGTCCGAGAAGACTTGGCGCATGTGGATCGATCACGCCAAATACCGCGAGGGCAAGGTCGGTCGTCTGCTTGATACCGTGACCCGTGCGGAAAGCCTCGAAGAGCTCGGCTCGACGTTCGAAGGCATCCGTCATCTCGAGCTGCGTCCGATCCAGCGCGACGTCAAGATCATGAGTGTTTGCATTGCGTCAGCGCCGCTGCTGGGCCTGCTAGGCACCGTGACAGGCATGCTTGCAACGTTCGCCGCGCTCGCCGAAGGACAGGGCGGCGACAAGACGATGGCGGCCGTTTCCCTGGGCATCTCCGAAGCGCTGATCACCACCATGACGGGGCTGGTGGTCGCTCTGCCGGGAATGTTCACCATGTATTTCCTGAACCGCATGCGCGACCGCTACGCCGCGTTCTTGCAGAAGATCGAGACGACCTGTGCGCAGAGTCTCTACCACCAATTGCTCGAGGCGCGCCACGCCGCCTAAACCGAAAGGACGCCGCTATGGGACGATTCCGTAACTTCAGTGCAGAAAATGAAAACGATGCCGGCGTCGATATGTCGCCGATGATCGACTGCGTCTTCATCCTGCTGATCTTCTTCATTGTGACGACAACGTTCGTCGAAGAAACGGGCGTCGAAGTCGATAAGCCCCAGGCCGCGTCGTCCGTGTCGCTCGAGAAGAACAGCGTGTTTTTTGCGCTGACCGACAAGGACGAGGTTTTCTTCGACGGCAACAGCGTGGGCGTCGCGCAAGTGCGTTCGATCGTCGCTCGCAAGATGCGCAAGGAGAAGTCGCCGGTCATCGTGCAGGTCGACAGCAATGCATCCGCCGGCATGCTGGCGCGCGTCATCGACGAAGCCAAGCTCGGTGAGGCGCCCAAGGTCAGCATCGCGACCAAGCGGGGTGGCTAGATGGAAGCGATACGTCGTTCGGCGGCGAGCCGCTACGCACATGGTTGTGCGGTCGTGGGAGCCGGTGTCGTCATGGCGCTCGGCTGTTTCTTGCTGCTGCCGGTGCTGCGCGCGATCACCGCGCCGAGGCAGACTGCTGATCTGGTGGTGCGCGAGGTTCCCAACATCGAAAAGCCACCGGAGATGAAGAAGGAAGAGCCGGAGGAAGAAAAGAAGGAGCCGCCGCCGCCGCCTAAGCCAGCGGCCGAAGCGCCGCCGATGGATCTGTCGCAGATGGAGCTGGCGCTGACAGGCGCGGGATTCGGCGACGGCAGTGGCGCTGGTGCCTTTGCACTGCCGTTGGCGGGGCTTGGCGGCGGCGCTGGCGACGGCATGGACGAACTCTTCGACTTCGGCGGCCTCGAGGAGCAGCCACGCGTGCTCTACCGGGCGCGCCCGAAGGTGACGCGGGCGATGCGCAAGCGAATGCCGTGCACGGTCCATGTGCTCATGACCGTGGATGAGCGCGGTCGGGTCCTGAACCCGACCGTGGAGCGCTCGGACGACCCGATGTTCAACGGCCCGGCCCTAGAGGCCCTGCGCAACTGGAAGTTCGAGGCCGGCAAGCGCAATGGCGAGCCAGACAGCTTCCGTGTTCGCCAGCCGATCACCTTCAAATAGCACAACCTACGCCCAGCCACATGCAAACCATGTTCCGCCCACTGTTCCCTCCCTCTTTGTGTTCGCTGCTCGGGCTGCTGCTGGTTGCAGCATGCGCCGCACCAACAGCTTCGGTTGAAAAGGACTCTGTTGACGTGGCTGCTGGAGGCGTCGCCGACGGATCGATGCAGCGCGCGGCGTCCGGCCAGCCGGGCGACGTTCAGGCTCGAGATGCCGCCGCTTCGCAGATCGGTGTCAACCTCGAGAAGGATCCCGAGCTGCAGGAAATGGTCCGGCAGATCTGGCGAGAGCCGGCGTTCCAGCGGCAGCTCGCCCAAAGCTGGCTGCGCGGCTCAGAGATCGACCCGCCGCTGACGACGCGCGAAGCCGAGCTTCGCACGGAAGTCCTTGGGCTGATCCACGACGAAGAGCTCGACAAGGCCGCTGCGAGGTTGCGTAGCCGCCAGGGCGGCGATGACGTGACAGCCGTCTTCGATTACATGCTGGCGAGCATCTACCTGCGTCAGGAGAAATGGTCGGCTGCGGTGGTTGAGTATACGAAGGCCGTCGCCAAGTATCCGAGCTACCGCCGCGCCTGGCGCAGCATGGCAATCGCGCAGATGCGTCAGGAGGAATACGCGAGTGCCGCGCGCTCGTTTGTGCAGGTCATCAACCTCGGCGGCAACGACGCAACCACATGGGGTCTCTTGGCAACGATGCACGCGCGCAGCGGGGATTTCCTGGCGGCGGAGCAGGGCTATCGGTTGGTGGCCATGCTCGAGCCGGAGAAGGTGCAGTGGCGGCAGCGTCTGGCCAACACGCTGTTCCAGCAGGGGCGCAACGCAGAGGGGGCGAGCTTGCTCGGCCGTCTGATCCAGGAAGATCCGAACAATCCCGACCTCTACTTCCGGCAGGCGCGCGCGTTCGTCAACATGAACGAAACAGACAAGGCGGCGCGCAACCTCGAGATTGTCGATCAGCTCGGGGGGTCGACGTTTGCGACGCTCTCGACGCTGGGGTCGATCTACTACAACGACGGGCTCTACGATCTTGCTGCCGATGCCTACGTGCGCGCCGTTGCCCGCAACGATCGCGGCAGCTACAAGAGTGTGCTCGGCATTGCAAACCGGTTGGCGTCCTCGTCGGCGTATGAGGCGAGCGGCGCGCTGGTGCACGGCATCGAGCAGGCCTACGCGGATGTGCTGACGCCGGCGGATACGGCCGAGCTGCTCAAGCTTCGGGCGCGGTTGGCAGCGGCTTCGGGTGCAACCGAAGAGCAGGTGGATCTGCTGCAAGAGATCGTGGCGCAAAACCAGCTGGACGGGGATGCGCTGATCCAACTAGGTCTGCACTACCAGCGAACCGGCGACGCGGAGAGAGCGGTCTTTCGGTTCGAGCAGGCGGCGCGCGTCGAGAAGTTCGAAGCCGACGCCAAGTCGCTCCACGCTCAGCTGCTAATCGAGCAGGGCAAGTTCCAAAAGGCCCTGCCGCTCGTGCAGCGGGCGCAGGAACTCAAGCCGACGGAATACCGCCGCAAGCTGCTTGAGTATGTGCAGGGTGCCGCGTCGCGCGAAAAGGCAAGCAGCTGAGCGGCCATCCAGTCGCCGCTGTCTTTCGACAACCCAGTCGTTCGGCCGCCCAGTCTTACGGCCGCGCAGTCTTACGGCTGCGCAGTCTTACGGCTGCCCTACGGCTTGCGCAGCGGCCGCACGATCAAGTCCTTCAGCGCGAAGTTGCTGCCCTCGCCGACCCGCGTAACGAACACATCGTTGTGGTGACGGATCAGGCCAAACTCGTCAAAGCACGAGACGCCGCCGCAGATTTCCATGCCGAGTGCGATCAGCTCGCTCGCGGAGCGGCTGCAGTCGACCTTGACCTTGGCCGCCTGCTCGCGCGACAGCTTGTTGTCTTCGTAGAGACGGCAGCAGTGCATCAGCCAGGTGAGGCCACGCTCGAGGGCGATGTCCATGTCGACGATGACGTCCTGCACGCGCTGGAAGCGGCCGATCGGCTGGTCGTCAAACTGGATGCGCTCTTCGGCGTAGATGCGGCACTTGTCGAGCGCGAACGATAGCGAGCTGAGCGCCAGCGCCGCGATGAACAGCCGGCCGCCGTTGAGCGTCGTGACCATCACCTTGAAGCCATCGTTCTCGCTGCCGAGGATCGCGTCGCTGGGCACCTCGACGTTCTCGAACATGATGGAGCCGGTCGAGGATTGCTCCCAAACCTTCTTGCCCTGCATCTCCTGGTAGAAGACGCCCTTTTGGTCCATCGGCACGATGAAGCAGGTCGAGCGCTTGCCGTTCGGGCCGTCGGGCGCGGTCAGAGCGTGCACGATGACGTGGCTGGCCCAGCGGGCGTTGGTCGACCAACACTTTTCGCCGTTGATGACCCACTTGTCGCCCTGCTTGGTCGCGGTGACTTCAGGGTTGGCGGCATCGCTGCCGCGGCCCGGCTCCGACAGGCCAAAGACAAACATGCGTTCGCCGCGAGCGAGCGCCGGCAGGTGTGCCTTCTTCTGTTCGTCCGTGCCGCAGAGCTGTAGCGGTTTGGCTCCGAGTGAGATGGCGGCGCCCGGCGTGATCGCCACGGCTTGGCTGTGGTAGCCGAGCGCGAGGCCCATCAGGCACAGGTCGGTATGGTCGCCGCCTTGGCCGCCGTATTCCTCGGCGATCGGCAGGCCAAACAGCCCCATATCGCCCATCGCTTTCAGGCAGGAGTCGGGGACCAGCTTGTGGTCGCGCTCCCACTGCAGCAGGTGGGGGGCGACTTCGGCGTCGCCAAAGTCGCGGACCGCCTCGTAGAAGGCGAACTTGTCCTCGCCAATGAGGTTGGCGAGGTAGGTGTCGATCTTGCGTGCCATCGCGAGGCAGCGTAGCGCGGCGGCGCCACGCGATCGACAGTCCGCCGGGAATGACGGCAGCCTGGAGGGGGGGGGCGGGGCGTCTTGCCCCTCCGCGCCATTCGCCGGTTCGCTAGCGGCCCGTCGCGGCGTCCTTCTCGCTCGGGATCTCAATGCTCGGGCCCTCGTCAGAGCCTGCCGAGCCTGCGCCCGGATCGGCCGCCTCCAGGTCCGCCGCAAATGCGGCGGCCGCCTGGTTGTTTCGGTCGAGCTGTAGGACGCGGCGGAATGCGGCGAGGGCGCGCATCGGCTGCTCGGAAAAGCGCAGGTTGTAGGCGAGCACGAGCTCGGCCCAGGCGTCGTAGGGCTTGTCCTTACAGTGCTTTTCCAGCGCCGTCATGTGCGCCTCGAACAGCGTGCGGTCGCCATACATGCGGCGCTTGTCGACATCCGCGGTCACGATTGTTGGATCGAGGCGGACGGCCTCGGAGATCAGGAACGAGGCGTAGTGGTAGTCGCCGTTGGCAAACGCGGCGTCGGCCAGGACGAAATGTACCGAGGCGTCGTTGGGCGCGTGGTAGCGAGCCTTGGCGTAGGCCTCTGCGGCCTCTTCGAAGCGCGCTGCCTGGAAGTAGTAGTCCCCGAGCTCGACATACTTGGTGGCGAGTGAGGTGGGCGCTGGGCTCTTTTCTACCGGCGCTGGGGCCGCTGCCGCACGCGCACCGTCGACGATTCCGCCGATGACCGTCGACCGCGGGGCTTCGTCGGCAGCGAGCGTGAAGCCGTCGGCCGCCGTCTCTTCGTCGACGACGATGACGCTGCTCGGCACGCTGAGATAGGTCGGGCAGTAGGTGTCGTTGGGATACCACCAGAAGTTGGAGGGCAGGGCATTCGGCACCGACCAGTTGTTCCAGTAGGTCGCCGAGTAGCAGCGGTTCCAAAAGTTGGTGCGCCACGCGTTCCACGGCGTCAGCCCGCCCCAGGCGCCCCACAGAGGCGCAAAGGCATTGCAGCCAAAGCCGAGTCCGAAGCTGCCGAAGCCGAGAGCAAAGGAGCTTTGGAATGGGTTGCATCCGAAGCCTCCACCGAAGCCGCCAATGCCGCCAAAGCCGCCGCCAAAGCGGACCCAATTGTTGAAGCCCCAGTAGCCGTTCCAGATCGGTGCGCAGCCGTTGGCAAACCCGAAACCGCCCCAGCGGTAGCCGGTGCCAAAGAACTGGCCGACCCGGCCTAGACGCCCAAAGCCGGCTGCGCCGACGCGTGCGTTGCCAAAGCGTGCGTTGCCAAACCGTGCGTTACCCGTGCGGAAGCCACCGAGTCGCGGGGCAGCTCTACGGGTCGTCAGGCGCGCTCCGGCGCGCCGCACGATGCCATTGCTTCGAACGCGCGCGACGGTGGTGCCGGCAGGCGTCCGTCGAGCCCTGGGGGCGGTGCGGTTGGTCCGGGTGTCGCCGATACGGCCGGTCCGCCGCGTTGCCGCAGCGACGTCAGCGGGCTGCCGGACGCTGCTGCGTCGGGTGCGGTCGGCCGGGGCGTAGCGTCGCGCCGAGCGCGTCGTCGTGGTGCCTGCGCGGCTGCGGCTGCCCGGGCTGACGCTGCGAGTTCCTCCGCTGCGAGTCCCGCTACGAGTCCCACTGCGTGCGGCGCTGCGGTCTGCGGTTGAGGTGCCGCGGCTACGCGTCGACGGACGTCGCGAGCTGTAGCGGTCCGAACTAGTCGAAGCTGCGCCGGAGCGGCCGCGCGTCGTGCGTGGCGACGTGCTGCGTTCCCCCGGTCGAATCGTGCGCCGGTTGCTGTTGCCGTTGTTCGGGCTGCTCCCGCCGATCGAGCGCGTGGTCGAACCGGTCGTCGGGCGTGCGATGTTGCGACGGATGACGCGGCTCGAGCCGGTGGTTGTGCTGCTGCGGGGACTCGTCGTGGACGAGCGGGAGCCACCGACCGTCGTGCGAGAGGGTGGACGGTAGCCGCTCGTGGAGCTTCGGGTGCGAGGGGTGTAGCCGCGCGTGCTTGTGGTGCTGCCGCGCGAAGAGCGCGACGAGGAGGGGGCACGGCTCGTTGAGCGGGGCGCGCTCCGCGAAGAGCGCGTGCTGCCCGGGCTGCGGCTGCTCGAACTGCGGCTGCTCGAACTGCGACTGCCCGAGCTGCGGCTCGTGCTGCGCGGCGCCGAGACTCGGCTTCGCGTAGAGCTACTTCTCGTAGAGCTGCTGCGCGAAGGCGACTGCCGCGTCGATCGAGGTGCCGAGCGGGTCGACGGACGACTCGCCCGTGGGCTCGACCTGGGAGCCGACCGTGGAGCCGACCGTGGCGCAGACCGTGGAGCAGACCGTGGCGCCGACCGGGAGGTCGATGAGCGAGAACCCGTTCGGCTGCGCTGCGCCTCCGCCGGCGCGGCGAATGCGGCCAGCAAGAGGCCGAGGAGTGCGAAAAGGTAGCAGCGTTGTCTGGTCATGTTTCCTCGCGGCAGGTTGCCCGGTGGATTGCTTGCCACCCTGAGCAATAAGGATACCGAAGCCCGGCGGGCTTGTGATGTGGCGTTCGATTCGGGCGCAAAGGGCCGCATTCATGGGGGCGGGCGCCCGTGTCGTGCGGTATTGTTACGCAGTGAAGTAATTTGTTGCGGCGCGCTCCGCGGAGCCTGTCCTTTGACCGCTACATGGGATTCTTCGGAGCGCGCCACCAGAGCGGCCGGCCTAGCGCGGATGGCAACATGACGTTCTGTCGTGTTCTTCGGGAGAGCACGCCGCGGTCACCGGTCCAAAATGGAACAGGCGCCGCGACGAACAGATCGCACATCGTTCGGTGCCTTCGGCCCGCAGGATTCGTAACATCCGCCGCAGATCATGCGGATTCTCGATGCCTCACTCGTTTCTCTTCTGCTCGCCACAACTGCGGTCGCGCAGGGCCAGCAATGGCCATACTCGATGGACTTTGGTCCGAGCCTGATGACGACGTTCGAGAGCGGCGGGCTCGCGGGAACGGTCGAAAAAGGCCTGGTGGTGCGCCTTGGCGGCGGCAATGGGGCGCGCGAAGCCGCGGTGGCTTTTGACACCGAGCTGCTGCGCATGTCGGTCGCGTGGACCGATGGCTGGCTGCGCCTGCGCGGCACGGCCTATGACGGCTCGCACGGCCCGTTCCCGTCGCGCCGTGGGCAGGTGCTGGCCGAGACGCGCACCGCAGCCGGCTGGAGCCGCGCCGGCAGCTTTGCCGACCCGCGCTCGATTCCGCACGGCCCGCTGCCGCGCGAATGGGGGCAGTATCTTGGGCATCGTCGGGTCGGCGACCAGATCCTCATCGACTACCGCATTGGCGACATGGTCGTGCACGAGCACTTCGCTCTCGACGAAAGCGGACCCGTGCCGATGCTGCGGCGCACGCTCGAGCTCGGCGCGTCGACGGTTCCGCAGCGCATGCTGGTGCTCGATGGTCCCGCCAACGCGGGGCGCAGTTCCACCTCCAGCGATGGCGCGCAGCGCATGGCGCAGCTGCAGTGGCAGCCGCAGCCGGTGTTGCCCGTCGAGCTCGAAGCGACGACGGTCGCATGGGACACGCTGGCTCTCGGCGCGCCTTCGGCTGTCGACTACCTGGACACAAACAGCGGCAGTGGCGCGACCATCGCCTTTGTGCCGGCGTTTGCCCCGGCACACGGCAAATCGGCGGATGCGAGCGGTGACGACTTACTGCTGCCGCTGCTGATGGACGGCAAGGCGTCGGCCAACGACGACGACTGGCAGGGCAGCGTCTGGTTTGACAAGCACAAGGTCGATGGCCGCGATACCGACCGCGGTCGCTTCGTTGTCGATCTCAAGGACTCCGTCGACGTCTCGCGCGTGCAGACCTACAGCTGGCACAAGGGCGGCCGCAGCCAGCAGCGCTACGTTCTCTACGGCGCCAACGGCGAGGCGGACGCCGCGGCAAAGGATCCGCAAAAGGCTGGCTGGACGCAGATCGCACGCGTCGACAGCCGGCCGCTTGGATCCGGCGACAAGCACTGTGTCGGCGTGCATCGCGAAAGCGGTCTTGGCACGTTTCGTCAGCTGCTGTTCGACGTGCAGTCGGGCGGGGCGTTCTTTTGCGAGGTCGATGTTTTTGCGGGTGAGACCAAGGCCGGGGTTGATGTCAACGGCCGCCCCGCGCGCAACGCATTGGCCGTCTTGCACGGCAGTAAGGGCGTGGCGCTCGATGTCGAGCAGGGTCGCATCATCATGGATGTGCCGCCGCACGAGGAGCCGCTGCGCGTCGCGCTGACCCTGGCCCTCGTCGGCAACGATGCGGTGGCCGCCGTCGGCGAAATGCTGCAGGCGCCGCGCGACGTGGCTGCCTTGCCCAGCGGCGCTGGCAAGACGCGCTGGCCCGAGACCATCGTCACCAAGGGGGTTCGCGGCAGCGACGACGGCGCGTTCGCGGTCGATACGATCACCATTCCGTTTGAGAATCCCTACGGCTCGCGCATGCGCACGGGCGCGTTCGACTTCTTTTCAGATGGCCGCGCGGCGGTTTCGACGTGGAACGGCGATGTCTGGGTCGTTTCGGGCATCGATGACGATCTCGACGAACTGACCTGGAAGCGCTTCGCCACCGGGCTCTTTGATCCGCTCGGTTTGCGAATTGTCGACGATGTCGTCTACGTGCACGGTCGCGATGGCTTGACCAAGCTGTTCGACGACAACGGCGACGGCGAGGCCGATCGCTATGAGTGCTTCAACAACCAGGTCTACATCACGGCCGCGTTCCACGAATTTGCGTTCGATCTGCAGACGGACGCCGACGGCAACTTCTACTTCAGCAAGGGCGCGCCGGTGAACCCGGGTGGCCGCGGCTTCATGAAGATCGTCCCGCACCACGGCACGATCCTCAAGGTCAGCAAGGAAGGGGACGCGATCGAAGCCGTTGCGACCGGCATGCGCGCGCCGAACGGCATCGGCGTGGGCCCCAACGGGGTTCTGACGAGTGGCGACAACGAAGGCACCTACATGCCGCGCTGCCGCCTCAACTGGATTGAGAAGCCGGGTTTCTACGCCGGCGTCAAGGACACCGCGCATCGTGACGACGTGCCCGAGCAACCCGACCTGCCGCTGTGCTGGATGCCGATGGAAGTCGACAACTCCAGCGGTGGGCAGGTGTGGGTGAACGGCAGCGGCTGGCCCGACCTACAGGGGCGCCTGCTGCACAATTCCTACGGGACGTGCTCGACGTATCTCGTGCTGCCCGAGCGCGTCGAGGGGCGCATGCAGGGCGGCGTCGTGCGCTTGCCGGCCAACTACTCGTCAAGCTGCATGCGCGGACGCTTTTCGCCTCTTGATGGCGAACTCTACGTCATCGGCCTGAAAGGCTGGCAGACGAAGGCGGCTCGCGACGGTGGCTTCCATCGCGTGCGTCGTACGCAGCAGCCGCTGCCGGTTCCCGTTGGCTTGAAGACGTGCAAGGACGGCGTCTACCTGACGTTTGCGCAGCCTCTCGATGCCGAGACCGCGGCCGATACCGAGAGCTTTGGCGTCGAGGTGTGGAACTATCGCTATTCGCAAAACTATGGCTCGCCCGAGATCTCGGTGATCGAGCCCGAGCGTGAGGTTGCGCAAGGCAAGCCGAACCGCGATGCGCTCGCGATCCGATCCGCAAAGCTGTCGCCCGACGGCCGCACGGTGTTCCTGCAGGTCGACGGCATGCGCGCGGTCAACCAGATGAAGATCACCTGGGACATGGACAGCGCCGGTGGTCAGCTGCTGCGCGGCGAACTGCACAATACGATCCACGCGCTGGCGTCCAACCCGGGCTTCCCGAAGGGCGAATGATGCGAGCTGCCAAGCTGCTTGGGTCGCGCGCGCTGGCGCTGTCGTGGTTTGCGGCCGTGACGGTCGCCACTGCATTCGGCTCCGGTTCGTCCGATGGACTTCGCGATCGTTTGCCGGCGCCGCCATCGCACTCGCCTCCGCAGGGGCAGGGCGCCATGGCCCAAGGTGCTCGCGTGACGTTTCAGTCGCTGCGCGACGCCAGCGTCACGCATACGCAGCGTGCCCGATTGCTGTCGCTGGCGGTCGAGCGCGGCGAGACGCCTTCCCCGTATCTCGCGCCGGGTGCGTTTCGCGCGACCTACCGCGCGGTCGTCACGCTGCGGGCGCGCGACCGCATGCGCTTTCGCATCGAGGGCAAGGGCAAGGCCACCCTGAAGATCGGCGACAAGGTCGTGCTCGACGGCCGCATGGGCCGGCGCGGAGGGCTCGAGTCAGAGAAGGCCGTGCGCCTTCGCAAGGGGGCCAACGAGCTCGAACTGACGTTCCAAAGCTCGGCGCGCGGCGACGGGCAGATGCGCCTGTTCTGGTCCGGGCTGGATTTTGGCTTTGAGCCGATCTTGCCCGAGATGCTGTCGTTTCCCGCGGACGATCCGGACGTGGCCCGCAGCGATGAACTGCGCACGGGGCAGCAGCTGTTTGTCGAGCGGCGCTGCGCACGGTGCCACAACTACGACGAACTGCGCGTCAGCGAGTCGAGCAACCAAGAGCTCAACCGGGTGGGGCCGGACCTGCGCCGGGTGGGGGCACGCGTCCATCCGTCCTTCTTGGTCGACTGGTTGCGCAATCCGCACGCGATCCGTCCGGATGCCAGCATGCCGAAGTTTGCGCTCCGCAGCGGCGAGGCCGAAGACATCGCGGCGTATCTCGCGGCGACGGGGGAGCCCTTGCCAGCGAAGGAGTTCACCGCAGAGCAGCGCGAGGCTGGTGGCGAGCGCTTTCGCGAACTCGGCTGTGTTGCCTGCCATTTGCACGCCGAGGAGCCTTCGAATACCGCCGAACTCGGCGGCCGGATCGATCTCGGCTACGTGCGCGCGAAGTACCAATCGACGTCGCTTTCTCTCTACCTGCAGGACCCTACCCGGCACCATCCCGACATCCGCATGCCGAGCCTGAAGCTGTCGGTTGACGATGCCGATTCGCTAGCGGCCTATTTGCTGGACGGCGCCGAGGTGGCCACCGCGAAAGCTGGTGACGCCAAGAACGGCCGGCGGCTTGTGCAAGCAAACGGCTGCGTGCTGTGCCATGCGCTGCCGGACGATGTGCCGCCCGCCGACCGGATCTTCCCGCTGCTCGCGACGCTGAAGCTCGATCGGGGCTGCCTTGCGGACGATCCTGCCGCTGCCGGCAAGGCGCCCGACCACAAGCTGGAGCCGGCGCAGCGACAGGCGCTGCGGGCCTTCCTGCCTTTTGCGAACGAGATCCCGTTCCGTCGCTCGCCGCTCGACTTTGTCGCGCGCCACATCGACTCCGAGCGCTGTCAGGCTTGCCACGCAATGGACGGCATGCCGTCGACGTGGGCGCGTCTCGCGGAGCGCTGGTCGGAAGAAGAGCCGCTGCCGCCAGAACAGGACCCGATTGCGCAAGGTGTGCCGTCGTTGACCTGGGTCGGCGCCAAGCTGCAGCCGTCGTGGCTGCGCGGCTTCCTGCGCGGCGAAGAGGCTTCGCCGCGCCCGTGGCTTACGGCCCGCATGCCGAAGTTTGCGCGCCACGGCGAAGCGATCGCGCGCGGTCTGTCGCGTGAACACGGCTACGACGACCGCGATGAGCCGGTGCGCGATGGCGATGCAGAGCTTGCGGTGCATGGCCAGCGACTGCTGAAAATGGGCACGGGCTTTGGCTGCGTGCAGTGCCACGCCGTCGGCGACAAGAAGGCGACGCAGGTCTTCGAGCGCGAAGGCATCAACCTGGTGACGGCACGCCGCCGGCTACGCCACGAATACTACACGCGCTGGTTGCGCGATCCGCCGCGTTTGGATCCGGAGGCTCGAATGCCCAAATACGCGGACGACCGCGGCCGCACCGCGTTCACGGATGTTCTTGGTGGCGATGCCGACAAGCAGTTCGAGTCCATCTGGCAGTATCTCGGCGGTCTGGCGAAGTGACCGGGGCCGGTAAGGCGGTGCTCGCAGAGCTTGGTGTGACGGCGTCGCCGGTTGACGACGGCTGCGTGGCGCTACGATGCGCTGACGCAGCGGGGCCAGCAGCAGGGCGCGCCGCGCGTTTTGGCGTGGAGTGGCTGCGGATGGCGTTTGCAGCCTTCGGCCTTCGTGCTCGCCTCGAAGGCGATGCGCTGGTCGTTGCCGAGGACGGCGGAGCCTATGCGCACGTGGTGCAGACCGCGCTGCGGCCGGCTGCGGTGCTGTTTGACCTCGATGGTGTGCTGGCGGATATCTCCGCGCGGCGGCGGATCGCTGCACCCGAAGATGTCGCGGCCATTGCGGCGAGTTGCCGGGTCGGGGTTGTGACCACGTGTCCACGTCGGCTGGCGGACTCCGTGCTCGAGCGGCATAGTTTTGCGGACCATGTGCAGGTCGTCGTCGGCAGCGACGACGGTCCGTGCAAGCCAGACCCTTTTCCGGTGCGCCTTGCGATGCAGCACCTCGATGCGAAGACGGCCTGGATGCTAGGTGATAACCCTAGTGATGTGGTGGCAGCGCGCGGCGGCGGCGCACTGCCGCTGGCGGTTTGCCCACGCGGCCGAGTTGGCGGCGAACAGCACGCCAACCGCTTGCGAAGCGCAGGGGCCCTGCGCTTGCTCGACGGTGTTGCTGAGCTACGCGAGCTTCTGGCCAAGCCCTGAAACGACTTCGTCAGGAGAGCAGGCTACGCCCTCTTCTCCGGCTTTTTCGTTGTCCCGTAGATGCGGCCGGCGGTACGCGGCACAATCGTGTCGATGTCGAAGGGCAATGCGGTCGAGCAATTGAACCGGCGTACGCTGTTGCGCGCAGGGGCCGCGGCTGCAGGTCTGGCGGCGCTGCCTACGGGGTTGCGGGCAGCAGGACGGCGGCGGCTGGATGATCCGCACGAGACGATTGCGGCCGCTGCAGCCAAGCTTCGCGGGTCGCGCGATCTGACCCTGCGCTTGCTGCATCCAGAAGGTAGCTGGGCGAATCTCGAACCGCTAACTGCTGCGTTCACCGCTCGCACGGGGGTGAAGTTCCAGCGCGTTACGGTTCGCGTCGACGAACTCGCGGCCCACATGCTGACGACGTCGCTCGCGGACCAGAGCGATTGGGATATCGCGCTGCCAGCAACGTTTGCGCTCCCCGATCTCGTCGAGGCCGGCTGCCTGCTGGACCTGACGCAGTTGGCGCGTGAGCACGAGCCCGTGTCGATCCGTGCCGGCATGCTCTACGACGTCGGCGACTACTACCTCGACCGACTCTATGGCTACCAAACCGACGGCGACTGCTACCTGCTGACCTACAACCGACGCCTGCTCGAAGACGATGCGCACAACCGCGCCTTTGAGAGCCGCTACGGTCGCCCACTTGGCGTCGCGCGGACCTGGCAAGAACTCGATGAGATGATGGCCTACTTTGCATCGAGCGAAGGCGGCGGTCATTCGAGCACGCTGTTCCGCACGACCGGCTACGCCGCGTGGGAGTGGTGGATGCGGTTCGCGGCCAAGGGCAGACTGCCGTTTGACGGCAGCATGGACCCTGCCATCGCTGGCGAGCACGGGGTCGCCGCTCTGCAGGAGCTGGTTGCGGCCAGCGCGAGCCAATACGATCGCGCGGGCGTCAACGGCTTGTTCGACAACTGGCAGGCGTTTCGCGAAGGGCGCTACTTCTGCAATCTGGGATGGGGCGGCTCGCAAAAGGCGATGCGCGCAGCGACGTCGCGTGTGCGAGACCAATTGATCATTGCGTCGCCACCAGGATTCGATCGCGGCGGGCCCGATCGACTTGGCTACTTCAACTGGGGTTGGAACTACACCGTCTTCCAGCGCTGCGCCTCTGCCGAGATCGCCTATCTGTTTTGTCTCTACGCCGTCTGCCCGCAACCGTCGACGCTGGCCGTGCGGGCCGATGGCTTCTTTGATCCGTTTCGGGCCGAGCACTACGCCGACACGGGCATACGCAACTTCTATGGCGACGAGTTCATGGACGAGCATCGCCGCTCGTTTGAGTATGCGATGCCGGATCTCTACCTGCGCGGTCAGACCGACTACTTTGACGCGCTTCGGCGCCATGTGCGTCAGGCCGTGACCGGCGAGTCAGACGCGCAGACGTCGCTGAGCACGGTCGCCAACTCGTGGCGCCGCACCAGCGAACGATTGGGCAAGGCGCGTCAGATCGAGCAGTGGAGCTCGCTGCGGCGTCGCTACCCAGATGCCTTGCGGGAGTTGCTGCGATGAAGATCCAGCGCAGTTTCGGGCGGCGGCTGTTCGTTGTCGCTCTGGTCATGGGGCTGCTGCCGATTGCGGTGGCCATCGTGGTGTTGACCTCGAGCCAGCGGGTCGCACGCAAGCAGGCACGGCTGAGCGAGTCGCTGCTGCCGACGGTCTTGGCCGGGCAGGAGCTGACGACGGCCACGGGCGAGATGCGTGCTTCGATAGAGCGGCTGCGCGGTGCCGATGGCTCTGCGGACGCCCGCGCAGAGGCCGATCGCGTTGTGCGCAATGCGGCAGCGATTCGTGTGCTCGTTTCGCTGGATGCGCAGGGTGGCGAGGGGGCGGAGTCGCTTGCGAGCGAAGAGCGTGTCGGCCTTCATGCTCTGCGCCCTCGCGTTGCAGCGAGCGGGCTGCTGGCGGACAGCTATGCGCCGGCCGTGGTCGCAGCGTTTGAAGCCGGTGAGCGCTTTGCCAAGCGCAGCGCTCTTGCCAGGGAAGCCGCGCGCCTGCTCGCGGCGGCGGTAGAGCGTGCGCGCGTGGCGATGGCGGTGGATGTGCCGGCTGGCGACCGCTTTGCGATTCGTCACGTTGAGTCGTTTGCCAAGGATGTTCGAATCCTGCTCGATCGACTGCAGCGAGAGGAACGTCCGGAAGAGCTGCGTGAGCTGTTGCTGTCGTTGCTGCGCGCTGCTGCGCTTCGGCTCGTCGAGATCGACGATCGTGCCGTTCGGCGGACGCTCGCGCGGCGTTTTCTGGACCTGCAAAGCTATACCAGCCAAGCTAGGCGGGCAGAGACTCCCGACGTGTTTGAACTGCGCGGCCTCGAGATCGCGTCGGTCGGCCAAGCGGAGGAGATTCGCGGTCGACTGGAGGCGCAGCTCGACGCGCTGCGCCGTGGCGCGGACTCGGCCGTTGCCCGTGCCCGCGAAGGCGTAGCCAACGCCGCGGTCGAAGCGCTTGAGGCTGCGGAGAACTCTTGGCTGCTCGGCCTGTGGACGGCGATCGCTCTGGTTGTGTTGGCGGGTATTTTCGTGTGGATCTACCTACACCGTCAGGTCGTGCTGCGCCTCGAGCAGTTGATCGGGCACATGTCGAGCGTGGCGGGTGGCGAACTCGGTAGCACCATGGTCGTCGATGCGGATGCGCACGGCGACGAATTGGAGCGGCTGGGACACGCCATCGTGGTGTTTCGCGATCGGTCGCGAACGCTGATGGAGCGCACCCAGGAGCTCGAGGTTTCGCAGGAGAACTTGCGTGCCAGCAACGAAGACCTGCGCCAGTTCGTCTACCACGCTTCGCATGATCTGCGTTCCCCGATCCGCGGCATTGCGGGGATGGCGCGGGCGCTGCGCGAAGACGGCTTGGATGGGCCGGAGTCGACCGAGTTCGTGGAGGCAATCCACAGCCGGGCGCTGCGTCTGGGCCGCTTGATCGACGATCTCTTGGCCTACTCGCGTGCGGTGCGCGCGACCGGGAAGCCCGCCGACGTCAGCGTGGCGGCGACGGTCAGGGATGCGCGCGAGCTCCTGGGGCTGTCGGCGACCGTTGCGATTACGTGTGCGGGGCCGGATACGATTCGCGTCAGCCCGGTCGTCTTCGACACCGTGATCCGCAACCTGCTCGACAATGCGAACAAGCACCACCCAGATCCGGACAGGGCCAGCATTGCGGTCGAAGTCGAGCGCAGCGGCGAGCGTCTGTTCGTGCGCGTGGAAGACGATGGTTCCGGCATTCCTGCAACGCATGCAGAGCGCGCGTTCGAGGTCTTCACCAAGCTCGAGTCGCGCGACGAGGTGGAAGGCAGCGGCATGGGGCTGGCGATCGTGCGCCGCATGCTGCGCGCCTGCAGCGCCGATATTGAGTTGGTCGTGGGGCGCGGCACGGGGGCCTGCTTCCAGATGTCGTTTCCAGTTGGTCGCGAGCAGGCTGTCGACGTCCGCGACGATATGCCGCAAACGATCGATCTATTTGCTAGCGACGCAGAAATCGAGCTGGCCAGCCAGCGGCCAGAGACCAGAGACCCAGAGACCAGAGACCCAGAGACTCAAAGACCGAGGCGCACGCGCTCGATGTAGGTCGCTAGCAGTTCGCCGAGCTGGTCGGCCGAGTCTGTTTTGACCAGGTAGCCGGCGACGTTGAGCTCATAGCAAATCTGGATGTCGTCACTGTGCGTGGACGTCGAGTAGACGAAGACCACGTGGCTGCGCAATGCTGGATCCTTGCGCAGCTCGCGCAGCATCTCCAGACCGTTCATGCGCGGCATGTTGAGGTCCAGAACGATGATGCATCGCGAGGTCCGAATGTCCGTCCGCAGTCCCTCGAGTGCGTCGATGCCATCTTTGCGAACGAGGACGTGCGCTCCCGGAAGCAGCCGGCCCAGCGACCGCTTGGCTAGCCGCAAGTCGACGTCGTCGTCGTCGACGAGCATGATCGTCGGGGCTGTCTGTTCGTTTTGCGCGATCATGGTTCGAGTATGGGGCAAGGTCGGCGAGCTTGCTAGTTCCGCAGCGCTGCTTCTTCGAGTCGGCGATGCTGCGGGCCCACCTGAGAATCGACCAGGGAAGTCTGTTGGCCTTAGGGTCGACAGCGAATCGGCCGGCCAACACAGCTTCGAGCGGTGCGATGCTCTTGCCAGGCCGTTCGAGCACGGTGGCCCGCGCTCTGTTGGCGGCATCTGGCCGTCGACGTGTCGCGCCTCGATGTGCTTGTTGCGAAGGGGCTTGTGCCCGCCGTTGCGGGCGAGCCGCACGGCGGGCGCCAGCCGCGTATGCGGCTCCGGTTTTTCCGTGGGTGGATACCCTGAGGCCGGGCAAGGCAATGCCGGGTCGCTATTTGCCCGACTTCTTTCGCTGCTTGTCAGCTGCCGACTGGCGGTAGCGCTCGCGATACTTTTGCGCCAGTTCGGTCTGCTTGCTGCGCAAATCCACCGTGCGTCCCTGCACGAACGCCTGTTCGACGCTGCTGGAGAGTTCGAAGGGGTGCCCGTCGGCCACGAACAGCGTCGCATCTTTGCCAACAGCTAGCGAGCCGAGGCGATCCGCCAGGCCAAAGATCTCGGCAACGCGCAGCGTGACGGCGGCGAGCGCCGTGCGCCGATCGAGTCCATACGCGGCCGCCGTGGCGGCGTGATACGGCAAGTTGCGGTCGTTGCTGTAGTCTTCGCCGCTGGCGATACAGAACATCACGCCGGCGCGCTCAAGGTCGCGCGCAAGCGTGAAGGGCTCGTCGTAGGCCGCGTCGTCGCGACGGGGCAAGCGGTGCACGCCGTCGATGACGACCGGCACATCGTGCTCGCGCAGCAGCGCCGCAACGCTGCGGGCCTCGTGGCCACCAACGATGACGATTCGCAGCTTGCGCTGTTGGCCCCACTGCACGGCGGCCGCAATCTGTTCGCTGGATTGGGCGAGTATCAAGACCGGGACTTCGCCACGCAGGGCCGGTACGAGCGCGTCATGGCGAACGTCGAGTGGCACGCTTGGATCGTTGGTGCGCGCCGTCAGCCAGGCGCGTGCATCGAGAAAGGCGCCGTCGATTTTGGCGATCTCGCGCGTGACGCGCTTGGCGTCGTCGCGGCTGCCGCCGCCGCCGCCGCCGCCGCCCGCGCGTCGCCAGCGCCCGCTGCGAGAACTCGGCCAGGCGACAACCGGGCCCGCAGATGCGCGCACGGCCATGTCGCGATTGGTCCAGCCGTCGAGCTGCACGGCGGCGGCGCGACCCGGCAACAGGCCACCTGTTGGATATACGACGGCCGCGAGAACGCCGTTACGGCGTGCGACCGGGATGGCGGTTGAATCGGGGTTGATGGCGGTCAAGGCGCTCGCTTCGGGCGACAGGTCCCCGAGTTCGTCCGTGTCGACCGATTGCGGCACCTGGCCGATTTCGATGAGGCCGAGCGAGGTGTGCGCCGAAATCATGCCGGGAAAAACGTGCTTGCCGCGCAGGTTGATGCGCAGTGGCGCGGCACTGCCTTCCGGCAGTTTCAGCTTCTCGTCGCGGGCGAGCACGCCGCGGATGATGCCACCTTCGAACCAGATGGTGCCATCGAGTACCACGCCGCCATCGATCGTGTGCAGCGTTGCGTGCTCGAGCACGATGGGTTGCGCTTGTGGCGCCGCTTTTGGCAGCAGGTCCTGCGCGATGAGTGGCGCGGACAGCGCAGCGGCAACGAATAGGGTTTGCAGCTTCATCGGATGGCTCCTTGGCGGCGGTTGTTTTGTTGCTCGAAAGTGCGGCAGCAGTAGTCCAAGGCGCCTTCTTCGGCCGCCCAGTAGGCGTCGCGTGGATCGCCCTCGCGGGCGCCGCTGCGCTTCTTGTCGCCTGATTTGCCGCGGGAGACTACGAGTTTGAGCAGGCGAGCGCGCTCGGTTTGGATGCTGGTGCGACGTTCGGCGTCCTGCTTGCGTGAGAACATCTCGCGCCCGTCGACGAACGTGTGCTCGCAGATGGCCGCGTAGCTGAGCGGGTCGGCGGACCAGATCGCGATGTCGGCGTCCTTGCCGCGCGTCAGCGACCCGGTGCTCGCAAAGATGCCAAGTTGGATCGCGGGGTTGCGGGTGACAAAGTGCAGCGCCTCGATCGGGGCGACGCCGCCGTATTTGACGGCCTTGCCGGCTTCGGTGTTGAGGCGTCGAGCGTGTTCGTTGCTGTCGCTGTTGAACGACGTCACGACGCCCTGCTCATGCAGGATGGCACCGTTGTCGGGAATCGCATCGTAGACCTCGAGCTTGTAGGCCCACCAGTCGCTAAACGAGGATGCGCCGACGGCCGAACGACGGATGGCATCCGCGACTTTGTAGCCCTCGAGCACGTGCTGAAACGTGCCGATCTGGATGCCGTATTCGTCAGCCAGCTGGCACAGCATGAAGATCTCGTCTTGGCGGTAGCTGTGGCAGTGGATCCAGCGCTTCTTCGCGAGGATCTCGGCGAGGGCCTCGAGCTCGAAGTCGGGGCGCGGTGGCAGCACGTTGGCACGCGCGCGCGGGGAGAGCTGCTTGTAGCTGGCCTGTTCGCGGGCATACGTTGCCGCCGCGGCAAAGCGATCGCGAAGCAAGCCCTCGACGCCCATGCGCGTATTGGGATAGCGCGTGTTGCTGCCGCTGCGACGGTTGACGCGGCGTGGGTTCTCACCCAGAGCGAACTTGATGCCCGGCATCGAGCCGGCAAAGAACATGTCGTTCGGCTCGAGCACTCCGTAGCGGTTTTTGACCGTGTTGCTTTGGCCGCCGATGACGTTGGCAGAGCCGTGCAGCTGATTGACGGCCGTGACGCCCCCGGCGAGCTGTCGATACCAGTTGGCGTCGTCCGGGTTGAGCACGTCCTCGATGCGCACTTCGCTCGTGACCGCTTGGCCGCTTTCGTTGACGCCGCGCGAGATGCCCGTGTGCGAGTGGCAGTCGATGATGCCCGGCGTGACGTGTCGCCCGCCGGCGTCGATGCGCCGCGTGTTGCGGGCCAAGGCTGGCAGCAGATCCGCTTTGCCTGCAAACGCAATCTTGCCGTCGCGCAAGTAGATGGCGCCACCGCGGATGATGCCGCGGCCGTCGCACGTCCACAGCGTGGCGTTTTGGATCAATACGGGAGTGGCTTCGGGAAGGGCCTCGAAGCCGTAGCCGCCGAGTGGTGTCGGCAGCTCGGACCAGGTGGCCGCGGGAGAGCTTGAGGCTTTGGCGTCGTCGTCGCTCGTGCTGCGGTCTTGCGCGTCTTGCGGTTCGTTGGCGGCAGCGGGCGCCCGCGTCAGCGCGACCGGGAAGGTCTTGCCGTCCGCTGTGCGCAGCGCGCCGCGTAGCATCGTGCGGCTCGGATCTGCGGCGTTGCCGTTGCCATCCGTGCTGCTGGGTTCGACTCGCAGCTGCAGCCAGTAGACGCCGTCGCCGAGGGCCTCTGCTTCGATGCGGCAGGTGGCGGTGCGCGCGGTGCGCTTGCTGCCGCGAATCTTGGCTGCGCTCTCGTCCTGGCCGTCTTTGGGCTTCTCGAACGAAATGTCACCGCCATCGATCGTCAGCTTGGGCGCTGCGTCGGCGCCGCCCGGCCAGCCGGTCGTCCAGCGCCAGGAGCCGTCGAGGCCCTCGTCTTCGGGCTTGTTGACGATGTGTCGGACGCCGCCGACCCAGACGTCGCGCACCACACGATCCTTGTCAAAGAGGCCGCCGTCGGTGACCACGAAATTGGCGAGTTTGCCGGTCGCGATGGTGCCGCAGGCGGCGTCGATGCCGAGCAGCCGGGCGGGCGTCGTGGTGACGGCTGCGAGTGCCTGCCGATTGCTGACGCCGGCGTCGCGGGCATCGCGAACGCGTGCCGGGAAGTCCTGCTTCTTCGGCAGTCGCGCCGTGGTCCATGCCACGGTCAGACCTGCATCGAGCAACCGCTTGCTGTTGCTCGGTGCGTTCTCCCACGACTGCAGTTGGCGCAGGCTGACTCGATCGGCGAGTGCGGCCGTCGCGACGTCGGGGGCTTCGGGCAGGTGCAGCGGCATGACCAGCGGCACGTTGGCGGCGGTCAGCGCAGCAAGGCGCCGAAACTCCATGCCGCTGCCGACCAGCACCGGGCGACGTTGGAACTCGGCGGCGACGCGCAGCGCACGCAGCGCCTGCAGCTCGTTTTGCGTGTCGAACCAAAGCGGCAGTTCTTTCTGGTCGGCGATTGCGGTCAGGGCGCGCGAGCTCGGCGCCAGCCTGGCGGCCATCGCCGGATTGCCGGACAGCGTGCGGCGGCAGCGCTCATACCAATTGCCGTCGCTTAGCGATTGACGCAGCAGGGCGATCGCGCCCATCTCGCTATTGGGGTAGCCGCTGCGATTGGTGCGCAGGCTGGCCGTCGCGTAGGCGCGGCTTTTGATGACGCGCGCGGGCTCGGTTTCGGTGGGATCGTCGAGCAGCACGACGGCGCTGGTGCCTTTCAGGATGCCACCCGACGGCGTGGCCGCGACGACTGCGTAGCCGAGCGAGCGCAGGGCCGTGCGGTCCTCTTCTTCTACCAGCGTGCCGTCGAGCGCGTTGCGCTGCGGCTGCACCATGGGGCTCCAGTGCTGGTCGGTTTGATCCTCGGGAAGGGCCGGCACATCGCTGGGGAAATACGGTTCGATCAGCCCGGGGTAGACGATGAGGCCACTGCAATCGATGCGGGTTGCGCCCGCGGGAACCGTGATGTCCGCGCCGACCGCGGCGATGCGTCCGTCCCTCACCAGGATCGTCGCAGCGGTCGGTCGATCCGCGGCCTCGGGTCGCTGCACGACCCGCGCGTTGACGATGGCATACCAGCCAGGGTCAACCGGGCGAGGGCCATTGTGCGGTGGGCCCTGCGCAACGGCCGAGGCCGTCAGCGAGGCGAGAACGACGAACATGCCGAATCGCATGCCGCGAAGCATACGAAGGAGCCACGCAACGGTCGATGCGAGTGGCTCTAGAGTGGGGCGTGCGGTTCTTTTCCTGGCGGCGCAGCCCGTGCACGGTCGCACGGTGTGCGGGGCCGAAGGGAGAATCTTCCCTCGTGCCGGTTGACAAGGCGAGCGGCTGAGTTAGACCAAAGGTATGGAACGCATCCACAACCAGACTGCCGCGCGCCCCGAGAGCGCTTGGCGTTGGTGGTGGCAGACCTCGTGCGAGGGCTGTCCGTTGCGTTCCGACGTTTGATCCCCGAGTGGATCACACACTGACTGGAAGAGCGAAGGCAGCCCCGCGAGGGACGCTGCCTTCTGTCGTTTCAGGGGCCGTCCACCGCGAGATGTCGCAGGATCCCGATGGCCCTGAATCCGAACAACAACGTAGATCCGACGCGTGTAGGCGCTTTCGCCCTGCATTGCGATGCGGTCCCTTGCGCCGTGCAGAGTTCGCGGGTGGCGCTTCGCGACGTCTGCGATCCGTGCATGCTGCACCGTCGCACGCGGCAGCTGGGCGGCGTTCTGTTCGCCGAGCGGCAGCGATCGCTGCAGACACTGGTTGTCACCGGGGCGCCGCTGCGGATCGTGGTCCGAGATGGCGAGTGCGTGTTCACGGCTCGTACGCCGGAGGCCGAACCGCTGCTCGAAGCGCTCTTGGCCCAGCTGCCGTCCGCGCAGCGCGCGGTGGCCGTGCTGGCGCCGCCGACGCTGCGGGTGCCGGTTGCGCAAACCGCCCGTCCGTCGTCGGCCTTTGATCGTGACGCACTGCGAGAGCCGAGTCTCTTTGATCCTCTGCGCCAGCTGTTGGCGAGCGTCGAGGACCGCTCGCCGGCGCCGATCCCGATCGCGTGCTACGGCGCCTTTGCATTCGACCTCGTAGATCGGTTCGAACCGCTCGGGGCGCGCCAGCCCAACCGATTTGATGATCCGGACCTGGAGCTCTACCTCGGACTGGATGTGGTTCGCTACGACGCCAAAGCCGAGACCGTGGATGTTGTCACCCGCGGCCTGCCGTGGGAGTCGATGGCGGACGTGCAGGCGCGCCACGCCGAGACCCTGGCGCACCTGCATGCACCTCGCGAGGTTGCGGGCACGCCGCTAGCCGCAGCGGGAGAGCGTCGCGACGTTGGTTCCGCGCAGGAGTTCTTGGCGGGCGTCGCAAGCCTGCGCGAGTCGATCGCAGCGGGCGATATTTTCCAAGCGGTGCTGTCGCGCGCGGTCGAATGGCAGTGCGCTGCGGATCCGCTTGCTGTGTTTGAGCGCTTGAGCGCACGTGAGCCGGCGCCGTATCAGTTTCATCTACAGCTCGAGCGCGGCGCGCTGTTCGGTGCGTCGCCAGAGACGTGCGTGCGCGTGCAGCAGGGGAGCGTAGAAATCCGCCCGATTGCCGGCACCACTCTTCGCACCGGCGACGCGGACACCGACGAGCGCATGGCTTTGGCGATGCTGTTCGATCCGAAGGAACGTGCCGAACACGTCATGCTGCTCGACCTCGCGCGCAACGACGTGGCGCGCGTAGCGCAAACGGCAACCACGGAAGTGGTGCAGCAGTTTGCCGTCGAGAAGTACCGGCGCGTGCAGCATCTGGTCAGCCGGGTGCGCGGCCAGCTTCGCCCGGAGCTCGATGCGCTGCATGCGTATCGATCCGCCGCCAACATGGGCACGCTCAGCGGGGCGCCGAAGGCGCGAGCGACCGAGCTGGTGCGCGCTCTTGAATCTTCGGGACGCGGCTTCTACGGCGGTGCGGTTGGTGTGCTGTTTCAGAACGGGGATTTCGATTCGTGTATCGCGATCCGCAGCCTGCGTGCTTGTGGCGGCATCTACCGCGCGCAAGCCGGGGCCGGCGTCGTCTGGCACAGCGACCCGGAGCGGGAACTCGAGGAGACGGAGCGCAAGCTGCGCGCTATTTCCGATTTGATGTCGTCGTTGCCGGAGGCGACGTCGATGGTGCCGACCTTCTTGGACGGCTACGCCGCCGAGGTGGCGCTGTGAGCGAGCCGCGTGTTTTGGTGCTGGACCACCGCGACAGCTTTGTCCACCTGCTCGCCGACCAGATCGCCCGCCTTGGCGCCCGCGTCGATGTGGTGCGCGCCGATGTTTCGGCTGCGGCGTTCGATGCGTGCGTTGTGCAGTCGAGGCCGGACTTGGTTGTGTTGTCGCCTGGTCCTGGGCATCCGCGCGAGGCGGAGCTCGCGTGCGACTGGGTGCGTTCACGGCGCGAGGTGCCGACGCTCGGAGTGTGCCTTGGGCATCAGGTCATTGGCCTGATGGCGGGGGCCGATGTCGAGCGTGCGGCCCAGCCAGCGCATGGCGAGTCGTGCCGGCTGCGCTGGCACGCGAGCTTTGCTGGAGCCGCGTTCGAGCCGCATATGCCGGTCGCGCGCTACCACAGTCTCGTGGTTGTGCCGAAGCCCGACTGTTCGGTGCGCGTTTGCGCGACCACGCGCGATGGGGCCGACGAGGTTGTGATGGCTATCGAACACAAAGAACTTCCGTATGTCGGGGTGCAGTTCCACCCCGAGTCCGTGCTGACACCGCACGGACAACCGCTGCTCGAACGCGTGCTGGTCTGGGCCCAGGCGCGTTCGGCTGAGTCTGAGGTGAAACGATGAGTGTGCAACGCTTGCTGCGTGCGGTGGTCGCCGGAGATCCGGTCGACGCATCGCTTCTCGAAGAAGTGCTCATGACCGCGATGGCGGGCGAGTGCGAGCCCGTGGCTCTCGGCGGTCTGCTGGCGGCGCTTTCGTGTCGGAGGCCGGAAGCCGCCTGGCTTGCGGCGGGTGCGCGCGCGCTGCGGTCGCACGGTGTCACGGTGCGACCGCAGGTGCGTCCGTTGGTCGATACCTGCGGCACCGGTGGAGACGGCAGCGGCTCCTTCAATGTTTCGACCGCGACGGCGCTGGTCGTCGCGGCGTCCGGCTGCGCGGTCGCAAAGCACGGCAACCGCGGCGTCTCGTCTCCAGTCGGCTCGGCCGATGTGCTGGAGGCGTGCGGCGTGCAGCTTGAGCAGACGCCAGAACGCGCGCGGGAGCTGGTCGACGCCGTTGGCTTTGCGTTCCTGTTTGCGCCGGCCTTTCACCCGGCGATGCGGCACGTCGTACCGGTGCGGCGGGCGCTGGGTGTGCGCACGCTGTTCAACTTGCTCGGCCCGCTGAGCAATCCAGCGCATGCGGAGTTTCAGCTGGTTGGGGTCTACGCGCCGGAATTGACCGAAGTCGTCGCAGAGGCGCTGCAGCTGCTCGGCAGTGAAGGGGCGCTGGTGGTCCACTGTGACGGCATCGATGAAGTGGGCCTGCACGCCGTGACCCATGCCCACGCGTTGCGCGACGGCAAGGTGCAGGCGGTGCAGCTGGATCCGCGCGATTGCGGCTTGGCGCTGTCCCCATTGTCGGAGCTCGCCGGTGGCGGCGACCGCGATGCAAACGCCGCCATCTTGCGCGAAGCGCTCGGTGGGCACGACGGCGCCCGTTCGGACGTGGTCGCGCTCAACGCCGGCGCGGCGCTGCAAACGTGCGGGGCCGCGCCGTCGCTGCGCGAAGGATTCGAGCGCGCGCGCGAGTCGATGCGTCGCGGTGCCGCGGGGCGTGTTCTGGATCGCTACGTGGAGTCGTCGCAAGCCGCAAAGGAGCCGCAGCGATGAATCGCCTGCTCGAAGAACTGACGGCTGCGTCGCGCGTCCGACCGATAGCAGCGGCAAGCGGCGATTCGTCGATCGAGACCGGCCCGAGCCTGGCGGCCGCGCTGCGCGGGCGTGCACGCCTTTCGCTGCTGGCGGAGTTCAAGCGTTGCAGCCCCAGTGCGCCGGCGCTGGCGCGCGAGGTGGATTTGCGGCCACAGATCGCCGGCTACGTTGCGGGCGGTGCGGCTGGACTGTCGATTCTTACGGAGCCGACTCGTTTCGGCGGCAGCCTCGACGATCTGCGACAGGCGCGCGCGGCTTGCGAGCTGCCGATTCTGCGCAAGGACTTTCTGGTCCGTCCCGAGCAGGTGCAAGAAGCGCGATGCGCGGGTGCCAGTGCCGTCCTGCTGATCGTGCGCTGCCTGCCGGGGGGGCTGCTCGGCGAGATGGTGTCAGCCTGCGAAGGCGCGGGCCTCGAAGCGCTCGTCGAATGCCATGACGAGTCGGAGCTCGAGCGCGCTGTCGCGTTTGACCACGTTCTTCTCGGCATCAACAACCGCGACCTCGACACGCTGCGCATCGACCGCAGCAACGCCGCACGGCTTGCCCGGCGGCTGCCGGAAGACCGCATTGTCGTGGCCGAGTCTGGCTACGAGAACGTCGACCAGCTTGCCGAGCTGCTGGGCTTGGTCGATGCGGTCTTGATCGGGTCGGCGCTGATGCGCGGCGGCTCCGCCGCATCGTTTGCGGAGGTTCGGTCGTGAAGATCAAGATCTGTGGGCTGTGCCAGCGTGCCGATGCCGAACTGGCGATCACGCTCGGCGCCACGCACGTTGGGATTGTGCTCGCGCCCGATTCGCCGCGGTGCGCCAATCGTCGCAACGCTGCGGCCATTGCGGCGGCGGCGCGCGGACGAGCGGAGGTTGTGCTGGTGTTTCGATCCGTCGATGACCAGGGCATCGTCGCCGCCGCCGACGCGCTCGACGTGCGCACCGTGCAGGTGCACGATGCGGATGGCGCACGGCTGGAACGGCTGCATGCACGCGGGCTGCGCGCGATGGCCGTGCATCGCCTCGATGCCGCGTGCGTCGAGCTGCCGCGCTTTGAGCCTGCGCCGTGCGCGGGCTCGCCGGTGCTGCTCGACGGCGGTGCGGGCGGCGCGGGGACGGCGTTTGATTGGCGCATTCTCGGTGACGCGGGCCCGGAATACGTGTTCGTCGCAGGCGGCATTCGGCCCGACAACATCGCGGCGCTGCTGCGGCGACGGCCGTGGGGGATTGACGTCAGCAGCGGCGCGGAAGCGTCGCCAGGTCACAAGGACCCGGCGCGCATGCGCGCCTTGTTCGAAGCGGTTCGGGCCGCAGCGGCGATGCCCATCACGAGCGTCGCACCAACAGGAGAGAAAAGCACATGAGTACGATTCCTCAACTTGGCGCGTTCGGCGCCTTCGGCGGCCGCTTTGCACCTGAGCTGCTCTGGCATGCGCTCGAAGAGCTTTCGACTGCGTGCCGCGACGTCGTGCCGACGGCGGCGTTTCAGCGGGAGTTCCGTCGAGAACTGCGCAGCTGGGCTGGCCGCCCGACGCCGCTCACCGAAGCGCCACGGTTTGGTGAGCGTGCGCGGCTGCGCGTCTTGCTCAAGCGCGAAGACCTGCTGCACGGTGGTGCCCACAAGACCAACAACGTCATCGGCCAGGCGCTGCTGTGCAAGCGGCTCGGCAAGCGGCGACTCGTTGCCGAAACAGGGGCGGGGCAGCACGGCGTAGCCACGGCTATGGCGGGCGCCCGTCATGGACTGGCCGTGACCGTCTACATGGGCGCTCGCGACGTGGAGCGACAGGCGCCGAACGTTGCCCGCATGCGGCTTTGCGGGGCCGAAGTGATCGCGGTGCAGACCGGTGCTAGGACGTTGAAAGAAGCGATCGACGAAGCCATGCGCGACTGGGCGGCGACCGTCGACGATACGCACTACGTGCTGGGTACGGTTTGTGGTCCGGACCCGTTTCCGACGCTGGTGCGCGATCTGCATGCGGTCATCGGACGCGAGGCGCGGGCGCAGTGCCGGGCGCGCATCGGCGGTTTGCCCGACGCAGCGGTTGCCTGTGTGGGCGGTGGCAGCAATGCGATCGGCCTGTTTTCTGGCTTCGTCGGCGATGCGGACGTGCAGCTGCTCGGAGCGGAACCGGGGGGCGGTGGCGTGGCGAGCGGTCGGCATGGCGCGACGCTCTCGGAGGGGACTCCTGGCCTCCTGCACGGCTCGCGCAGCTACGTGCTGCAGGACAAGGACGGTCAGGTTCGCGATAGCTACAGCGTGGCGGCCGGCCTCGACTATCCGTCGGTGGGCCCCGAGCACGCGTTCTTGCGCGATTCGGGACGGGCTCGCTACCTGCCGGTAGTCGACGAAGATGCGCTCGCGGCGGTTGCGTGCCTGTGCGAAACCGAGGGGATCCTGCCGGCGATTGAGTCGGCGCACGCGCTGGCGCTCTGCTTGCGCGCGGTCGAGGACGGCGTGCTTGCCGAAGGCAGCACCGTAGTCGTCAACCTCTCGGGTCGTGGCGACAAGGACCTCGATACGCTGATGGCGCATCGCAGCTCGGTGCGTGGGAACGGTGGAGGCAAGTCGTGAGCGTGTCGCGCCTCCGTGAATTGCTGGCTGGTGAACGTCGCTTCACCAGTCCGTTTCTGATGCTGGGCGATCCTACCCCAGATGCGTCGGTGCAGCTGGCCTGCGCGCTCGTGCAGGCCGGGGCCGGCATGCTCGAATTGGGCTTGCCATACGCCGATCCCAGCGCGGACGGGCCTGCGGTGCAGGCGGCGGGCGAACGTGCGCGTGCGGCCGGTGTTTCGACGGATCAGGCCTTGGAAGTGCTGGCGCGGATCCGCGCGGCATGCCCCGAAACGCCGTGCAACCTGCTGGTCTACGGCAATTTGGTGCACGCGCGCGGCTATCAGCGCTTCTGCAAAGACGCGGTCGCGGCGGGGGCGAGCTCGTTGCTGGTTCCCGACGTGCCGCTCGAAGAGGGAGAGCCGCTGCGGCATGCATGCCGCGAACAAGAACTTGGCGTTGTGCTGCTGTGCGGGCCGCGCACACCGGAAGCCCGCCTCGATACGATTGCGCAGGCGAGCGATGCGTTTGTCTACCTCGCTGGGCACCAGGGCATCACCGGTGCCAAGGCGGCGGACCGCGACGCTCGTCGGGCGTTGTGCGAGCGCGTTGTGGCGCGCTTGTCGGTGCCACGCAAGGTCCCCTTGTGCGTCGGCTTTGGCTTGCGCACGCGCGAGGATGTCGCGGACGTGCACGCTTCCGGCGCACACCTTGCGGTGGTTGGCAGTCACCTGCTGCGCGCGCTCGAAGCGGCGTGGCAAGCGCAGCCCGGCGATGCCGACGCCTGCTGCCAAGCCGTTGTTTCCACCTTTCAATCCCTGCTGCCGGCGACCCCTCGCCGAGAAGAGAGTTCGTCATGCTCGTAATCCTCCATCCGGAATGCACCGTCGCTCAGGCGAGTGCCGTTGAAGACACCATCCGCAAACTCGGTTTCCAGCCGATCCCTGTCCCCGGCCCGAGTCGCACCGCGATTTGTGTGACGGGCAACAAGGGGCCGGTCGACCCGGCGCCGCTGGCGCGGTTGCCGGGAGTGGTCGACACGATCAGCGTGACCCGGCCTTACAAGTTAGTCAGTCGGGAGACGCGTCAGGAAGACACGGTCGTGCGGGTTGGCGATGTCGAAATCGGCGGCAGCTGCGCGCCTGTGCTGATTGCAGGTCCCTGCAGTGTCGAGACCGAAGCGCGCACGGTTGCGATTGCGGAAGCGGTGGCGAAGGCGGGTGCCAAACTGTTCCGAGCCGGAGCCTTCAAGCCGCGAACCAGTCCGTACGATTTCCAAGGACTCGGTCGCGAAGGGTTGCGAACTCTCGTTCAGGTGCGTGAGGCAACCGGCTTGGGCATCGTCTCCGAGGTGATTGACGCGCAGGATGTCGCAGTCATGGCCGAGCATGTGGACGTGCTGCAGGTCGGTGCGCGCAACATGCAGAACTTCACGCTGCTTCGCGCTCTCGCCGAAGTGGAGCGGCCCATCCTGCTCAAGCGCAGCCCGTCGGCGACGCTGCAGGAATGGCTGATGGCGGCGGAATACCTGCTGGCAGGCGGCAACGGCAACGTGATCCTGTGCGAACGCGGCATCCGGACGTTCGGCAATCACGCGCGCAACACGCTCGACCTCAACGTTGTGCCGGCCGTGCGCGAACTGTCGCACCTGCCCGTGCTGGTGGATCCATCTCACGGCATCGGTCGCCGCGATCGTGTGCGCGCGATGGCGCGCGCGGGACTGGCGGCCGGGGCGCACGGGCTGATCGTCGAGGCCCACACAGACCCGGATACGGCCTACACCGATGCACAGCAAACGGTCTCGGTCGAGACCATTCGCGGCATCGCAGAAGATGCCGCAGTGCTCGCTTCGCTAGAGCGCGCTTGAGACGCGCAGCCGACAGGGGCGTGCCCGCCGCGGCCCGCCGATCGAACTACTGGTAGGGCACGGCGCCGATTTGAACCTGCGCAAGCTGGTTCTTTGGCCGGAAGCCTTCGCGCATGTAGCTCTGCAGGCTGCGCGCGGTGAAAGCGGGACGCCAGTAGTTGCGCTTCTGTTCGCGGGCTTCGTCGAGGAAGCTGGCGATCGACCCCGGGCTGCCGAGGTAGCTGGTAAACGTGTCGACGCCGCGGCTGGCGGCGCGATATTCGACGCCTGGCGACAGCAGGTTGTTGGCGAAGGAAGGCCCCTGGCTCAGGATGTTGAGGTCGACGTCGTGGCTCGGCAGCGGCGCCGTCTGCTGCAGGTTGCCGCCGTTCCACATGTGCATGGTGTTCTGCTCGACGACCGCCGTGTTGACTTGTTCGAGGTGAACGCCAACCGGGAAGCTGCCGCTGTTGTGCGCGAAGATATTCTCGGTGATGGTCACGTTGTCTGCGCTCTGCACATCAACGGCCCAGCCGCGCAGGATATTCGGGCCGATGTCGCGGCCGTGGAGGACGACGTTGCCGCGCACTTCGTTGGCGACGGGAGCAGCGCCGGGGGCGCCGGCTCCGATCAGCACGGAGATGGCGTTTCGCACGAAGGCGTTGTTGAGCACGCGGCCGCCGCAGCGCAGCTGGATGCCGTGGCTGGCGCCGCGGGCAATCAGGTTGTCGCGCACCGTGATGTCGCTGTTCTCAAACTGCACGTAGATGTTGTGGCCATAGATATTGCCGGTGCCGCCCGGCTGATCGTCATAGCCGTTGCGGTCGAAGACGTTGCCCTCGATCACCGCTCCATGCACGTTGATCATGTAGATGCCTTGCGACAGGTAGCTGCCGACGATGCCGTAGGAGTCGGCGATCACGTTCCGGCGCAGCTTGAAGTTGCTCAAGCCGGCACCTTCGCCCTGCACGACGACGTTGAACGCGTAGCAGCGGAACTCGCAGTCTTCGATCAGTAGGTTCGTGCCTGGGCGTAGGTAGAGCAGTCCGCGCGATGCCGAGGCGCCGGGGCCAACATAGCTTGGCGACTGCGGGTCCCGCGTGTGGGCGTAGAACGACAGGCCCACGAGGGCCACGTGGTCCATCGTTGGCGGAGCGCCGCCGCCGCCGGTAAAGGTGATTCCCGAAGCCGTTCCGGTGCGGAACAGGGGGCGCTCGCTTTCCCGTCCGTAGCTGCCGATGACCAGCGGTTCGGACGCGGACCGTCCGCCTTTCTTCCAGCCGCCGATGGGCTCGTCCCAGACGTCGCCGCGACGAAACAGCAGCTGGTCTGGGTAGCCATGGCGGATGAGCGAAATGCCCTTGGCGACCGAGCGGACCGGCTGCGATGGGCTTAGGCCGCTGTACGAATCGCTGCCCCAAGCCGAGCTGACGTAGACGACGCGCGAGTCCGAACTCGGCGGAAACTGCGTCCACGTCGGCCGGTCCGCCGGCGTGATCGTGATGCTGCGCGGGCCGATAATGGTGCGCACACCCTCGGGAGCGGTTGGATCCTGGATGAGCAGGCACGCGTTCATTTGCAGGCCCACGAGCGCGGGCTGCTCGCGAACGAACATCGTCGCCGTGGCGTAACCATCCGAGTCCGAGGTGCCCGTGAAGTTGGCGAATGTGGTCGGGTTGAGGTCGCCACCGAGTTCGCTGATCACCCAAGGGCGATTGAGCGGAAAGAGGCGATTGGTCGTCGGCAGCAAATAGCCCGGGGCGGTGCCGCCGAAGCTGAGCTCGATCCAGTAGTCAGTCACCGGCGTGCCGGTATCGATCCGAAACGTCAGCGGCGCGCCGATGGGGGCTGTGTCGTGGACCTCAAGCGCTTGTGCCTCAAGGGCGCAGCCGAGCAGGAGTGTCAAGGTGAACCCTGAGAGTCTCAGGGAAGCGGACAGGCTCGCGATCATGGCAACCACCTACGCTTCCCTGTCCGCGGGTGGCTTTTCAAAGAACCGTTCCAGGCACATTGTCTTGCCGCAATCGACGTATTGACGACTGCATTGCCCGTTCGGCATGGCGCTGTCGGTCCATGCCACATGCGTTGCGACGCGCGGCGACGCTAGGTCACGCGGGCGTCGACGTCATCGTTCGTGCCGTAGAGCCAATGCCACGCGCGACCGAGTCGTCGCCAGCCGCGTTGGGTTGCGGCGACGATGTCTGCCTGCACGAGATAGAGGCTCGGCACGAGCAGCAGCGTGATCAGCGTTGCGAAGATCACGCCGAACGCCAGCGAGACGCCCATCGGCACGAGGAACCTTGCCTGCACGCTTCGCTCCAGCAGCAGCGGCAGCAGGCCGAAGAACGTGGTCAGCGACGTCAGCAAGATCGGCCGGAATCTTGCGGCTCCGGCAGATCGAACGGCAGCGAGCAGGGTGTCGTGCTCTTTGCGCCGCTGGTTGACCCAGTCGACGAGCACAATGTTGTCATTGACGACCACACCGCTGAGCGCAATCACGCCGAACATCGACAGGATGCTGAGGTCGTAGCCCGTCAGCATGTGCCCGATCACGGCGCCGACGAAGCCGAACGGAATCGCAATGAGGATCAGGAACGGCTGCAGGAACGAATGCAGCGGGATCGCGATCAATGCATACATCGCAAACAGCGCGATGATGAAGCCGCCGGCCAGCGAGACCAGCAGCTCGGTCTTCTTCTTCTGATCGCCTTCGAAGGCCCAGGAGAGGCCGGCGTGGCGCGAGACGATGGCTGGCAGAACGCTGTCGCGAAGCCGCGCGTTGATCGCGTCGGCGCTGGCGTCGGGGTCGTTTTCGTCGATCTCGCCGCTGACGCGCAGCGCGCGCTTCTGGTCGACGCGCGTGATCGTGGAAAAGGAGCGCCCGCTGTCAAACTCGGCAACGCTCAGGATCGGGACTTCGTCGCCGCTCGGCGTGCGAATGTACATCCCGTTCAGATTCTGCAGCGACCGTCGCTCCTCTTCGGGATAGCGAACCATCACCTTGACGTCGTCGCGGCCGCGCTGCACGCGCTGCGCTTCTTCGCCGTAGAACGCCTGCCGGACCTGCCGCGCCAGATCGCGTTGGGTCAGGCCGAGCGGTTCGGCGGACGGCTGCAGGCGCAGTTCGACCTCGCGCTTGCCGAGGCGGAAGGAGTTGGTGACGTCTTTGACCTCCGGCATCCGGCGCAGCTCTGTTTCCAGTTCGGACACGGCGGTGCGTAGCACGTCCATGTCGGCGTGGTAGAGCTCGACGTCGATGTCTTTGCCGGTTGAGAAGAACGACGTCGTAAACGTCAGCTCCGAGGCATCGGGTACGGAGCCGACGCGCTCGCGCAGCTTGCTCATGATCTCATCCGAGCCCGGCGTGCGCTTTTCCGAAGGGAGCAGCTGCAGGTCGAGTTCACCGAGGTGGGAGCCCGACTGAAACTGTGCGTCGCGATTGCCGCCGTTGCGCGCCTGTTGGAGCGCATAGGGCTGCGAGCCAACGGTCGCCAGCATGTGCTGCAGCACGCTGCCGTGTTCGCTTGGCGTCGTTTCGTCGTATTCGGCGCAGAGCTCGCGCGCGATGTTTTCGATGCGAGCCATCTGCTCAACGGTGCGCTCGATAGGGGTGCCTTGCGGCATCGATAGCGACACCACGATGTTGTCGCCTTCGACGGTTGGGAAGAACACGAAGCGGGGGAAGCCCGCGGCGACCATGGAGGTCGCCACGAATAGCAGCGCGAAGGCCGCTGCCACGGTCGTGTAGCGCCAGCGCAGGCAGGTGTCGAGTGTCGGCTGGTAGACGCGGTTCACAAACCAGTCGAGGCCGGACTGCACCAGATCCTGCATCCAGCCGAGCAACCTCGCACCGAACCACGGGCGGCGGTCGCCGCCGTCCGCCATCAGCGTAAGGTGCGACGGCAGGCACAGCTGCGACTCGATCAAGCTCAGCGCCAACACCGGCAGCACGATCAGCGGAATGACGCGCCAGACCTGGGCGTCGGATCCCGGCACGGAAAACAGCATCGGCAAGAACGCGACGATCGTGGTCAGCACCGATGCGAACACCGGCTTGCGCACTTCGCGGCTGCCGCGCAGCGAGGCCAGCATGCGTCCCGCACCCATGCGCCGGTGCCGGGCGATGTTTTCGCCGACCACGATGGCGTCGTCGACGACGATGCCAAGCACGAGCAAGAACGCGAACAGCGAGATCATGTTGATCGACACGTCGGCGATCGGCATGAACGTCACGGCGCCCAAGAACGCAACGGGAATGCCTACGGCAACCCAGATCGCGAGGCGTAGCTGCAGAAACAGCGCAAGGATCACGAACACCAGGATCAAGCCTTGGCCGGCATTGCGCAGCAGCAGGTCGATCCGGCCGCGCAGGATCACGGACTCGTCGCGCCAAGTCGTCATTTCGACGCCTTCGGGCATCCGTGCGCGGCCCTGCTCTTCGACCCACTTGCGAACGGCGGCGGTGATGACGATCGCGTCCTGATCACCGATCCGAAAGACCTTCAGCAGCGCTGCGGGTTTGCCGTCGAAGCGCGCTTCGAGGTCCTGGTCGGCGAAGCCATCGACGACGCGTGCGACGTCCGACAGCAGGACCTCGTTGCCGTCCGGTCTGGTTAGGACGGTGAGCTGCTCAAACTCTCGCCCGCGGTACTTTTGGCCCTGGATCCGCAGCAGGGTTTGGCCGTCGGTCGCCTTGATCGCGCCAGCCGGCAAATCGAGGCTGCTCTGCCGGATGGCCGCGGCGACCTGATCGAACGTCAGGCCGTAGCGGCGCAGCTGTGCTTCGCCGACTTCGACCGAGATCTCGTAGTCGCGCACGGCGGCTAGCTCGACCTGCGAGATCTCTGGCAGGTCTTGCAGGGCGTCGCGCGTCTGCTCCGCCAGTCGCTTGAGCGTCAGCTCGCTGGTTTCGCCGCTGAGGGAAACGTTGATCACTTCCTTACGGACGACGAGCCGCGAAACGATCGGTTCTTCAATCTCGGCAGGGAAGTTGGAGATGCCGTCGACGCGGTTCTTGACGTCGTCGAGCACCTGCAGCAGGTCGGCATCCTGCAGCGCCTCGACGACGACCGTGCCGGCACCTTCGGTCGCCGTAGATGAAACCTTGTCGACACCCGTGATGCTGGCCACGGCCTCTTCGACGCGCTGGTTGACGCCGAGCTCGACTTCGGCGGGCGTCGCTCCGGGGTAGACCACGGAGATATTGACGACGTTTGGCGAGATCTCTGGAAAGACTTCGCGCCGCACGCGGCCGGTCAGCAGAGCCGCCATGCCGGCGACGACGAACGCCAGCGCCAGCAGCGTGGCGGCGACATGGTTCATGGTGAACTGCGCGAAGAAGCCCTTGGTCTCTTCGGGCGGCAGCTCTTCGGGCGTCGGCTCCGTAGACGTGTCGGCCATCATTTCGTCTCCTCGCCGTTTGCGGCTTTCGCGGTCTTTGGCTGTGTCCGCACCAGCATGCCGTTGACCGGCGCTTCGATGGTGCTGAGGCAGATCTCTTCGCCCGCGGAGAGGCCAGACGAGATCAGGGCGCGCTCGCGTTCGATGCGTAGTACCTGCACCTCGCGATCGACCAGCCTGCCGATGCGCTCGCCGGCCTGCTCACTGGCGGACTCGGCGGCCGTCGATGTTGCGACCAGCCAAACGTGGTTGCCCGAGTGCAGTGCCGACAGCGGCACGGCCACGATGTTGTCGAGTTTGCGGCCGTCGATGCGGGCGGACACGAACATGCCGACGAGCAGCGGAGGGCCGCCGTTGGCTTGCCCATCGCCGGCACTCAGGGTGGCGCCGTCCAGTCGGGCAACCGAGGTGATCTGGCGCGTGCGTCGATCGACTTCGCCCTCGACCCGCACGATGGAACCCGTCCAGCTGCGGCTTTGCCCGGCGAAGTTCGCGGTCAGCTTGACCGTTGGACCGTCGTCGACCACACCGTCAAACGGCAGATCGACAAACGCGATGTCGTCGAGGGGGATCGGCAGACGCACCTCCAGCGAGCTGGTGTCGTAGACGACCGCGAGCCGCTGGCCGCGCTGCACCACCTGGCCGATGTCCGCCTGCACCGACTGCACGCGCCCGGCGAAGGGCAGCTGCACTTTGCAGCGCAGTCGGTCGGTCTTGGCCTTTTCGAGCATGGCGTTGGCGGCGGCGACGGCGAGTCGGGCATCCTTGATCTGCGGTTCGCGCCGAACCAGTGCGTCGGCGGGTTCGTCGCCATGCATCTTGCGCCAGGCACGCTCGGCGGCTTCGCCCTCCGCTCGCTCCTGCATCAAACGCAGTTCGGCTCGGGCCACGGCCGATTCCTGCTGCGTGACCTGGAGAACGTAGTCGGTGTCGTCGAGCTGGATCAGCACGTCGTTCGGGGTGAACGATCCGCCCGCGCGCAGGCTCGGGTGGGCGGCCTTGACGCGTCCCGAAACTTCGGCCGTCAGTTCGACCGTGCGCAGGGGTTCGACCGTGCCGCGCGCGAGCACGTCGAGCTGAACGGATGAGAGCTGGGCGATCGTTGTGCGAACGAGTGGGCCGCTGTTCTTGGCGGCTTCGACGATCGGCTGCTTGCTGCTGTTCGCGATCCGATAGGACAGGAGCACGCCGCCGGCCAAAACCAGAACCGGCAAGGCGATCTGTAGGACCAGTCTAGGGATTTTCATTGTGCTTCTCCGTTTCCGCTGCCGCTGCCTTCGTCATTGCCATCACGGGCTCCCGGCCCGCCTTCGGGCTCTTCGCGTCCGCTGCCGTAGCCGCCACCAAGAGCGAGCAAAAGGTCGATCCGGTTGTCGATCTGCTGCCGTGTCGCGAGCAGCCTTTGCGACTCGGCCGCGAATGCCTGCCTTTGGCCGTCGGCGACCGTCAAGAAGTCGGCGAGGCCGAGCTGCCACCGCTCGATCGCGAGATCGCGGGCCGAGGTAGCGTTGTCGGCGGCGTCGGCGAGGTGGCCGAGGCGCGTGGCGAGCAGCACGCCGCTGGCCAGCAGGTCTTCGACCTCGGCAAAGGCGTCGAGCACCGCGCCGCTGTAGTTGGCCAGCGCTTCGGCGCGGGCTGCTTGCTGCCGGCGAACCTCGGCGCGCAGGGCGCCACCGCGAAACAGCGGTTCGAGCAGGTTTGCGCCGAGGCTCCAGACGCGAAAATCGGAGTCGACGAGGTCCTCGAGCTCTAGCGACTGCGTGCCGCCGCTCGCCGTGAGCGCCAGCCGCGGATACAGCGACGCTTCGGCGGCGTCGACGCGGCAGCCGGCGGCGGCGACGCGACGCTCTGCGGCCCGCAGGTCCGGTCGGCGGCGCAGCAGCTCGCTCGGCAGGCCGGCCGGGATCATCGGCAGGGCTTGGGGCAGGGTGTCGGCGAGCGCTAGTGCGCCTTTTGGATAGCTGCCGATGAGAACTTCGAGCCGGCGCAGGGTGCGCTGCAAGAGTTCGCGGCGCTGCGCGACGGCGGCCTCGGCGTTGGCGAGGTTGGTCTGTGCCTGGTGGACCTCGAGCGCGGGTCGCACGCCGCGCTCGAAGCGATCGCGGACGTCGTCGCGGGTTGCGCGAAAGGCGTCCGCGGAGGCGCTGGCAAGGTCGAGTTGCTGCTTCGCTTCGATCGCGGCAAACCAGGCACGGGCGATCTGCGCGCACAGGCTGATCTGCGCGAAGCGCATGTTTTCGAGCGCGGACTGTTGGTCGGCCAGCGCGGCGGAGTCTGCGGAGCTGAGCCGGCCCCAGACGTCGAGCTCCCAGCGAACACCGAGCGAAAGTCCGTAGGTCGTAAACGTGGTGCTCGGCGTGCCGCCGCCGCCGAAGGGAAAGCCAAGAAAGAGACGGCGCGCGCGGTTGGCGTCGAGCGAGACGTCGAACTCCGGCAGCAGCGGGCCGCCCGCGATGTCGTGCGCGGCAGTTGCCTGCATCAGGCGGGCGAGCGAGGCCTGCAGGTTGCGGTTGTTGGCCAGGCCTGTGGCGATCAGTTGATCGAGCGCTTCGTTGCCGAACTCGCGCCACCAGTCGATGCGCGGGGCGGCGGCGGCGTCCTGACCGTTGGCGGTGCGGGTGTCCACTGCTGCCGTCTCGGTCGCGCTTGCCTCGCTGGCGCTTGCCGCATACTGCTCCGGAACGTCGATGCCGAGCTCTTCGTCGGCGATGCGTTGTGGCACGTGCGTGGCGCAGCCAGCGGCGGCGGCGGCGGCGACGATCGCCATGACGGCAGTCGCCAAGAGGCCGCGCCGCGGTCCTCGCCGTTGCCTCGCAGCGGCATTTTTTTGTGGCTTGGGGTTCATGCTAGCTCCTTCGCGGATAGCCCGCCGACCGCGAACGCGACGAGCTCTGCAACGATTCGTTGGGGGTTGTGCGGGTCGGTCGGGCACACACCGCCCGAGATTTGCGGCAGCAGGTGGGCGTTCTGCAGCGTGTGGGCCATGGCGCCTACAGTGAAATGCAGCCGCCACCAGAGTGTTTCGGCATCGAGGTCGGGAGATGTTGCCTGCAGCATCTCGACGACGCGGCGCCCGAGGCCGGCGAACTGCTCCTGCACGAAGCCGCGCAAAAACTCGGGTTGTTCGACCGTGATGCGGCCAAAGAGTCGCGGCAGTGCGGTGTTCGCGCGGCAGCTGTGTTCGCCTTCGCCGCGGCTCGGCACGAGGACAGGCTCGACGAATGCCCGCACGATCTCGGCCACAGATGGCGTCGCGCTCGCTTCGGCCAGCACGTCGAAGCGGCGATGACGCTCCTCGTTGATCGGGCCGACGTAGCGCAGCAGCACGGCCTTGGCGAGGTCGTCCTTGCTGCCGAAGTGGTAGTTGACGGCGGCAAGGTTGACGCCGGCCTCCGCAGTCAGCTGCCGCAGAGATGTGGCTTCGAAGCCGCGCTCGGCGAACAGCTTTTCGGCTGCGTCGAGAATCGTCTCCTTCGTGTCCGGGTTGGCCATCTTCGGCACAACTACGTCATTCGAACGATTGTTTCAAACGATCGTTTTAAGGGCTTTCCCTAGATGCTCGAACTGCTCGGGGGAGTTGTAGGCCTGGCCGGCGACGCGCAGGAGCCGCAGGTCTGGCAGCGGTCGGGTCCGTGCCATGGTCATGACCGGGACCTCGATGCGATGCTCTTCCCATAGCGCAACATGCAGCGGGTCAAGGGCTTGTGGCCCGTCCGGTGCTGTTGTGGCGGGCGGCAGCGGGACGGCGGCTAGCGAGCCGAGGCAGCTGTCGGGCACGGGCTTTTGGATGCCGAGTGCTGCGCACAGCACGTCGCGGCCGCGCAGGACGAGGCGCCGATTGTGCTCTCGCAGGGCCGGCAATCCGCCCGGCATCAGGCCCCGCAAGAAGTCGATGGCGGTCGGCACCGACAGGTAGGCGGTGTAGTCCGCCGTGCCGAGGAAGTCCGACTCGAGCCGGAAGCGTGAGCGCCCGCTGCGCGGGTCGTTGGCGCCGTGGCTGATCGTGCTCGGCCGAACCTGCGACTGGCGATCGCGGCGCACGTGCAGCAGCGCGGCGCCCTTCGGTGCGCACAGCCACTTGTGGCAGTTGCCGGTGTAGTAGGCCGCGCCGAGCTTGTCGAGGTCGAGCGGCAGCATGCCGGGACCGTGGGCGCCGTCGACCATGGTGTCGATGCCGCGCTCGCGCAGCGCCGCGACGATCGCGGCGACCGGCAGGACGATGCCGGTGGGGCTCGTTACGTGGTCAATCAGCACCAGGCGGGTGCGTTCGGTAACCGCCGCGAGCACTGCCGTCAGCAGCTGGTCTTCGCTCGCGACGGGAAACGGCAGCTTGGCGGTGACAACGCGCGCGCCGCTCTGTTCGGCAACGTAGTCGACGACGTTGCGGCAGGCGTTGTAGCCGTGGTCGGTGATCAGGATTTCGTCGCCAGGCGCGAACGCGAGCGAGCGCAGCACCGTGTTGACCCCGGTGGTCGCGTTGGGCACAAACGCAAGGTCGTCGGCGTTGCAGCCCACGACGTGGGCGAGCGCTGCGCGCGCGACATCCAACCGTGCTTCGAGCTCGCGGTGCAAAAAGCGTACGGGCTGCGCTTCCATCTCGGCGCGAAGCTGCGATTGCCGTTCGAGCACGACGCGCGGGCACGCGCCAAAGCTACCGTGGTTCAAGAACGTGATGCCGCGCTCGAGTGTCCAGTGGACGGCCAGCGGGGACGGGGACGGCGGCGGCGCAGATGACGGCGTTCCTGATGACGGAGGTCCAGATAACGGAGGTCCAGCCTGTGGCATGCCGCGATTGTGGCCTACTCGATGCGCACTGCCACGCGAACTTTGCTCTGCTCAAGCTTGGCTGCGCTCGGAATGCTCTCGTGAAGGTGCACAAACGGTTGCGCGGTGATCGGTCCGCGCGCTGTCAGTCGACGGTTGCTCAGCGCGCGGCGCAGCATCTTCTTGCCAGCCTCAATGCGCGCGGCCACATCGCCCTCGGGCGGGTAGACCACGAGCAGTTTGCCGCGGGCCTGTTCGACGATGAGCCAGCCCTTGGCCGCCCATTCGTCGGGCGTCGCAAAGGCGGCGCCGTTTTTGCGCTGGCGAAACGGCGCCGCCAAACGGGTGCTGCCCGCCTTGGCGGCGATGCCAATCGGCTCAAACAGGATCGGGAAACCGGCGATGCGCTGGTTCTGCTGCTCGAGTTCGGCGATCACCGGGCGGTAGCGTTCATGCCGTTCGGCCCAGCTGTCGCCATCTGGCAGCACGACCCAGCGGGTGGCCTTTTGGGTGACAACGATCGGTGTTGGCGATGCGCTTTCGACCACGGCGCCGGGCACGACCATGCGGGTCGTTGAGCTGCTGCCGCCGTTGGCGCGTTCGCCGTCGGTTCCCTGGCGCGGCAAGAACATGTCCTTTGCGAACGATACGCCGCCGTCGTCAAAGACCACGCGGCAGGTGCCGAGCCGCGGCTCGGTGACGCGGCGCGCGACGAACGACGCGACGGTGGTCAGGTAGCCATCGAAGCGGATCACGTCTTCGCCATACGTCAGGCTGGCCGGCAGCAGGGTGTTGGCTCGCAGCGTCAGCGTCAGCGGCTCGCTGCCGCCGGCGACGTTTTGCGCCGGCTGCGTCAGCCGATACGAAGCGTCGTCGGCGCCGGTTCGCGCGCACGCTTCGGCCCGGTAGAGCGGACCGAACGCGGCCGCATCGACGAGGCGCACGATGGCGCGGATGCGGTCGGCATCGGCGGCGGGCGCTTCGTTGCCGGTTTCATAGTCGGTGACGATGCGATCGCGCAGCAGCAGCGTGCGCGCGTCGATCTGGATCCGCGCTCGGTCGGGCAAGCTGGCCTGCAGCCGATACTGCCGTGGACGCCGCTTGCGGTCATGGTCACCGGCTTGCTCCGCGTCCGACTCGCTGCCCAGCAGCGTGACCGTCGCGCGCACGTTGCGCATGCGCCGGCGCAGCGGGCGATGGCAGGCGTCGAGCACGTGCTCGAGCAGCTGGTCGTCGGCGATGCTGCGGAGGTCGGCGACCGGCGGCGCGCGCTCTGGGCGCTCGCCACGCGGACTCGCACCGCCATCCGCCCGCGGTGGGGCGGTTTGCTGGTTGTCTTGGCCGCAGCTGCTCAGCAACAGGTAAGCGGCGCAGCCGGCTATTGCCCGCGATCGAACTGCTTTTGCCACGCTGCCACGTCGTAGCCGTAGTCTTTGTTGCCGGCAAGTGCCATCAGCGCCTTGCGGGCGTGCAGGCGCACGTTCTGCACCGTTTCGCTCGGCTCAAGCAGTGCCAATAGCTCGGCCCAGTGCTCCTGCGCATTCATGCGTCCAAGCGCCAGCGCCGCGGCCATGCGGATGCGGGGCGTTGGATGGCGAAGCAGCGGAACGACGATCTCGGCGTTGCTGTCGTCGGCGGCGAGGCCGAGGCCGCGAACGGCCTGCACAATCGCGGCCTCCGGCACGCGTTCGGTCTCGTGGACCCATCGCTTCCAGACAGTCACGACATCGGTTGTATCGATCATGCGCGTCTGGATCCGGTAGAGCGCCCAGGCAGCCTGGACGCGGCCGTCGCGCGGGTGCTTTTGGTTCTCGGCGATGGCGGCCAGCACGCCAGGTGGCGTATCCGGCGCGCGCAAAATGGCGAGGCCGAGCACCGCCTTGTCGACGACCTCGGGGTCTTCGGACATGGCGCCCTGCACGATGGTTCCCATGACTTCTGGGCGGCCGGAGAAACCGAGCGCCGCGAGCGCAATGCCCTGCTGCGCAGGATTTGAAGCGTTCGTTGCCAGCGCCTTGATGCGGTCGAAGTTTTCCCCTGGCGCGCCGCCGGAGACCCTTCGTCCCTGTTTGGTCTCCGTGAAGCCCGAGTCGAGCACGGAGTCGCGCAGCAGCGTTTCGATCTTCTCGGCGTCTTGGTCCGCCCGGGGTTGGCCGCGGTTGGCGAGGGCGACCACGTAGCTGTCCATCGCCTTGTCGAGGTCGATCAGCACCTTGTGGAAGTCGCGCCGCTTCTTGTCCATGCCGGCGCGGTCGACCGTTTTCTGCTCCATCTCCGGGTCGGCCACCTGGCGGTCGGCTGACGTGGTTGAGCAGCCGGCCGCGACGGCGGCACAGAATAGAAGGGGCAGCGGCAGCTTGGTCCAGCTCATGGTGGTGCTTGGAGGGGGCGCGAGCGCTCATCCTTCCCGGTTCCTGTCCGCAATGCCAGGAATCCGACCCGAGACTGCTGGCGGAAGGTCGGTCGACGGGTGTTTCCCGACTGCCTGGCGATAATCTCTTCCCTCCTCGGCATGGTCTGGACGTAGCAGCGGTATGGGCTCGTCCCATCAGGTCCCAGAGTCCGGTCTGAAAGGCCACGTTTGCGAGCGAACTCGGTGCGCCAAAAGAACGACATGAAATGCGGTCAGTGTGGATTCGAATCTGAGCAGTCGTTCGCCTTCTGTCCGTCCTGCGGCACGCAGGCCGCGGCGGGGGGCGACGCGGGCATCGGCGGCCGCGTTCTCAACGGCAAGTATCGCGTCCTGTCCGAGCTCGGCGCCGGCAGCATGGGAACGGTCTACCTCGCGGAACACGTCGCCCTCAAAAAGAAGGTCGCGATCAAGGTCCTGCACCGCGAGCTGCAGCTTGGCGACGAGGCCATGCAGCGCTTCCAGCGGGAGGGCATCGCGGCCGGCCAAATCAGCCACCCCAACGTCATCCAGATCTTTGACTTCGACCGCACGGACGAAGGCACGTGCTTCCTCGCCATGGAGCTGGTCGACGGCGAAAACCTCAAGGAGCTGCTTGCGCGCGAAGGGGCGCTTGAGACCGAGACCGCCGTCGGGCTGGCGCGGCAGCTGCTGCAGACGCTCGCCGAGGCGCATCGCCACGGCGTGGTGCACCGGGACCTGAAGCCAGAAAACCTGATGGTGGTGCGCGGCGTCGACGACACGCTCGCCCTGAAGGTGCTCGACTTTGGCTTGTCGAAACTCGTCGACCGTCGCTTCGATGCGAGCCTGCAGACGATGTCGGGGCGGGTTATGGGCACCCCGCTCTACATGGCGCCCGAGCAGTGGCGCGGCGAAGAGGTCGACGCGCGTTCAGAGCTCTACGCGGCCTCTCTGATCCTCTACGAGATGCTGACGGGGCACCAGCCGTTCAAGGGCGCGGACATGACCGAGATGCTGATGCGCAGCACGACCGAAGCGCCGCCGTCGGTGCTCGACCATGCGACCAAGCATCCGGTGCCCGTCGACCTCGATCCGCTGTTGCGGCGCGGGATGGCAAAGGATCGCGACGAACGCTTTGAAGATGCAGCCGCGATGCTTGAAGAGCTCGACGACGTGCGGCTCGATCGGGTGCAGCGCGGCTCGAGTTCGACGTCGGTGCGCCGCCGCAGCAGCCGTTCGCAGACGGCGACGCAGCGGTCTGCCAAGCGCGGTCGCTCTGGCCGCGCGCCGGCGGCGGCCTCTAGTCGCACGCCGCTGGTCTTGGCGGGCGTTGGCGCTGCGGTCGCTATTGGCGCGTTGGTTTGGATGTTCGGCTTTGGCGGCGGCGAAGCGGACGAGGCGCAGCTGGTGCGCGACATCCCGCGGGAGAACCGCAGCAACGAGCAGCAGGACTACATCGTGCAGATCGAATCGGCGCTCGATCGGCTGCGCACGGGCCAGCTGGCGGCGGCGATGTCGGCGGCCGACAAGGCCGTGCGCATGCCGGTTGCCGATGCCGAGGCCTACTGCGTGCGAGCGCGGATTTACGAACGCCAGCGCGATCCTGATACCGCGATGCTCGATTTCCAGGAGGCCGAGAAGCGGCTGCCCGGCTATGCGCCCGCGGTGGCCGGCATCGGTTGGCTTCTTTTCGAACGCGGCGAGTTTGAGAATGCCGACCAGAGATTTCGCGCGGCGATGGCGCGTGATGATACCTGCGGGGAGGCATTTGCCGGCGCGGCTGCCGTGCTGCTGGAGAAGGGCGCGGCGGCGGATGCGCTGGAGCTGCTGCGTCGCGAGGGCAGCAAGGTGCAAGAGCACCCCCTGGTGCTCGTCTACCGCGGCGAAGCGCTGCTGGGTGAAGGCCGATTGGACGATGCGTTGACGTCCTTTCGGCAGGCCAAGCGCGGCGACTCGTCGCTGTGGCGAGCCTACCGCGGCTTGGCGGTCGCCTTCGACCGCAAGGGCGATCCGCAGGCGGCCGAGCGTGAGTGCGGCGCTGGCCTGGCGATGGCCGACCACGCGGTCTCGCTGCGGCAGCTGCACGCCGAGCTGCTGATTGCCCAGGAGCGCTACCAAGAAGCCCAGACCGAGCTGGCGCTGCTGCGTCCCAAGACCGGCGATGTGCTCGTGCTCGAAGGTCTGGCCGAGCAGGGGCTGTCGAATAGCGAGCAGGCCATCGCTGCCTGGCAGCGGGCCGGCTCGGCCGAGCTCGCGGTCAAGCCGTCGTCGCCGGCGCAGGTCCAACTGCTATTGGCGACGGAGCACGCGCGGCAACAGCAGTGGCAGCAGAGTTTGGCGTGCGCGGTGCGAGCCGAAGAGCTCGACAGCGAGCTGCCGCGCGCCGCGTTCTATCGTGGCCTTGCCAGCTACCGCCTCGACCAGCACGCCGAGGCTGCCGAAGGCTTCGCGCGCGCGGTCGAGCTCGATGGCGCCGACCTGCTGGCGCGCTACACGCTCGGCGTTCTCTACATGGACTACCTGGGCCGTCCAGACGACGCGATCGAGCAGTTTGCTGCCTACCAAGATGCGGGCGGTGCCGACCCAAAGGTTGCCGGCTTCCTTTCAAAGCTGCGGCGGCGGTAGACGGCTCGACGGGTTCGGTCCTGTTGGCGGACGCGCTTCGACGGAGCGTTGATGCTCCGCACCGCCTTCATCGCTACCGCGGAAACTCGAAGGCGTTGAAGTCTTCGCTGAGCTGGGCGCGGTCCGCCAGCAGTTTGGCGAACGGCTCCTTCGACGTGTTGTTGCCCTTTAGTACGGCAACCAGGTAGTCGCGGAACGGGCCGCGCATCTTGCCCTGCTCGTCCGGCGCGCTCTTGGTGTCTTCGCGGTGACGGATCAGATAGTCAAACAGCATCGCGAGCTGCAGCAGCCGAGCGTCGGGGTCGGCGCGGTAGGCCGACGGCTGCGCGCGCAGCGCCTGCGACAGGCGCGGCAAGCGGCGCTTCTCCTTGGCCTCGAGGAAGCGATCGAGCGTCCACTTCGGATCCCAATAGTAGGTGAAGTAGGCAGCGAGCCCCTCTTCGATCCACATGGGCCGGCGGCCGATCGACTGCGGATACGCCGCATGCAGGTACTGGTGCACGACGCTGTGCGTGATCTGCATGCGCAGCAGCGTCGGGTTCTCGTGGTATTCGGCCGCAACCGGAAGCTGCTCATGGCTTGCGGCGAAGAAGCTGCCGTAAAACGACGAGTGCTCTTGGCCGTGCGCCTCGCCAAACGAGTTGTAGGCGGCGCGGCTCGGCAGGATTACGACCGGAAACAGCGTAGTTGGCACATAGTCATCGCCGAGCTGCTTCTGGAAATGGTCGAACATCGTCTCGAGCCCCTTGGCGATGTCGTTGGCGAGCATGTAGCTCTCGACGGTGCGCACGACGAAATGCTTCGAGCGAGCCTGCCACGCGTTTTCGATTGTGGAGTGATCACTCCAGATGTCGAGTTCCTTGGTCAACTCCGCGTGGGCGCGCTCGAGCGACTTGTCGATGGCGCGTTCGCGGGCGCCCTTTTGCGCTGCGAGTCCGCCGGCGCAGCAGAGCGAGATCAGGGCGATGGCGGCGTGGTGGTGGCTCATGGGCATGGCGGGTCTACGGGCGCGTCAGCGGAAGCGCGTTCGAGCGACGGCCCAGGATATCGGTAGAACCACTCCGCCGGCAGTAGATCCTGGGCTCGTCGGGAACTATGCCAGCAGCGGCCGGACAACGCGCGCCGGCTCCACCCCGGTTAGCCGCACGTCGAGTCCCTGGAACGGCATCGACAGGCGCTGGTGGTCGATGCCGAGCAGATGCAGCATCGTCGCGTGCAGGTCGCGAACGTGCACCACGTCCTCGGCCGCGTGGTAGCCAAAGTCGTCGGTCGCGCCGTGCGTGATGCCGCTCTTGACGCCGCCGCCGGCCAAGAACATCGAGAAGCCTTTGATGTGGTGGTCGCGGCCGGGGTCCTTGCCGCCGCCCTGCGACATCGGCGTGCGGCCAAACTCGCCGCCCCAAATGACCAGCGTGTCTTCGAGCAGGCCGCGTCGCTTGAGGTCCAGGATCAGCGCGGCGGTTGGCTGATCGGTGTGGCGGCTGCAGATGCCCATGTATTGGCGCAGGCCGCCGTGGTGGTCCCAGCCGCGGTGGTAGAGGTGGATGAAGCGCACGCCGCGTTCGGCCAGCCGGCGCGCCAGCAGGCAGTTGCTGGCAAACGAGCCATCGCCCGGTGTGGCGCCGTACATCGCGAGGGTTGCCGGCGTCTCGTCGGAGATGTCGACCAGCTCGGGCACCGAAAGCTGCATGCGCGCCGCGAGCTCGTACTGCGCCATGCGCGAGTGGATTTCGGGGTCGCCGGTTTGCTGCGCGCGCAGCTCGTTGAGTGCGTTGACCTGTTCGACCAGGTCTTGCTGCTGGGCACGCGAGATCCCCGGCGGGTTGTTGACGTAGTGCACCGGGTCGCCCTTGGCGTGGAACTCGACGCCGGAGTGGCGGCTGGGCAGAAAGCCGCTCGACCACTGGCGCGCCGCGATCGGCTGCGGGTTGCGCCCGCCGACGCTCGTCATCACGACAAAACCCGGCAGGTCGTGGTTGAGCGAGCCGAGGCCGTATTGGATCCAAGCACCCATGCTGGGTCGCCCGGAAATGATCGACCCGGTGTTCATGAACGTGTGCGCCGGATCGTGGTTGATCTGCTCCGTCACCATCGAGCGCACGATGGCGATGTCGTCGGCGACGCCTGCGATGTGCGGCAGGTAGCTCGACACCGACTGGCCGCTTTGCCCGTAGCGACGAAACGTGGCGCGCGGGCCGAGGCACTTGAGCGCCTTGCCCTGCAGCTGCGCCTGCGGCTGGCCGGCCGTGATCGAGGTTGGCATCGGCTCGCCGTCGCGCTGCGCGAGCACCGGCTTCTCGTCGAAGGTCTCGAGGTGGCTCGGGCCACCGGCCATGCACAAAAAGATGACGCGTTTGGCCTTGGCCGCGTGGTGCAGCGGCGAGACGGACCCGCCGCCGCCGAGCGCACTGCGTGCCAGCTCGCGCTGCGGCCACAGCTGGGACAGCGCCGCCGCGCCAAGGCCCATGGACATGCGCCCGAGCAGGTTGCGGCGCGTCAGCGAAGCGATGCGTTCGATATCAGCCACGGGTGATGGTCTCGTGCAGGTTGAGGATGGCGCGCATGACCTGGGTCCAGGCCGCGTGCTCGAAGGGCTTCTTGTTCTCGTTGCCGGCCTTCGGCGAGCGGCCGACGGCGAGCAGCTTCGCCGCCGCTTCGGGGTGCTTCTCGAAATGGCTGCGGTTGCGGGCGAGCAGTCGCTTGAGGACGTCGATCTCGGCGGGTGAAGGCTGCCGCTGGGTAGCCTTGCGGAAGGCGCGGATCAGCCGGTCACCATCGGTGCCGCGCTGCGAGATCGTCTGGGCAGCAAAGGCGCGCGCGGCCTCGACAAAGACGGGATCGTTGAGCAGCGTCAGCGCCGCCGTCGGCGTATTCGAGATCGCGCGCTGGGTCGTGCATTCTTCGCGCGTCGGCGCGTCGAAGGCGCGCAGCATCGGGTGCAAAAACTGGCGCTGCCAGTGCACGTAGACGCCGCGTCGCCACTGCCGTGGATCTTCGTCCGCGCGGTACTTGCGCGTCGGGAAGTTGAGGTGGCGGTAGTAGCCTTCGGGCTGCGGCGGCTTGACGCTGGGGCCGCCGATGTCTGCGACCAGCAGGCCGCTGATCGCCAGCGCGTTGTCGCGGATCATCTCCGCCGGCAGCCGGTTGCGGGCCTGGCGGGCGAAGCGTTCGTTGAAGGGGTCCGCAGCCAGCGCGGCGGCATCGGCTCGCGACGACATGCGGTAGGCGCGCGAGGTGACCAGCGTGCGCAGCAGCTGCTTGACGTCCCAGCCTGACTCGACAAAGTCGATCGCCAGGGCATCGAGCAGCTCGGGGTAGGTCGGCGGCCGTCCCTGCCCGCCAAAGTCCTCGGTGGACGGGCACAGGCCCACTCCAAACAGCATCGCCCAGATGCGATTGACGAAGACGCGCGCGGTGCGCAGCCCGTGTCCGCGTGCTTTGGTTCCGGCTGTGACGTTCGGGTCGACCAGCCAGCGCGCCAGATCGAGTCGCGTGGCGCGGCCGCCGCCAGCAAGCTTGCCGAGGAACGCCGGGATCGCGGGCTGCACAACCTCGCCCGAGTCGTCGAGCCAGTTGCCGCGCGGCCGCACCTTGACCATGCGCGGCTCGGCGAGCGCGCGCGTGTAGAGCGTTCTCGGCATCGTGTCGGTGATGCGCTGGCTTGCCTGTTCGAGTCGCGCCACAGCGGCCTCGGCGGCGGCGACGCGTTCGTCTTGCTCGCGGTGGCTTACGGCGAGAACCTTCTGCGCGGCCTGCTGCTTCGCTTTGACGCGAACGTTCTTGAGTGCCTTGCGCACGGCCGGCGACGCAGGGTCGGTGCTCGTGCCCGAGCGATCCCAGTGCACGGTGCCGCCGTGCTGGGTAAAGGCGACGCCTCGCACGACGCTGCCGGGCTTCAGGCCGAGGTCCTGCATGCGCGCGGACAAGCGAGCCCACTTGCCGAGAGCTGGCAGGTCGCCGATGCGCTGGTAGCCGGCCCACGGCTTGTCGCGGCGGCCGTGGCTGATGTCGTTGTTGCCCCAGTAGGCACGGTGGCTCCAGTCGCGGCCGTCTTTCTGCAGCTGCAGCATGACCGCGGTCGGCGGGTTGTTCGGATCCAGATAGACCCAGGCAAAGATGCTGTCATCGGCCCCGACTTCGATGCGTGCCTCGGTCTCCGCGGTGTAGTGCTGGCCAAGGCCGGGCACCGTCTGCGTGCGGTAGGACTTGCCGAACTTTGGCGGAACGCCCTTCTGCACGCCGAACTGCCAGTCGCCCTGCTGCCTGCCGCCGGTCGCGACGACGTCATCGATCCACGTCTTTTCGACGGAGTCGCCCTTGGCAATTTTGCGACGCAGCGAGCGCAGCCACGCCGAGTATCGCTGCGGGAGTGTTTTGATGGCTGTGGCCAGTTCTTGCTTCGCAACCGCGAGCTTCTCGTCGAGCGCCGCAAGCTTCTGCCCGGCCTCCGGCGTCACGACGTGCATCTCCGGCAAACGCGGCGTCGGCAGCCGGTTGAGGTTGCCGTACGGGTTGCGCAGGTGCGCTTCGTCGTCGACGTCAGCAAAGAACGCGCCGAGTGCGTGGAAGTCGCGCGCCGTGTAGGGATCAAACTTGTGGTCGTGGCACTGGGCGCAGCCAACCGTGGCGCCCATCCAAACTGCCGACACGTTGCGCACGCGGTCGGCCATGTAGATCTCGCGGTATTCGCCGAGCTGCAGGCCGCCTTCGTGCGATGTCTGCAGCAGTCGGTTGTAGGCGGTCGCGATCAGCTGCTGCTGGGTCGGATCCGGCAGCAGGTCGCCGGCCAGCTGTTCGATCGTGAACTGATCGAAGGGCATGTTGTTCTGGAACGCATCGATGACGTAGTCGCGGTAGGGCCAGACGCGCTGATCCTGGTCGCCGTGGTAGCCGACGGTGTCGGCGTAGCGCACGAGGTCGAGCCACAGCATCGCCATGCGTTCGCCGTAGTGCGGGCTTGCGAGCAGTCGTTCGACGACGTCGTCATACGAAGACGGCTGCGCCACAAAACGGTCCAGTTCGGCGAGCGTGGGCGGCAGGCCGGTCAGGTCGAACGTGACGCGGCGCAGCAGTGTGGCAGGGTCGGCATCGCCAGCATGGGCTTGTCCCGACTGCTCCCAGCTGCGGAGCAGGTAGCGGTCGAGCGGCTGCAGCGGCCAGGCTTCGTCGGCAGCGGCGACTGCAGGCGGAGCTGCCGCAGCGACGGGGTCGACAAACGCCCAGTGCGGCGCGTAGCTCGCACCGGCTTCGATCCAGCGCCGCAAGGTCGCGATCTGTTCGGGCGAGAGCGGGTTGTGCGCGTCCTCGGGCGGCATGGGATCGTCCGCATCGTGGATGCGAAGCCACAGCTCGCTGCCGCCCAGATCGCCGGGCGCGAGCACGCGTAGCGCGCCGGTTTCGTTGGATAGGTCCAGCTTGGCTTCGCGACCTTCGGCGTCTGGGCCGTGGCAGGCGAAGCAGTGGTTGGAGAGGATCGGTCGGACTTCGCGGGCGAAGTCGACGGGGTCCTGCGCCTGCGCGGTCCTGGTGGCCAAGCCCAGGGGCGCGAACAGTGTGAGCGTCGCGAAGATCATGCCGAGGCGCGTCATAGCAGAACGCTACCACCGGGACGCAGATTGTTCCGCGGTCGACTTGTCCCGTGGTGGCGCCGGCTCGAATGTAGCCGCGCGGGCCCATGCGGCCGGCTTCATGCGAACCGCGAACTCTTACAAGCTGCGGATCCGCAGCCGACGAATTTCCAGCGGCAGCGAGTGGTCCTGAAAGCCGATGGCGCCGGCGGCCGGGCGATCCGCGATGCGCTTGTGGTCGAGCGGCATGGTGTGCACGAGTCGGCCGTTGAGCGTCACCAGGATCTGGCCCGCCTCGCAGCGCACGTGCATGTGGTTCCATTCGCCAACCGGGTTGGCGGCGTTTTCGCTCGGCGGGCCGCCGGGGATGATGCCGCCCGCGTCGTGGTCGGTCAGCTTTTTCTTGCCGGGTTCGGTTGCAAACAGCTGCACTTCGATGCCGGTGCCGACAGGTCGGCTGCGGTCGCCAACGTGAAAGTAGAAGCCGCTGTTGCCGCTTGCTTGCAGCTTGTAGTCAAACTCCGCGTCAAACTCGCCGAATGAGCTGGGCTCGCCGGAATCGCTTTCTGTAAGCCACAGGTAGTGATCAAAGCGGCGCCAGCCGGATTCGCCGTCGCGCGGCGTCAGACGCGCCTTGCCGTCGGCCAGCGACCAGTTGCCTTTGGTGGCGAAGTTCGTTTCGAGCTTGGCCGACGACAGCGGCTCACGCCAAGGCTTCGGCTCGTTGAGTTCCAGTAGCTCGACTTTGCGAAACTGCACCGGGTGGCTTTCGGATTGCAGCGAGATCGTGCCGTGCCGCAGGGCCTTGTCACGGCCGTCCTTGAGCAGGCGCTTGGCGTCGCCGTCGCGCGGGTCGAGCTGCGGGTCGTCGTAGGTCAAGACCGTGTGGCCGTCGACGATGTGCCGGATGGTGCTGCCGCGAACTTCGACTTCGACCGTGACCCATTCGTCGCCGCGAAACGACTGCGACGTGGAGTTGAGGCAGTGCTGCGTCCACAGTTTGCCGTTGCGGACCACGTGCGTGCCGGGAGTGCACAGGTTGACCGTCGGGCGCTCGCCCTGCTGGCGTGCGCCGAGCAGCTGGACTTCGATCGAAGCCGGGAACTTCTGGTCGCGCTGCATCGACGCAGGGGTCTGTCCGTGCAGCATCAGGCCGCTGTTGCGGAACGCCCAGCCGGGGCCGTCATCGATTTGATCGCCGACAAAGCGGTATTCCGTGCGCAGCCGATAGTTGGCAAACTCGAGCTTGTGAAAGAGGTGCCCAAAGCGACCCTTGAAACGGCCTTCGTAGCCCTCATACGAAACGGTCAGCAGGCCGTCGACGACGCGGAAGGTGTCGGCAAAGTTTTCGCCGGCGGCGTAGCCGGTGATCTTCGGCGTCCATCCTTCTAGGTCCTTGCCATTGAACAGCTGGTGCAACACGGCGCCATCGGGCTTGCTGCCGCCGCGGGTGTCCGCGGCCTTGTGGCTTTGGCAGCGTGGCGCGCTGAGGGGCGTGGCGACGGCGGCGAGGGCAATGGCGGCGGCCGCCGCGAACGAAGTGGTCCCGTGCATGCGGGGCACGCTAACCGATTGCTGCTCCCAATCCGCGAGCGTCGCGCAAATGCATTCTTTGATGCGGGCTGCTGGTCTAGCGCTCGAGTGCCTGCAAGAACTCGGTGAGCTGCGTTTCTCGAGCCAGACCGCGCGCGGTGGTGTTGCGCTTTGTGTCGACGCGATCCGGGTCGGCGCTGTGCGAGAGCAGGTGGATGGCGGTCGCCGATCGCTTCAAAAACAGGGCCTGCACGAGCGGCAGACGGCAGTGGTGGCCGTCGACCTCGCCGTTGCTGTCGGCGCCGGCAACGAGCAGCTGGTCAATGGCGTCATGACGGCTGTGGCTGACCGCAAAGTGCAGCGCCTGCTGCAGAACGCCTTTTCGGGTCGTTGGCGGCGTTACGCCAAACGGGGAGCGGTAGCTGCCCAACAGAGCTGCTGTCTCGTTGTCGTTGCGCTTTGCGTCGCTCGATGGCGCGAGTCGGCTGCGCAGGTCCGCTTGCCCGAGTCCCGCGGCAAACAGGATGTTGTCGACGCGCGCCCCGCATTCGAACAGCGCCTCTGCCGCGGTGCGGTAGCCAAACACCAGCGCCGTCGCGAGCGGCATGCCGTCGTCGTCGAGGCCGTTTGCGCGAGCTCCTCCCTGCACGAGTGCGGCGACGAGCGGCGCCTGGAGCTTGGCGGCAAACGGCCACCAGCTTGAGACCAGCAGGCACAGCGGTGTCGAGTTGTTGCCACCGCCGTAGCCTTGCGACCAGCCGTCGGGTTCGGCCCCTGCATCCAGCAGACATCGACAGATGTCGACGGCGTTGGCGGGCGTGCGCTGCAGTGCATCGGGGACGCCGTTGGCGGCGACATGGTGCAACAGGCCCGCGCCGAATTCGTCGTCGGAGCGTTCGTGGACGATGGCTGGGTGTGCGGCAAGGAGAGCATGCAGGCCGTTGAGATCGCCATCGACGACGGCCAGCACGGCTTGCTCGAATGGCGTCTGCATGCCGTCATCTTAGTGTCGTGCATTTGGTAGACGGGGAATGATCCGGGATGCGAGGGCGTTCGTCGCAAGGCGCCGCGACGGGCGTCTTCGTGCCCGCAGAATGCTCCCATATCAGATGCACGACACGAGCCGTGATGCCAGCGGCCGCGTGCGCCGGTTCGCTTTCTGCTGTGCCACTTGCCCGATCAGGCTCCAGCGACTGCAATGGCGGCATGCATAGAATCCTTCGATGGGCCCTTTGCCTTCTGGCTGTGACGGTGCCTTGTTTGGGCCAAGAAGAAGTCCGTGGCCTCAAAGTCCAGCCCGACAAGGATCACATCGTAGCCAACACGATGGTTGGTTCTTGGAGCTACGACGCCACGCTCAGCGGCCGGCTCGGCGCCAAGATAGACCTGCACACCATCGAGTTCCGCACGGATGCCAGCGTGCTCGCCAAGGTGCCGGCGCGAATCGCCGCCAAGCTGAGCGATTGGCGCATCTACGCAGCGGGCGTGATGGTCAAGAAGGAGCAAGAGCACGCCTACGTATTGGTCAATATCGGCGGCAATTCTGTGATCATCTGGTTTCGTGAGCGTGCCGGCGATCCGATGGGGGACACCGAGTCATGGTTGGTCTGCGCCGCGCCGGGGAAATCGCGCAAGTCGGATCTGCTCTTTGTCGGCGGCGACAGCGCGAAAGAGCCGTTTGCTGCCTACGGCCGCGCGGTTCCGGCGGTTGGCAAGCTCACGCCGCAGGCCGCTCTCAAGAACATGGCTGATTTGATCCAAGCCGGTCGAACCATGGAGTTCGTCAAGACCTACTGCTCGCCCGCGGACAAGCAGGAGCTGCAGGAGCGTGGTCGTAGTCTGGAGGCCGTGGCCGGTCGCTTCGCGGGAGAGCGTGGGCAGGCGATCGCCGGAGCGTTTCTGGACGCCAGCAAAGTCGCGCCGCTACTTACAGAAAACGACAAGCTTGCAACCTGGGAGCTGCCGGATGGTCCGGGGCCTAGCAAGGTGATGCTGCAACTCCTTGACGGGCGCTGGTATCTGCGTAGCCGCTAGTGACCGCGCATCTGGTAGACGCGGTATGAACCGGGGTGCGAGGGCGTTTGCCGCAAGGCGCTGCGACGAATGCATGTTTCCTACTCGCGGCTGAGAGGTCTTCCTGCCGAGGAGCAGCAACGCCGAGGGGCAGCAACGCCGAGGCGCAGCAACGCTGTGACGGGAGGCTTCGTGCCCGCAGAATGACCCCGGTATCCGTTGCACGACACTCGTCCTTCGGCGTCGCAGGAGCTCGCGGCGGAAAACCGCCGCCATCTGTCGCCGGCGCCGCGGATCGCCGGCACAATCGAGGCATGACCGTTCGCCTGCCAGACGACTGTGAGCAGCTGTTGCTCGTTCGCGATCGAGCGGCGCGTGCCACGGCACTGATCTGCGTGCACGATACGCGGCTCGGGCCGGCGCACGGCGGCATCCGCCGCTGGGCGTACCGCAGCAGCGACGAGGCGTTGGCGGACGTGGTGGCGTTGGCGCGGGCGATGACCTTCAAGTGTGCGCTGGCTGAAGTGCCCGCGGGCGGCGGCAAGGCCGTGTTGATCGATCACGATGGGCTCGACCGCCGCGGCGCCTATGAGCTGGTCGGCCGGACGGTCGAGCGCCTCGAAGGCCGCTTCTTTACGGGGCCGGACGTCAATACGACAGCCGACGACCTCGACGTCGTGGCGGAGCAGACGCGCTTTGTGGCGACGGGCCGGGATGATGGGGGCAGCGGCGGACCCGGTGATTTGGCGGCGGCGACGGCGCAGGGTGTCTTTGCGGCGATGCGCGCGCTCTGCCGTGAACTTGCGACGGAGCCGGCGGGCCTGCACGTGGTCGTGCAGGGGCTTGGCGCGGTCGGCATGGATCTCGTGCGCCGGCTGCACGCGGCAAACGCGCGCGTGTCGGTGCATGACGTGATCGCGAGCCGCGTCGATCAGGCCGTGCGCCAATATGGCGCCACGGCGCTTCCCGAAAGCGACGTTCTCACGACGCCGTGTGATGTGTTTGCGCCGTGCGCTCTCGGCTCGGTTTTGACCCGCGACGTCGTCGACCAGCTGCCCGCGCGCGGCGTCTGCGGTGCTGCCAACAACATCTTCGCTGGCGAGGCTGCCGCGCTGCGCTGCCACGAGCGCGGCATCGTGGCCGTTCCCGACTTTATCGCCAATGCCGGCGCATTGATTGCGGGGGCGACGTTCCATCTACGCGGCGAACGAGTCGACGCGGCACGCATCGATCGAGTCGGGGAAACGGCCGCGGCGGTGCTGCAGCGTGCGGCGGCCGAAAGGCGGCCGCCTAGCGAGCTGGCGCTCGAACTGGCCCGCGAACGGGTGGAGCGCGGCCCGGCGCAGGTTTAGCCTGACGGGTCATGAGCGACCGCAGCCAGACCGATGCGTGGAAGGGTGAGTTTGAGGATCCGGCGCACCGCGTGCGCGTTCGCTACTGCGAGACGGATCGCATGGCGGTGGCGCACCACGGCAGCTACGTCGCGTGGTTTGAAGAGGCGCGCACCGAGTGGATGCGGCAGCGCGGCCGGACCTACCGCGAGATTGAGGACGACGGCAACCTGCTGCAGGTCGTCGACTTTGTGTGTCGCTACCACAAGCCGGTCGACTACGACGAAGTGGTCGCCATCCGCGTGCGCGTCGAGGAGGCGGGCAAGGCGGCGGTGACGCTTGGCTACGAGTGCCGCCGCGAGCGCGATGGCGAAGTCTGCGCGACTGGGTCGACCAAGCTCGCGTGCGTGGGCCGCGATGGGCGCCTACGGCGTCTGCCGCCGGAGCTCCTGCAGCCGGCCGGGGGAAGCGAGTCGTGAGGCGCTGGGCGGTTAGCTGGTGGTCGGTGAGCTGGTGGTCCGCGAGCTGCTGGCCGGCGGCAGCTGCGCTGGCGGCAAAGACTCTGGCGGCAACGACTCTGGCGGCCGCCACGCTGTCGGCCCAGGATCCGGCGGCCGGCGGCGGCGGGATGCCGCTGACGCCGCCGCCGCCGGCCGTCCAGGATTACACGGCGACCGGCGAGTTCTACGAAGTCGTCTTTGCGGGCGTCGAAGGCCAGCTCGGGGGCAAGCCAGAGGATGCCCAGCGCATCGCCGACGAAGCGCTCGCGATGGTCGAAGGGGTCTGGCCGCGGATCTGCCGTGCGTTCGGCGCCGCTGCGAGCCAGAAGCCCAAAAAGCCGCTGCGCGTGCATCTCTACCGTTCGGTCGCCGCCTACGTTGCTGCCGACAAGCGCTTGACGGGCGGTCGCTTTGAGCGCAACGAAGCGATGAGCCACTGGCGCAGCAAGAGCGCGCACGTCGCCGTGCAGCCGCCCTGCTCGGATGCCTTCTTGCGCACGCGCGGGCTGCCGCTGCAAACGCAGGCGATGCTGGCCTGGGAGGCTTGCCACGTGGCGCGCTATGAGCTGTGTCCAAACTTTCGCTCGCACCCCGGCTGGTTCTACGATGGGCTGGCTGCGACGACGGCGCAGGAGGTCCTCCGTGCGGCGCATCCGACTCTGCTTGCGGCGCCGTTCTTCGACCAGCGCTGGCTACGGGTTCGCAGCTTGCTCGACGCTGGACGGCTGCCGCGCATCGGGGCTTTGCTGGCCGACGACACCCGCCGCCTCAAGATGCGCGAGCGCTATTCGGCCCGGGTGACGTTTTTCGAATACGCGCGATCCGTACGCGCCGAGGGCCTCGCGGAGCTTGCTGAGACCATTCGTCGCACCGGCGCCGGCGGCCGCTACGCCAGCGCCATCCTCAAGGAGGCGCGCAAGCATCTCGGCGATCTCGATCGCGGTTTTGCGCTCGCTGTGCAGCAGCGCCAGCCGGAGTGGGATGAGATCGTGCGCTCGCTGTGGTGCTTCGAAGGCGGCTGCCGGCAGCTGGCCTACGGCGACACCAGCGCCGTTGCGTTCCGGGGCGAGCCGGCGGTCGGCAAGGCCATCCTGTGGACCGGTGAGGTCCTGGTCGCACCCGGGCCGACGCAGCAGATGAACCTGCTGTTCGGTCGCTCGGCCCAGGGCTACTACTCGGTTGCGATGGTTCCGGGGGTGGGCGTGACCCTGTTTGCGCACCGCTACCGGGGCAACGTCTGGCGCGATCTGGGGCGTGGCGCGGCCGAGAGTTTCCAGTCTGGCAAGTTCGTCCCGTTCGCGATGCGCACCGAGGGGCGGCAGCTCAAGTTTCGGCTCGGGGCCAAAAACTGGGCGTTTGAGCTGCCGGAGCCGCTGCCCAAAGAGGTGCGTTGGGGGATCGGCGCCCAGGGTGCGGCTGCTGGCGCCGCCCATGGGATCGGCTCCTTTGGCGTCTGGCGCGACCTAAAGGCTGTTGCGGACGAAGGCTGACGTCGCCCGGGACTGCTCGCAGCCCCGCCGGCTTTCCCGTAAGTTTCCCGCACTCGGGAATCCTGTCCCGGACCGCCCGTAGCCACTTGCCTCGATGAGCCTGACGCCAGAAATCGCCTTTGAGCAGAACCGTGAGCGCCTGCTCTCGGTCATCTATCTGCGCATGGGCCCCAACTTGCGCGTGCGCATGGATCCGGAGGATGTGCTGCAAGAGGTGGCAATCGAAGCGGTGCACTCGTGGAAAACGCTTTCGGCCGATGAGAACGCCGGGGCCTGGCTGGTGACGCTGGCCCGTCGCAAGGTGGCCCGCATCCTGCGTGACCAGCTCGGCGTCGCCGCCCGCGATCCGCGCAAAGAGCACTCGATCAAAACGGACCTGCCGCTGGCGGACCGTCGTTCGGGTCCGGTGACCCACGCCGACCGCCGCGATCGCCTCGAGCTGCTCGAAGCGGCGCTCGAGCGGCTGTCGGATGACCACCGCGAAGTGATCATGATGATGAAAATCGAGGGCCATTCGGCGCGCGAAGTCGGCGAGCGCATGGAGCGCAGCGAAAACGCCGTGCACCTTTTATTGAGCCGTGCGCTGAAGCGCCTCGCCGAAGAGCTGAAGCTCTGAGCCACGGCGGCCGCGGCACGAAGCCGTTCGTTTCCATGTCCTCCGCTATCGCTTGTTCGTTCCGACCGTGACCACGCCTTCCCTAGCTCCGAGCGAGAACCGTCCGTGACGGGAAGCGACGAACAGCCCGTGCCCGCCGACCCGTCGGACGAGTCCTCGGATGCCGACCGCCGGATGGCCGACCTGCTGCGCGAGTCGAGCCACGGTGCCGAAATGCGCCGCAAGCTGCAGGACGACGAGTCGAAAGAGTCCGACGACTTGCTGTCGCGGCTCAACGCGCTCGACTTCGTTCAGCAGGTCGTCGGCGGCGAGATCGACCTGCCCGAACGCATTGGCGGCTATGCCATCAAGGGCCTCCTCGGTCGTGGCGGCATGGGCACGGTCTATCTCGGTTGGCAGAGCGATCTCGAACGCGAGGTCGCCCTGAAGGTGCTGGCGCCCGGCTACACGGCGGACTTGACGATGCGCAAGCGCTTTCGTGCCGAGGCGCGGGCCACGGCTGCGCTGCACCATCGCAGCATCGTTCCGATCTACGACTACGGCGAAGCGCAGGGCATGCTGTTCTTCGCGATGGAACGCGTCGAGGGCATGAGCCTCGACAAGCACATCCTCGCCGCCAAGCGGGTGGAGCGATCGGCGCTCGATCCGCGCGAAGCGGCGCGCCGGTTTGCCGGCGTCGCCGACGCGCTCGGGCTCGCGCACCGTCGCCGCTTGCTGCACCGCGACGTCAAGCCCGGCAACATCCTGGTTGCCGAAGACGGCACGCTGGCGCTGACCGACTTTGGTTTGGCGAAGGCGCTCGACCACGCGTCGATGAACCTGACGTCGAAGGGCGGCGGCTTCCTCGGCACGCTGCACTACGCCTCGCCGGAGCAGGCGCTCGGCCGCGAGCTGACCCCGGCCAGCGACCTCTACTCGCTTGGCGTGACGATGTTTGAAGCCGTGGCCGGCGAGCTGCCGCTTGCCGGCAAGACGACCGAAGCCCTGCTGCAGTCGATCCTGCACGGCACGCCCAAGCGCCTGCGCGAATGCATGCCGAAGCCGCCGCGCGATCTCGAGGCCGTGCTCGACAAGCTGCTGTCGCACGAGCCGGAAGATCGCTACCAGGACGGCGAGGTGCTGGCGCGCGACCTGCAGCGCATCAGCGACGGCGAGCCGGTGCAGATTCGCCGGCAGCCGCTGCACGTGCGGCTTTGGCGGCGCGCGCGCAAGAATCCGCTGCTGACGGGAGCGCTGGCGGCGATCGCGATTCTGGTGCTCGCGACGGCGGCGCTGATCGGCTTCTTGAGTCGCGAAAAGACTCAGGGACGGGCGTCTCGCCATCAAAACCGCATGGTGCAGATCGCCAACGACATCGGTCGGGAGATGGGGCCGCCGTCGGGACCGGTGCCGCTGCTCGAGGCGCTGACGGGGGTTGAGGCCGCGGCCGTTGCGTCGAGCCCGGCGATTCTGAACGAGCTGGATGCGGCCCGTGCGGAGATGCCGGATGATCCACAGCCGACCAGGATGCGGGAGGCCTACGGCAGCATGCGTGTCGGCCCCGAAAACGACGCGCGTCAGTACCTGCGCGCCGGGCGCGGCTACGAGGCGATGCGGCTCTATGACGCCGAGATCCAAGATGCTGTCCTTCAGGGAACCGGCGGCGACCTTGCGACCAAGATCCGCCTCTACGGCCTCTACCTTGCGCGCGGTGTTGCCAAGATAACGGCCTCTGTCGCCAGGCCCAACGACGCGCGCACGGACCTTGCGCTGGCGTCCTTTCTTCGGCCAGGCGCCGCGTTCCCAGCCTCTCTGCTCGATGTGCTCGAAGTCGTGCAAAGCTCCAATGTCGGGGCCGCCGCGCGTCGTCTCGTCGATCGACTCGCCAATTCGTCCCCAGAACGGGTGCGAACGGTGGGGCTTCTGCTGTGGTCTGCGGCACGCGTCCAGCCGCAGGTGCGCAGCAACATGATGGACTTTCGACTCGACTACGGCAGCCGCCGCCAGCTGCACCTTGCGGCTGCGTCGCTGCTGTCGGAAGTGCCGGCCCCGTGCACTCGCAGCGACCGCCCAACCGGCATGATTGCCGAGTTTGCCGACGCCGGCAGCCGGGCGCTCGAACAGCTCGCCGATCCATCGCGCCGCCGACAGCTCGCGAGGTTGATCGTGCAGGCCGTCGAGCGATCGGTGCATCCGGAGTCCCCGCTGCAGTCGTGGAGCTATCTCGCCCAGCTGCTGCAAGAGCCGTCGCGTCGCGGTCCGTTGCTCGATGGCGAAGAGCGCATGCTCGCGCCGGCGATCGAGCTGGCGGCATGGCGCGAGCTCGTCAGGCTGCAGCCGAAGGCCAGTCTGGCGCGGCTCTGGCTGCCTCGATTCCTCGAGTTTCAGGGGGACAACCCGGGCCTGCCGGGGCTCGTCGAGGTCGCGGCGCAGTTCCGTCTGTTGGCGAACGCCGCCGACGCCGTCGAGTGGGTCGATCGCTGGATCGCGGTCGCCGACGGAGATCCGCTGGCGCAGCTCGCGCGGATGCGCGTCATGCTGCGCCGCGATCGCCTGCAGCGCGCGCAAGACGATGCCATTGTTGCCATGCAGAACGCCATCGAGCCGGACGCGATTCTCGCAGAAGTTGTGCAAGAACTATCCAGCGCTGCTCAGAGCGCCGAGCCGGGTTCGATGGAGGCGCTGCAGGGCATGATCGCTCGCTTCCGCGCGCTCGCCAAGACAGGCCTCCCCAACTTTGGAGCAGGACGATGAACCGCATTCCTAGGCGCTATCCGGCATCGGCTTGGTGGATCGGCATCCTCTTGTTGGTCGGCATCGGCGTGGCCGTTTGGTATGCGCTCGACGATGGCCGGCGGCTGGTGTCGGGCGGCGGCGCCTCGGAGCCCGCGGTGTCGGGCCCCCCAGATGCAGGGGCGCGCGCCGCCGACTCGGCCTTGCCCGAGTTGATGAAGGTGGTCGAGCCCGAAGCCGTCGGCGAACAGGTCGTAGTGCGCGGTGTGGTCGTCGATGGCGCGGGGCGCCCGATCGAAGGCGCGACCGCGACGCTCTACGAAAAGCTCACTGCCTGGCCAGAATGGCGACGCGTGCGCATCGAGGATGCGATTACGAGCGGCGACGGCAGCTTCCAGTTTCGCTGCCGCGGCTTCTTCGGCCATCTGATCGGCGTGCAGAGTCGTCGCTTTGGCTCTGCGCTGCACGATGTTCCCATGCACGGCGGCGTCATGCGTTTGGAGCTGCAGTCGGGCTACGATCTGCATGGCTACGTTCTCAACGATGTGGGGGCGCCGGTTGCCAACGCGCGGGTGACGGTTGAGTCGGTGCCGCGCGAAGAGCGTCGCGTGCAGTCTGTGCGCACGGCCGCCGACGGTAGCTACCTGTTTGAAAACGTGTCTCCTGGGCCGGCGCGTCTGGTTGCGCGGCACGAATCGTGGCAGCCGGCCGAGGCGCCGGCGCTTGTGATTGGCGATCGGCGTCGCTGCGACTTCCGCTTCGAACGGCCGTCGATGGCGCCGATGCAGGGGGTCGTGCTCGACGGTCAGACCCAGCAGCCGATCGAGGGTGCCGAGGTTGCGCTGCTGCCGATCAATCAGGCGGCGGGGCTGGTTGGCGAAATCGCGACCAAGTCGGCGGCCGACGGCTCTTTTTTGCTGGCGGGTCTGCCGCGCGGCAGCATGCGGCTGTTTGTGCGGCATCCCGAGCATGGCTCTGTGCTACGCAGCCAGACGATTCGTGCGGCAGCGCGCGACCTGGTTGTCGACATGCCGGCGCGCTCTCGCTTTGGCGGGCAGATGGTGACCTTTCGCTACGACGTGGCGTTTTCCGGCGACGAAGTTCTCGAGCTCAAGGACGCGTTTGGGGAGCTCTATTACACCGAAGTCGATGGTGAGGGGCGGTTCCAGTTCGCGCGGGCGGTCTCTCCGGGAATTGCCGAGCTGCGCGTTCTCGGGGCCCAATTCGCGTTTCGACGCAGCAACGGGACTTCCACCAGCCTGCTGATTGCGGAAGAGGCCGAACTCGACCGGGAGATCACGGTGGTGCCGGCGTCGAGCGTGCGCGGTCGCTGTGTCGACGAGGCCGGCGACCCGATTGTCGGTGCGCTGATTCAGCGCACTCGCTTGCTCTCCGAGAGTTTTCGCTACATCTCGACGGAAGCCTGGGGCGGCAACTTGCGCGGCGCGGGCGGTGGCCTGCTGCGCTTGCTGGATGTCGACGTGGACCAGCAGCTCGTCGTCACCGATTCAGAGGGCTACTTCGATATCTCTGGCTTCCCGCCGGGCCCGTTGCTCGCGCGGGCGAGCGCCGAAGGCCGCGGGAGCCGGTGGTTGCAGCTCTTCATGCCGCCGATCAATCAGGCGAGAGACGTCGGCAACATCGTTCTGCCGCCAGGGCAGCGTCTGCAGGGGCGCGTGTTGCGGGGGCGCGAACCCTTTGCCGGTGCGACCGTCACGGTCGTCGGCGAGGATGGTCAGTCGTTGGCGATCACCAACGCCGAGGGCTTTTATGTCGTCGATGATCTGGTCCCGGGCCGCTACAGCGTGCGCGCCAGGGTGACCGGCCGGGCGACTGGGGCGACGCAGCAAAACGTGACCATTGGTGCGGATCCCGAGCCCGATGTTGTCGATCTTCGGCTGTCGCTTGGACGCATCGTGCGTGGTCGCGTCGTCAACAAGCAGCGCCAACCGTTGCCAGACGTCATCGTCAGCGTGCGCGGCCGCTTCACGGTGGTCAGCGCAACCGACCGCAGCGGCGAGTTTGAACTCGAGCTGCCGCGCCGTGCCTCCGAGCTCGTGGTCTCGACTGGGGATCGTTCGCGGCAGAAGGTCGTTCCGCTCCAAGGGCTCGACGATCAGGTCGAGATCGTGCTCAACGCGCCGCCGACCTGCACGCTTCAAGCGCGTGTGTTCGGCCTGCCGGCGCGCCGTCGATTGCCCGGAGCCCTGCTGCGCATCACTCCGATTGGACTTGGCATCCCGCCTCGCGCGGTGACGCGCTGGGTCGAGATGTCGGCGGGAGAGCTGCGTCGATCGCATGTGCCCGCGGGTCTGGTGAGGATCGAGGTGTGGTGCGAGGGCTATGCGCCCTTCTTGGTCGAGCGCGTGCTGCGGGCCAACGAGACCCACGCGCTCGGTGATCTCTTGCTGGAGCCCGGCTCCCGCTTGCGGGGAGTCGTGCGTGGTCCCGACGGCGAAGCGCTTGCTGGTGCCTATGCGTGGCTCGGTGAGCAGACGGACGCCGATCTGTTTACGCCGCGCGTGCAGACGGACGCGGACGGACGCTTCGAGATTTCGGGGGTGACCGGCAGATCATCGCAGCTGGTGGTGCGTCATCCGGCGTTCGCGGCTCGCGAGATCGGTCTCCAGCTGCCTCAGGATGTGCTGTCGATCGAGCCCCTTGAGGTGGTTCTCGAACGCGGCACGACGATCGCCGTCAGCGTCGCATCGAGGGACGTATCAGAACTCGGTGTGGTCTACCTGCGGCGCGGCGGCCGGCTGCTTGCGAGTGCCTCGCTGGACGAAAAAGGGCGCGCTTGGTTCGCCAACCGCAGCGCCGGCAGCTACGTGGTGTCGTTGTTTGGCGATGAGCTGCCGGACAAACCGGTTCGTGTGCGTCCGGGCGTCAAGGTCGTCGGCGTGCGGCTCGAACGCTAGTCCGCCACGTATTGTCAGGCGGCCGAGTCCTAGTGTAGTGCATCCGATATCGGGGTCATTCTGCGGCCGCGAAGACGCCGGTCGCGGCGTTGCTGCTTCTCGGCAGGAAGGCAGGAAGGCAGGAAGTCTGGAACATGCAATCGTCGCAGCGCCTTGCGAGGAACGCCGTCGCATCCCGGATAAGGCCCTGCCTACCAGATGCACGACACTGGTTGGCGTTGCGCTCGGCAGCGCCCCGCGCGAAGCTTTGGCGATGCGCTTGTTCCGACTCGCGCTGGGTTTGTTGACGCTCGCTGGCTGCGGCGGCTCAGAACCTGGCGGTCGCACCGACGGCTCCGGCCCGTCGGCTCCTTCCGGCCGCGGTGGCGGCGGCGGCGGCGAAAGCCTGCATGCGGCGGCGGCGCCGGATGCCGCCAAGCCAAATGCGGCCAAGCCAGATGGCAAGATGATCGAGCTGCAGGCGTTGGGCTGCACGGCGTGCCACGCCCTGCCGGAGGCGTTGCAGCGGCATGTGCATCGGCCACGTGCGCCCTCGCTGCGCGCGCTGGCTGTGCATCTCGATCCGGATCAAGCGGACGCCTTTCTACGCGGCCACTACGCCGGCGATGATGCAGCGGTCGTGCATGGCTACCTGCGCAGCTTGGCGGGACCTGCGGCGCCGCGCCCGTTTGTGGAGGTGCCGGGTGGCTCGATCGAGCGCGGCGAACAGCTGGTCAGCGAACTTGCCTGTGCTGCCTGCCATGAGCCGACGGATCTCGACCTTGGCGCCGATCGTGAGTTTGAGCCGCTGCGGCGGTTTTTGTGCGAGCCCGCTTCCTCTGCGGGAGGCGGCGTGGGTGTCGCGCACGTGCAGCTTGGCGATGCCGAGGCTCGCGCGGTCGCGGCCTACCTCGTGCGCTCGCAGCGACCGGACGGCGCCATGCCGGTGGTGCGCGGATTTGCCTATTCGTACTACGAGATGAAGATCGAAAACGGCGACGAGCCCGATCTCGCTGCCCGGGCCCCTACCCAGCGCGGGGTTGCCGATCGCATCGGCATCGAGAAGGCGCAGCGCAAGCAGCAGTACGCGCTGGAGTTCACAGCGGCACTCGACGTGCCGTCGGCCGGCGACTGGACGTTTGCGACCAACAGCGACGACGGCTCTTGGCTCTACATCGACGGCAAGCTTGTGGTTGCCAACGGTGGCTTGAAGCCAGCGCGCAGTCGCAGCGGTCGCGTTCGCCTCGACCGCGGTGCGCACCAGCTGCGCGTCGTCTATACGCAGGGTGGTGGTGGCGCCGTGCTGTCCGCCAGTTGGCAGGCGCCAGGCTCCGAATCCAAGCAGGAACTGCCGGCGGAGAGCGCGACGGCCTCGGTGGTTCGGCTGCTGCCGCCGCCTGTTCGCGCGCCTGCAGCGCCGCTTGCCGCAGCCGATCTGGTTGCTGGACGGCAAGCAGCGCGCGCACGTCGCTGCGACGTTTGCCATGCGGTTGACGACGAAGCGTTTGCGGCGCTCGCTGCGCCACCCGCTGCGCCGCGCTGGCGCGAGGCGGCGGCGGCGGCGGCGGATCGCGCTGCGGCAGGCACCGCTGCCTGTCCGGTTCGGGACGCTCGCAACAAGGTCCCGGCCGGCTTTGACGCTTTGCCGGCGCCAAGCGCTGCGCCGCTGGCTCTCGACGATCCGACGCGTTTGGCGCTCGCCATGCAGCACGACGGCTGCCTCTCGTGCCATGCCCGCGACGGCGAGGGCGGGCTTTCTGAATCGGCGCGGGCAGGGCTCGTAGAAGTCGAGGACCTCGGCGAGGAAGGGCTGCTGCCACCGGATTTGTCGCAGGTTGGCCGCCGCTTGCGCGGCCCCTGGCTGCAGCGTGTTGTTGCCGAAGGGCACGCGGTGCGCGACTACGTGCGGGTGCGCATGCCGGCCTACGGCGAAGCGCGCGGGGCACTGTATGCGGAGCTTTTTGCGGCGATCGACGCCCCTGACGCTCCGGGGACGGTCGACAATGAGGTCGAGTTTTCGGCGGAGAAGGCGCAGCTTGGTCAGCACCTGGCCGGCACCGGCGGCCGCAACTGCGTCTCCTGCCACCGCATGGCTGGCCGGGATTCGCTCGGCGCACAGGGCATGGACTTGTCCATCCAGCACGAACGCCTGCGGCCCGCTTGGCTGCGCGATTGGCTGCTCAAGCCCAATACGCTGCGGCCGGGTACCCGCATGCCGTCGCTGTGGCCGTTCGCGACCGAGCAAGACGGCGCCGAAGTCGACGCCATCCGCGCGTGGCTGTCGCTGGGCGATGCGGCGCCCTTGCCCAAGGGGCTGCGGCGCGATGAGGACTCGCTGGTGCTCGATCCGATCGATCGACCCATCTTGCACGGCGCGTTCTTGCGCGGCGTCTCCGCCCGCACGCTCGCGGTGGGCACGCCCGAACGCACGCACTATGCGTTCGACCTGAGCAAGCCGCGCCTCGCGTGGCTGTGGCGGGGGGCGTTCCTGGACGCAACCGGAACATGGGTTGGCCGTGCGGGCAAGCTGGTCGAGCCGCTCGGCAGCGACCGGTGCGTAGTCAACGACTTTGCATGCTTCGCGCCGCGTGGCGACGCGGAGGCGCCGCGTGGCGACGCGGAGGCGCCGGGGCTGACGCGAGTCCTTGTCGGGCAGCGGCGCACGGCAGATGGCTATCCCGTGCTGCGCGTGCAGGCCGGCGATGCGCGCTACGAGGACGAAGTGCGTGCCAGGCTTGCCCAGGGGGGCAGCGTGCTGGTTCGGACGCTTCGTTGCATGGAGGGGGCGCTGACCTTGCGCTTCCCGCAGGTTGAAGGCTACACCGCGCGTGTCGCGGGTCGGTCGGCTGGAGAGCACACGCTCGCCGTAGGCGAGACACTGGAAATCGTCTACCAATGGTAAATCCAAGCATGCGCCTGTTGCCCTGCCTGATGGGCTTGCTCGCTGTTCCGACCGGGCCTGCCTGCGCGCAGGAACCAGCATCTCCCGGCCCGGTTGCTGCGCCGGCGCAGCCCGATGAGGCTCGCTACGTCGAGATCCTCGACGTGCCGCTGCCGGATGATGTGGTCTTGGAAGTTGGCGGGATCGTGCTGCGCGAGGACACGCTGTTCGTCGCGACGCGCCGCGGCGAAGTGTGGCGCATTGAGGGTGCATCCAGCGACTCGCCGAAGCCAACGCTGTGGGCCGAAGGGCTGCAGGAGCCCCTCGGCCTGATCGAACGCGATGGCTGGCTCTACTGCGCCCAGCGCGGCGAACTGTCGCGCATGCGGGATGCCCGCGGCGATGGTCGCATGGACGAATTGGAGACCGTCTCATCGGGGTGGCCTTTGTCAGGCAACTACCACGAGTACTGCTTTGGCCCGACGGTTGCCGGCGACGGCTCGTTTTGGCTGACGTTGAACAAGCCGTTTGGCCCGCAGCCGTTTGGCAAGGCCGATTGGCGTGGCTGGGCCATCCGGATTCCGGCCGCTGGCGGCGCGTTCGAACCGGTTTGCGCGGGGTTGCGTTCTCCGTGCGGCATCGGCACCGCTCCAGATGGCGTGGTTTGGTACACCGACAACCAGGGCGAATGGTGTGCAAACAGCAAGTTCGCGCCGCTAGCGGTAGGCGACTTCCACGGCCACCCGCACGGCATCGAGTCGTGCAAGCTGCCGGCCTCGCAGGTCGAGCACCCCGGCGACGTGCCCGACGGGATCCGCATTGCGGATGCGGTGGCGACGATCAAGAACTACCGCGCACCGGCGGTGTGGATTCCGTACGACAAGTGCGGTCGGTCCCCGGGTGGCTTCGTCTGGGATACGGACGGCAACTTTCCGCCGTTTCAGGGCCAGGTCTTCTGCGGCGACCAATACTCCTCCGAGGTGTTTCGGATGTCGCTCGAGGTCGTGGGTGGGCGCTGGCAGGGCGCTTGCTATCCGTTCCGTCGCGGTCTCAAGAGCGGCATCACGCGCGTGCTCTGGGGCCAAAAGGGCACCCTTTGGTGCGGCCTGACCAACCGCGGCTGGGGCTCCCTCGGCAACCGCGAGCACGGCCTGCAGCGTTTGGTCTGGCGCGACGTTGTGCCGTTTGAACTGGCGGAGATCACGGCGTCGTCGACGGGCTTCGAGGTGGCGTTTACCAAGCCCATATCGCCTGCGAGTGCTTTGCCGCAGTCGTTTGTCGTCAAGAGCTGGACCTACGACCACCACAAGCCATACGGCTGCCCTCCGCGTGACGTGCGCGAGGTGGCCATCGCGGGCGTGGCCCTGATGGCGGGCGGCGCGAAGGTCGGCTTGGATCTCAAGGACTTGGAAACACACCGTGTCTACGAGATCCGCTGCGCGGGGGTGCTGTCCGCGGAAAGCCAAGAGCTGCCGGTTCATGGCGTTGGCTACTACACGCGCAACGCCTCGCCCGAGTAGGGCCGGCGCGTGGCTCGTGTCGTGCATCGGATATCGGGGGCAGTCTGCGGGCACGAAGCCGCCCGTCACGGCGTTGCTGCTCCTCGGCAGAAAGGCTCCTCTGCAGGAAGTAGGGAACATGCATTCGTGAACGCCCTCGCATCCCGGATCGTCCCCCGTCTCCCAGATGCACGACACTAGCGTGCTTGCAGCTCGGCGAGGCGGCGCGCGACGATCGCTTCGTCGAGCACGAGACGGCAGGTCGTGCCGCCGCCAGGGGCAATTTGCACGTCGATCCACGGTAGGTAGGCAGGCGGGTTGAAGTTCCCGACGGTTTCGCCCGCACAGACGCCGACGTAGTCCCCGGCCGGTTCGCTGGCTCGGGGTGCGTCGGCTGGCGGGGCTGGCGCGGCGGATTCGGTTCGCCGCCGAAACGAAAAACGGCCCTGCTTGTCGGTGCGCGTAGCGCCGATTTGCCAGCGTGTCGCGAGGCCTCCGTAGATGCGCACGGGAGTGTCGACCACGGGGCGGCCGTCGGCATCGACGACCTGCCCCGCCAGCCAAGGCGGGCCTGCTGGCACGGGCAACGAAGAGGTCAAAGAAGGATCTGGCGAGCCGCACGCGGAAGCGGCGACTGCGGCGAGCGCCGCCGGCAGAGAACCGCGGCATCGGCTTCGAAAGCAGCGAACCATGGGGTTTGTCCTGGGAAACGGGTCGTCTCGCTGCGGCGTGGAGCGGCCATCGGCAAGCTTGCGGCGGCGGCGCTTGGCGGAGTGGCTGCTCCCTGGTAAGCAAGATATGTGCTGAGCTTACTCAGGTCGGGAACGTGCGTCGCGCTGGCGGTTGCGTTCGGGTTGTTTGCTTCTTTGCGTGCGCAGGTTGAGGCGTCGGCGCTGCCGGAGGCCGCGGCGCTGTCGGCGAAGGGTCGGGCGGACTACGCCACGGCCCGTGCTGCGCTGGCCGGCATGCTCGCCGATTTCTGCAGCGGCGCGGGTGCGGTCGGCGCCGACCTCAGCGCCGCGGAGCGCGCTGCGCGGGCGGAATACTGTGCGCTGATGCTGGCGCGTCTATTTGGCGAAGGAGGAGACAACGTCACGCTCGCGGCACTGGCCGCAGCACGGGCGTCTACGCTTGCGGCGGAGCGGCCGGCGCTGCGTGCGAGCCTCGGTTCGATGCGGCTGGGCCTGCTCCGCGTGTCCGGCGGCGACGTCGATGAGCTGGTGCGGGAGCTCGGAGTCATTCGTTCGCTGTGGATTTGTGGTCCGTTCGACAACGAGCGGGGCGCCGGCTACTCCGCCAAGAACGAAGCGCTGCGCACATTCGATCCCGATGCACGTTTCGCCGGCAAGCTGCGCGAGGTGTCGTGGCGGTTGCTCCCCGAGCAGCCGCGCGCGGGGCACTTCCCGCTCGGTCAGGTTCTGCGGCCCAGCGAGCAGGTGATGGCCTACGTCGCCACGACCGTGATCGCCACGGAGGCGGTCGATGCGGCCCTGGTGCTCGGCACGACGGGCGCATACCGCGTCTTCCTCAACGGCGAAGAGGTGCACGCGCACGATGTGCAGCGCAGACTCTACGACGGCCAGGATGCGGCCGTGCTGCCGCTGCAGGCAGGACCCAACCTGTTGGTCGTCAAGGCCTGCCACGAAGAGGGCGGTGACTTCGGCATACGCCTCCGGCTGCAGCAGCTCGATGGTGGCCCACTCCCGCAGGTTCGCTGCAGTGACGCGGTAGCCGACATGGTTGCCGCCGGCAAGATGACGCCGCGCAAGGCTGCCGACGACGCGCGTTTTGACAACAACGCGCGTGCCTATCTGTCGGCGCAGATCGCCGCCGCGACGGACGATGAATCCGATGCGGCCGCGGCGGCAGCCGCGCTGCGACTGGCGTCGCTGCGCGCGCACCTGCACATCGAGGGAGACCGTGACCGCAAGGCGATTCGGCTGTGTGATCGTGCCATCGCCGGCTTGCCGGAGTGCGCCGAGGCGTGCTTCGTCCGCTTTTGGACGCGCCCGCGCATGACCCGCACCGCAGCCGACAGCGATACGACCCAGCTACGCCAGGATCTGGCAGGAGCCTTGGCGCGAGACGCAAAGCACGTCGAGGCGCGTTTGCTGCTCGCAAGCATAGAACTGACCAGCAGCCGCTTGCCGGTTCGGGCCGAGCGCGTCTTGCGCGAAGCGCTTGCGCAGCAGCCACGCTCGTCGATTGCCCTCGGCACGCTGGCTCCGGCGCTCGCGGCGCAAGGTCTCGACGGGCCTGCTGGTCGGGTCTACCACACGATCGCCAAGCTTCCGGTGATCTCGGTGTTCATTGGCCGCCAGGTATTCCGTTGGTTCGACAGCTTGGGAGAGTACCGCGCGGCGGCGCGGCTCGCCGAGCAGCAGAGCCGATACTTCCAAGAGCTGCCGGACATGCAGGCCTATGCATCCCTGCAGATGCGCACGCAGGGCGCCGAACGAGGTGCAGAGCTGCTGCAGCTCGCGATCGCGCGCTGGCCGCTCCATCGTTCGCCGCGGGCGATGCTTGCCGGCCTCTACACCGGCGAGGGGCGCCTGCAAGAAGCTCTGCAAACCTGGTCGGCTTGGCTGGAGCTCTGCCCTGACGACGATGATGCCTTGCTCGCAATCGCCGAACTGCATGGTCGCAACGGCGACCGCGAACGGCAGATCGAGATGCTGCAGGGCGCGCTGGCCATCAACCCCAACCTGGCGGCCGAACAGCGCTACCTCGACTGGCTGCAGAAGGACCAGACGCCGTTCTACGCGGCCTTCGAACTCGACGGCGAAGAGATTCTGGCTGCCGACGCCGGTGCGCCCGCCGACGCCGACGAAAATCAGGATGCTCTGCATCACGTGCTGCAGCAACGCGTCGTCAAGGCATACGCCAACGGCACGACCAGCGAATATGTGCACATGATCGTCCGGGTGCTGCGCGAGGAAGGTGCGCGCCGTATGGCGAATTGGGCGCCGCCGCACAGCTACGGCGAACAGCGGGCGCGGATCTTGGCCTGTGTCGTGCGGCATGCTGACGGCACGACCGAGCGGCCGAGACTGCGCGGTGCCTACGTGTCGCTGCCGTCGCTGCGAATTGGCGACGTCGTCGACGTTCGCGCCCGGGTGGACGACACGGCGCCGACGTTCTTCGGCGACTACTTCGGTCTCGAACACTACTTCTTTGCTCCGGACGGCATGCCGGTGGCGCGTTCGCAGCTGACGGTCGTCACGACGCCGGGGCGCGACTATCGCTGGCAGGTAGCCAACGGCGCTCCGGATCCGGAGGTGCTCGAGATGGCAGACGGTGAGATGCGCTACGACTGGGAGATGCGCGACATCGGACGCGACGATCCAGAAGTGGCGCGTCCGATGGCCAAGGAGTGGCTGCCGCTCGCACGCATGACGACCTATCGCGACTGGGATCAGTTTGCGGGCTGGTGGTGGAACCTGATCGAAAAGCAGGTGGACGTCTCGGCCGCGATGCGGGCCAAGGTGCGGGAACTGTGCGCCCAGGCAACCACGCCGCGCGAGCGGCTCGACGCGATCTATCGCTTCGTTACGACGGACGTGCGCTACGAAGCGTGGGAGTTTGGTGTGCACGGCTACAAGCCCTACAACACGTCGGTGATCTTTGAGCGCCGCCACGGCGACTGCAAAGACAAGGCGCTGCTGATGTGTGCCATGCTCAGCGAAGTCGGGATCGTGGCGCGGCCGGTGTTGATCTACGCCGATCCGCGGCGCACCGAGGACGATCTCGCCGTGCCGCTCGTCAACCACTTCAACCACTGCATTGCCTGGCTGCCGGAGCAGGAAGGGCTCGCCGAGCGATTCGTCGATGGCACGGCGGATCTTCACCCGACCGAGCTGCTGCCGGAAATGGACCAGGGAGCTTCCGTGCTGGTGGTTGAGCCGGATGGCGCAGGGCTCAAGGATGTGCCCGTGATCGCGGCTGCAGCGAATGCGCGCGATGTCGTCTATGCGTTTGCGCTCGATGCCGATGGCGCGGGTCGCGGCCGCATCACGATGCTGCCGACGGGCAACGACGCGGTGCCGATGCGTCGCCTGCTGGTCGGCCCGCCGCGAGACATGAGCGATGTTTTCGAGCGTGAACTGCAGCAGCGCTTTGGCCCCGCGACGGTGACAACGGTCGAACGCAGTGACGGCAAGGACCTGCAAAAGCCGGTGCGCGTCGTTGAGGACTTTGTGATCGAAGGCATGGCCCGCGTCGCTGGCGATGGGCTCGAGTTTGACCCGGGCTTTCAGACTCGCGCGCTGCAGCAGCTCACGACGGCAGCCGAGCGCGCGCTGCCGCTGCTGCTCGGCGTGCCAAAGCGCGACCATGAGATCCTGCGCATCTCGGTGCCGGCGGGCATGCAGCCAACGCGGCTGCCGCCGCCGGTGCGCATTCAGAAGGCGTTTGCGTCGTTTGTGCTCGAATGGCGGCGCGAAGGAGATCGTGTCGTCATCGAGCGGGACCTGCGATTGACGGCGACTCGGATCGCGCCGGCGGACTACGCGGCGTTCCGTGAGTTTGTGGCCGATGTTCGTGATGCGGACAGCACGCGACTGCTGTTCTCGCGCAATCCACAGAAGAATAGTCAAAGCCCCAACGACAAGGGAGGCCGCTGATGCTGCATCGATTTGTGACCGTTCGCGCGACGTCGTCGCTGATGTGCGCCTCTTTGTTGGCCTGCTTCTCGCTGAGCGTGTCCGCTCAGGAAGCCGCGTCGGCGCCTCCGGCCCAGCTAGCTGATAGCCAGCTCCCGGCCGCGCAGTTCTCGGCCTCCCAGTTGTCGGCCTCCCAGGCCGCACTGCGGTTCGCACGGGCCTATACGCAGCTGGTCGCGCCGGCTGTCGATGACCCCGACGCGGTAGGCCTTGCCGCGCTCAAGGCGGTCGGGGAACTTCGAGAGCACGGCTACGCGGCCATGCTCGTCGATCGGCTGCGTGGCCAGCGCAGCGAGCTGCAGCGACCGGCTGAGCTGCTGGCAGCGACCGAAGAACTGCTGGCCGCGGGCGAACTGCATGGGCTCGTGGCCCTGCAGCTCGGCTGGTATCGCTACCGCCTGCTTCACGCTGCTGGCAACGTCGATGCGATGGCGGCCGCTGATCCTGGCAAGTCCGGCGCGACCAGCTTTGTCTGTGTCGGCCCGTTCGCACCCGGGGAAGATCTCTACCAAGGCGTTGCGTTTGCGCCGGAGTTGGCCGAATGGCCGGCCGACGCAGGCTTCGCGCAGGCGGCGCGTGAGCCGCGCTTCGTGCGGGTTGGCAGCGGTTCGTCCCAGCTGAACCCCGTGGATCCGGGCACCGCGCAGCAGGGCTGCTTTTACGCCCTGCACCGGGTGGCCTGCGACCAGGCGACCCAGTGCTACGTTGCGCTGTGGACGAGGGGTGTGGTCGAGATGTTCGTCAACGGCGAGCGCTTCGCTTTGCTGGATGCGTCGAATGGCGATGGCCGGACCGAGTGGTTGCTGCCGATCGGATTGAACGCGGGCACGAACCACGTTGTCGTCAAGACCTGTAGCAGCTCCGCGGCTACGTTTGAGATGAGCTTCGTCGATGGTCGTCGCCGCGCACTCACGGAAACGGTTCGCGAGGTGCCGGCAGAGACACCGATTGCGGCGCCGCCCGCGCCGCTAGCTGCGACTCTGCCCGCCTACGTCGACCGCTACCAAGAGTTCGGACGCGACGCGTCTGGGCTCGGCGACGAGCACCGTGCGCTGGTCGCGGTGGTCAAAGGGCTGCTCGCAGACCGGATGGCGTTGCGCGATGAGCAGCTGGTGCACACCGAGGATCAGGCCGTGCAGCCGGGCAGCATCGCGGACGCCAGCACGCTGCTTGCCGCCGCCTATCTGTGGCGGCAGCAAGAGCTGATGCCCGTGGAGCTACGCAATGCGCGCGCCCGGGCTTTCGCGGAAAAGGCGGCAGAGCAGCTCGTCGACGCCGATGGCGTCACCGAGCACTGGGCGATGCTGCGCGCGCGCGTTCGTCTCTTGGAAGAGCAGGACAATCGCGAGGCGGCGCTCGAAGCGCTGTTTGCTGCCGTGGAAGCCAAGAGGGCCGGCCCCGGCGCGTTCCGTCTGCTGCTTGCGGTTGCGGCGCGGGCTGAGTTTGCCGCGGAGCGGCCGCGCATCTTGGCGGCATGGGCCGACGCGTTGCCGACGGATGCGGCGGTGTTCGGCGAAATGAGCCGGGACTGCTACGCCGCATCTGCGATGGACCGTGCGGCGGAGCTCGGCGCCAAGGCCGTTCGCATGCGGCCAGATGAGTCGAAGTATCTGCGCTACGCGTTTCCACCGCTGCTTGTGCGCGGTCGCCGTGACGAGGCGCTCGCACTGTGCGATCTGGTCATGCCGACCGCGATCCGTTCGCCCGAAGAGGGCACGGTGCCGCGTCTCTGGCGTATGAGCATCGCGCGGGACCAAGCGGATACCGCCGTTTGGCTGGAGGTCGTCGATGCGCTTTTGGCGGACCCAAAAACGGCGAGCGACCGACTCCGGTCGACGGCTCACCGTCTGCAGGCGCGAGGCTTTCGGGATCGCGCGGCGAAAGCGTACGAGCTGCTGCTGAAGCGCAGCAGCGACGACTTCGGCGCCATCCGAGGCCGGGCGCGCCTGCTCGGACAAGCCGGTCGAGATGCTACGTTCGCGCGTTTTCGCGCCGACGGCGATGCCTTGATCGCGGCCCTCGCGGATTCGCAGCATGAGCACGACGCGCCGGCCACCACCTTGATCGAGCAGCGCATCGTAGAGGTGTTTGCCGACGGTTCGCAGCTGGTCGAAGTGCACGAGCTGCGGCGCTTGAACGATCCGTCGGCGATCGAGGCCTACGGTGCCGCGGCCGACGTGGCCGAGGCCGATGCGGTCCTGCTGCTCCGCACCATCGACGCGGAGGGGCGCGAATACGTGCCGGTCAAAGTCGACGGCAGCTATGCCATGCCGCGGCTGGAGCCGGGAGTGTTCGTCGAATGGCGCTACCAGAATCGAGTGCCGGCGCCCGACTCGGGCGCGCCGGATGTCGACTGGTTCTTGTTCGGTTCGTTTGCCGACGATTTGCTGCGCACGGAGCTCGTCCTGATCCAAGCTCCGCAAGAGGAGCGCATTGCCGGTTTCGAAATCCGGTCGCGCGGCTTTGACGTACCGACGGAAGTTGTCGCTCTCGAGGATGGGCGCGAGGCCAGGCGCTGGACGCGGGAAAACGCGGAGAGCCTCAAAAACGACAAGATGCTGCCTTCGATGGCCTTCATGGTTCCGGTTGTGCAAGCGGGGCGCGATGGTTCGATGCACAGCACGCTGCGGGTGACGGCGCAGCGGCTGGCAACCATCACGCGGACGACGTCGCCGATCCGTCGCCAGGCCGACGAACTGCTCGCCGGCATCGACGACGCGGAGCAGCAGCTGGCTGCGATCTACGATTGGTGTCAGCGCGAGATCACGCCGGGTCGATCGCGTTCGGCGACCGAAACGCTGCTGAAGAAGCAGGGCAACCGCATGGCGCTGATCCTGACGATGCTGAAGCATGCGGGATTTTCGTTGGAGTCGGCGATGGGCGAATCGATCCTGCCGGAGCTGTTTGACGGCTACCCGTCGCTCTTCGAGTCGCCGGCCTATCGCTTTGACGCATGGTGTGTGCGCGTGATGGGCAAGGGCGTGGAGCCGGTGTGGCTTTTCTTTGATGCGGCGCGCTACGAGCCGTTGCGCTGGATCTCGCCCCAGCGAGCGGGGGGCGAAGCGTTGGTCTGGACCGATCAGGGCGTGGAGATCGCGCACTATCCGGCCTCGAATGAGCACGGTCAGCACATCGTGATCGAAGGCTCCGGCACGGTCGGCGCCGAGCGGGTCGAAGTCGAGGCGCGCATCACGATGCGCGGCAACGACGCATGGCGCGCGGCCGAGCACTTCCTGCGCCAGCCGGCGGCCGCGGGGCGGCAGTTCGCCAGGCAGTTCGGCCAGCAGGTTTTTGCCGGCTGGCAGGTCAAAGATGCCAAGCTGCTGAAGCTCGAGCCGGGTCGTCCGGTAGCGGTCCAGGTGCAGGTTCGCCGACGCTCGCTGCAGCAGAGCGGTGCGGAGTCGATGCTGCCGATCCCGCTGGTGCCAACGCGCTTCCAGGCGGGGTTCGGGCCCGCGCCGGATCGAACCCGCGAGATGCGGATCACTACTGACGTTCACTTCGCGTGGGACCTGGCTCTCGAACTCGACGGCGTGCAGTTGCTCCGACTGCCGGAACCGGTGGCTTTCACCCGCAACAACGTGTCGTTCCTGCAGACCGCGCGGCTGGTTGATGGCAAGCTGGTGCTGCGCCGGCGCGCAACGGTCACGCCGGCCACCATTCCGGTGCGCGAACTCGGCGATTGGGCCAGCGCGCTTCAGCGCATCGAAGAGCAGGACCAGCAGAGCATTCCCTGCCGCGTGCGCTGAGCATGCTGGGCGGGCCAGCGAGAACTGTGGCTCTCGCTGGCTCGGATCCCTGCTTGCCGACTAGAGGCGGCGGACCGTGTCGAACAGCAGCGCGACGCCGAAGCCGGTGCCGCGGTTGCCGCGAAACGCGGGATACGCGAGGTCGATGTGGCCCCAGCTGGCCTTGGTGCCGGCGAGGTGCCAGTGCACAAACTCGGCGGCGCAGCTGACCTGCGCATTGCTGCGGCTCTTGACGGAGTTGCGCATGTCGGCGATCGGGCTGTGAAACTCCGACCGGTAGAACTCCGGTGCAAACGGCAGGGGCCAGCAAAGATCGCCGCTGCTGCGGCCGGCGTCGCAGAGGGCATCCTCGACGGCCTGGTCGTTGCTGATGACCGAGGCGAAGTGCACGCCGGTGGCCACACCCTGCGCGCCGGTCAGCGTCGCGGCATCGAGGATCACGTCGCAGCCGAGATTGCGCGCGGCGTAGCTGCAGCCGTCGGCGAGCAGCAGCCGGCCTTCGGCGTCGGTGTTGTTGATCTCAACCGTCTTGCCCGAGTGCATCGTCAGCACGTCGTCGGGCTTGTAGGCAATCGGTCCGATTGCGTTCTCGGCGAGGCACAGCAGCAGCGTGATCTTGTGCTTCTTGTGGTGCTGAGCGAGCGCCAAGAACGCGCCAAGCACGGCTGCACCGCCGCCCATGTCGGCCTTCATGGTCTCCATGGCGCCGCGGCCCTTCAGGTGCAGGCCGCCGGTGTCGTAGGTGATGCCCTTGCCAACCAGGGCAATGTGCTTGCCCTTCTTGGTTGGGTTGGCGGTCGCAATCAGCATGCGCGGCGCGGACTTGGCGCAGCGCCCGACGGCGTGGATGCCGCCGAGCTTCTTCTGCAGCAACGCGTCGCCGACGATCTCCTGCACGCGCACGCCCTTGACCTTGCGAAGCAGCTTCTTTGCTTCACGCGCGAAGGCGGTTGGATCGAGGTCGGTTGGCGGCGCGTCGACAAAGCGCATCGCTTCTTGGGCATGGCCGACAACGGACTTGGTGCCCGCGTCGGCGCGCACGACGCTGCCGTCGGAACGCACGCACAGAATGTCGAGGCTGCCGCGCGCCTTGGCGCGGCTGCGCAGGGTGAAGTCCGGCAGCGCGCGGGCGATCGCGTTGCACGCCGCCAGCTGGTGGCTGTCGTCGTCGAGCACCACCAGCACCGTGCGGCGCAGGTCGCTGCCGCCGCCGCCAATGCCGCTGGCCGCGGTCAGCTTGCGGATCGATTCGGCCCGGCTCGCGGTGCTGTGGCGCGAAACGTCGTCGACGAGAGAGCCGACCGTGATGCGGCAGTCGCCGTCTGGGCTCCGGGAGGTAGACGTGCCGCCGAGCAGTCCGACCGATGCTTCGCGGCCAAGTTCGGTGGCCAGTTCGGCAAGATCGTCGCCGAGTGTCTTGGTGAGGGCCGCTCGGCCGCGACTTCTTGGTCCGAACGTCTTTGCCGGTGCGAGCACCAGCACGTGGTCGGCCTTCGCCAGAGACTTTGTATCGCTCGCAAACTTCAGCTTCATGCGGCCGAGGTTACGGTCACTTCGCCGTCGACGCGAACGCTTGCCGGATCCGCACTGCGCGTTCTAGGCCGTCGCGCGACTGCAGCAGCTTGCGGCGCACGTCGTCGCTGAGTTCCCGTTCGGCAAGGAACTCGTCGACCGTCGCGAGGGCCTCGGGGGAGCTGTGGCTATTGATGAACGCGTCGAGCCACGCGGGCATGAAGAAGATGCGCCGGTTGGTCTTGACCCAGTCGACCTGGTCGAGGGCCAGCCGCAGGTAGCTCGCCGTGAGCTCTTGCTGTCCGGTCCAGTGAAACCAGGACAGGCTGGCCTGGGTCCACTGCTCGGGCGGCTCGTCTGCAACCAGGAACTGCTCGAAGTACTTCTGCTTGCTGGCGGCGGTTGGCGTGGCGGCGCGGGCGAGAAAGAGCTCCTTGCCGATGTCTTTGCCGGTCATGCTTTCGATCAACGCGTCGAGCGTCGCGTCGGCATCTTCGGCGCCGGACGCAATCAGTGCGGCGGCGGCGCGGAAGCGGTCCAGCTTGCCGGGTTGCAGCCCCGGCGGCATCTCGGAGCTGCTAGTCGCAACGCTGCGGCAGAGATCGAGTGCGCGCGTATCGCCGCCCGCAAAGCGCGCTAGATATCGGAATGTGTGCAGTTCGCGGCCGCTGGTTCCGTCTTGGCGCAGCTGCTCCAACAGCAGGTTTCGCGTCCGGGTGCGCAGATCCTCACCGCGGTCTTCGCCGAGGTATCGATGGATGCAGGTGGTCAAGCGCGACAGCAGCCAGCGATGCGTGTCGGCGTCGGATTCTTCGGCGATCTGACGCAGCAGCAGCTCGGCAAGTGCGGCGGGATCGAGCTCTGCTTCCCGCACGGCCTCAAAGAGCGCGCTTGTGGCCGCGGCGCGGACCAGAGGGTCTTCTTGGTCCGGCGTGTTTTGAAGCAGCCATTGGGTTGTGACCGCATCGGGCACGAACTGGCCGTACGCGATGTCCTGTGGGTTGGCGAGGATGGCGACGGGCGACGGTTTTCCGACCAGTTCGGAGATCTCGGTGCTCGCAGCGTCCGTTCGCACGCTGCGCACGGTGCGCGTGCCGTCGGCTGCGATCACGAGTAGCTCCAGCTCGAGCGGCCAGGCTTCGGTGGCGCTGTTTGGTTTGGTGGAGGGTTCGCCCGCCGGCGCCTTGTCTTGGTCGGTGGGCCTCGGCGCAGTCGGTCGCTGAGAGATCGGCCGCTGGGATACCGTCGCCGCGGTCACCTTGCCGTCGTCGCCTGCCTGCCATGCGATGCGCACTTGTGGCATGGATGGTGCGAGCAGCCAGCGCTCTGACCACCGGCCGAGATCGCGCCGTGCGGCGTTTTCGAGCGCCGCCGCCAGCTGCCGCCAATCGGCACAGCCGTAGGCGTGTGCTTCTAGAAAGTGCTTCACGCCGGCCTGAAACGCCTCTTCGCCAAGCTGCGAAAACAGCGCCCGAAGCACGGCGGGAGCCTTGTTGTAGACGATCGCACCGTAAGCCGATTTGGCGTCGGCGAGATTCTGCAGCTCCTGGAACACCGGCGTGGTTCCAGGCGTTGCATCCACCGCATAGGCACTTGGCTTGACGCGCTGCAAAAAGCGCAGCCACGCGCGCTGCTTTGGCTCGAGCGCTGCCATTGCGCGGTAGCCGTAGAAGGTCGCGAAGCCCTCCTTGAGCCAGAGATCATCGAACCAGCGCATGGTGACGAGGTTGCCAAACCACTGGTGGCTGAGTTCGTGGTAGACCAGCGTGCTGCGGCGCACTTGCTCGTCGACGGTGGGAGGGTGATCAAACACCAGGGCTGATTCGCGATAGAAGATCGCGCCTGCGTGCTCCATGCCGCCATACGGAAAGCCCGGCAGCAGCACGAGGTCGAGCTTGTCGAACGGATACGGCACGGCAAACGCCTTGGTGAGCCAGGCAATGCCGTCGTGGTGCAGGCGCGTGATGGCGTCGCGGTCGAGGTCCTTGAGCCGCGACGTGCGCAGCAGCACGCGCATGGGGTCGTCACTGGTGATGCCGGCGACCGCTGGCTGCGGCGGCTGGAACTCCGCGAACGGACCGCAGGCGAACGCGAACAGGTAGGTTGGCAGCGGCTTGGTGCGTGCAAAGCGCCACAGGCGGCCGTTGACCTCTGGGGCTGGTTCGGGCTTCGCTTCCTCCTTCTTGGCGTCGACCGGGGCCGCGTTGGATACGGCGGTCCAACGATCGGGTAGGTCGAGTTCGAGTCGAAAACGCGCGCGCAGGTCGGGCTGGTCAAAGCACGGAAAGAGCCCGTGCGCGTCGGCCGGAACGAGCAGCGTGTAGTAGTAGCGTTCGTCGTCGGTCGTGTCGTGGTAGAGCGACAGTGGTGTGCCGGTTGCCGCGATCCTGCTCGTAAAGCGGATGCGCACGCCGTTCCAGCCTGCGCCTAGCAGGCTCGTCGGCAAGACGATGTGGTTGGCGACGCGCTGTGGGTCGGTTGGCGAGCGGTTGATCGTCAGCGATTCGATCGCCTCACCGGCCCAGTCCAGGATGACCGGCTGGTTGGGCTCTTTCTCATCGTCGAGCCGGAAGCGCAGAAACAGCGTGCCCGTGACCGTGTCGCACTTCTCCGTCAAGGCAAAGCGCAGGTCGTAGTCGACATCGCGGATTTGCTGCGCGCGGGCGCGAGCAAGTTCGCGGGATACTCCTGGGGCAGGGTCCTGTTGCATGGCGCCGGCGGCGAGCAGGCTGAGGCCGAGGGGGAACAGCATGCCGCGAGTCTAGCGCCGCGCTTCGTCGCTTCGTCGCGTCGTCGCTCGATTGCTACTGTCGTGCATCCGATATCGGGCGCATTCTGCGGGCTCGAAGCCGCAGGTCACGGCGTTGCAGCTCCTCGGCAGAAGGTAGGGAGCGTGCATTCGTCGCAGCGCCTTGCGACGAACGCCCTCGCATCCCGAATCAGGCCCCGCCTACCAGGTGGTCCCGTCTACCAGATGGCCGACACTAGGGTAAAATGCGGACGTTGCCGTCATCGTCGGCCACGACGACGCGCCCAGACATGCCGACGAACAGCCCGTGGTCCACCGTGCCCGGCAGGGAGTCGAGCTGTTGCGCGAGCGATGCTGGATCGGCAATGCCGCCGTAGTCACAGTCGAGGATCCAGTTGCCGTTGTCGGTGACGCGCGGTGCGCCGTCGACCACGCGCAGCCGGCTTGTGCAGCCGGTGGCCTCCACAAGTCGCTGAGCCTGTTTCCAGCCAAAGGGCACGATTTCGACGGGCAGCAGGAAGTCGCGGCCGAGCTGCTCGACGAGTTTGCCATCGTGCACGACGACGACCAGCTCGCGGGCGCAGGCGGCGACGATGCGTTCGCGCAGGTGGGCGCCGCCACCGCCCTTGATCAGGTTTTTCTTGGGGTCGACCTCATCCGCGCCGTCGATTGCGAGATCCAGATGCTCGACTTCATCCAGAGTGACGAGCGGTACGCCGAGCTTCTCGGCGAGAGAGGCCGTGGTGACGCTGGTCGGTGCCCCGCGAACCTCGAGCCCTTCTTGCTCGATCCGGGCCGCGAGTCGCTCGATGACGAAGCGAAACGTCGACCCGGTGCCGAGGCCGATTGTTGTGCCGCTCTCGACGAGGTCTGCGGCGGCATAGCCAGCGGCGCGTTTTGCGGCGTTCGGGTCGCTCATGCCGGCAGCGTAGCACCGGCGAGTTTCGATGCAGCACTTTGGTGGCCGCCCGTCAGAACTCGGGCCTGACGGATTGCGCGAAGCACCATGTCCGTCGGGCGCGACTTTTCGCTACCGTCACGTGCCGACATGAAGAAACGCCGTGTCTTGCTGCTAGTTCTCGACGTTCTGCTGCCGCCACCCAATGCGGAGGAGCTCGAGTGGGAAGAGACGTATCCCTATCAGATGGAGCTCGACGTCAAGACGGCGCTAGAAGAGCTCGGTCACGAGGTCAGTGTGTTGGGCGTCGGCAGCGATCTGGAAGTGATTCGTCGGCGGGTCGACGAGTTCGCGCCCGACATTGCGTTCAACATCCTGACGGACTTTCACGATATCACGGCGTACGAGTCGCACGTGGTTTCCTACCTGGAGCTGCTCAAGGTTCCCTACACCGGGTGCAATCCGCGCGGCATCATGCTGGGCAACGACAAAGCCCTGTGCAAAAAGGTGCTGCTGTGGCACGGCGTGCCCTGCCCCAACTTCACGTCGTTTCAGCCGAACTCGCGGCGCAAGCCGCGGCTGCCGAAGGGGCTTGAGTATCCGGTGATCGTCAAGTCGGCGATCGAGCATGGCAGCACGGGGCTGTCGCAGGCATCGGTAGTGAAGAGCGATGCACAGCTCGAAAAGCGTGTCGCCTACATGTTTGACAAGGTTGGCGGAGAGGTGATCGCTGAGCAGTTCATCCCCGGGCGGGAGCTGACGGTCTGCGTGGCTGGCAACGGCAGTCGGCCGCACGTGTTGCCCGTGTGGGAAGTATGGTATTCGAAACTGCCAAAGGGCAAGCACGCGATTGCGACCGAACAGGTCAAGTGGAACGTGGACTACGCCCAAAGCATCGGCATCAAGACCGGCCGCGCACGTCGCCTCACCGACGACAAGCAGCGCGAGGTGCAGGGTGTCGCTCGGGATGCTTACCGGGCGCTGGGCCTTTCGGGCTATGCGCGCATGGACTTTCGGATGAATGAGCAGGGCGAGCTGTTTGTTATCGAAGCCAACGTCAATCCGGACATCACCGAGATTGAGGACTTCTCGGAGGCGGCGCAGGAGCACGGCTGGAGCTACGCCGACTTGGTGCAGCAGATTGTCGAATCAGGGCTGAAGTACGAGGCCCCGTGGAAGCGCGGGCCGAACAAGAAGTACTCCTAGGTCGTCTCGCAATGGGAGCGCGTCGCGCCTTGACGCGGTTGCGCCGCTGCCACGGCGCGCGTCGGGCGTGTGCAGAAACCGCGATGGTGCTGCGCCGGCGGTGAAAGCGGTCGCGGGCGGGCCGCCTTGCGAGGCGGGATAGGCTCCTTTGGATGTCTGCATCACGCGAAGTGAGGTGGCTCCAATGGCTCTGTCCCTCCTTCGACCCCGATTCAACTCGATGCTCACCAGGATTCTCTCCGCATCCGTGGCGCTTGCCGCCGCCGCTTCCCTTTCTGCGCAGGGCTGCGCGCTCAACGTTCATCCGATCCACATCGTGGATAGCCAGGGCGCGCAGTTCCCGACTGAGCCAGGCGTCTTTGGTGACCCGGTTGCACTGCAGGGTAGCGAAGACATCTTCTTGGCGTTTGATCCAACAACGCCGAGCGGCACCTACTACGTGCACGTGACGGCGGCCGGAGGTACGGAGCCGGAAGTTGTGTCGCTCAACGATCCGATGGATCGCTTTGTGGAAGTGACCAACAGCATGGGCGTCATTACGCTGCAGCTGCCGTTTTCGACCAACCCAGCTGCCGTCGACTTTGGTGTCGGCGTCAACGGAATCGGCGAGAGCCTCAACGTGGGGCCGGTTCGCAATACCGACTTCTCGAACTGTGAGTTCAAGGTTCAGTTCGGCGACTACTGGGACCTCTCGCAGGGGCCGGAATGGCCGTTTTTGATCCGTATCGGCTCGAACCCAGCCAGCGGCAGCTGCTCGGTGTTTTCGTTCCACGACGTCAAAATTGGCGATGGCTCCGGCAGTGATGTCGGTGGCATTGTCTTTGACGACGACAACCGCAACGGGATCCGCGACGCGGGCGAAGCTCCGATCGTCGGCCAAGAGGTCTTGCTCGTTGCCCCGGGGCAGCAGCTCAGTGCAGTGACCGACGGCAACGGTCGCTACGAGTTCATGGACGTTGGCAAGAACGATTGGGCCGTCGAGCTAGTCGTGCCGAGCGGCTTTGTCGCGACGACGCCTTCTTCGGTGTCGCTGCCGGTTTGTGACTGCGCCAACGTCGAAGCCAGCCCGATCGGACTCGATGAAGAGGTGCTGGCGTGCAGCGCCAAGCCGTTGCGCTACTGGCGCAGCTGGAACGGCGTCTGCGAAGCGCAGTCCTCCGGCGTTTTGCCGACGCTGCCTGCCCTCAGCATCGTCAACACTTGGGGTTGCTACGTCGCCCCTTGCAGCAAGTGGCAGCTCAAGTGGTACCTGCGCTGCGCCAACTCTTGGAACATGGCCTACTCGCTGTCGGCTCAGCTCGTGGCGATGCACGCCAACGTGCTCAGCGGCCGCGTCGATCCCAACTGCGTCATCTGCGATCCGTGCCTCGGCGTGATGACCGTCGCCGACCTGATGGCAACATCCGTCGCATCGCTACAGTGCAACCGCTACACGCCGCCGTGCAGCGGCCAAGCCCGCCGCGATCAGCGCAAGCTGCGCAACGCCCTGTGGCGCGCGAACAAGAACCGCATCTGGCAGTAGCTTGCCGACGCCGGCCTAGCTGTGCACACCAGGCGCTTCCGCGCCGGTGCGCTCGACCCACTCGACGTAGCTGCCCTGATACGGCTTGGCCTGCTCGCCCGTCACACACGGGCTGACGTCGAGAACGCGGTTCGCGAGCCCGCGCAAGAACGTGCGGTCGTGCGACACAAACAGCATCGTGCCCTCGTAGTTGGAGAGGGTCTGCACGAGCATCTGCTTGGTGTCGAGGTCGAGGTGGTTGGTCGGCTCGTCCAGCACCAGAAAGTTTGGCGGATCGAAGAGCATGCGCGCGAGCACGAGCCGCGACTTCTCGCCGCCGCTTAGGTTGGCGATGCGCTTTTCGTGGTCGTCGCCGCTAAAGCCGAAGGCGCCGAGCAGCGTGCGCTTGACCCCGACCGGCTCCAGGTGGAAGTCCTGGTCGATCTGTTCGTAGATCGTCAGGTCGGGGTCGAGCAGATCGAGTGCCTGCTGCGCGAAGTAGCCCATCTTGACGCTGCCGAGTTTGACCCTGCCGGCGTCAGGCTCCAAATGGCCGGCGACCATCTTGAGCAGGGTCGTCTTGCCGGAGCCGTTTTGGCCCATGACGCACCAGCGCTCGCCGCGCTGGACTTCGAAGTCGAAGCCCGCGTAGATGCGCTTGTCGCCGTAGGCCTTGTCGACGCCGTGGAGCTTGACGATGTCGTCGCCCGATCGTGACGGCTGACGAAACGTGAACGGTACCAGCTCGCGTCGCCGCGGTGGCTCGAGCTGCTCGATCTTGTTGATCTTCTTCTGCTTGCTCTGCGCTTGCGCGGCCTTGGCCACGTGGGTGCCGAAGCGGTCGATGAACCGCTGCATCTTGGCCAGCATTGCCTGCTGACGCTCATAGGCTGCTTCCTTCTGGGCCGCGCGCACAAGCTGCTCACGCTCCATGAAGTCGTAGTCACCCTGGTAGCTGATGAACTGACCGTCGTCGACGTCGATGATGCGGTCGACGACGCGGTTCATGAAGTCGCGGTCGTGGCACGTCATCAGGACGGCAGCTTTGGTGCGCGTCAGGAACTGCTCGAGCCAGAGGATCGATTCGATGTCGAGGTGGTTGGTCGGCTCGTCGAGCAGCAGCACGTCGAAGCCGCCGAGCAGCACGCTCGCCATGCCGACCCGCATCTTCCAGCCGCCGGACAGCGTGCCGACATCGGCCTCCATCTGCTCGTCGGCAAAGCCGAGGCCGTGCAGGATTTCGCGGGCTTTGGCCTCGAGCTCGTAGCCGCCACTGTCCTGGTATTCGCCCTGGATTTCTCCGTAGCGAGCCAGGATGTCGTCCATCTCGTCGGCGCGGTCGGGATCCGCCATGGCCGCTTCGAGCGTTTGCACCTCTTCGTGCAGCTCGCCGGCGCGGCCGCTGCCGGCGATGGTTTCGTCGAGAACGCGCCGTCCGGCAAGCTCGCCGATGTCCTGCTTGAAGTAGCCCACGGTGACGCGCTTGGGCAGGGCCACGTCACCTTCGTCGGGCGGGTCTTCGCCAACGATCATGCGAAAGACGGTCGACTTGCCGGCGCCGTTCGGGCCGGTGAGGCCGACTTTTTCGCCGGGGTTGAGCTGCAAGGACGCATCCACGAACAGGATCTGGTGGCCGTGGCGCTTGTTGATGCCGCTGAGCGTGATCATGTGCGCGGCACCATACGGGGCTGAGGGGCCGCCGCGTTGGACAGAACCGTCGTTTCGAGCGCGTCTCTACTTCTGCGGCGCTGCTACTGCCGCGGCTGCAGTCGGACCGCTCGGCGCTCGGGGGCTGCTTGGAGGCTATGGATCGATAGCTCTGCCGTGTACTGCCGGCCGTCGTCGTCGGTTGCGACAAAGCGATGCTGGCCGAGCCCCAGGTTGGGCGCCCAGTCCTCGTAGGCTTGTCCCGGCTCAAGCTCGAAGTCAAAGACCTGGCTGTTGTCCGGTCCGAGTAGCTCTCCTTGGCAGCGCACGTTCCCGGGGAGCGCATGGATGCGCAATGGGGTGCGCACGGCAGGCGGCAGCAGGCATCGCCAAGAGGCTGTTTGGTCGGCCGCTACGAGCAGTTCGGTTCGCTGCGTGGGAAAGCCGTCGCCGTAGAGGAGCACGGTCCAGCGACCGGGTATTGCGGGGATCTGCGCCGTCACGATGCCGGCGGAGTCGGCCGGCGCGAGCTTCATGCCCAGGTCGTGAGGCCCCTCGATGGCGAGCATGATGTCGCCGCCTACACCGCCAGGAAGCCGTTCGGCGGTGACCGCAATGATCCCGTGAGCGGGCCAGCGGACATCGCCAAGATCGACGGTTTCGCTGGCGCCGACGAGAACCGGCTGGAACTCAAAGCGCAGCCTGTCGCTGCGCGAGAAGCGCAGCGTGTAGCTGCCGGGGAGCACGGGCCCGAGGCGGGTTCGGCCCGCGTCGTCGTCGCGTTGGGAGGCCGGCAGAGTCGTGCCGACATGGAGAGGTCGGCCGTCGCCAAGCAGCGCGATGCGGGCGTCGCGCAGCGCTGGGCTGCCGTCAGCAGCGAGCAGTCGGAACGCGATGTAGGCGGACGGCTGCGAGGTTACGGGCACGGTCACGTGTAGCGGGCCCTGGTCGACGCGCACGTCCTCGTGATCGGGCAGCGTGATCCGCTGGTGGCTGTCGGGCGCGCGCAGCGCGAGCCGGTAGGAGAGATCCGTTTGTCCTGAGATCGCGAAGCGCCCTTGCGGGTCGGTTGTCGCCGTGCGGCGATCGACGTCGAGGCCTGGGAGTTCGCAGGACAGCTCGACAGCATAGCCAGGAAGCGGTTGCCCGGACGGATCGCTCACGGTGCCGCGCAGCTCGCCAAGTGACTGGAGTCGGACCGGCAGGGTTGCGACTTCGCCAGCTGCGATGTCGATGCTGCCCTTGGCTTTTGCATGGAGCCGTTGATCCACGGACCAATCGACGGTCCCGGCTGCGAGGCCCGAAAAGTGGAAGCGACCGTCGGCGCCCGTGCGGGTGCGCCGGCGAGCCCCTTGGCTCCTGATGCGAACCAGCGCGTCGCGGATGGGGCGGCCATTTGTCGCCAGCACGCGCCCGGAAAGCGCCGCTTCGTCGACCAGAGCGATTTGCAGGTCGATCGGATGCTCGCCATCGCTCACGAAACTCCTTTTTGCTTCGCCTTTGGTTGCCGCACGCACGCGCACTTCGTGTCTGCCGGCGGCTAGCGGCGCGACGATGGCCGTGCCGCGGTCGTCTGTGGTCGCTTGGGCCGCAACGTATGGGCTGCGCAAGTCGCCGTTTTGCCCGTCGGCAGAAGGCGTGTCGATGGGGATGACGAACATGTCGGCGCCGGCGATCGCTTGGCCGGTTGCGTCCACCGCTCGGAGGGTTGCCACCGCCGTTTGCCGATCGATTCGGAGCAGGATCTCTCGTGGGCGTGCTCCGCTCGCGGCCTTGGGGACAGTGCTGGCATGGGGGACAGTGCGGGCGAGCGAGGCACCGAGTGTGCTTGCTCGCGCCTGGATCCAGCTATGCGTCGGATAGGGAGGTGGCACGCTGGCGATCGTCAGCTTGCCGGCGCCATTTGTGCGTCCCACGATCGTGCCAAGGCTCACGCGCTGCGGTTCCATCACGTTGCTCGCCGGCCACAGCAGGATCGTGGCGCCAGCGACTGGCGAACCCGCGGCGTCGACGCATCGCACCGTGAACCGTCCGGCAAGCCTGACGGTTGCGATATGCTCGGTTTGTTGGTTGGCGGCGACCTCTACGAGCGACGCGGACTGATTTGCGACGCGCAGGCTCCAGCTGCCCGGACGCAGTTCGGTGATGGTCTGCACCCCGGATGCGTCCGTCGCGGCACGCAGCCGCGGACGGCCCGTCTCGTCGCGGCTTCCGGTGGGCCAGTAGGCAAATGGAACGCCTACGGCGGCCTGCCCGAACGTGTCCTTCACAATCAGTCGGATCGATCCGCGTGCTGTGGAAGCAGTGGCTGTCGGATCGGCTGCCGGATCGACGGCCGCGGGCTTTGCGCTTGCTCGATCGGCGGCTGCGAAATCTACCGCCGCACGATCTCTTGCCGATCGCCCACTGGCGGCTGCAGGATCCACCAACCCGTCGGGTGCCGCGATGCTTGGGCCGCGAGCCGCTTCGTCCGATGCGTTGGTCGGCAACGCCGCAGCTCCATCGCCAAAGAGAAGCAGCGCCGCGACGGCGGCACAGATGGCTGCTAACAAGAGGATGGCGATGCGAGGTGCCATAGCGGCTACGAAACCACTCATGTGCTTGGTGTCAGCCATATTCTGAGGAATGTGTCTCTCGGGTCGCCCAGGTAGAGTGCTATTGGAGATTCGCGCCGTTGGTCTACGCTGCGTTGCCCATGAAGCCTGCGACGCGGCTGCGCATGACTTTCTACATCTTGCTCGGAATTGGACTCGTCCTCGTGGTCGGCGCCCTCGTGCTCCGTTCGGCCGGTGACGGTCTGTTCTACTATCCGGATTCACGGACGCGCGCGACGCCGGCCGACTATGGCATTGCGGCGGCAGAGGACGTGCGCTTCGCCGCGCCGGATGGTCCTGAGCTACACGGCTGGTGGCTGCCGGCCGAAGCCGCGGAATCACGTGGCACGGTCGTCTACTGCCACGGCAACGCCGCCAACCTGACGGCGCATGCGGCCTACATTGCATGGCTGCCGAAGCACGGCTACTCGGTGCTGCTGTTTGACTATCGCGGCTACGGTCGCAGCGCGGGCAAAGTGACGCGTGCCGGCACTGTCGCCGATGCGGTGGCGGCGATCGACTACGCGCTGGCTCGGGATCCCGATCGCACGGTCGTGTTCGGGCACAGCCTGGGAGGCGCTGTTGGCGTTGTTGCTGCCGCACAGCGTCCGGCCGTTCGCGGAGTCCTCGCCGAGTCAACGTTTGCCAACTATCGCGCCATTGCACAGTCGAAAGCGCGCGTCTTCTCGTCGCTGGTGCCGTTCTTCGTCTCGCAGGGCCACGATCCCGATGCGGTCGTTGCATCGCTGGCGCCGCGGCCACTGCTTGTGATCCACGGCGATCGTGACGATGTCGTGCCGCACCGTTTTGGGCAGGATCTCTTCGACGCGGCGGCGGATCCAAAGGAGCTGTGGATTGTGCCCGGAGCACCTCATGTATCGCCGTGGACGCTGGTGCCGCGTGAGTTCGAACGACGCTTCGACAAGTTCTTTGACGCAGCCCTCGCCTCGCCGCGTTGAAGGCTGCGTCCGGAAACGTTGTGGCCATGATCGCCATATGACAACTCGATCGGCGACCCAGGCTAGGCTTCGCGAATGAACAGTCTTCCAGCCTACGCGTGGGTCATGCTTGGCGTGTGCGCGGTGATCGTACTTGCGGCTTACGCCCATCCAGAGTCGCGCAAAGCGCTGAAAGCCGCCGCGGCTGCAAAGAAGCCGGCGACGTGGTTTCCGCGCACGGGCAAGAATCTGCTGTCGCCGCAGCAGGTGCGCTCGATGGCTACCGGCGGTGTGCTCTGCCAGATGAACGGCATGCCGGTCGATGACATCGATACCGGTTTTGATGCGAGCTCTGAGATCCAAGCGCTGCAGCACTGGTGGGGTATCGGCAACCATGAGGATGCCGTCGACCGGCTGGACTGGCTGATCGCGGAGGGGCACCGGGTCGCGTTTGAAAAGCTAAAGCACGTCATTGGCGATGCGTCGCCGAAGGAGGCGCGGGCGCGCATCGAGGCGGCGTTCGCAGATCTCGATGAGCGAGCGTTCTTCTTGGACTGCCACAAGAACCTGCTGAGCGGTATCGCGACGATGCACAAGAAGGGCTACCTCGACAGCGGCGAGGATGCGATTCGCGGCATCGGCGGCTGGGACTTTGGGCGCGTGGCCTACGTGGCCAGGATGTCGCACGCTGTTGGCTACATCGACGAGGAGACGGCTTGGTACTACATGGATCGAGCCACGGATCTAGCGCAAGAAGCGGCCGACTCCTGGAAGGAGCACGCGCTGGCGTTCTTGATCGGGCGGATCTTCTGGAACGGCTTCAGCGACACCATGCCGGCGATGATCCAAATCGCCGATGCGCACCTAAAGCGCGAAGACAGCCCGTGGCTCGAGCACTCGTGGTCGGCGACCCACTGACGCTGCCGGAGCAGCAAGGCAAAGTTCGCTCCGGCTTGGCTACGTGCGCTCGCGCCGTTTGCCGCTCGTTCGGCCGCGGCTGCGGCTGCCGCCGCGACCGCCGCTGCCGCCTTCGGAGCGCACGCCGGCATCCTTGGCGTGCACGTAGGTTGGGTCGCCGCGCCGCGTGTTGGCTCCCTGCCGACGTGCAGCAAGGGCTTCCTTCGGCGGATTCTTGGGGATCAGCGCCATGGGGCCATCGCCGATCAGCTCCTTCTTGCCGGCGTCTAGCAGGGCTTTGCGCACCGTGAACCAGTTTTCGGGTTTGAAGTACTGCATCAGCGCGCGCTGCACTTCTCGATCCTTGAGCTTCTTGACCGTCTCGACGGGCTTCATCGTCATCGGGTCGAGGCCGGTGTGGTACATGCAGGTCGCGATGTCCATCGGCGCCGGAATGAAGTCCTGCACCTGGCGCGGTCGGTAGCCGCGCTGCTTCAAGAAGACCGCGAGGTCGATCATCTCGGCGACGCCGGATCCGGGGTGCGACGCGATGAAGTAGGGGATCAGGTACTGTTCCTTGCCGGCGCGTTCGCTGGCCGCCTTGAACTTGTCGGCAAACTCTTCAAACGTGTTGTGCTCCGGCTTCTTCATCAGCGACAGCACCTTGGGGCTGACGTGCTCTGGCGCCACCTTGAGCTGGCCGCCGACATGGTGCGTGGCCATGTCGCTGAGGTATTCGTCGTCGAATCGCGCCAGGTCCATGCGGATCCCGGACGCAACGCGCACGGACTTGACGCCCGGTGTTTCGCGCACCTTCTTCAGCAGGTCCTTGGTCGGCTTGTGGTCGACGCCGAGCAGCTTGCAGACGGTGGGGTGCACGCACGATAGCCGGCGGCACTTGGCTTCGATTTCCGGGCGCGAGCAGCGCATCTGGAACATGTTCGCGGTCGGCCCGCCGACGTCGCTGATGTGGCCCTTGAACTCGGGGTCCGCCGCCATCTGGCGCACTTCCTTGAGCACGGACTTTTGGCTGCGGCTCTGGATGGCGCGGCCCTGGTGCATCGTGATCGAACAGAACGTGCAGCCGCCAAAGCAGCCGCGCATGGTCGTCACGCTGTCCTTGATCATCGTGTGCGCTGGGATCGCTTCGCTGTAGCGCGGATGCGGGCGACGCGTGTAGCGATGATCGTAGATCGCATCCATGCCGCGCTCGTCGAGCGCGAGTGCGGGCGGGTTGACGACGAGCAGGCGATCCCCGTGCTGTTGCGTCAGTCGGCGGCCGTTTTGCGGGTTGGTTTCGTGGTGCAAGAGGCGCGTCGCATCCGCGAAGGCGCGCTTGTCCTCTTTGACCCGTTCGAAGCTTGGCATCTCGACCGTGCGATTGTCGCAGCTGGCGTCGTGCCACTCGTGTGCGGGCAGCTCTTCCTTGCCGCCGAGCAGGTAGGCGACGCCGCGCAGGTCCCGACACTCCTGGATCGAGCGACCCTCGCGAAGCCGCTTTAGGATCTCGACGATGACGCTTTCGCCCATGCCAAAGCCGACGAGGTCGGCCTTGGATGTGACCAGGATCGAAGGCCGAACGGTTTCCGACCAGTAGTCAAAGTGCGCGATGCGGCGCAGCGAGGCTTCGACGCCGCCGGCGATGACCGGTACTTCTTTGAACGCTTCGCGGCACCGCTGGGCATACACGTTGGTGGCTCGGTCCGGCCGCAGCTCGATCTGGCCACCGGGCGAGTAGGCGTCGTCGTTGCGTCGCTTCTTGTTTGCCGTGTAGTGGTTGATCATCGAATCCATGTTGCCGGCGCTCACTGCAAAGCAGAGGCGTGGGCAACCGAACTCGCGGAAGGCGTCGGCGTTGTTCCAGGCTGGCTGCGGCAGGATGGCGACGCGGAAGCCCTCGGCCTCGAGCACGCGCCCGAGCAGTGCGGCGGCAAACGAGGGGTGGTCGATGTAGGCGTCGCCGGAGACAAAGACGACGTCTACTTCGTCCCAGCCACGGGCCTTCATTTCGGCTCGCGTGGTCGGGAGAAACGCCGAGGCGTCAGGAGTGCTGCAGGGGGATGCCATGAGGTTTCAACCCCGCGCGCAAGGCGGGAATCAGGGCAAGCATGCTATCGGAACCTGGCCTTTGGTGCAGGGAGGATCATGTCGGGGTTGCCAACGTGCGCTGCCAGGGGCCTCTCTGCGCACGATCTCAGTGGGCCAGCTCGATGGGCTTTGGGTCGACGCCGGCGCGCACCCGAACCTGCTGGCGAAGCGGGGGGCTGTGCAGCTCGTAGTTGCCGGGTGCCAAGTCGCCAAAGAAGAACCGCCCGCGCGCATCGGTGTAGCCGGCGCGATGGCCCAGATAGCTGGCGAGCGCCCCGTTGCCCTTGCGGCAGTGCCGGGGTGCGCCGTCGTGCATTCCGATCAGCGCGACGCGGCTGCCGGGCATGGGGTCTCCGGCGCCGTCGAGTAGCACCCCCTGCACAATTTGTCGCGGGAGCAGCGTGATGTCCGGCACGGCGCTGTGCTGCTTGTTGTCTGCCTTTGGCACGGTGGCAAACCAGGTTGCGTTGCCGTCGCGGCGCACGAGCACGACAGGGCGGAGCAACTCGCGCACGCCACTCAATTGGTAGCGCCCGGCTTCGTCGGTTCGAGCCGAAAGCCAGTCGGTCTGTTGTTGCGCCAGGTCGCGCGTCATGCCAACAACCGCAACGTAGCAGTCGCCAACCGGCGATCCTTGGGCGTCGACGATGCGCCCGCTTACTTCGATGCCGCGCCGCATGGCAAGATCCAGCGTGACGGCGCCCTGTTTTTGCGCGGGGCGCTGGATCTGCTGTTTGGCGTAGCTTGGGTGCCGCAGAAACAGGTTGTTGACGAACGGGCCGCCGAGGCCGCGCAGCTCAAAGCGTCCATCGGCGTCGCTCGCTACGGGCTTGTCAAACGTCCAGCTGATCCCGAGCGTGGCGCCGGCGATGGGGAGCCCGGTTTGTTCGTCGCGCACCTGCCCGCGCAGGGTTGCCCCGCGTTCAAGCAAGAATGCGACCATGGTCTTCTCGCCGCTGCGCAGCTTGACGTTCTTGCCGCCGTGGCATGCCGCGCGACTTGACGTGGCTTCGACGTAGTAGTTGCCGGGCATGCACCGATCCATACGGAAGCAGCCGTCGGCGCCCGCGGCGAGCCACGTTTTCTGCGTGGTTGGATTGCCGCTGGCCTGGACCAGCACGCGCTCGGCCGGGATCGGGGCGCCGGTGTCGTCGGTCACCGTGCCTTCGAGGATCGCGGCTTCGCGCAGCTGGATCTCGATTTCGCCGCCGGCATAGATGCCGGCGCGCCACTCGATCGCAAACGGTGGCACGTCGACGCAGATGCGGTGCGGGATGGCGACGGGGAGCTGTACGCCGATGCAGCCGTTTTTGGGCGTTGTCAGTCGGGCCACCGTGCGCTGACGATCGCGGTCGATCCACTCGTGCATGGCGTAGTACGCGTCGGCGTTTTCAAAACGCAGGACTTGGACCGTCGCGCCCGGATAGGGCTTGCCGTCGGGACCCGAGACGGTGATCCGCAGTGGCTCTTGTTGAGCCTGCGCGGCCACTGTTGGCGACAACAGACTTGCCAACGCCAAAGCGACCAGAAAACGTGCCTGCATGTACGGCACGATAGCGAAACGGTTGCATCTGTGTGCGAATCGCAGTCGGGCAGTATCGTGTGTTCGGCGTCCCGGCGAGCTCTCCCGGGGCGGATGCTTCGTCCCCTTCTAGATTGCTATGCGTCGAATCCTGCTCTCAAGAGCTTTGCTGGTGGCTGCGAGTCTGCTTGCCGTGGGCGCGGTTTCCGGCTGTGCGCCGCGTGATTCCCAGCAGGTTTCGCAGCCGGCATCTCAGCAGGCATCTCGGCTGGCATCCCAGCCGGCAGCGACGCGAACGGTGGCTTCGGGCTCAGACGAGGCGCGAGCCGCGGCAGCCTTCACGGCGTTTCGAAACGCTGCCGGTGCGGGAGATGTTCGGGAGCTGGCGCAGCAGGTCGCGCAGAGCACGGCCGATGCTCTGTCTCGTTGGCGAGAGCTTGCGCTGGATGCCGCGCCCCAAGCGCTCGAGCGAGAGTCGTTGACCGACCAGGTCGCAGTGCTGCGCTTGCGCTCCGCTCTGCCAGAAGGCGCGCTTGCAAGAATGCCGGGCCGCGCCCTGGTTGCGGCTGCGATCGATCAAGGCATCGTCGACGTGCGCGGCTTCGCGAGCATGCAGGCAGGGCACGTCGAGGTCGTTGGCGACCGCGCCGAAATTCAGATGGAGCGCGGGGGGCAAGAAATCGGCGTGGCCGTGCCGTTGGTGCGGGAAGCCAGCGGATGGCACGTCGACCTACCGCCGCTGCTGAAGATGGCCGAGCCCGGCCTGGCCGCGAAGATTGAGGGCCGTCCTGGACCGCGCCCGATGCGCATCATGAACCTTGTGGGCGAGCTTTCTGGCAAGCCGGTCAGCAACCAGCTTTGGCAGCCGTTGCGTCGGTGAGTCGATAGCGGGGCCCGGCTTATGGCGAATCCGTCATGGTCGTGGCCAGTATGCGTGTGGCTGCGGCATGTCGTCTGCGCATCTGGCCGGCGGAAAGTGAGCCTAGAAAATGGCAGTATGTCCTGGGGACCGCGTCTGTGTTTTCGCTGGCTGTGCGTGCGCGCGCGACAACGATGCCACGGCATGCGTTTCTTGGCGTTGTGGACGGTGACGAGCCATGCAAGAACCCGAACTGGAGCAGCCGCGATCCGAATCGGTCGACGCGTCGATCGTCGACCCGCTCGGATTCGATCCGATCGTCGTGGTCGAAACGGATCCGTCCGTGGATGGCTATGACCAGCATCTGGCGCGATGGCTCGGGCGGCTTCGTCGGGCGCCGGGTGTGCCATTTCCGAGTCGGGTCGCGTCTTCGCCAGCCGAATGGAAGAGCCGCTACCCGATGACCGGTGCCGACGACCTGATTGATCGTGACTGGTGGCTGAGCGTGCGCCTGCCGGCGGGAGCGATTCGCGATTCGCGCGGTGGCGGTGCCAGTCTGGTCCGTTGGCGCGTCGGTGCGCACGTCAGAATCGAGATCGATGGGCATCTTCTTGCCGAGAGCGTGCGTCTTCCCGAGTGGCTTGACCGTTGGGTGGCTGCGCGTGGGGATCGGGTCGTGTCGAGCCGGCCGTTTCATTGCGCCGGCATGAGTGCCGCGACCGGTGAGGAGCCCGAGGCTGCAGAGTTCAAGGGCGGGCCGCTATGCGGGGATGTGTTGGTTCACCGCGGGGCCGATCACGACCTGCAGATTGGGCGTATCGCGACCCGCAGGTTTGGCGAGCGCGTGTTCGTTCTGCAGATGTTTGCACCCCGCGCAAACTATGCAGAGCAAGCCGATGGCTTTGTGGTCGCGCGCGATTCGTTGCTGCCGATACGTCTGTAGAGCGTATCGCGACGCGATAGCAGCGCTTGGAGCACGTTGCGTTCCATCGCGGAATGCGGCAGGAATGGCTTGGCGAGCTGCATGACGCGAGCGCTCGGCGTTGCTTGATTTTCAAGCATCGGCGTGACCAGGTGTGCAGCGGAGGGCGTAGGCAGCAGCAGCCTTTCGTCTCCAATCCAGAGCACCCATGCCTGCCGAATCTACGCGACGTGAAGTCGTGCAGCGCTTCTTTGGTCTGCCGCGTCCGTGCGTCGGTATTCCCGTTCCGCCTTCCTCCGCAGTGGAGCCTGCCGCTGCCGCCAGCCAGGTCGAATCCAGCCAGGTCCAATCCATCCAGGCCGTACCCTGCCAAGTAGGTGGGAGCTTGCCCAGCACCGTGGCGATGGCGCGGCGGTTGGCAAGTCGGGCAACGTTCGGCGGCGACGCAGCAACCGTTGAGGCGATCGCGGAGCAAGGTCCTGGCGCGTGGCTTCAGGAGCAGCTGCAGCCGCGCCAGATCGACGATCGTGCGTCCGATGGCGCGGTTGCTGCGTCGAGCAGCGCGACCGGTGGGTCGTCTGCCGATATCCGGTTGCTCGCGCGCGCGGTGACGTCGCGGCGCCAGCTGGCGTGGCGGACGGCCTATTTCTGGAACAACCACTTTTCGACGTATCGACGCGCGACTGCTGGCGTCAGCGAAACGCAGGAAGACAATACCTTCTTCCAGCGCGCCTTTGGCCGCTTTGCGGACCTGCTGCAGGCGAGTGCGAAGAGTCCGGCGATGATTGACTACCTGGACTCGCGGTCCAATCGAGCCGGCCGTCCAAACGAAAACTACGCGCGCGAGCTGCTCGAGCTGCACACGCTCGGAGTTGGCGCCGGCTACACGGAGGCGGATGTCGCGGAAGTTGCGCGAGTCTTTACGGGTTGGTCGCGGCAGCGCGAATACGGCTCCGGCAACGAGGCGGTGTTCAGCTTCTTTGCGTTCCGTGATGACCGTCACGATGCCGGCAGCAAGACGCTGTCGTTTGGGTGGTCCACGCCCGGCATCGCGGGGCCCGCGGGGGTGCAAGAAGGCGAGAGTCTGCTCAACTACCTCGCGGCGATGCCACAGACTGCAGCGCGCATTCCGGCGAAGCTCTGTCGCTACTTTGCCGGCGACTCGCCAACGGCTGGCATGCTGCAGCGGGTCGCGCAGGCCTTTTCGGGGTCTGGCGGTGGCATGGGCGAGACGGTGGCGGCGATCTTCCAGGATCCGGACTTTGCCGCGATGTCTGCGGAGCGTGACAAGGTGCGCGACGGCTTTGAAATGGTCGCCAATCTCCTGCGTCGCGCCAAGCTCGATGTGATCAGCTATGTGGTCGCAAACCGCAAGATTGGCGAACTCGGCGCGCAGCCACATCAAAATCCCGTCCCAACGGGCTACGCCGAGAACGGTGAAGCATGGCAAGGGGCAGGCAACTTGTTGCCGCGTTGGAACGTCGCCGACGACTTCGCACACGGCCGATTTGGTCCCGGAGACATTCCGTGGGCGGCTTGGTTTCCGACCTGGCCATCGACGGGCGCCGGCTTTGTGCTGCCGCTGTTGAATCGTTTCGTCGACGGCGACGTGCCCCCCTCGACCGTGGTGGCTTTGACGGCGTATATGGACGGCATGTTGTCGTCGGCGCCGTCGAGTCCTTCGTTCAACCAAATACGGAATCGAGCGCGCGATCTGCTCTCTGCCATCCTGCAGCTTCCCGAGGTGCAGCTTCACTGATTGTCGCTAGGCGTTCCGGCGGAATCGCCATGGCCACGCGGAAGAGGAAAACAATGAACCAGTCCGACACTTGCACAAATGCGTCTCCCGATGACGATGCAGCGCGGGGCGATGCAGCGCGGGACGATGCAGCACGGGACGATGCGGCGCGGGGCGGCACGACGCGTCGATCGATGTTGCAGGCATCGGCCGTGGTCGCCGGCGGCGCGCTGTGCCTGCACAACGGTCTACGGGCGGCTGGCCCCCAGCGGCGCGGCAATGGCACGCGCGTTGTGGTGGCGCTGTTCCAGCGCGGCGGTGCCGATGCGCTCAATCTCTACGCTCCAACGGGAGACCCGGACTATGCGGTGCTTCGCCCGAACATTGGCCTGGGCGCGCCGGGAAGCGCGGCGGCCGTCGAAGGTCTTTCGATGGACGCGATGTTCTCGATGCACCCGGCGATGACGGGCCTGCACGCATCCTTTGCGCAGGCGAACAGCCGTTGTGCGGTTGTGCCTGCGGTTGGCTATCAGCCCTACAGCCGTTCGCACTTCGCCAGTCAGGATCTCTACGAGACGACGCTGCTTGGCAGCGGTGCAGAGGGTTGGATCAATCGGCATCTGCAGGCTACGGCCGCCCCCGGTGAGGCACCGGTGCGTGCCCTGGCATTGCGCAAGGTGTTGCCGCGCTCGATGGTTGGATCGCATGCTTGCTATGCGGTGCAATCGACGCGGGATCTGGCGTTTGCCGGCACATCAGAGCAGCGTGTGTTCGCCGAGGCGATTGCGGCGGGTACTCCCACCGGCGCCATGGCGCCGCAGCGCCAGCTTGCGTACCGCACACAGCGCGAGACGTTTGCTTTGCTCGATTTGTTCGCCGCTCTCGATCCCGTGAACTACGTGCCCAGCAACGGCGCGGTATATCCCGAGGGTCGTTTGGGGGAGGCCCTTCGCGAAGTGGCGGAGGTGATCAAGGGCAACCTTGGCGTCGAGTTCTTCGCCGTGGATCAGGGGGGCTGGGATCACCATTCGAATCTGGTGCCGAGGATCGACGCCAATGCCGCAGAGTACAGCGCGGCGATCGCGGCCTTCTTTGTCGACCTGGGCGGTTTGGCGGACGACGTCGTGCTGGTGTCGATGTCGGAGTTCGGCCGTTCGGCGGCCGAAAACGGGTCGCTCGGAACCGACCACGGCGCCGGTGGCGCCATGGCGGTTGTTGGTGGTGCCGGCACCGCGGTCCAGGGAGGCCAGGTGCATGGCACTTGGCCGGGGCTCTCGCCGTCGGCTTTGTTGCAAGGCAAGCATGTTGCGCCTAGCAATGACTTTCGCGACGTCTTGCGAGAAGTGCTCGATGTGCACATGGGCGGAACGGATCCAAACCTGGTCTTTCCGTCGCATGTGTTTCAACCGATTGGCGTGTTGTGATCCCGCTGCTCCGTGGGTGGCGTAGACTGGTGAGAGATGTCCGGATCTGCAGAATCGGGTGCTCGCGTCGAGTCGCCGCTTCGGCGACACGGCCGCACGGTGGCTTGGGTCGCCGCAGCGCTTGTCGTGGTCGCCGGCCTCGTGCTGCCAGCTGACGTGATGGAGCGTGGCTACAGCCGCACTCTCTTCCCGATACTCCAAAAGAACTTGGTGCCCGTTACCGGCGCGGTCGACTGGCCGCTCATGGGTTCGCTGCTCCTGGCGGTGCCCGCGTTGCTTGCTCTGGTTGGAGTCCGGAGATGGCGTCGGGGCCGCAGGTGCGGAGAGGCCCGGTGGGCCTTGCTGGTAGCCGGTGCCGTTCGGCTGATGCGGGGAGCACTCGTCGTCGCCGCAGCCTTTCTGTTGATCTGGGGGCTTGGCTATCGCCGCGTGCCGATCGAAGAGCGTTGGCATCTCGGCGAAACAGAGCTGCTGCGCGAGCACGTTGCGGACGTGCAGATGCGGCTTCTGCGCGTTCTGCATGAAGACGGCGACCGTGCGCACGGCGATGCTGAGCGGGCGTGGCGAGCCGTGGCAAGCGCCGAACGTGAGCTCGTGGAGGAACTCGAAGGATGGCTGCCCGCCGTCCCGAGATACATCAAAGAGCCACCGGATGGTTGGCTCATGGCGCTCGGGATCTATGGGATCGTGTCGCCGTTTACCCTGGAGGCTCACGTTGACGGCGCCCTGCCGCTGCCGATGTTGCTGGGGATTCGTGCGCACGAGTTGGCGCACTTGTTTGGCTACTGCGGCGAAGCCGATGCCAACCTAGTCGGGTTCGTTGCGGGATTGCGTGCCGCAGACCCCTTGGCGCGCTATGGCACAGCGCTGTCGATGGTGCGGTATGCGATGTCGCGTGAGGATGAAGGCTCCGCTGCGCGCTTCTACAAGTTGTTGCCCGAGCGTGCGAAGGCCGACCTGCGCGAGCTGTCAGAGCGGCGCAAGCGGCACTCGGTGCCGACGCTGGCGCGGGTGTCCCGAGCGGTCAACGATACCTACCTCAAAACGCAGGGGGTCGCGCTGGGCACGGACGACTACGCCCGAGGGTTCACGCTGTTCGTGCGTGCCTACCGCTGCGGTTTGGTGCCGCTGCCGCCGCCGTATGTGCCGCCGCGAGTCGCTCCTCGGGGCCGATAGGGGCCCCGTTGGCGAGTGAGTTCGCTATGGTTCACCCGGTAAGATCTGGAGTTTCGATATGAAGAAGACCCTGTTCGCTGTGTTGGCCTGGTTCTCTCTCGCGCCGATGTTGATCGGGCAGGGAGCGACCAAACCCGTTGTGCTCGAAGATCTCTGGTACGTCATGCGCATGCAAGGCGGCGAAGTTGGCTACCTGCATTCGCGCTCTGTGCAGAGCGGCGATCGCATCGAAACGGTCATCACGACCGAAATGAAGATCAAGCGCCTTGGCTCTACGGTTGAAGTCGAGTCGCGCAGTGCGTCGGTCGAGCGGTCCGACGACGGCAAGCTCATCGAGGTGTCGATGTCGAGCAAGATGTCGAATCAGGACAGCGAGTCGCGTGCGACCTTCGGCGATGGCATGGCCAAGATCGTGACCAAGTTGATGGGGCGCGAGCGCGAGCGGGAGATCGAAGTCGATGACGGTGTGATCGGCCCATGGCGCTTGTCGCGCATGCTGGTCGGCGAGGATCTGCAGCCCGGCAGAAAGGCGGAAGCCGTGACGTTTGCGGCCGAGCTAGATGGAATTGTCGGCATGGACATTCTCGTCGTCGGCGAAGAAGAAGTGACGGTGCTCGGCGAGAAGGTCACTCTCGTCAAGACAGAGTCTCGCATGGAGAAGATGCCGTTCACGACGACCAGCTGGCTTCGACGCGATGGCACGGTGGTGCGCACGATGGTGCCGATGGCGGGCATCAAGATGGAGCAGGACCTTGCGACCAGACAGCAGGCGCTCGCTGCTGTCGGCAAGTCCGAGCTGTCGCCGGACGTTTTCCAAGCGACGATGATCGTCGCCAAGCGTTCCGTGCCGTTCGCGCGAACGGCGTCCGCTGCCACGGTTGCGGTACGCTCCAAGGAGTCGGGCCGGCCGGTGCAAATCGTCGAGTCGAACGGCCAGCGCGTCGTCTCGCGTGGGGACGACGGCGTGGTCACGATGCGACTCGAGCGACGTGTGCCGCCGACGGGCCACGCCGGTCGGCGGCCGTTGGCGCTGGCGGCCGCGAATGCGGCGGGCGTCGGCGGGAGCCTGGCGGCAAGCACGATGCTGCAGTCCGACGAACCCGAAATCCGTGAGCTTGCGCAGCAGGCGGTCGGTGACGAACGCGACGCGTGGGCGGCTGCGCAAAAGATCGAGAGCTGGGTCTTCGAACACATCACCAATAAGAACTTCGGTGTCGGTATGGCCTCGGCGCTTGAGGTGTGCCGCGACCGCGAGGGCGACTGCAGCGAGCACGCGATGCTGCTTGCGGCCATGTGCCGTGCGGTCGGCATTCCGGCGCGTGTCGCCATGGGGGTCGTCTACCTCGGCGGCATCTGGGGCGGCCACGCATGGAACGAAGTCTATGTCGACGGCCAGTGGTACCCGCTCGATGCAACAATGGGCTACGGGTCGGCCGACCCGCTGCGGCTGCAGATGGTCTCGATGTCGCTGCAAGAAGGCAGCATGGCAGAAGAGTTCATGCAGCTGATGGCGGCGTTTGGGCGACTCGACATCGAGGTGCAGGAAGTCGTGCACCGTGGCCGCGTCCTTGACTGCGATGCCGCTGGTGCGGTCACGAATGCGGAGCACGCCAAGCGTTACGTCAACCGACTCTGGGGGTTGTCGCTGGAGGCGCCCGAAGGCTTCGAGATCGAGTCCGGGCCACCCTCCGCGCAGATCAGCTTTGAGCTGCTAGAGGTGGAAGGGCGCAGTGACGGCGGCGAGCCCCGTCAGATCGAAGTTGCCGTCATGGACGTTCCGGCTGGCTTTGCCTGGCCGCAGCTCCGCACGATGTTCGGGCTCAAGGGCGAGTTCGAAGAACTCTTGGTCGACGATCGGCCGGCGCGGGCGATCGAGCGCCAGCGCTCCGCTGGCAATGAGCGCGTCACGTTCGTGCTCGCGGGCGATGCCCTGTTTGTGTTTGAGCTGGGCCGGATCGCATCCGATGCGGACCGCGAGCTGCTCGCGACACTGCTGGCGAGTGTCGACTTTGACGTAGCAACGGCTGGGAAATAGCAGCTGCCACGTATGGCCGGCAGATTGCGCCTGGCCCGCTCGCAATCGTCTGCGCGCCGCCACTCTTGACGGTGAGCAACCGCGGCTACTTCTTGAGCGCGTCGCGAATCTCGCCGAGCAGGACCACTTCGTCCGATGGCTTCGGCGGTGCCTTGACTTCGTCTTCGGCCATGCGCTTTTGCAGGGCGTTGGCGGGCTTGACGATGAAGAAGAAGATGATCGCGGCGGTGATCAAAAAGGAGATGATCGCGCTGATGATCAGCCCGACGTCCAGGTAGACGCCTTCCTTCGCGCCGGTTTCGCCTGCAATCTGAATCTTCATCGCCACTTCCGGGCTGCCGCCAAGAAGCTTCAGAAGCGGGTTTACAAAGCCTTCGGTGAACGCGGTGACGATCTTTCCGAATGCCGTGCCGATGATGACGCCGGTGGCGAGGGCGACGACGTCGCCTTTGAAGATGAACTTCTTGAACTCTGAGAGCATGGTCTTGCTGGTAGGAACTGGTTGGCCGCCCCTCAGATTCCGCCTTCATGCGGTCCGGCAGGAACGGAGACGAGTCTTGCGCAAAAGAATGTCGCCGTAGCGCACCCGATTTGCGATCAGAAAGTTGGCGGGGTGCCGGCTCAGCGCTTGCGGCCCACCAGCCAGGCCCAGGCCATGTAGACGAACTGCATCGGCACACTCGACCACGCCAGCCAGTGGTTCGGCGGCACCGTACCGACGGCGTTCGGCAGCTCGGCGCCGTGCATGGCGAGGTTGATATTGGCCGGCAAGAAGGCCAGCAGCATGCCAATCACGCCATACGACGTGAAGCGGCGCACGCGCTTCCAGATGACCCCGAGCGACCCCGTCATCAGCGCCGCTCCGCCTGCGTAGACGAGCTTTTGGGGCGACGGCATGTAGTCGGGGACAATGGCCGCGAACACAGCTGGCACCGATAGGTGCAGCGCGCCGGCGGCAAACAGGCTCAGGCCGAGCGCCCACGCCGCGCGTTCTTTGAGCGTGTTCCACCAGCGCCGCTTGCGAAACCACGGCAGGTGCAGCAGTGCGAAGAACAGGATCGAGAGGATGAGAAACATGGTGTGTTTGTTGGCTAGCGGGCGCTTGGCGTTTCGGGCAGTGGCCGTACCGCGATGTCCTTGAACCAAACCTCGCTGCCTGGGTCGTGCGCCTGGAGTGCAATCGTCCCGCGCCCGAGCAGCCGACCCGCGAAACCCGGTTCGCGCTTGGCATCGACTGGCTCCGTGTAGTCGACCGTCTGCTTGCCGTTCACGAATACCGTGATGTGCTGTCCCACAACCTTTGCTTCCATGCGGAACCATTGCTCGTCAGCAGCCGGAGCTTCGCGCACGTCCTCGATGCCATAGAGGCCGCCGGTGCGACGCCAGTCGCCGTGGCTGTTGTTGACCTGCACTTCGTAGCCCTTCTGTGGCCAGCCGTTTGGCTGGAATGCAGTGTGGAAGTAGAGCCCGGAGTTGGAGTTCTTGCGGGTGCGCACCAAAGCGCGCAGCTCAAAGTTCTGGAAGTCGTGGCGGTATACCGGGCCGTCATAAAAGGCGTGGGCGCGCTGGCCCTTGACCACGATCGCGCCATCCTTGACCGCGACCGAATCCGGGTTCTCGTTGACCTTCCAGCCCGCAAGGGACTTGCCGTCAAACAGCGACGCAAAGCCGCCGCCGTCGCCCAGTTCGCGGATGCGCAGGTTGCGCCAGGCAACGCGCCACTTCGGATCGTTGCGGACGGAGTGAACCTGCAGGCCGATGAAGCCGGTTGGCGAGAAGTCGTCGACGATGTGAGCTACCTGGACATCGTTGACCCAGGTGCGGATGGTTGGGCCGACGCAGAGCACGCGGTAGCGGTTCCACTCGCCGTTGCGGTAGGCGGCTCGGCGGGCGGGGTCGTCGCGGTCCTTGCTCAGCCAGCCGCGACGAGCCTCGTCGTAGATGAAGCCAGCGTGGCCGTTGGTGGCGACTTCCACCTGGTAGCCGTGCACGCGGCCCTTGCGATACGAAGGGATCGAGTGGCTGCGGATCTGCACGCCCGAGTTGAGTTCGTCGCTGTGGAGCTTGACGTCAAACGTCAATTCGAAGTCGCCGTAGAATCGGTCGGTGCAGAGAAAGGAATTGGGGCTGCCTTTCTTGGTCGTGCCAACGATGGTGCCGTCAACGACCTCGTAGTCGGCCGTGCCGTTTCGCTGGGTCCAGCCGTTGAGGGTCTTGCCATCAAACAGGTCCTGCCACGCGCCTGGCTGGGCGGAACGGTTGGCGACGGCAGCGGCGTCCGCGGCTTGGCCGGAAGCCTGGGCGAAAGTGGGTAGGCACAAGAGGCACGCGGCGGTGCCGAGTTTGAGAGCGCGTCGCATCCTGGCAGGATCCGCGTCGTGGCGCCCGCGTCAAGCATTGGCATGAGTTCCGTCGCGTGGGCTGACGTTGTGGGCCCGGCTTGACCGAAATCCGGTGATCCCGCAAGGTCGGGCGTGTTCCGTCTGTTTTCATTCGAGACGCTCCGCCCATGACCGCACGTCGATTGCTCGCCGCACCACTCCTCGCTTCGCTAGCTTCTTGCTTGTGCCTGGCACAACAGCGACCGGCGAACGGTCCCTTGCGTGCGCAGCAGTTCTTCTTTGACGACTATCGCTCGGTGCTGATTGTCGACATGAAGGCCGCGCGTGAGACGGGGTTCCTTGAAGACATGGGCGTCGGCGCACTAATTGCTGGGCAACGCATGATCGAGGACCAGCAGGGCTTCAGCCTTGAGGGCCTCGACCGAATTACGATGGTTCGTTCGGCCGCGTCCGCTGGCCACCAGGAGATCCTGACGATCGAAGGCTGCGAAGAATTGGGGCAGCCGAAGAGTCTCGATTGGCGTTACACGACGACCGATGTTGGGGCGCACGTGCTGCACGTCGATCGCTTCGGCTCTCGTAGCGCGAAGGACTCGCAAGCGCTCGGCATGGTCCACGACAAGCTGCGTGTCTATGGGCCCACATCCGTGCTTCAGAGTGTGCTCGAAGGCAAGCCTCGGCGAGGTCTGCCGTGTCCGGACGTGATGGCGTTTCTCGCCGGCCACCCAAACGTCCTGCTGCAGGCAATCGTCGACGTTCGTGACGACGACGAAGTGGTTCGCGAGCTGTGTAAATTCGTGCCGGGCACGACGTGGCCCGATGGCCGGCAGCCAACCTTTGTGTGCCTACGGGTGCGCCTGGTCGGGGACGAAATCGATCCTCACACCCTGGTGGAACTGACCGTTCGGCACAACACCGTGGGCGATGGCCTTGCGGCGACCGAGGCGGCGGTCAACGCGGCTTTGGCAAAGATGGCCAAGGTCACAGAGCTGCGCATCCTGCGCCCGCTGCTGAAGAAGATCGAGCACCGCCGCGAAGGCACCGACGCCGTTTGGAGCGTGGACTGCGGCCGGTCGCGCCAAGTCGCCGGCATGCTCGGCAGTATGGCGCCGTTCTTGTTCATCGGGTTCAACATGACGGCGCCCATGCCGATGCAGGGCGGCGTCCTCGAAGTTGCCGAAGCCGTCGAGGTGGTGGTGGAAGAAGTGGAGGTGGCTCCCGTCCCCGAATCGCCCGAACCGCCCGCTCCGCCAAAGCCGGTCAAGCCGCCCGCGAAATCGGGCGGCGGCGGGAGCTAGCGCGTAGCGGTGTAGGTGACGATGCCGGTGTCAGGCGCGTAGTCGGTGACTTCGTCGTTCAAGAACACCAGCCGCACGTTGGTGACTCCAGGCTCGACCGAGTCGAGCAGTGCCCACGGGATCGACATCTCGCACTGCACGATGGCGGTCGTTGGTGCGACCTCGATGCTGCCGAGACTGCCGGTGTTGAACGTGCTGCTGCTCTGCGTGAACAGCCCGTCTCCTGCGACCAGTGCGTCGCTGCCGATGCCGGCGATGGGCCAGCCGGTTGCGCCGTTGCCGTCGAGGTCCAAGAAGATCAGCGTCCGCGAGAACGTGTAGGTAGGCGATCCGTCTAGGTTGAATGGGTGCGCCGAGGTGAATCGAATGTAGAGGTTGGTCGCGTCATGGGTGACCGCGACGTCGAGCCAGTCGGGCCCGGCGGACACCGGCGCGTCATCCGGATCGGAGATCAGCACGGGGACGCCATCCCACTCGCCGAACTGTCCATCGACGATCACGGCCGCTTCGCTCGGCGTTGCCGACAGCACGACCTCGTTGCGCTCTTCGTTGCCGAGCGAGTCGAATGCGCGCAAGCAGGCGTAGTAGGTGGTGTCGTTGGCAAGCCCGGAGATCGTGGCGCGGAACGGGTAGCGATTGGGGCCGATCCCGGAAGTGACGTAGTCCGCATCGATGCCGGGCGTCAAGACCTGCCGGGTCGCACCCGTGAGCGTTGGGTCCGTATCGAAGTTGAACGGCTCTGTTTGCAGGTAGAGCGCATAGCCCACGCGGTTTTGATCCTGGGCGACATCCCAGCGCACGAGCAGTTCCCCGTCGCTGGCCGTGAGGGTTTGGATGCCGGGGCGCGGCGTTGGCACCCCGGGCGGCGTCGGAAACGGCGCCAGGTTGTCGTTGTAGGTGCTGGACCAGATCGGAGCCGCCACGTCGACGGGCAGACGATCGCGCACAAACGAGTTGGGCAGCGCAACACCGGCGTCGGTGATGTAGTGGGAGAATCCGGCCAGCACCTGCGCTTCTTCGATGTCCTCAAGCAGCGTCTGAAGCCCGACGGATGACTGCCCCAGCAGGGTCGCCTGGTTGATGTCCGGGCCCTCGGCGTACCCGAGGCTCAAGACGCGGAAGCCATCGGGGCGGCCGGCTTCGGCGAGCAGCTTGGGGGCGAAGTTGTTCTTGTTGTCGGCCGAGAAGTAGGCGTCGAACTGAGCGCTTGGGTTGGAGTCCAGCCGGTAGCTCTCAACCAGCACGGCATCGATGAAGCTGCGCGTCGTGACCTGGTAGTGCGGCAGCCGCGGGTCAAACAAGAACATGCCGCGGTTCTGCAGCGCGATCTTGTTTGGATAGCGCTCCTGGAAGCGCTCCGTGAAGGCTTGGAATCCTGGCGCCGTCCATTCGAATTCGTTTTGCACCGGACTCGATCCGTCGGTGTAGGAGTTCGGTGCGCACGTGTCGAAGGTGTCGAAGAAGAGACCGTCACAGTCGAAGCCGCGGCCGGTATCGGATCGCAGCAACTCACGCATCCCGGGCCGGGCGTCGACGCCGTCGAACGTCATTTGGTCGAGGACCTCAAACCATGCGGGGTCGCCCGCATTGACGAAACAGCCGCCGAAAGCCGCGTTGCGATCCGGGATGCCGTCGCCGATGTCGGTTGGGCTGGTGTCGACGGAGTTGTCGTCGAGATACCAGGATGCGTAGCGGGTTCCGGTCAGGCTGTTGGAGGGCACTCCCAGCGGGGCCAGTCCGACCAGCGATTGGCCGTCCGCATTGGGGCCGCGCGGATCGATCCGCGGGCCGCTGGCGTCGCCAACAAAGCGAGCGTCGAGCAGCATGTCGCTATCGCTGACCCCGATCGTGCGCGAGTCTTCGCCGACCGAGATGTAGCTCAAGACCAGCACGTCGTCGCGGGGGTCGTTGATGTCGCGCCCGAGCTGGATCGCGCGGATCGTCTCTACGGATACGTTGCCGTTCTTCGGGTGCACGACAACCAGGTCGTGGCCGACGGCGAGCTCGATCGATCCTTCGTCAAACGGCCCGTAATGGATCATGTGGTGCTCGACCTGTTCGAGCGCACAGCGCAGGTTGTCGAGGGGCGGCACGGCGGCCGCGGCCGTGGCTTCGACGCCGTCGGCGCCTTCGAGACGCACGCGAAGCTGCGCGTTGGGGCAGTCTCGAAAGCCCAGATCTGCCAGAGTGTCCCACCGCGCGGTTGTGGTCGCGCCGGCTGGAGAACTCGGCAGGTTGTCGAGCTCGGCGTCGGTCGCAATGCTCGCCGGGCGAAACGTCATGCCGTCGTGCGCGACTTCCACGGTGGCCGCGAGGGATCGCGACTCAGCGTCGGTGAGCGTGATGCGGATTTCGACGGTTCCCGAAGGATCCGTCGGAAGCTCGACGCTCGCGGTGATCGGCGTCGGCGCCGGCGCATCGGAGACAGCGGCCGAGCCGTCGCCGAAGCATGCGGTCGTAGCGACGGACAGCGAAGCGGCGAACAGGAGTGCGGTGGAGTGGCGCATGGCAAAGGTGGACGCGTCGACGACGATGCGGCCTTTCCGCAGCGTTCGACTTCGATCCAGGCCCTTCATCGAATCCGGCGATTGCGCTGCTTCAGTCGAACTACGGGTTGTTCCGCTAGCGTGCGAAGCCGCCATGCCATGGTGCTTGGCGCGCTCGCGGCGCGCGCGATCACCGGCGGAAGCGGTACAGAAAGTAGCCGCTATCGGGAGCGAGGTCGTCGCCGTCCTGGTTGCGCAAGAGGATCCGGATGGAGGTGGCCGTCTGGCCAGCAGCCGCATCGATCTGGGCAAACGGAATCGCCAGCTCGCATTCACGGATGCCGGACGTTGGGTTGATCTCGATGGTCTGCAGCGTGCCGGCATCTTCGACCCCGATCTGCTGGCTGACCAGCTCGTCGCCGCGCACCATCAGCTCGCTGCCGACGTTGCTGAAGCGGAAACCCGTGAACGGATCGTTGTCGCAGTCGATGTAGATCTTCAGCTGCGATTCAGCGAACGGTGTGCCGCTGAGTTCAAAGGCCTCATACGTCGTGAAGTAGACGTAGACGTTGAAGTTGTCGCGGACCATCTTGATGTTGCGCCAGTCCGGCCCGGCGCTGGTTCCGTTGGTGCGACGGTCGCGCAGCACGCGCGGCACGTTGTTCCAGTCGGAGAAGTCGCCGTCGATTGTGATCAGCCGCTCCTGCGATCCGGTGGTGGCCTGGAGCGCGACCTGGTTGCTGTCCTCGTTGCCCTGCGAATCGTAGGCCCGGATGCAGAACCAGTAGCTGGTGTCGGTTTCGAGGTCGGTCACGGTCGCCTCGTTGGCGTAGACGGTCGCGCTGGTCCCGTTGGCGTAGCCGGTGCCCACTTCGGGATTGAGATCGAGCTGGGTCGCGTTTGCAAGCGGGTTACTCGCTGCGAAGTCGAATGCCTGCTCTTGGTAGTAGAGGCGATAGGTCACCGGGTTGAGGTCCAGCGCCACGTCCCAGCGCACGGTGACAGCCTGACTCTCGGGGACGACTTCCTGGATGCCAACCCGCGCCGTCGGCGCCAATGGCGGGGTCGGAAAGCCGGGCTGGTTGTCGTTGAACGTGCTCGTCCAGACCGGCGGCGTCGTGTCCGCAAAGTCCGAGCGCTCGCGGACAAAGCTATTCACGATTTGGCCGCCGCTGTCGGCGATGTAGTGGCGGAAGCCCGCGAGCTGCTGCGCTTCAAACAGGTCTTCTTGCAGCGTGGCGAGTCCCGCAGTGGACGTGCCAAGCAGCGTGTCGTAGTCGATGCCGGGGCCTTCGGCGTAGCCCAGCGACAGGACCTGGAAACCGTCTTCGCGGTAGGCTTCTGCCTGAAGCTTCGGCACGAAATTGAACTTGTTGTCCGCGAACGTGAAGTCGTCGAACTCGACGCTGGCCTGGCGGTCGAGCCGGTAGGATTCGACCTTGACGAAGTCGAGGTTGGTGCGCGGAGTGATCGCGTAGTGCGGCAGGTCGGGGCTAAAGAAGAACAGGCCGCGGTTCTGCATCAGCAGCGCTCTTGGGTAGCGCGTGCGAAGCTCTTCGACCATGTCCGTGTAGCCTGCCGCCGTCCACTCAAACTCGGCTTGGTCGGGGTCGCCGGGGCCGGTGAAGGTGTTGGGTGCGCAGGTGTCGACGTTGTCGAGGTAGACACCGTCGCAACCGAGGCCGAGTCCGTAGTCGAGGGTTAGCAGCTCGCGGAAGCCGTTGCGCTGGTCGGTCGAAGCGCACTGCATGGCGTCGAGCGTCTCCAGCCACATCGGGTCGCCCATGTTGGCGTAGCAGGCACCGGTCACGCCGTTGCGATCCGGAACGCCGTCGCCGACGCCGTTCGACTCCAGCGAGTTGTCGTCGAGAAACCACGACGCGTAACCGGCGCTGGTCGACGCGATGCCGAGCGGGTCGAGATCGGTCAGCGCCTGTCCGGCAGCGCCGGGGCCACGTGGGTCGAGGCGCGGGCCCGTGCCGTCGCCGACGAACCGCGGATCGAGCAGCAGATCGTTATCGCTCACGCCAATCGTGCGTTCGTCTTCGCCCACGTTGACGTAGCCGAGCACGATGACGTCGTCGCGCGGGTCTTCGGGGTCGATGCCGTCCTGAATCTCGGCGATCACGGCGCGCGTGATGGTCGGATCACACGAGTAGAGGATGACCAGATCGTGGGTCTCGGCGATGGCCACCTTGGCTTCATCCACCGGGCCAAAGTAGATCATGTACGACTCCACCTGATCCGAGGCGGACTCGAGGTTCTCGAGGTTGAAGCTCGTGACGAAGGCGAGGCTGCGGTTGCCGGTCAGCGGATCGGTTGCCTGAACGGACAGGCTGACCTCCAGCGAGGCTCGTGCGCCCAAGTCGGTCAGGGCATCCCACTCAAGCGTGTGGCGTCGCCCCAACGGTGATGTTGCCAGTCCGGCCGTGTTGGACGTAACGGTCGCGGGTTCGAAGCTCTGGCGACCGTCTGTTGAGTAGGAGAGCTCGACGTCGACCGGATCCGACTGAAAGTCGAACAGCCAAATCTCGACCGGCACGGTCCCGCCGGCCGTGCTCGCGAGGGCGACGCCGCCGACCTCTATGCTGCGGCTCTTGCTGCCGTCGCAGCCCGCGAGGAGCAGGCATCCAAGAGTGAAAGCGGCGGGGGTATATTTCATCCCCTTGGGGATCGGCTGTTCCTAGGGCTTGTCCTGAGTTGCGATGCGTGCGAAGTCTCGTCGCGAGACGAGGTCCTTCTCCGTGGCGCGGCAGGACGGCCATGGGCCCATGGCGACGGCAGTTGCGCGGTGTCGCGGTGTCGCGCTCGCGGCTGCTCGATGTGCCGATTTTGCGGTGCGCTCCAGGCGGCACCCGCGCGGACCTACGGATGAATGTGGATTTCATCCGATGACGGGCGCGCGCTCGGCATGATGGCTGGGTGTCGCAACCTGCCGCAGAACTGTCCGAAGCTTGGATTGAGCCCGATGCCGTCTGGCCGCGTGGCGGCGAAGTCGCGGCCTACCAGCTGATCGACGTGCGGGCGCCGGTCGAGGTGGCCAAGTCGCAGCTACCCGATGCCGTGACCCTGCCAATCCTCGACGACGGCGAGCGCCAGCAGGTCGGCGCCTGCTACCACCAGCAAGGTTCCGAGGCGGCCTTCGAACTGGCGATTGCGCTGACGGCGCCGGTGCGCAGCGAGCGCGTCGCCGGCTGGCGGCAAGCGTGCGAGGCCGCGGATCGCCCGACCGCGATGACGTGTTGGCGCGGCGGCGACCGCAGCAAGGTGGCGCGGCAGTGGCTCGGCGACGCGGCGGTGCCGCGCGTGCGCGGCGGCGCCAAAGAGCTGCGGCGATTCTTGCTGGCTTCGCTCGAACAGCGCATGGCCGAGCAGCAGCTGCTGGTGGTGGCGGGGTTGACCGGTGCCGGCAAGACGGACGCGCTGCATGCGATCCAAGCCGCGCAATACGACGATCTTCATGTGCTCGATCTAGAGGGACTCGCACACCATCGCGGCAGTGTTTTCGGCGGCCGCAACGAGCCCCAGCCGGCGCAGGCGTCGTTCGAAAACGAACTCGCGCTGTCGCTGCACCTGACTCCCGCCAGCGTCACGGTGGTCGAAGACGAAGCGCGCAACGTGGGCCGACTTCTGCAGCCGCAGTGCATGTGGCGTCGTGTCCAGCATGCGCCGGTGGCGGTTCTCGAAGCGCCGCTGGCCGAGCGGATCGAGCGGATCGCACGGGAATACGCCATCGAGCCGGCTCGGACGCGCCCGCGTCGCGACGTGCGCGAAGGCCTTGAGGCCGCCCTGCAGAAGCTGCGCAAGCGGCTGGGACCGGTTGCGAGCAAGCAGTGCCTAGAGCTGCTGGCGGCGGCGGATCGCGACGACCACTGGCATAGCGTTGCGGCGCACGAGCCCTGGATTCGGCTGTTGCTCGAAGGCTACTACGACAAGCACTACGCCTATGCGCTCGAGTCGTCGGAGCGCGATATTCCCTTTCGGGGCACGCTGCCAGAGCTGCTCGAATGGCTTGGCAGCGGCGGGCTCAAAAGAACATCTCGAGCTGCATCGACGTGAAGTAGGTCGGGTCGCCGAGCGTCGACGGCGAATCGAACTCGGGCGTGCGGAACGTGCCGATCACGCTAAAGCGCAGGTTGTTCGGCAGCTCCCAAACGGCGCCGACGTGGAATTCGCTGACGAAGAAGTTGCGGTCTACGGACGGGCTGCGCCGGTAGCTGTTGCCATCCAGGAAGATGTTGCGCAGGACGAGCCTGCCGGTGACTCCGGCCTGTAGGTAGACGCGATGAGGACTCGGGCCATCGGGCCGCGCTGCCGAGCCGAGGTGGCGCGGAAGCTTGTAGCCAAATCGCACGGTCGAGCCGAGCCGAACGCTGGTGTCGACGTTGCCGAGACGGAAGCCGGCTTGCCCGACCAAGTCGGCTTCGAACGGGCCGAATGACTTGTCGTCAAACCAGGTCCGGTAGTGCCGCCCGTAGCCCAGCAGGATGCCCGGTTCGTCGCGAAGCTGGCTCGCCCATCCCTGGGGGCGTGGGGCGTCGACAAACTCGTGCACCTGGATTTGGGTGTCGTCGGCCAGCGAGCTCGGTCCGACGATGCCGAGTTCGAGTTCCCAGGTGTCGAGCCGGTCCTCGCGGCCCGCGCCAAGCGTCAGCAGCTCGTGGCGGTAGCTCAGGTGGAGCCAGCCGGCGTAGGGCCGGTCGTTGGGATCCGGGGTCGGTGTTTCAAACTCCTCGGGCGTATACATGTCCTGCCCAATGGCGATCTCGTGGGTCGCGACCGTTGGCTCGCCGCGGAACGGCAGCCAGGACAGGGAGTCGTCTGCCGCTGCAAACGTGACGCCAATCTCGGCTCCGTTGGTAAAGAAGCGGTCGCTGTCGGTCCACCACGAGTCGTTTTGCCACAGCAGCCGCAGCCGCGGGCGCTTGGCGGACCAGTTGCCGAAGCGGCCGCGGGGGGCAGGCGCGGGCGTGGCTTCGGCTTGCGAGGAATCTGCTTCTAGCGGCAGCGGCGGCGGCGGCGGCGTTGTCTGCTGGCAAGCGAGCTCGGCGCACAGGATGGCGCCGAGGAGGCGCAGCAGGTGGGGGGCAAGGGCAGATGTCATAGCGTCCCGTGCACGCTACCTGTCGCGGGCCGTTGCTCGCAACTCTGGCCCCGCCACTCCGTCGGCGTTCGCAACGCCGCTCGGGGCGGGTCGGCCTCGTCAGTCTTTGCCGGCAGGACGGCCGCTGCGGATGGGGCTGCTAGCCGTGCCTGCATAGGGATTGGGCGGCATAAGCTCTGGGCGCAGCGGCGGGCGCCTGCCGCTGTCTTCGGGCCCGTAGTGGCTGGCCAGGTAGTCGACGATGCGGTCCTCAACCACTGCCGTGAGCTTGGCCATGCCGTGGTCTTGCTGCATCCAGCGGATCAGCCCCAGCCACGTTTCGCGGTCGCCGCGTTGCTGCAAGAACTGGCTCGGGCCGTGGCACGTGACGCAGTTTTGCATCACCAGCTCAAAGCCGGGGGCCTCGATGAGCTTGTGGGCAACGGCGGTGTTGTGGATCGACTCCGGGCTGCTGCTCGTGCCGCTTCTGCTCGTGCTGGCGCTGCTCGTTCTGGCGCTGGGCGTGTGGCCGGTGATGGCGCTGCTGCGAGACGTCTCGTCGCTGCACGATGAGGCGGCGAGCGCCGCGGCCAACATGCAGCCGGCCGCCGGCCGTGACCGGACCTTTTGAGAGAGCCTCATGACTTCGCCAGCACCGCGATCCGGTGGCACGCGTTGTTGAGGTAGCCCTTGGGATTCCAGCCGGGCACGACCATGGGCTGCGCGCGGCCCTGCTGGTCCGTCGCGCGTGCCCAGACTTCGAAGTAGCCGTCCTGCGGCAATTGGATGTTGGTGCGAAAGCGCTGCCAGGCCAGCCGGTTGGGCGGCGCGTCGACAACGGCTGGCTGCCAGGTTGCGCCGAAGTCGATCGAGACGTGCACGGCCGCAATCGCACCGTCGCCGACCCAGGCATGTCCGCGCACTTCGCTCAACTCGCCCGTTGGCAGCACGGTGCCGCTCTTCGGAAAGGTCACGAGCGATTTGACTGGCATCGCCTCGATGATGCGCATGTCCTCATCTGGCACCTTGCTGCCGGGAGCCACCGGCCGCTTGGGCACGCGGTAGGCCTTGCCGGTCATCTTGGTGCCGTCGTGCACGCGGTCGCGCACCACGATCTTGCGCAGCCATTTCCCGCACGTCGATGCCGGCCAGCCACCGCAGACCAGCCGCAGCGGGTGGCCGTTGAGCCACGGCAACTCCTCGCCGTTCATGGCGAACGCCAGCAGCGTCTCGTCTTCGAGCGCCTTCGCCATCGGGACACCGCGTGAGATCGGCTGCTTGCTGTCGTCGCCCGACAGGTGGCGGTCCTTGCCGTAGTAGCCGATGTAGACCGCGTTGCTGCGAATGCCGCACGACTCGAGCACGTCACGCAGGCGCACGCCCGTCCAGCGTGGGCAGCCGACGGCGCCGGTGCTCCACTGGTTGCCGGTTGCCGGCGGCGAAAACTCGGACCGGCCGTTGCCGGCGCACTCGATCGTCAGCTGGTAGGTGTGCGAAGTGAACTGTTCGCGCAGTTCGGCCAGGGTGAAGGTGCGGGGAGTCTCAATCGACTCGCCGCCGATTTCGAGCGTCCAAGTTGCGGGGGCGATCGTCTCGCGCGGCGGCGGCAGCCCGTTGTTGCGGACAAACAGCCTGGCCGCGGGGGTGACGTCGTCGTCGAGCAGGTGCGCCGGCGTTTCGGCGTTGATCGGTCGATCGTTGAGAACGCGTAGGCCCTGCTTGCCCGGAAGCGCTACCGGGTCTTGCGGCAGGCCAATCGGCTGCATGCCCGCCGGCAGGTGCGCGCCAAAGACGACGGGAGCGCCGACGACAGCAGCGACGGCCGCCTGGCTCGAGTTTCGCAAGAAGCCGCGTCGGGTCGTGCGTTCGGCTTGGGGGTCGCTCATCGCTGCAGGATAGCAAGCGAGCGTTGCGGTGGTAGGCAAGGGAGGGTGTTCCTGGCAGGGGCCGTTTGCGCGGCTTCTGCCTATTCGTCGCAGCGCCTTGCGATGAACGCCTTCGCAGCCCGGATCATCCCCGTCTACCGGCTGCACGACACGAACGGGGCGGGCGCGCTGCCGTGATCTGCTCGACCAGCTGTTCGTGCATGGAGTGAAGGTCGTGTGCGCGTCCGTAGCTCGCCGCGCGCTGGACAACTTGTTCGCGCGGGCGCTGCAGCTGGCGGCGGATGGCGGCGGCGAAGGCCCTTGCGTTTGCGGGCTGCGCCAGCACTTCGCCGACGTCGGCCGCGCGCACGTGTTCGGCGTAGCCACAGGCGTCGCTGCACACGATGGGCAGACCAGCCACGAGGGCTTCGAGCAGCACCGTGCCGGTGGTGTCGCGGCGCGCCGGGTGGACCAGCAGATCCGCGGCCTGCAGCAGCTGTGGAACCTCGTCGCGGCCCGGTAGCTGCATCAGCTGGTCGCCGAGCCCGGCGCGTTGGGCGAGCGCGGCCATGTCGTCGCTGTGACCTGCGCCTACTGCGACCAGCCGGCATCGCCCGCGTTCTGCCTCGGGCAATTCGCGGACGGCGGCCAGCGCGCGATCGAGTCCCTTCAGGTGTGGGTTGGCCGCGAGCATCAGCAGGCAGCGGTGTTCGTCGCCAAGCTTGAGCTCGCGTCGCCCGGCCGCGCGCAGCGCCGCTGCGCGATCGTTGCGGCAGCGATCGCGCGCGACGCCCGGCCCGAGCAGCACGAAGCGATCGGCCGGCGTCTGCCACGCATCGCGATAGGCCGCTGCCGTCGCGTTCGCCAGCAGCAAGATGCGGGTTGTCGACGTGCGGGCGAAGACCGCGCCTTCGAGGGCGCGAAAGGTGCGGTAGCGCGGCGTCCAGCGGTAGGCGAAGGGCCGGTTCCGCGTGCGATCGACGAAGCAGGGATCGGCGGCAAAATAGAAATCGAGCCCGGACAGCTTGTCGAAGCCGACGACGACGTCGGGTTGCTGGCGGGCGCGATACTCCGCAAGCAGCCGGTCAAAGCGAGCCGCGCGCCCGTGGTTGGTGCGGCCGCCGGCCCTGAGCACATCGATCGGCACGCGGTCGCTGCCGGTTTGCGGACCAGTGCCGGTTTGAGGACCAGTGCCCGTTTGCGGAGCAGTGCCGGGCCCTGCAAAGGTGTGGCAAACCATGCGCACGTCGTGACCGCGCTCCTGCAGGAGCGCGGCGGTCGCCATCGCGTCGCGCTGCATGCCGCCATGCGGAAAATAGCGAAACAGTGCCAGGACGACGCGCATGCCGAATCCCACTATAGCGAGCGGCGACTCGTGCGCGTCGTTCGTGTTTGGCTATCTTGCAACGATGGCTGCCGATCCGAATCAGGCGTTTGTGCGCGTCTACGACGAGCTGCGCGGTATCGCGCAGCAGCGTCTTGCCGGGTTGCCCGTGGGGCAGACGCTGCAGGCGACGGCCCTGGTCCACGAGGCGTGGCTTCGCCTGCTGGGCCGCGGTGCGCGGCCAGATTCCGATGCAGACCTCGCCGACCGCGACCCTGATCCCGGCCCCGCCGCCGACCGCGTTTCTCAGCACCTCGAAGTTCGCGATGAGGAGCATTTTCGGGCCTTGGCCGCGCAGGCGATGCGATGGATTCTCGTCGACCACGCACGCCGACGCGGTGCCGTGAAGCGCGATGCGGGCGGGCGTAGCGATGTGGATGTTCACGAACTCGGCGGTGGCGACAAAGCCGGCATGCCTGTCGATGACCCGGGAGCCATGCTTCGTCTCGACCGGGCGCTGACCGCTTTGGATCAGCAGGACACCCGGCGTGCGCAGGTCGTGCAGCTGCGCTTCTTCGGCGGCATGAGCGTGGCGCAGACGGCCAAGGCTCTTGATGTTTCGGTGGCAACGGTCAAGCGCGACTGGGGCTTTGCCCGGGCTTGGCTTTTGCGGGCCATGGATCGCGACGGCGATGGCGATGGCGATGGCGACGGCGACGCGACCGAAGATCGTAGCCCCGAAACTCGCAGCCCAGAAAATCGCGAGAAAGCGTGAGCTGCCTGCGCCACTCCGACGAGTCCTAGGCATGAGTGTCGATCTTGAACGGTTGGCGGCGTCCTTCGACCGCGTGCAGGCTATGGGCGACGCCGAGCGCGCCGCCTACCTGGAGCAGCTTGGTCGAGCGGAGCCGGAGCTGCACCGTGAGCTGCAAGAACTGCTGGATGCTGACGCTCGCGAACATGCCCTGCTGGACTCGGCGCCCGAGCTGCCGCCGGACTGGTCGGCGGATGCGGCGCGCTCGGAGCCACTCGATCTCGTCGGGAGCGTGCTCGGTGGCTTCCAGGTCTTGAGCACGCTCGGGGCGGGCAGCATGGCGGAAGTCTACGAGGCCGAGCAGGCCACTCCGCGCCGCCGGGTTGCGCTCAAGGTGCTGCGCTGGTCGCGCGTGGGGGATGCGGCGGCTCGTCGGTTCGCCGCCGAAGCGCAGGCGCTGGCAGAGCTGGACCATCCGTCGATTGCCAGCATCTTCGGTGCTGGTGAGGAGTCGATCGATGGCCAGTGTCTGTCCTGGATCGCGATGGAACTGGTGCCGCAGCCGCTGCCCATATCCACCTACTGCGAGTCGGCCTCCCTGCCGACCGGCGCGCGGTTGGCGCTGTTCGTGCGCGTTTGCGATGCGGTCCATCACGCTCACCGATGCGGCTTTCTTCACCGGGATCTAAAGCCGGCAAACGTCGTCGTGTCCGGTGCCCCGAGGCAGCGCGCGCACGACCAAGTCGACGTCAAGGTCATCGCCTTCGGCATTGCCAGGCTGCTGTCTGGGTCGCGCGCAGAGCTGACGCGGCAGTGCGACGGGGAACTGATCGGCACGGTGCTCTACATGAGTCCCCAGCAAGCGGAGGGGCGGATCGCCGGCGGGGACGTGCGCAGCGATGTCTACGCTCTTGGCGTCATGCTGTTCGAGCTGCTGCGTAGCGGCGGGCATCCGTTGCTGCACGGCGACGAGTCCATGCTGCAGGCTCTGTCACGGATCCGCTCGTCGACAGCGGCCGATGTCCGCGCGGCGGTCGCCGGATTGCCGGACGACCTCGCGGCGATTGTGGCGCGTAGCCTGCAGCCGGATCCAGATCAGCGCTATGACGGCGTCGACGAACTGCGCGACGATCTTCGCCGCTACCTTGCGTGTGAGCCCGTTGTCGCGCGCCGTTCTTCTCTTGGCCACCGCTTGGTGCTGTTTGCGCGCCGTCGCACGGCTCTGTGTGCTGGGGTTGCGGCGGCCTTCGCAGTCTTCGCCGCTGGCCTGATTGCCATTGTCGTCCTCTACGTCAAAGCGGACGCTGCCGTCGCGGACTACCGCGCGGCCGAAGCCCAGTCGCAGGAGCGAGCAGCTCGTTTGAGAACCGCGAAGGTCGACCTGAATGACGTCAGAGATCGGCTCGCTCTCGTGGCGGAGACGATGACTGCGGAGCTGATCCGGCAATCGGCCGAGAAGGTTCAGCGGACCGTAGGGCTCGACCAACGGCGGCTGGCCGTGAAAGAAGCGTTCGCCAAGCTCGAGGAACTGCGCGGCACGCTGGTGGACGACGCCGCCAGCCGAAAAACGTTGATCGCCGCCTATCGACGCGTTGGCGATCTGCACGGCAGCGAGTGGTTTGCGGCGCCCGAAGATGCGACGGTTGGCCATGAGGCGTTTGTGCAAGCTGTGGACCTGGCGCGAAGGCATGCAGCATTGCGTGCCGGGCCGGAAGCCCGCAGGTTGCTGGCTGGTTCGCTGGTGGACTACGTGCACAGCTGCCGCAAGACGGGCAAGGTTCGATTGGGGGCGGCCGCGGCGGATGAGCTGGTGTCCCTCGCGCACGCGCGCTGTGCCGAGAGCGATGCTGGGGACCTGTCGGTCGAGGCAGACCTGGTGGCTGCCTACTGGACGCGCTGTGACTTCCGCTACAGCCATCCGGAGAGTGGCCAACTTTTCGCAAGCTCCATCGCTGCAGGAGCGTCGCGCAGCGGCCTTGCCGATGCCGAAGCCGCCCTTGCCGTTGCCGAGCGTGGCCGTGCGGATCCGGCGGCGAATCCGGCGCGATGGCGCCGCCTATGGGGCTGGTCGCACTTTCGGGTGGGAGCCTGGCTGAAGTATGACCCGGTGCGAAGTCAGGAGTGCGGGCCGCATTTGCAAAAGTGCGCCGATGCGGCCCTGCAAACGTACGCGGACGGACCCACGACGCGGCGGCGGCAGGATCTGCGAACGCAGCTGGGGCTGGAGCTTCAGCACTTGGCGGAGGTTGACCGAGGTCGTGCCGCCCGCCGCGCGCAGCAAGGGATGGAGCAAATTGCGGCCAGGGAGCTAGACAGCGAGCTCTACGACGCTTCAGCCCTGGTGGAGTGGACGCAGTTTGCCGCGGTTCGCCTCGCTTGCGTCGATGGCGACCTGCGATCGGCCTGCGCCGACGAGGTTGAGCGGCGCTGGTCCGCGGTTGCGCCCGAAGAGTATCGGCGAATGTCGGACCGCCTCTACGTTGCGGCGATGGAGCTTCTCGGGGCTGGGTTGGGCGATCGCCGCGGGCTTGCGTCGCTCTATCGATCGGCGCTGCGTGATGCGGAAGCGAAGGCTGCCAGCCGCAGCGACGGTCCACGTTTGTTGGCCGAACTGCGTGCCGCGATGGGTTTGTGAAAAACGTGAGCCCTTAGCGCCCCGCTTGCGAGTGGTGGGTGCGCGCTGCGCACGCGAGCTTCGTGCTCGCTTCCAAGCTGCGATCCGCGGCTACGTCTTGCTCCTACCGAGGTGTTCCGATGCCGAACCTGTCGACTGTTCTTCTTCCTTGCGGCCTCAGCGCCGCAGTCGCCGCCATGACGGCTCTCGCTCTCGTTGCGGGTCGGCAATCGCCGCCGGATCCGCCCGCAACGGTTTCTGCTGCGACGGGCGCCGAACTTGCCGCGGAGCTTCGTGCCGACCTGCAGGGTCTCAAGCTGCGGTTGGCGGATCTCGAAGCCGCGCCGGAGCGAACCGAAGCCCGCTCGACGCTTGTGGACCCGGAGCAGATTCGCGCACTGGTGGCGAGTGCCTTGCAAGAGCAGCGCTCAGGATCGGATGCTCTAGGTGATGCTCGTGCTGCCACCGCTGCGCCCAAATCGGTGGGGCCGCTGTCTCCGGAAGAGCTCGCGAAGCAGCTTGGGCCGCTGCTGGCGTCGGGAGAATCGACGAGGAGCGTTTGGGAGCAGATCCTCGAAAGCGGGCAGACCGACGAAGTGCTCGATGTGTTTCGGGCGCACGTGGACGATGCGCCCGGCTCTGTTGCGGCGCATCACGATCTCGCGAGAGCGGTCCACGCGGCGGCGATGGCCGACCCGAACCACGCGGGCGGGGGCCTCTGGCGCGAGTCCGACGATGCCTACAGCAGCGTGCTGGATCTGGATCCACAGAACTGGACGGCGCGCTACGAAAAGGCCGTCAAGCTCTCGTTCTGGCCGGCGACGTATGGGCGCCATCCAGAGGCCATCGGCCACTTCGAAAAGCTGATCGCACAGCAGGAGACGATGCCGGCGGAGTCCGAGCATGCGCGCGTCTACTACATGCTCGGCAATCTGTGTGCGCAGCGTGGGGAGACCGAGCGTGCAGCGCAAATCTGGCGGCGCGGACTGGCGAGGCACCCGGCTTCGACGGACTTGCAAAAGCAGCTGGCGACGCTGGCTCGCTAGTGTCGTGGGATCTCGTAGACACTAGTGTAGTGCATCTGATATCAGGGGCATTCTGCGGGCACGAAGCCGCCCGTCGCGGCGTTGCTGCTCCTCGGCAGGACGTATGCAACATGCGTTCGTCGCAGCGCCTTGCGACGAACGCCCTCGCATCCCGGATAATACCCCGTCTACCAGATGCACCACACTAGGTTTGGACCGCGAACGCCGGTTCGCTGAAACCGGCCCGCTAGCGCTTGTCGGCCGACGGCTGCAGCACGATCTTTTCCTGGTCGTTGGGGGCCGCGAGCACCGCAAAGACTTCGCGGCCATCGGCGGCGATCAAGAACTTGGTGCCGCGGCGGATCATGGCGCGGAAGTCCCCGTCGCGGCCGCTGCGCGTGAGCGCCCGGCTGCCCGGCGCGAGTTTGCCGTCGGTGCTCGTGTAGATCTGCATGGCCGGCGCGGCGGAGTTGTCGCGGTTTTCGACGCGTCCACGGATCGATACCAGCGCATCGACCTTGGGGTCGAATTCAATGGGCTCGTCGCGATCCCACTCGCCCGCCTGTTGGTGCAAACGGATGCCGTTGACGCTTGCAACCATCGTGTTCGGGCGGCGGCTTGTCCACAGCTCGAACTTGCCGTCGGCCGCCGTGCGAGCCGCGCCACAGCGAATGCGATCGGTGCTCGTTTCGTCAAAGGCAACGACGGGCGCGCCGGCGGCTGGCGCGCCGTCGAGATCGAGCACGCGGCCAACAATGCGCTGGAACTGGTCCTGCAGCAGCCGCATGTCCAGATTGAGATGGGCGTCCGCTTCGAACGGCCCCTCGATTGCGTGGCGGAGTCCGAGTGGGTCGACCAGCAGTCGGGCGGGCGCCTGCTCGCCGCAGCGGATGGCAAAGCGTCCTTGCGCATCGATCGTCGTTGAGGCGAGGACCTTGGTTCGCTTCACGCCTTCTTTGACTGCATCCGTCAGCGCAACGTCGACACCTTCGGCGGGGCGGCCGTTGGGAAGAAGGACCCGGCCGCTGATTCGCCACTTGGGCTTGGGGAGTCGCAGCTGCGTGATCGCATTGTCCGCAGCCAGCGGGCGCTTTTTGCTGAGCACGGCTTGGTAGCGTGCGGCGACCGACTGAACACCGAGGTCGCTAGGAAAACGGAAGCGCCCGTCGGTGTCCGTCAGGACTTCGAGCGTGCGGATGTCGTTGGCCGCGAAGCAGAGGATCTCGGCGTTGACGACCGGTTGGCCATCGTGGTCGAGCACGCGCCCCGATCGCACGGTCTCGCTGCGTTCGGCGAGCAGCGCGTCGATGCGTTCTTCAAAGCGTCGCTTCAAGCGCACGTGGCTGGCACCCGTCGCCGGCCCCGACCATCCTTGGTAGACGCCGCGAACCTGGCCGCGATGGTCGAGGAAGACGGTCGTCGGAAAGCTGCGCACACGGTCGAAGAAGCCGAGCTGCTTGGTGGCTTCTTGCTTGTTGGAAGAGCCGCCGAGCCAAACAGGGTATTCGACGCCGTGGCGCGCCACGAACGTCTGCACCTGTCGGATGCTGTGCTCGGCGTCGCCCGCGTGCTCGAAGGCCAAGCCGATGATCTTGACGCCACGGTCGGCGTAGCGGCGGTGAAGCTCCGCCATGTAGGCCCCGTGGTCCTGGCAGTTGGGGCACCATGTGCCAAAGACTTCGAGGATGCGAACGGTGCCCGCGAGGCCGGCGTCGGCAAGCGTGCGCTGCTGTCCATCGAGATCTAGGAACGGTGTGGTTTCGACGGCCGCGTCGTCGCGCATGCGCGTCAGGGAAAAACCGTCGGCCAAGACTGCGTCCGGGTCGCGCGTTGCGGTCCACGCTTCATGCCAGCTGTCGGATGACCAGAAGTCGCCTTCGATGGTGTCGGGCTTGGCTCCTGGCCGTGCCTGGAACAAGAACGCGTGGGCGCCATCAAAGCACGATAGCCGCATCTCGCGGGGACCCGCTTGGCCCGCCAGATACCGGTAGTCGCCGAGGGTTGTCAAAAAGGTCCCCCGGTGTGAAGAGCGCTGTGCCCATGCACCCGCCGCGGTGGCCGGCGCGAAGATGCCGACGGCGACGTCTTTGCTGTCGCCAAACTGCACGCGAAACCGGCCGCTGCACCAAGCGATGGTGCGCTGCATCGCGGCGGCCTTCGGCGCCGGCGAGAGCTGGGGGAAGCGCCGTTTCCCCGCCGTGCTCTGCACCTGCATGCGCGTGGCCTTGCCGCTGCCGCGCCGCTTGATCCACTCGCCCGCGATCGTCTTGGCGACCGCGTCTACGGTCAACGCCAGCTCGGCGTCGTAGTGCGGGAAGCGCAGCCACAGGCGGCCGTCCGCTTTCGCCGTGACGCTCGGGACCGCGATGCGTTCGTCGCCGTTGAAGATGGTCGCCGCGGTAGCGATGCTGCTGCCGGGCGAATCGCCGTTTAGCGTCAGGAAGAACGGTAGCTGTCCACCGGGGCATTCGATTGCCATACGGTGGCTGCCAATCGGAAAAGGCGTGCCTGGCCGGGTTTTGGCGGCGGCGCTTTGGGGCTTGCCCGTTCGGACAACTGCTGGCGGGCTCGCGGACTTCTGTGCCGGCAGGCTTAAGACTGCCGCCAGCAAGGTGACGAGCTGGAACCATGGTTTCCGCATCTGCAAGAGCTTAGCGCTTTGTCCGATCTCCGGCGTGGTCCGTCGACTTCCGTGCGCTCTGGTCAAGAAATCAGAATCTTCGGACTTTCGAGCAGGGTTACGACATGCAGCGCCTGTGATAGGAAGATCTGCAACCAGTGCGAAGGGCGCGCGCAGCCGCGGCTTGGTGGCTGCGTGCTGCACGACCCGCGCTAGACCTCCAGCTGGTCGCAAGCTGTCGCCCGGCAGTGCTTCCCATTCTGTGAACGATCCTCTCAACGAAACCGAAGATGTCGCGGCAGATCACGATCTGGTGATGCGTTACCTTGCGGGCGATGGCGGCGCGGCTACCCAGATTGTGGCGCGCCTGCAGCATCTGCCGCGCATCGCGGCTTGCCTAAATCGTCGCTTCGGTCGTTTGCTGGACGCGTCGGAGGTTGAGGATCTAGCCCAGGCCTCCTGCGTGATCGCGCTGCGCAAGCTGCCAAAATTCGTGCAGGGTGTGCCGCTTGGCGCGTGGCTCTACCGCATCTGCAACTTGGAACTGCGCAACGCGCTGCGTCGCAAGCGGCGCTCTGCCACGCGTTCGATCGACGATACTATCGAGGATGGAGCTCAGGATGCGCTGGCCTCGGTTGAGCGCCGCGAGATGATCTTTGCGGCGCTAGAACAGGTCAAGTCGTCCGATGCTCAGGCCGTTCGCATGCGATATCTTGATGGCTTGACGTTCGTCGAAATCGGCATCAGGCTCGGCGTGAGCACCAACACCATTCGGGGGCGCTTCTATCGCGGCATGAAGTCGCTGGAAGAGGTGATGCGCATGTCGGAGGTTCATCACGGTCGGGAAGAGCGAGCATGAACGACCTTCCAGGAGGCGAACGGGAGCAGCTGCTGGCAGCGTTGATGGTTGGTGAGCGTACCGTGGACGACCCCGATGTGCGGAGGCTCTTCGATAGCAATCCTGGGGCGCGCGAAGAGTGGCGTCGTATGCGCGAGTTTGCCGCGCAGATGGAGGAGCTCGAAGATGTCGGCGATGACTTGCGCAGTGCGTCGGCCGGCATGGATGGAGATGGTCCAAAGCTCGACATGGAAGGCCTTGTTGCGCGCGATTGTGCGCATCGGCGTTTGCGCGGTATGGCGGCGGATGATCTGGTGCCTACCGATCGTGCGGCGAGCAAGTTGCTGCCGAGCCGGCGTCGATGGGCCGTTTTCGCGGCGATGGCGGCTGCTGCGGCTTCGCTGATGATCGTTTTGGTGCTGCGCGCAGGCGGGGCTGTCGATTCCGATGCGGAGCGCGACGGCCCGCGGCTCGGCACCGTGGATGCAATGGAGCTGGAGCCGAACGGGGTCGCTTTTGATCCTGCGGCAGGATTCGTATGGAAGCCAGTGCCGGAAACCGTCGTCTACCGCATCGACCTACGGCCGGAGTCAGAAGGCCCAAAGCGGACGCTTCCGGATAGGTTCACGCAGACGCGATGGCTTCCCAACAACGCACAACTCCAACAGCTGCCGGTGGCGGCGTTCCGCTGGCGCGTGCGTGCGGTTGGCGACGATGGCGTTGTTCTACAGACGTCGGGCTGGGCAAGCTCGAGCCGGACTCCGTAGCTCCGGACTCCGTAGCTCCGGACTATGTAGCGCCGGACTACGTAGCGCCGGCTCTTGTCGCGCCAGAATTTGGGACGCCAGATTCTGCAGCGCCGCGTGCTTCCACGCTGGATTCAGCGGCGTGGGGTCCGGCGACGGCGGCGGCTAGGCGCTCGGTCTTGCTCGATCGGCGCGAAGGGGGCGGACTGCTGCGGGCTGATCTTCGTTTCGGTGCTGTCGCAATGAGTTTGCTGCTGGCCGGAGGCATGGCAGCGCAGGAGTCGATTGCGCCTGAGAATTCCTTTACCTGGCTCGCGGAAGAGCAGTCTGAGCGGGCCGTCGCGGGATTCGAGTCGGCGGCCGCGAACAGCAGGGCCGACCGAGGCTTCTTGCAAAGCGCGGCAAACAAGTTGCTCGCCGATGCCAGCATACGCGGCAAGCGACTGCTGGTTCTTCTCGATGCGGTTGCGGCGCGACTCGCGGTTCAGGCGCCGGGGGTTTTGGATCGGTTTGGCTACGACGGCGCGCGTCGCCTGATCCGAGACCAGCAGGTAGAGGGGGCTCTTCGGCTGCTTCGTCGCGCCGATGCTGCGTGCGCCAAAGATGCTTCGGTGCGCTTCTACCGGTTGATGCTCGAGGTGGATCTGTTGCTGAGCCTTGAGCGGCTGGCGTTGGTTGCCACGCCGCTCGCACGGCTGCGTGCGCTCGATGTGGATGAAGCGCAGCGCACGGCGTTTTTGAGCCTAGAAAGCTATGTGCATACCCAGTTTGGGCGGCTTGGGCGCGCGGCGCGCGGCTTCCAGCGCGCGCAGGCGGCGGCGCAGTCGCTCGTTGCCGCTGCGTCTGGCGCCGAGGACCGCTTGCTTCCGTACTACCGTTCGATTCGGCTGGATGTGTGGCGGCGCAGCTTTGATCTGCTCGGCGTGCAGCGTGACCACGAAGGCCTGCGGCGCAGCATCCAGCAGTATCGAGACCTACGCACTGCAGAGAGCCAGGCGCCGTCGGCGCGCGAAGAGCAGCTGCTCACAGTCTTCGAATGCCATGCCGCCTACCTGGCGGCTCTCGACGATGCCAAGCAGTGCCGGCCGGCGGCTGCGCGCCTGCAGGCGCTGCTTGCCAAGGGACAGATTGACCCGCGAAGCGCGGGTCTGCTTCGCCTATGGCTTGTCGATCTAACGGCGCAAGCGGGCGATCTCGACGACGCCAAGACCGAGCTGGCGGCGCTGACAACCGAAGGCATTGCGCCGGACCTGGGCTGGAAGCTGGACGTACTCTCAGCCTACTTGGCCAACCTCAGCGGCGATCGTGCGGAGCAGCGGCGTTTGGTTGGCGTGCTGCGCGCCCTGCTTGCAAAACGAATCGACTCCTGGCGGCGGTTGGCCGAGTTGCCGGATGCCGTCGGGCATCTTCGTTTTGGCACCCGGCTGCGCGTGCTCGGCGAACTGGTGACGGCGATTGCCGATCTGGATGGACCGTCGGCTGCGCTGCAGCCCGTGCTCGATGTGCAGAGATGCACGCAGTTGGCCGACGCACGCGGGGCGCAACCTCTCGACGTTTCCGCACTGCAACGTCGCCTTCCCGTTGGCACGGGCGTGCTCGTCTACGCGGTGGTCTGGCAGAGTTCGCATCTGTTCTTGGTGGATCGAGATGGTGTCTCACATCACCGCTTGACCGGCATGCGCCGCCTGCGTGAGGGCAGTCGCGCGCTGCAGGCAGAGCTTGCAGCGCTGGACGGACTGGATGTTGGTCAAGAGGAGTTGGCCGATGTGCGCGACGTGAGCCGCGGCTTGTGCCGGCAGCTGCTGCCCGATGCTGCTGTTGCGCGCATGGCTGGCTGGCGGCATGTCTACGTGAGCGGGGCCGGGCTCTTGGGAGCGCCGCCGTTTGCCGCTCTGGAGCTTGCCGACGGCAAGCTGATGGGGGAGCGCTTTGCTACGACGACGATTTCGTCCCTGCCGCTGCTGGTGCGCTTGCAGCAGGACCGTGCGCTTGGTCGCGGGGCCGCGGCGGCAGACCTTGCCAAAGCGCCGCGATCGGTTTGCGTGGCGACGCTCGATCCGGGGCCCGTTTTTCGACGCGATGTAGCCGTCGAACCCGCCGCCAGCACGCTCGCCGCGACGCTTTGGCGCGAACTCGGTCAATGCCTGCCGGCTGACACGCGTGTGGCGTTTGGGGCGGATGCGACCGTTGCCAAGCTCGAAGGATTCTGCGCCGAGCCGAACGATCTGACCGTTGTCTTGGCGCATGGCGCCGCCAGAACGCAGATGCGCGACGCCGCGCTGGGTCTGGCGATGGACGCGCGCGATGTTTCCGTAGGTCTTGCCTCCGCAGATCTTCTTGCCGATCCCGCTGCCGATTCCGCTGGCGCTGCCGCTGGCGGCCTGCTCAGCGCGCCGCGCATCCGTGCGCTGCAGCACTCCGGGATCGTTGCGATGGCCGCTTGTTTTGGTGCGCGTGGCCCTCTCCGGATGGGCAACGATACGGTCGCCGACACGCTGGTAGGAGCTTGGCTGCACGCGGGCGCTCACGCTGTGGTTGCGAGTCCAGCGCCGCTGCGGCTCGGCGTCTACCGCGACGTGTTGCCGGTTCTCCTCCGCGAGCTGCAGCAGGGAGTCTCGGTGGCCGAAGCCCTTCGTCGCGCGCGCGTGGCGGACGGCGTTGGCGGCGGCGGCGATCGGCTGCGCGCCTTTCGGCTCGCCCAGCTCGAAGCGTACGGCGACGGCGGTCGCTGCTTTGTGTCGACGCCCGTGCCAGGGCGAGGTCCGTATGGCTGGCTCTGGCTTGCGGCCCCGTTGGGCGCGCTTGTCTTGCTCATGCTCGTCCTACGTCGCGGCAGCCGCAAGCAAGCGCCGGCGCCGTTCGTTCGCGGCTAGTGTCGTGCATCTGGTAGACGGGGCATGATCCGGGAAGCGAAGGCGTTCGTCGCCAGGTGCTGCGACGAATGCATGTTCTATTGTTCCTGCCGAGAAGCCTTCCTGTCGAGAAGCCTTCCTGCCGAGAAGCAGCAACGCCGTGACGGGCGTCTTCGCGCCCGCAGAATGCCCCCATATCAGGTGCCCTACACTAGCACTAGCCGCCAGTCGAACCGGACGGCGGGACGACGATGACCTGGGACGTGTCGCCTGCGCCCTGGGTACCGTTCGTGCGCGGTGGGTCGATTTCCGTCGTGACGCCGACGACGCCGCCGACGTAGAGGGCCGTGCGGGCGCAGCCGCCGTCGCCGGGATCCCCGCCGCTGCCGCCGCCACTGAGGGGTGGCAGCCCGTCTGGGCCGTGCCACCGAATGATCCCGCTGCCTGTGGCTGCAGCGACCAAGTCGTCGAATCCGGCGTAAGGATCTGCGGGCGACGGAATCTCCTGCTGGTCTTCGGCGCATGAGACCCCGTACGTGACGGGGAGGCCCGTTCGGCTTATCAGGCCAGTCGAGTTGTTCTTGCGGAGTAGCCGCATCGTGACGAAGTTGTGCGTGTCATTTTCCCAGTAGTACGGGCTGATGGAGCCAGGTGAGAGCAGCGCTTCACCGACAACCAGCGGCAGGTCGTAGGCAATCTGGGCCGGTGTCCCGATCGGTTGCTGCAGTTCGTAGTGCCGCGTGTTGCCGATCGGGTCGCCGACGGTCGAGGCGTAGTGCGGAGCACTGCGCACCAGCACTTCGATCGTGGCCGTGTTCGAGCTGTTGGAGAAGCGCTGCAGCTCTTCCCAGCTAAGCCAGACGCGCATGGTTAGTTTTGTGCCGTTGGTTGCGCCGGCCAAACCGCAGTCGGTCATTTCAAGAGACGAACCGCTAACAGGTCGAGCCTGCTGCGCGTGCTCGGCTGCGACCGGCCAGGTCGGGCTGGCGGCCGTAGCACTGCCGACGATGGAGATCGTCTGGCCGCCGTTGTCGATCGAGATGTCCGTCTCGACCATGTCGGCCGCTGTGTAGGTGTGCGCGATGTTCGCCGTGGATGCGTCGAGCGTCGTCGCCGAATCGCCGTAGACGACGACGACCTGTTGCGCTGTCTTGGTGACGAGGTCGAGATCCGTGTCGAGGTCGCAGTGCGCGAGGTGTGCCGCGAGCACGTTTTGAGCCATGGGAATGGCCGTGCTCAGGTCCGTGACCGTTTCTCCGGTTGCCGTGATGGAAGCGTATTTCCAGCCGCCGCCGCTCGTGTCGCGCCGGATCCAGCCGATGTCGCCGCCGCCCGACTCGGTGCGAACCAGTTCGCCGCCGATGCCGCTGGCGGTCCAGGCCAGGTTGCCGTTGAGGTGGCGTGCCTCGAGTCCGCTGGCGTGCCGTGCAACGAGGAGCACGGCGTTGTTTGTGTCGAATCCAATTTCGATGTCCAAGACGTTCTGGCCGAATACGACGTCCGTCAAGTGGAAGTGACCGGTGCCGTAGCGGTAGACATGCGCAGTGGTGTCGTCGGCATCGAGCAGGCAGACGACGTTGAGAGAGAGGCCCGGCAGCTTGCGCGAGCGGACGGCCTGCGACCCGACTAGGCTCGTTTCGCCCCACGCCGATTGGCTCCAGGCGCCGGTGTTGCGGTCCCAGTGGAGCGTGGTGGCGCCGGCGCCGTTCAGCGCGACGACGTCTTCGGTTTCGCCCAAGACGAACGCATCAAGCCGTGCGATGTCGACGTAGCCGTTGCCGCTCAGGGTCTCGTGTCCGTAGCCCATTGCTGGGTTGCTGTACGCGACAATCTCGCCGTTCGAGGTCGTGCCGACGGAGCCTTGCAAAAGGTCCCCGGTGTCGAATCGCACCGCCTTTTGGACGTCGGGCAATGGTATTTGGGCCGCGGGAGAAATAGCCAGAATCGCCCCAGCGAGGGGGCACAGCAGCGCGTGTCGGTTCATTTGCGAAGCAGGTCAGGGAAGCTAGACAAGGTCCCTCGTCTCCGGCGGCCGCAGAAGTTTGCCGTCTCTCGAAATCTCTTCGCGGTGCGGCTCCCGGGCGAAACGGGGCGATCTGAAGTGGGCACACCCTCCTTGCAGAACGCGCCTTACGGCAGCGGCTACGCTGGTGTCCGTCGCCCGTTGACCCACGAGCTGCCCATGAAGTTCTCCATTGCCGCTGCTGTCTTCGCCTGTTTCTTTGGTGGCGCGATCGCTGCCCAGCGTTCGCCGCAGCGACCGCCGAGCATCGAAGACCTGCCGGCTGTGGCTCTGCCCGACCAAGATCTGCACGTATCGGCCATGCGGTCGTTTTCGAACGGGCTCACCAGCGACAGCACAGGTCGCTTGTGGTCTCTGGTGCAGGCCGTCGATCGCTCGGCGGCGGCGCGGCGCGAGCTTCGCCTGGCCTGGTCGTCGGACCATGGCCGCACGTGGCAAAGCGGCGCCACGCTCCCCGGCGCGTGGGCGGCCTATGGTGCGGTCGCCGGCGAGCCCCGTAGCAACGTTCTCCACCTCGCGTGGGCCGGGCGCCGCGAAGGCGACAAGTGGTCGTGTGCGCTCTATCAGCGCTACGACACCGAGCAGCAGGCGTTTTTGGGGGAGCCAGAGGCGCTCCAGGTCGGCGTGGGCAAGCAAGACCAGTTCGGCGTTGCGGACCTGGCCATAGACGCCGCCGGCCAGGTTGCCGTGCTGGTGACGACACATCGCCGGCCCCAGCGGCCGCCGTGGCCGAGTGGCTGGAGTTCGGGGCTGATGCTGCGCGAGCGCGGCCTGGGCAAGTGGAGCAAGCCGTATCCTCTCAACACCAATACCTATGGCGTCTGGCCAAGCCTGCAGCTCCACGACGGGCGCGCGTTCGCCGCGTATCGCACGTCGCCGCACGGTTCGGTGATCGGCTACCGCAGCTTTGCCGTAGCCGCGCGCGCGTTTGATCAAAAAGACGATGTGGTTGTCAGCCGCACGACCGACGGCCGGGCCGTTGCCAACGCCAGCAGCCTGCTGGTCGACGCCTTTGGTGGCCGCACGCTGGTCTATCCGAGCGCCCGCGAGCGCGGCGATTTTGACGGTCGGCTGCGCATTGCCTACGCGGAGCCAGGCGAGGACAGCTGGCAGACGAGCGTGGTGGTCACGGACAAGCGACTGCAGAGCGGCAATCTGTCGCACGAGCACTTCGCCCTCGTGCGCGGCCCCGGGCGCCAGGTCGTGGTCCTCTACAGCAAGGTGACCGAAGAGCACCGCGTGCTCTACCGCCGGACCTACGACGGCGGTCAGCCGATGGAGGCCGAGCGGGTGGTGGCACAGAGCGAGCTTGCGGGTGCCTTCCGGCGGATCTCTGCAGCGCGCGATGAGCGCCTGCTGAGCCCCGTGTGGGCGCTGGTCTCCGCGAATGTGGACGATCCAGCTGCAAAGTATGGGGTGCGCGCCGTGCTGGCGCCGCGCGTCGCGCCACCGCGCTGGCAGTAGCGCGGCGTTTGCCCCCAAGCTGCACCGTCTCTGTCTGCGCACGACACCGGCGGTGCCAGTTGCTACGGTCTGCGCATGCGCAAGCTTGCGATGCACTGGTGGATCCTGATCGGCCTCGTGGTCGGCGTTGCCTACGGCTATCTGGCGGCCGTCAATGGCTCAGCCGAGCACGTTGTCGCCTACATCAAGCCGTTCGGGACGCTGTTCTTGAACCTGCTCAAGATGATTGCGGTGCCGCTGGTGCTGTTCTCGCTGATTGCGGGCGTCGCCAGCCTCAACGACACCAGCAAGCTGGGGCGGATCGGCGGCAAGTCGATCGTGCTCTACCTGGCGACTACGGCGATCGCGATCGCCATTGGGCTCGTCATGGTCAACCTGTTTGGCCCCGGCGAAGGGCTCTCCGAGGCCACCATTGCGAGCCTGCAAAACGCCACCGCCGCGCAGACTTCGGACAAGCTGGCCACCGCCGATGTGAGCGTCATCGACCAGCTCGTCGCGATTGTGCCGACCAACCCGTTTGCGGCGCTGTCGGGCGCCAAGATGCTGCAGGTGGTGTTCTTTGCGCTGATGCTTGGCATCGCGCTGACGCGCCTCGGCCGGCGCGAGCCGGGCGTCGACCACGTCGTCAAGGTCTTCCAGCTGCTCAGCGACGCCGTCATCGAGATGGTCCAGCTGATCATGAAGATCGCGCCGATCGGCGTCTTTGCGATGATGGCGGCCGTCGTCGCGGAGCTGGGCAAGGACCCCGAGCAGCTATCGGAGCTGATGACGAGCCTTGGCGGCTACATGGGCACCGTCGTGCTGGCGCTGTTCGTGCACTACCTGGTCGTCTATACGGTGATGCTCAAGCTGATGACCAAGGTCCCGTGGCGGGTCTTTGCCAAGGCCATGGTGCCAGCTCAGCTGCTCGCATTCAGCTCGAGCTCTAGCGCGGCCACGCTGCCGGTCACGATCCGCAGCGTCGAGAAGATCGGCGTCGACGAAGAGGTGACGTCGTTCGTGCTGCCGCTCGGCGCCACGATCAACATGGACGGCACCGGCCTCTACCAGGGGGTCGCGGCGATCTTCATCGCCAATGCCTCGGGCATCAGCCTCGACTTTGGCCAGCAGCTGACCATCGTGCTGACGGCGGCCCTGGCGTCGATTGGCACGGCGGCCGTGCCGGGCGTCGGCATCGTGATGCTGGTGATCGTGCTCAAGGCCGTCAACGTGCCCGAGGCCGGCATCGGTCTGATCCTGGCCGTCGACCGTCCGCTCGACATGTGTCGGACCGTGCTCAACGTGACCGGCGATGCGACGGTCGCGACCGTCGTGGCGAGCAGCGAAGGGCTGATCCACGACGGCGAGCGCCACCACGAGAACGAGTAGCGCGGGGGGCGGCCCTCGCTTTGGCACCCGTCCCGCGTCTGCTTCACCTTGCCGCGCGACTTCCCCTCAGCGATCCCGATCGCAGGCGACACTCGGGCCGGTAGCGCCTCTCGAGCGCGCGCCGGCTCATGCCTCTTCGACTAGGCGCAGGATGAGTTGTTGTCGAGGGCGAGGTATCGCGATCCGTGCAGGAGCCCGTCGACGTGCTCGGACAGGTTGCGTGCGACCTTGGTCATGAAGCTCGCCTCCGCCCTCGTTGTGACTCTTGCGAGTTTTACGCCTCGGTAAGCGTGTTGGATCAAGAGCAGGATGTAGTGGGTGGTCAGGCCACGCCTCGTGCACCGGTCGCCGTGATTCGACCGCAGCCTGCCCTCATCAGCGCAAGGCATCCAGTCCTGTAGTCGGGAGCATCGAGCCACGTCACGCCGCCTGAAAATCTGCAAAGGGGTCGTTAAGCGAAAGCGCTTCGTGGACCTAGCTAGTGACGCAGGGCGGCGCTCGCCTTGCCGAGGCCGCCCGAGCGGCCGGTCCCCTCACCCTGACCCCAAGACTCATGACCTACCTTCCCTTCGTTCGCCTCCTGGCCACTCTCGCTATCGCCGCTGCGGTCCCCGCTCAGATCTATGTGCCCCCAGGGCAGACGCGGACCGGGACTCTCGGTGCGGACCTGTTCATCGTCGCCGACTTTGGCCAGGCGGCAGCTGGCGCCGCCGGTGGGGCGGACATCGTCATCTTGGCTGGCACCACGTTTGGTGGCGGCTGGTCTGATACCCAGGATCACGCGAATGACGACATCGTCGAGGCGCAAAACGGACAGGTGGACTTTATCCAGGCAGACGAAGGAGACCTCCTCTTCGTGGACCCCGACGACCGCGTTGTCCTCTACGACAACACCGGCGCGTTGGTCTTTGAAGGAAGTGGGAGCGACTACTACGACCAGTATGGGGAGCCAGAAGATGGGGAGGTCGAGATGGCCGAAGCTTACTACCTGTGGTTGTTGGGCACCTACGAGTAGCCAGGCCCTGCAGTGTCGGCTCCCGTTACTCGAGCCGGCGATTGGCATAGCCAACGACAGTGATCGGAAAGCCGCGCCCAAAGTGAAGGGCGCGCCCGCTACGGTCCCATTCTCGAAAGCGCCTGCGCCACTTGCTCATCAAGAGCGCGAGAACATGTTCATGGGTTACAAATTGATGCTTGGCGATCGCCTGCATGCGCGTGAGGCGGATGGGCAGTCCGTCGAGGCTCGACGTGTATGCAACATCCTCAACCGCATGACCGAGCTTGGAATGCCGGTTTCGTACGCGGTTCGAATATGAGCTCGGTTGCTTTCGGCCGCGGTCTTGCCGGTTTTCTATTCACGCACCAACGCGGAGTATTGGCGCCTCTCGGCGCTACTTGCGCTGGAAGATGAACAGCTGGCGCTCGGCGTCCTTGGCCCGCAGCTTGCGCGAGTCGAGCTCGTATTCGCTGATCTCCGCGGCGTCGCGCGGGTTCGTCGGGACGCTGACCGGCGTGCCATCGAGCGTGCGGATCGCGACAGCCATGATCTCGATGTCGCGGCTCTTGAACTCGAGGTCCAGGGTCAGCTCGTCGTTGCTGTTCAGGTTGATGAACTGCTTGTTCTGACCGGCGGCGAGCCAGTCCTGGTCGACGACGATCATGGCCGGGCGCGGGTCTTCGCCGGTGTCGATTGCGTCAAATACGAACGTGCGCTTGGGCACGCTGCCGCATGCGGTGGAAAGCGCGGCTACGGCGCAGAGCGCCAGAGTGTGAGATAGCTTGGTCATCGGGGTCGCCGGGTCGCCGGTTGGAGGGCGGCCTGTTTGAGGGGCCTGTTTGAGCGGTCAAGGGGTGGTCGAGCCAGTCAGGATCAGCGCTGGCGCAGCTCGATCCGCAGCTTGTCGTCGTTGCGGATCAGGGCCTCGATGGTGCGCCGGGTCACATACTGGCTGCTCGGCTCAAACCCGGGGCTGGTCGCCTGCAGCAACACGCGGTCGACGTTCTCAAAGCCGAACTCGTGGTTGAGGTTCATGCCCTTCTGCACGCGGACGCCATCCATGTAGACCGAGGCGTCCGGCGGATTGGTGTAGATCGTCCGGGATAGGGTCGAGCCGCCGCATGACGCAAGCAGGCACATCGGCATCAGCAGGAGGAGGTTGGTTCGGCGCGCTGCCATGGTTTGCTCGTAGTTGCTTAAAGGAAGGACGCGGCGGAGCGTACGTTTCCCAGCGGCGGAGTCCAGCCTCCTGCGTGAAGAGCCGTTCATAGAGCGGTTGCGTCGCAGCTGATTCCGGCCGAGTCTAGACATATGCGAGCACCCGCTTCGCACCGCACCGGCGCCGGGCCGCGCCCAACCTGACCCCAAATCGTCCGCCCAATCGTGGAGCTCGAACACTTCCATCCGTCCCAAGACCCGGCAGAAGGCCTGGGCGTCCTGATGGTCTTTCGCCTGATCGAAGAGGCTCTTCCGGCGTTCTTTCGCGCAGATCGGGAGATCTTCATCACGAGGGCGCCCGGTCGGCTGGACGTCATGGGCGGGCTCGCCGGCGCGGCGGCGCCGCAGGCGATTGCGGTGCCGACCGCCGAGGCTGCCTGCGTCGCCGTGCAGCTTCGCGACGACGAACTCGTGCGGCTTTGGTCGCCGTGCCGCGATGGTTCGCGCACCCAGATGCTGTCCGTGCGCCTGTCCGACCTGGGGCTCCCGGGCCAGCCCATCGACTTTGCCGAGGCGCGGGCGTTTTTGGCCGGGGATCCGCGCGATCGCTGGGCCGGCTACTTGCTGGGGGCGCTGTTGACGCTGGCTCGCCGGCACGCGCTGCTGCCCGAGCGCGGCGCAGAGCTGCTGCTTCACAGTGATGTTCCGGTTGGCTGCAGCGTGGGCTCCTCGACCGCGATCACCATCGCGACGCTGCAGGCGTTTGCCCGCCTCTACGGGCTCGAGCTTTCGCCTACCGAAATCGCGAGTCTCGCCGAAGACGTCGAGAGGGAGGTTCTTGGCGCCGACGCGCGTCGATCGGACGCGATGGTGTCGTTGCTAGGCAACGCGGGGGAGCTGCTGGTCATGCGTGGCGCCGGTGCCGATCTTGAGCAGCGCTTGGCGGTGCCGAGTGACCTCGAGATCGTTGCGCTGGGGTTGGCTGACGGTGCCGCTGACTGCGCCGCTGACGGCGCCGCTGCGGGGGCTGCCAGCTCCTTTGGTGCTGACGCATCCGGTGCAGGCGCATCCGGTGCAGACATCTCCGCGGCCGGCACCCCCGGGGCCGGTGAGGACCCCGAGCGCACGGCGCGTTTTTGCGAGCTGCTCGGGCGCGAGCCGAGCTTGGCCAACCGGCACGCGCTCGGGGATCAGATGTTCGAAGCGCATGCCAGCTACGGCAGCAGCGGCTGCGGTCGCGACGCGGCGGACCTCGTCGTGGACTTTTTGCGGGGGCGGCGCGAGGGCGGCAACGGCGTCTATGGCGCCAAGCTGAGCGGTCGCGGCGGCGGTGGCGGTACGGTGGTGCTGCTCGGTGCCCACAACAAGGTCTGGTACGAAGCGCTGCGGGCCAAAAAGCACTTGTCCGAGGCCACCGGCCATTCGGCACACGTGTTTCGTTGGTCCTCGCCGGGGGCGATGGCATTCGGCTCCATCGATTTGGCACCAAAGAGCGGCGGCGGCAAGACCTCATAGGATCATGGTTGCGGCACCAAGACAGCGGCCTTGGCGGCGTGCGTTGGCGGCGTTGGCGGCGGTGCTTGCGCTAGCCGTCTGCGCTTGGCTTGCGGTGCGAGCCTTCCAACTCGGAGTTGGCGATGTCGACGTGCCGCAAGGTTCGGCCGCTAGCGATCGCTCCGGGTTGGGCGAAAGCGGCGCGGTTGGTGATGCGGCGGCGGCGGGCGCGGCGGCGGGCAGCCACGGCGCCGCGTCTGACGACACGTCGGGCCTGGAGCGCGAACGCCACGCGGACGCGGGGCCGCCTCGCTTGCATGCGCGGTTTCGCGACAGCAACGGCAAGCCGCTGGTTGGCTACCAGGTCTATCTTGGGCCCGTCGAATCCGAGGCACGCGTGTTCGGCTACAGCTTTCGAACGGACGAAGACGGTCGAGGCGAGGTGGCGGCGATCGAGCACCTGCGCGACTTCAAGTTGACGATGCCGGCCTGGCCGGACTGGGAGCGCATTGTCGAGATTGACGCCCCAGGCCGCCACGACGTCGACATCCAGCTTGGGCCGGATCATGTGGCCGTCGAAGGTCACTTCACCGGATGGGGAGAACCGCTGGTGAAGCAGCTGACGACCGTCAGGTCGATGGCGGGGAAGACGGTGATGACGCGCTACGCGCGCAACTCCTCGTCCGGGGGCGATCGCGCCGCCAGCGCTCGTCTTCGCATGATCCTCGCCGCCGACAGCTACCGCTTGCTCGCGATCGCGAACGGCAGCTCGGAGAGCAACGCGCTTGAGCTAGGTGATTGGCCGATGGTCCTGCTGGCCGGTAGCGGGAGCCACGAGTGGCGTCACGAAGTGCATCCGATCAACCTGCGCATCCACGTGCGCGATGCAGCCGGGCGCAAGGTCGCGAACGGAGCCGTTGTGCTTACGCGGGAGCTGCGCGGTTCGCCGGCGGGGCAAGAGTGGCGCTTCGAACAGAAGCTTGATGGGAGTTCCGTTGCGGAGTTTGACCGTGTTCCGCCCGGTGCCTACACCCTGCGCGGCGGCGGGCGTTTCTTTCGGCCATTTGAGCGCGAGCTGACGCTCGCTCCGATGCAGCAAAGCGTCGAACTCGAGGTCGTTGTCGAAGGCGCAGCGTCGCTGCGTTTGTCCTTTCGCGATGAGCGCGGCAAGCCGGTGGCGCTGGGCGGTGCCGCCCGCAAGCAGATCCTGGCCGATGTGCAGCAGCAGGCTTTGCCCGATTCGGATCCGGCCGACGCGGCGCTGGCGAGCGGTCGCGGCCGTTCGGATCTGCTCGGTCCGTTTGCGGTCGGCGCTTTCGAGCTTGCGTTTGCAGACCGCAAATCAGAGCTAGGGCGCGAGTTCTTGCCGTTTGATCCGCCCGCCGTCGAGACGCTTCAGTTGCAGGCAGGCGTCAACGAGCACTGCGCGACGGTGCGGCCGCGTGCGTCGGTCCGCCTGTCGGCTTGCGTCGCCTCCGGCCGTGAGGATTTCCGCGCCAGCATCGAAGTTTTCCTGGGCGCCGATCGGGTGGCCGATGGCGACGTCCACAGCAAGCAGCGGTTTGCGTCGCACCTGCCGCCGGGGGACTACCGCATCGTTGTGACCCGCAGCGGCCGCGTGCGCGAGCGCGACCTACGGGTCGCGCGGCGCGATGTGCATTTGCGGCTGAAGCCCTGAGCGTCGACACTTCCCGTATGTCAAAGCACGCCCCCGATCATCACGACGCCGACCTCGTCATCAAGCTCTACGACCTGCGCCGGGAGGCCGTGATGCGCGAGTCGCGGGACGCGATCAACGGCGAGTGGTGGCCGAAGAACGAAGCCGAGATGCTGGCTGTGATGGCCCCGGATCATTCCTTGAACCGCGCGTTCCGGCAGGTCGGCACGTATTGGGAAATGGTCTACGGCATGGCCAAGCACGGCGTCGTCAACGCCGAGTTTTTGCTCGAGAATACCGGCGAAGGCATGCTGCTCTACGCCAAGGTGGAGCCCTATCTGGCGGCTATCCGGAAGCACAACTCGCGTGCCTTCGTCAACGCCGAATGGATGGTCGAAAACGTCGAAGGCGATGTCGCGGCGGCGCTACTGGCGCGCTTCCGCGGGCGCATTGCCCAAATGGTTGGCTAGCTCGCGTCGGGAACAAACCAGCTGCGCTGGATGCCGGCGCGCTGCATCGCGTCTTCGTCCCACGTGATCGGGAACGGCAGCTGGCCGTTGGCGCGCAGCTTGTCCGCCATCTCCTTTGCATAGCGGTGCGCGAAGTCCTCCTTCATGGCGGAGGTCTTGGTGTCGAACCGCTCGCTCGCCGCTTCGATCTCCGTCTCGGTGCCTTCGAGATCCAAGACGCTGCGCAACCAGTCGACGTAGTGGCCGGTCTCGTGCAGTACGGTCCGATACAGGACGGTGTTCCGCAGCGACTCGCGGGTGGTGTCGATCAGGATCTCGCGTTTGGTGTAGGTCATCTTGCAGCCGTCGGCCGCAAGCCGGGCGAGCTCGCGCTCATGCTCCGGCGTATTCGACTTCGGCCACTTCACCTGCATCGGCTTGGTGGCCTCGATGCAGATTGCGCTGCCCCGGTGGCGGCTTGGAGTTGCGTAATAGATGAATCGGCCCCAGACCGATTTCAGCAGCAGCTGCTTCTTGGTCGGCTGACGAAACAAGAACAGGTCCAGCCCGTCGACGTCGGCGGCCGGCAGCGACCGCAGGATGCGGATCAGGTCCGGCAGCGTGCAGCCGTAGTAGTTGCCGTTGGTAGGCGGCTGGACGAGTGCGACGCGCTTGTCGCCATGCAGCTCAAAGCTGTATTCGCGCGCATCCGGCAGGATCTCATAGTAGATCCTGTCCTCGTGGAACGGCCACGGAATGACCAGCTTGTTGTCCTTGCCGTGGCCCTGCCGTTCGCTGCCGATGTTGCGGTTGCGTCGGGTCGGATTGTGCATGGCGGGCGGGCGAGCGGGCGGTCAGACCGGCAGGCGGGCGGACAGGCGGACAGGCAGCCTCGTTGGTAGGCGGTTGCGCCTAGCTATCCCGACGCTCTAGCAGAGTAACCGCTTCGATGTGTTCTGTGTGCGGGAACAGATCGCACAGCCGCAGCGCGGCGACCCGGTAGTGCGGGCTGAGCTGCTCGAGATCCCGTGCCAGCGATCCGATCGCACACGAGATCAGCAGGACCTTCGGCGGCATGGCGGTGAGCACCGCGGCCGCGCCTTCTTGGCCGAGGCCCTTGCGCGGCGGGTCGACGACCAGCACGTCGCATTCGGGCAACGGCTGCGAACCGAACGGCTGCTCGCGCACTTCCCAGCGGTCCTGCCAGCTGCCTTCAGGCCGATCGGCGCTGGTGCTCTCATTGTGCGACAGGTTGTGGCGCGCATCGCGGCACGCGCCCGGCGACGCCTCGATCAGGGTCACGTGGCCAGCGCCCGCCGCCAGCAGGCGCAGCGCAAAGCTGCCGACGCCGCCGTAGCCGTCGACGATACGGAGGCCGCTGAGCAGGCCGCCGCGCAGTTCGCCATCGCCGCCGAGCATCGCCATCGCCGGCCGAAACAGCACCGCATCGGCGTGGCGGTGAAGCTGGTAGAAGCTCGCGAACGAGACCCGAAAGCGGAGGTCTGGCTGGACCACGTGCTCCTGCCAGTCGCGGCCGTAGAACGCAGTATTCTCCGCGCCCAGGAGCGTGTTGCCGGGCTTGTCGTTGAGGTTGCAAACCGCACCGACCGGCTTGAGGGCCTGGCCCTGGTCGCCGCGCAGGTCGTGGGCCGCATCCCACAGGCCGTCGAACATGGCGTCGCGGCCGTTGAACCGCATGGTGTTGACGACCGCGCCGACGAGCAGCTCGTTGCTGCCAGGCAGCACGCGGGCCCGGATCGCGCGCACCGCGCCCTTGCCCGTGCGCTCGTCGTAGGCCTCGACCCCAACGCGGTGCAGGACGTCGTTGGCGCGCGCGCCAAACGTCGTCAACGCGCGGTGCTGGATGCGGCAGTCCCGGATCGGCTCCACCTGGTGGGTGCCGCGTCGGTAGATGCCCGCCATCGGGCCGCGCCGTCGCGGCTGCACCGGGTAGGTGATGCTGATGCGGTCGTAGCGCGGCGGCCGCGGCGGCAGCGTGATCGCGGGCTCGATGCCATCGAGGAACGGCGCCAGCTGGGCCATCGCCGCATCGCGCTTGTCCTCGAGCTGGAGCTCGATCGGTTGGTCGAGCCGGCTACAGCCGCCGCAGCGGCCAAAGTGAGAACATTGCAGGGTTTCGGACGTCAAAGGGCGGGCAGGCTACCGTGCCGAGGGGCCGGTGGCACGCCGGTCCGGGCGAATCGCCACGGATCTGGGAAAACTGGATCGCATCGCAGAATACCGGGCGACGAGGCGCGTAGCCCCCTTCGCTCCTCGAACTTGAAGACCGCCGCGCGGACGCGCCGCTGATAAGCTGATGATCATGGAAGAGTCCCCCGATTCTGACGCCGCGCCGCAGCCGGTCCCCCCGGCGGCCAGCCGTCCCGACTGGGAGGCGTTCTACCGTGACTACCGCAAGCCAGGTTTCGTCGATGGCTTCGAAATCACGACCAAGCTCGGCGGCGGCATGTTTGGGCTGGTTTTCCGGGCCCGTCGGATGTCGATCGGCAAGGACTACGCCATCAAGTTCCTGCAGGTGGATGATACCGAGGTGCGGCGGGCCGTTCTGTCTGAGCTCGAGCAGGTGAAGTACTTCGCGCAGATCGACCACCCCAACCTGGTGTCGATTGAGGACCGCGGCGAAGTGCACGGCATCCCGTATCTGCTGATGGCGTTTGCCGGCACCGATACGCTGCGTGACGTCATGCCGGTCGACGGGGATGGCAAGGGCCGCGCGCCGACCGCCGACGAAAAGCCCGAGCTGCTGCGCGGCTTCCTGCAGTCGTGCCGCGGGCTTCAGGCGCTGCACGAGCGCTCACTGGTGCACTTCGACATCAAACCCGCCAACGTCTTCTTGAAGGGCGGCGTCGCTCGCCTCGGCGACTATGGCCTGAGCAAGCTGGTGACGCATTCGCGCGGCAGCCTGTCGATGGGGCGGGGCACGCCCTACTACATGGCGCCCGAGATGCTGCAGCGCCGCGGCGACCAGCGCAGCGATATCTATTCGCTCGGCGTGATGCTCTACGAGCTGCTTTGCGGACACGTGCCGTTTGTCGGCGATAGCGAGTGGGAGGTGCTCAAGAAGCACGAAGACCAGCCGCCCGAGCTGCCTAGCTACCTGACGCCCGTCGAACGCGAGGTGCTGGTGCGCTGTCTCGCCAAGCGGCCCGAGGATCGATTCCAGACCGTCGACGAGCTGCTGCGCACGTTTGGGCCGGCGGCGCTTAGCGACGCCGGAGTCGCTCTGACGGCTTCGACGGTGGCCACGTTCCAGGATGCTTCGGTGGCGGGCTCGGCGGGCAGCTCCGCTGGCAACTCCGCGGGCAACTCCGCTGGCAACTCCGCTGGGAATCAGCTGGATGGCGCGGCCCCAAGCTGCGTGCCGCCGCCGCTGCCGCCGCGCGGCAAGCGGTCGCTCTCACGCGACGATCGGGATCGAGGCGATCAGAAGCGTCGCGCGGCGGCGGCGGATGCCGAGGCGCGCATGGCGGCCGCTCGCGCCCGCCGTGAGGCGCGGGCTCGAAGCGGCAGCGGTGCCCGCGGCGCCTTGATCCTCATCGGTTCGGTTGCGGCGGTGTTGGTGGCGGTGGTTTGGCTGTTTCGTGCACGGGCACCGCAGCAGGTCCAGATTGCCAACTTGCTGGGGGGTGGTGCCCACCAGCTGAACGATCCGGAGCTGCGCCGCATGGCGCAGTCCCCTTCGTTCGACAATGAAATCGACCGCGTGGTCGCCAGCGCTCTCGCGGCAGGTCGCCGCGCGGGCCAACGAGGGCTTGCGGCTGGACTGCACGAGCTCGAGCTGTCCGGCTTTGACCTGCCGGGCGACTTCCCGTCCTACCGAGAGGTGTTGAAGCCGCTGGCGGAATCGCCGCGCTTCGTGCCGTCGCTCGGCAAGCAGCTCGAAAACTACGGCTACCCGGTCTGGCTCAGTGCCGTCGAACAGCTGCAGCAGCTGGACTACACCGATGGTCGCGATTGCCGCAAGGCGAGCAACCTGCAGCAGCTGCTCGCGAGCATGTCGGGCGTCCAGAAGCTTGCTGTAGAAATTGCCGGCCGCGAGCCGACCCAGGTCGAGACCGGCGTTTTTACGGGCGTGGCACAGGCTTGGCGCGAACTCGCCCGGCGCTATGCGCCGAACGCTGGCGCCTTCCAAGGGCTGCGTCGATCCCGTGGACTGCGGATGTCGTCGACTCCTTCGCCGCCGCCTGACGCATTGCAGCCAGCTGTTCCGGCCAGCACAACTCGCTCGGCGGGCTGGCCGAAATGAGCACCGACATTGGCGGAATCCCTCGCCACGAGTTTTTGCTGGTGCACGCCGCTCCGATTGAAGGGCACGGGCTCGAGGACCTCGGCGTCGAGGTTCTAGGCGTTGGCAAAGTCGCCGCTGCCGTGCACCTGCAGCGTCTGCTGGTCGAGCGTCCGAGCGTGCGCGCTGTGCTGCTGTTTGGGATTGCGGGCGCGTTTCCGACGCGCCATCGACCGGACGGCGACGCCGCACCGGCAGGTATCGGGGACCTGGTGGTGGTCGCCAACGATCGGCTTGGCGACGAAGGCGTCGCGACCCCCGACGGCTTTCTCGACCTGGGCTCGATGAAGCTCGGCGATGTCGGGCCGTTCGCGTGCGATCCGCGCCTGCAGGATGCTGCCGTCGAACGGCTCGGCGCTGCGCGCGTGCATGGCGTCACGGTCAGCACCTGCAGCGGCATCGATGCGGCGTCGTGCGCACTGCAAGCGCGCACGGGCGCGGACGTCGAGTCGATGGAAGGGGCGGCGGTTGCCTACCTCTGCCGCCAGCAAGAGCTGCCGCTGCTGCAGCTGCGCGCGATCAGCAACTGGACCGGCGACCGCGATCGTGGCGAGTGGAGCCTTGGCGCCGCTGTCGATGTCGTGCAGCGTGCGGTGCGCACGCTGCTGACGCCGTAGCGCGATCGGCCGGAGGCTTCGCCAGCCGCTATTTGTGAAAGTCGACCGAGACCGTCTCGGTCTTGTCGCCCTTCTGCAGCTCGACCCAGAGCTTGCTGCCGGCCGGCATCGGGTCCGGGACTTCGATGTGTCCGTGTATGTTGGTCTCGCCTTCTGTGTGCCAGGAGTTTTTCATCGAACCGACGCCCGACTCGAGCCCGACCCAGCCACGCGCTGTCGTGATGCGCTCTTTGCCGCTGGCGAAGATCAGCTCAACCGCCGGCTCGTGATCGGCCTCAAACTCGCCGAACTGCACGATGTCGAACGTCACGCCAAAGGCCGTGCCTTTGCCGAGCTCGTGGCGTTCACCGTGCTCGTCCGCCATTCCTTCGCCCTTTTGGTTTGCGTGGCCGGCATCGCCATCGCCGCCGTGTTCGTGGAGGTCGTGCTCACCGCAGCCCGCGAGCAGCAGGGCGGTGATCGTAAGGACAGAGATCTTCTTCAGAGGGGACATCATGGCGTTAGCGATGGGGGCTGTGGCGTCACGAGCGAATCGAACGCCGCTTCGGGCTTTGGCAGCGGCCGATTGCGAAACAGCAGGTAGAAGCCGGCCGGGACAACTACCAGGTTGAGGAACGTTGAGGATAGCAGGCCGCCGAGCACGACGACGGATAGCGGTGCGAGGATTTCGCTGCCCGGCTCACCGCGCGCAAAAACGATTGGCAGCAAGCCCAGCGCGGCGGTCAATGCCGTCATCAGGATCGGAACCAGGCGCGCCATGGAACCGTCCAAGACGGTGCTGCGCAGATCGCAACCCTCGGCAATCTTGTCCATGTAGTGTCGAACCAGCAGGATGCCGTTGCGAACCGCGATGCCGAACAGCGTGATGAATCCGACCATGCTGGCGATCGAGATCACTGGCGCTTCGTAGCGTTCGCCGCCGACGCCGAGCAGCGCCATGGTGTTGCCAATCGCGCCGTTGCCCTCGGTGATGTAGATCGCCAGGATGCCGCCGATCAGCGACAGCGGCAGATTGGCCATGACCAACAGTGAAGCGGGCAGCGAACCGATCGCCATGTGGACGAGCATCAGCATGATGAGCACGACCAGCGCGCCGAGGATCAGGATGGTGCGGCTGGCGGACTGCTGCGCTTCGAACTGCCCGCCGAGAACCAGCGTGCAGCCGGCAGCGGCGACGATCGGCTCGGCCGCCTCGCGCACCGACTCGGCGACCTGGCCGAGGTTGTAGCCGTCGGCAACGTTGCACGAGACGACGGCTTTGCGGCTGCCGTCCTCGCGCGCAATCAGGTTGGAGGAGCGTTCGAGCGATAGGTCGGCGACATCGCCGAGCCGGCTCAGGGCACCGTCCATGCCGCGCAGCATCAGCCGTTCCATCGAGGCCGGATCGCGGCGTTCGTCGGGGTGCAGGCGCACCGTCAGCGCGATGCGCTTTAGGCCTTCACGCACCTCTGCTACGGTCGTGCCGTCGATGGCGGCACGCACCTGCTCGGCGGCGCCGGCGGGCGTAAGGCCGGCCGCAGCCAGTGCCTGCGGATCGTAGCGGACCGGCAGCGACGTGATCATGACCTCGCGGTTGGCGTTGACGTCGCGGGTGCCGGGCAACGCCTGAAGCGCCGTCTTGAGTTTGGCGGCGACTTCGCGCAGCGTTGCCAGGTCGTCGCCCTTGGCGACGACCGCAATGGCCGCCGGCGTGCCCGAAAGCACGTGTGACAGGCGGTGCTCGATGGGTTGCCCGATGCTCGTCGTGATGCCCGGGACCTGCTCGAGCACGCCGTCGATGCGGCTGCGCACGGCGCGCCGCGAGTGGCCCGGCAGCACGGAGACTTCGATCTCGGAATTGCTGACCGGCTCGGCGTGCTCGTCGCGTTCGGCTCGTCCGGTACGGCGCGACACGGCCCGTACGCCTTCGAGCTCGACGAGCTGGCGCTCGACGGAGTTGGCCATGCGGTCGCTCTCCTCGAGCGACGTACCGGGCGGCGCCATCAAGAACACCGTGAACGTGCCTTCGTGGAACGTCGGCAAGAAGCTTGAGCCAAACGTCGATAGCAGGCCGAGCGAGCCAATCGTCAGCAGGGCCGACGTGGCCAGCACCGTGCGGCCGCGCGCCATGGCCCAGCCCAGCACCGGCCGGTAGCGAGCCTTCAGCCATCGGGCCAGCCAGCCGTCGTGTTCGGTGCCGTGATTGCTGCTGCCGGCGCCGGCGCGCGGGCGCACCTTGGCAAGCAGGTAGCGGCACAGCACGGGCGTAACCGTCAGCGCGGTTACCAGCGAAGCCAGCGTGGCGACGATGTAGGCGATGCCGAGCGGTCGAAAAAAGCGACCTTCGAGGCCCTGCAAAAACAGCAGCGGCACAAAGACGATGACGATGATGACGGTCGCGAAGACGACCGAGCTGCGGATCTCGTTGCTGGCGGTGTAGACCACCTGCACGACGGGCAGCCGGTCTGACTCCGGCAGGGCGGCGTTTTCGCGCAGCCTGCGGAAGACGTTTTCGACGTCGATGATCGCGTCGTCGACCAGCTCGCCGATCGCGACTGCGAGGCCTCCGAGCGTCATGACGTTGATCGACAAGCCCGCCGCCCACAGCACCACAAAGGCAACGCCGAGGCTCAGCGGCAGCGCTGTCAGCGTGATCAAGGTCGTGCGCACGTCGAGCAAGAACAGAATCAGGATCAGCGCGACGAAGATGGCGGCGTCGCGCAGCACCAGCAGCAGGTTGTTGACCGACAGCTGGATGAAGTCTGCCTGCCGCATCACGTGCTCGTCGATGACGATGCCGGCCGGAATGGCGCGGCGCGTCTTCTCAAGCTGAGCGTCGATCGCGGCCGTCAGCGCCAGCGTATTGGTGCCCGGCGATTTCTGCACGGCGAGCACCACGGCGCGGCGGCCGTCGTGAGCGGCGGTGCCGCGTGGCGGGGTCGCGCCGAGCTGCACGTCGGCGACTTCGCCGATGGTGACGGGGTGCCCGTCGATGCGGCCAACGAGGGTTGCTTCGATGTCGGCGACCGAGCGCACGCGGCCGCTTTGTCGCACCGGCAGCTCGAGCCCGCCGACGTTGCGCAGGTAGCCTGCGCCGGCCGTGGTGTGGGCGCGCGCTGCGGCATCGGCAATGTCTTGGAACGCGAGCTTACGTTGGCGCAGGTCCTCTTGGCGCACGTTCACCTGGTACTCGGCCAACTCGCCGCCGATGGGCACGACCTTGGCGACTCCGGCGACGCCCATCAGCTGGTTCTTGAGTTCAAACTCCGCGTAGCTGCGCAGCTCCATGGGGCTCTTGCTGCCGTCTGGAGACGTCACCGACATCAGCAGGATCTCGCCGGTGATCGACGTGATCGGGGTGATCTCGGCGTGGGCGTCTGGCGGCAGCAGCTCGCGCGCCGCGAGCAGCTTTTCGTTGACGAGCTGGCGGGCTCGATAGATGTCCTGTCCCCAGTCAAACTCGACCCAGACCAACGACAGGCCGATGGCGCTGGCGCTGCGCACACGGCGCACGGCGGGCAGACCGCGAACCGATGTTTCGAGCGGCACGGTGACGAACTGCTCGACCTCGTCCGCAGCGAGGCCGGGGCTCTCGGTGAGCACAACCACCGTGGGGGAGTTGAGCTCCGGAAAGACGTCCACCGGGATGCGCGGCATCACCCATGCGGCGACCCCGACCACCAGCAAGGCCAGCACGGCGACGACGAACGGTCGCTGCAGCGATGCTGCAATCAGGAACCGAAACATCTCAGTGGTCCTCGTGCCAGGTGCCGTCGGCGTGGAAGTGGCCGCCCTTCGGCGTGCTGCCAGAACTCGCAAGCACGAGCTCGAACGCGCCGTCCGAGACGATTTCGTCGCCGTCCATGATGCCGCTCAGGATCTCAATCCAGTGGCCGTCGTCGAAGCCAACGTCGGCAGTGACCCGGATGACCTTGTCTTGGTTGCGCGGATCGCGCCGGAAGAACACCCGTTCGAGTCCGTCGCGCAGCACGCAGCGGCTCGGCACTGCGAGCGGAGGCGGGCGCGTCTTGTCGCCTGCCTGGCCTGCCGCATTTGCGGCAGACAGGTCGATCTCGACGAAGACGGCGCTGCCGGCACGCAGCAGCGCGGGCGGCGCCGCGCCACCACCGCTCGCTTCGGCCGCAGGCGTGCGGGGCGAGACGAAGATCTCGAGGGTTCGGGTGCTTGCGTCGCCGAGCGGTGCGAGCTGCAGCGATCCCGTTGCGCGCGGTCCCGCGTCGGAGGCTGCGGTCGCGGGCACGATGGTCGCGGCCATACCCGGACGGAGGCGCAGGGCGTCTCCTTGCAGGACGCGTGCGCGTGCCCGCACGCTGTTTGTGGCCAGCACGTCAAGCACGCCGTCGTGCGTTTGCACGAGAGCGCCGCTGGTGACTGCGAGGCCGTCGACGATGCCCGCGGCCCGGGCGCGGATCTCGACGAGGCGATGGGTGCGCCACCCGTTGTCTGCGCCGCGCAAGGTTGCGGTGTCGACGCCGAGGATCAAGGAGGCGGTGCCGAGCTGCAGATCGAACTGCTCGGCCAGCGTCTCGGCGGCGTTTCGGTATTCGATCAGCAGCGTTTGCGTTTCGGTGTGCTTTTCGGCCGCTTCGGCCAGTTCGGCACCCAGGCGGGCGTAGTCGACCCTGGCAGCGGCCAGCTTCTGGGCCTGTCCGCCGACATTCTGCTCGGTCCGCTCCAGATCGCGGACGTAGTCGCCGGTGATTTGGTGCGCTTGTTGGATGCTGCGCTCGTGGCGCTCGCAGGCCATCGCAAGCTGTTCGGTCGCCAGAGTCCGAGTCTTGGCCATGCGCATGGCGCTGTGCGTCTTGTGCAGTTCGTTTTGTTGCGCGCGCCAGTCCTGTGAATCGATCGAATAGAGCCGTTCGCCGGCCGCGACTCGCTGCAGGGGGGCAACGTGCAGCTCGATGCGCCCGGCGAGCGGCGCCCGGTAGTGCCGGCGCGCGGTGGGCAGCAGTTCGATTTGGGCCGGCACGCGCAGCGTCTCGCGCACGTGGCGGCGCTCTACGTTTGCAAAGGCGATGCCCAGGCTGCGGCGCACGCCTTCGGGCACGTCGATGCGATTGCTCTTTGGTTCGGCCTTGCTGGCGGCGTCACCAGGCGTTTGGGGGCCTTGATCCGATCGGTTGCCGCCGCCGCCGCCGCAGCATGCCAGAGCGAGCAAAAGGACCGGCAGGAATCGCCCATATGGACGTAGGGGGATGCTCATCGGTCGGAGTCTCCGTTCGGTGCGGGGGCGGTGGCCGAGTCGGTGGCCGACTCGGTAGCCGAGTCGGTTCTCGACGCCGGATCGCACAGCAGGTCATTGATGGCGGTCGCGGCGATCGCTTCGTCACGCCGCGCCTGAATGGTTTGCAGCTGGACGTCGTGCAGGCGCAAAAGGGCGTCGAGCATCAGCAGTGGGTCAAACTGGCCCGCCTGGGCGAGGCGGCGGCCGTCTTCCAGCTGTTCGCGCGCCAGCTGGACAAGATCCTGGAGCTCCTGCCGCTGGATTCTGGCAGCGTCGAGGCGCACTTCGGCAATGGCCAGTTCCTGCAGCAGGGTTTCAAGCTCCATGCGGACCAGCTCGCCCTGCAGTTCGCGTTCGGCGCGCGCGCGGGCGATCTCCGGATCGTTGCCGGTGAAGATCGGCAGGGGCACGTTGAAGCCAAACGATGCGCGCGGCTGGGCATCCTCTTCCTGCCAGCCCGGCCAAATCTGGATGTCGGGCCACTGGCGACGGACCTGCAGTTCGACGTCGGCTTCGGCGGCGGCATGGGCGCGCAGGCGCTGCAGCAGCCGCGGGCTTTGTCGCAGCGCGGCTTCGCGCTGTTCGATTGGGACGAACGGCTGCACGGTGCCGCCGTCCACGCTGTCCGCGGCGGGCAGCAGCACGAGGGGCGCTTGCGGGTGCAAGCCCAGCGCGCGGTGCACATCGAGGCGCGCCGCGTGGGCGCTGGCCGCGGCGAAGGTGCTGCCGGCCTGGCGCTGCCGGCGCTCCAGCGTGAAGACGCGGGCTTCGGGCCGCGTCAGGCTGCCGCTTTTGGCCAGCGCCAGGGCGAGCTGTTCGAGGTCCTCGAGATTGTCGCAGGTCTCGGCGAAGACGCTCTCGACTTGGGCCGCCGCGGTCCACAGCACCCAGCTCCGGTCGAGTTCGTTGGCAACCTGCTGCTCGATGCGCCAGGCTTCGATAAGCGCTTCTTCGCGGCGGCGGTCGGCGAGCGCACGCTCTTTGGCGAGGCGGCCATTGATGGGCAGCGTCAGGCCGACCTGTGCCATGGGCACCCAACGGTGCGGCACGGAGGATTCGAGAATGTTCTGCACCTGGACCTGCAGCTGCGGGTCTTCCCAGAGCCCCGCGTTGTCGCGCGCGACGGTCGCGACGTTGGCGCGCAGGCGCGCGACCCTTGCATCGGGGTGCAGGAGTTTGGCGAGCTCGCGCCCGGTTTCTCGTGCCAGGTGTTTGGGGTCATCGGAAGTCCCCAGTTGCTTGGATGGCCGTGCGGGAGCCGCCGCGGTGCGGTGCAGGAACTCGCGGAGATGCGCGTCGAGGTCGACGGGCTGCGGCACGTAGCTGTGGCACGCCGCCGTCGCGAAAACGAGGCTTGTGCCGAGGATGCGGGCGCGCGCAGGCGCCCAGCAAGCAGGTGGTTTCATGAGTCGACGATTCGTTCGCGAGTGGTGTGAAGCCAACAGGCGCCAAGCACTGGCGCATTGGTTGGCGGCGCACTCTTCGGCGAGGCTGCGCGTCGGCGGGCTCTGAAGAGCCGCATCGGCGCAACGCCACGCTAGAAAAGCGAACGGTTCGACTAGATCAACAGCACCGTGCAGCGGCGCCACTCCAGTGTCGTGCTCGGCGCAATGCGCATCCGGATCGGTGGTCCTGTCGCCGGCGGAGCGCGGTGGTTTCGTGCGGCCCCGATCCAGCCAGCAATCGGTTCCAGCGGTAGCCAGATCGCCAACTCGTGTCTTGGGGCCCAGGCAGGCAGGGCGTCGCCGCACGGCATCTCGCCAACGTCGACGTCGAGCACGACGTGTTTGCAGGAGTCGTGGGGATCCTCGTCACCGTCTGCCGGCGCCGGCGCATCGCTCGACAGACCACAGCCACCGCCGCAGCACGCGTGCCCATGAGGATGCCCGTGAGGATGCCTATGAGGATGAACGTGCCCGACGGCTTGGCCCTCGGCATGCACGAACTCGATGTGCATGTCGCCATCCTGGTGCGTGCACATCACGAAGTGACGCGTCAACCCGAGGAGCATCACCAGCGCGGCACACAGCAGCAGCAGCGCCCGTTTGGGAGCGTTGGCCTGCTGGTTGTCGCGGAAGAGGCGCATGCGGTTCTCTAAAATGTGGAGGGGGCGGCCCTGCGGGTCAAGCACGGGGCGTCTTGGCGTCCCCGCGCAGGGATCTCCGTGTGGCCCTCCGTGCTCCGGGTTGAGGCCTGCCGCGGTCGTCTGCTAGCGATCCTTTTCGCCAGGGGCGATGCGGATCATGTCGTGAAAGAGGGCTGCCTCGGTCTTGCTGATCTCATTGTCATGATTCCGGTCAAAGTGCAGCAGGATGATTTGGGCGCGCTCGACCGGCAGTTCGGCGCGCGTGACCCGCCCGTCGTCATTTGCGTCCCACTGCAGCGGGTCGCCGACCAGCTTGGTCATCCAGTCGCCGGCGCGCGACGCCATGCCCGGGGCGCGCTCGAGCCACAGGCGATGCTGTTGCGTCACCGGCATGCAAAACGAGTCGTCGTCGGCGCAGACCGTGTAGGTCACGGTCAGCGTGAGCTCGGTTTGGATCGGCAGTTTGGCTTCGATCAAAAACTCGCGCGGATCGATGTCGATCTCGTGTTCGTATTTCGGAGAAGTCCCGGTCAGCGGCGTGAAGTCGGTCGCCGCCGCCGCCTTCTGGCCCGCTCGCTCCGCGCGTTCGATGCGCCACGAAAGCCGGCCAGCCGGGTTGTTCCAATGCACGTCGTAGACCGGGTCCAGGTAGAATCCGAGGTAGAGGTTGCCGGCGCCTTCCTCACACAGCGGCCCGCTGCCTTCGGCCAGCAGCTTGGCAAAGAACGGCGTGTCGCCCTGCCCTTCGGGAAGTATGGGACGCGTACGAAGTACCGGCTGACTTTTGAGGATGCTCATGCCCTTGGGCATCTTCTGCGGCGGCACGATGCCGCGCGGTGCCTTTCGCTGCGGGAACTCGAGCTGCATGTCGAGGTCTTCTACCTGCGTGGGCGGCTCGACAGCGCCAAGGCGCTCGGCCAGGAACGTCCGCAGCGCCGCCGGGTCGTGCCAGAACTTGCGCGACAGCAGCTTGCCGCTCGCGTCGACGATGAACTCTGCATTGGGCGCAGACTGGAGCGCGCGCGTGATCGAACCGTCGAGCGAGTCGCTGACCATGGGCACGGTCGTGCCGAGTCGGCGGCGTGCGGTCGCGAGCTGCTTGCGGCGCTCGCCTTGGGTGTAGGCCTCCACGAAGCCGTTGGTGCCGGGGTGAACCAGCGACTTGTAGATGATGAAGAACTGCACGCCCTTCTTGGCATAGTCACGAAAAACCGCCTCCAGACCGGGGACGTTGCGCAGAAACGGCACTCAAGTGAGGCAGCCGGTCACCAGCACCGTCAGCGCGCCGCGCGTGTCCTGCAGCGCGAAAGGGCTGCCGTCCGGATAGAAGCCCAGAGAGTCTTTTGGCGTGTCCGGCAGCATCTCGCCGGCGCGCGGCGATTGCTTGGCGAAGCGCGCGTTCATGCGCTGCACGTAGGACTGCTGCGCCCACGCCGGAGATGCAGCAGCGGCAAGCAGGATGAGTGCGACAACGGCGCGATGGACTCGTGACATATTGCTGATTGGACAGGCCTCGCCGTCATCGTAACCAGCGCGTAAACGATAGGGGTCAGTTTTGACGACTCTCGCTGCTCCTTCGCTTTCGACAACGGTCTACCATGCGTTTGCTATCCTCGACTCTTGCCGTTTTGCCGCTGTTGGCGGTGTCCACAACTTTGCTGGCGCAAGGCCCGGCGGCTGTTCCGGCGGCGACTCCGGCAAGCACTCCGGCGACGACCTCGGCTGACGTGCCAGGGGCCGATGGAGCGCTCGACAAGGCCGCTGTGCAGTTCTTCCTCGAAGAAGGTCTCGAGCGTTCGCAGGTGATGGACCATCTGAGCTGGCTGTGCGATGTCTACGGTCCGCGTCTGACGGGATCGCCCAACCTTCAAAAGGCGCAGGACTGGGCCGCTGTGCAGTTCGGTTTGATGGGCATGCAGGCGCGCCAAGAAGAGTGGGGTCCGTTTGGCCGTGGCTGGCGCTGCGAGCACGTGTCGATGGCCGTGATTGGCGACAACCCCTGGCCGGTGCTGGCCTACGCCAAGGCCTGGTCGCCGGGCGTCGAAGGTCGGGTCGAAGCAGACGTCGTGCACGTTGCGGCGATGAGCGCGGACGAACTGCAGGCCGCTGATCTCCGCGGCAAGGTGGTTTTGTTGGACGAGATGCGAACCGTCGCCGAGCCCTTTGAGGGCATCGCCAAGCGCCACGATTCGGAGAGCTTGCTGCGTCTCGCGGACTCGCAGGTGGCCGAAGCCCAAGACTCTGCCGATCGCGCGGAGCAGGTGCGGCGACGCAACGATTTCCGGATGGGCTTCCGCAAGCGTCAGCAAATGCTGGCGATCGTGCAGCAGAAGAGCCCGCTTGCGATCATCGACCGCGGCAGCAAGGGCACCTACGGAACGGTCTTCACGACCGGCGCGAGCGCCATCAATGCGCCGGATACCCCGCGGGCGGAGCGCATGCAGGCGCGCGACCCAGGCGCCAAGGTGTTGCCGCAGCTGACGGTCGCCGTCGAACACTACAACCGTATGTGTCGCGTCCTGGCGAAAGGCGTTCCGGTGCGCATTGCTCTCGAGCTGCGGGCAACGTTTTTCGACGAGGGCCTGATGGACCGCAACGTGGTCGCGGACCTTGCCGGTGACGACAAGGCGGACGAGTTTTCGATGATTGGCGCGCACCTCGACAGCTGGCAGTCTGGCACCGGTGCCACCGACAATGGCTGCGGCAGCGCCGTCGTGATGGAGGCCGCGCGCTTGATCAGCGCCTGGTGCAAGAAGTCCGGCGCCAAGCCGCGGCGCACGATCCGCGCCTGCCTGTGGAGCGGCGAGGAGCAGGGATTGCTCGGTTCGCGCGCCTACGTCAAGGCGCACCTCGGCTCGCGCGAAGAGCCGCTTGCCGAAGCGCAGCGCGTGGCCGGCTACTTCAATCTCGACAACGGCACGGGCCGCATCCGCGGCGTCTACCTGCAGGGCAACGATGCCGTTCGCTCCGTGTTTCGGCCGTGGCTGGTGCCGTTCCACGTGCATGGTGCCTCGACGCTGACGCGCGACGATACGGGGGGCACCGATCACCTCGCGTTCCAGCGCGTCGGCGTGCCGGGCTTCCAGTTCATCCAAGATCCGGTCAGCTACATGACGCAGACGCACCATTCGAACATGGACAACTGGGACCATGCGGTCGCCGACGACCTGCGGCAGGCGGCCGTCATCATGGCGACGTTTGCCTGGCAGACGGCGCAACGCGAGGCGCGCTTGCCGCGTGGCGATGAGTAGACCCGGTTGGATGCCTCGCTCGCGAGTGGCCGCAGTGGCTCTGCTTGCGGGCGTTTCTGCGTGTCGCGTCGGTTCGGTGGTCGAAGTCGTGCCGATCCGCGGGCCGCAGCCCGAAGTGGTGGCCGTTTGGCCGTTCATCGACGCTGCCGAAGAAGCGCTGCCGGGCCTTTCGCAAGCCGTGGCCTGGCGCCGCTACGACGTGGTGCCGGGGGAGATGGTGCGCGCCCTGCTGCAGGCCGCCGAGTACTCCGGCGATCCTTCGGACACGAACGCGATTGGCCAGGCCGTGCAGGCCGACGCGCTGCTGGAGCTGCGCGTGCTGAGACTTGAGCTAGAAGAGGTCGACGTGCTGCGTTCGGCTCGCTGGGATCTCGAGTGGAAGCTCGTTTCGACGCGCGGCCACGGCGTCCAGTGGCGCTTCGAGCATCACGGAGTCTGGCTACGTCGCCGGGACGAGGCTTTCGATCCAACGCGCAGCCTCGAAGACCAGCAGGACGCGCGCGACATCGTGCCGATCGGCGGCGACCGCACGCCGGGCTTCCGCAACAGCCGCGAACTGATGTCATGGCTGCACCGGCATGCTCTTGAGCATCTGCCGCTGCGGTCACAGCCGTAGACTGTATTTTCCTTACATCGGCGCCAACATGGACTCTCTCTCATTCGTTCGTCGCTTCCTTGCGTGTTTGGTCGCGCTTTGCGTTTTGTCGTTCGCGGTCTCGCAACAAGGCGTGGCCGGGCCGGAAGCGAAGAGCAAGCTCGATACTGGGTTGGCCGTGGTTGCCGGCCGCGTGGCCGTATTCGTGCGGATGAAAGAGCAGCTCTTTCCGCGCGGCGGTAGCTACGAACGATTCTGCGCAGCACAGCCAGCAAGCACCCGGCGTTTGGAACTGCGGAAGCGAATCGTCGCAACGCTTCGCAAGCATGCCGACGAATCGTATGCGGCGGCGCGAGACGATGTGGAGCGGCTTGCCGAGGCGGGGCAGATTCGCGGGCTGCGTCGCTATTGGATCGTCAATGGCTTTGCCTGCGAGGCGACGTCGGAAGCCTGCGCAAAGTTGGCAGAGCTTGACGAGGTAGCTTTCGTCTATCGGCAGCGCTACGGAGAGCAGCACCAGCGAGAGGTGTCGGATGCTAGGGCCGCCAATCGCGAGTGGACCGCGCTCTACGGTGAGTTGCTGCAGGAGCGTCGTGCGAGCGAGGCCGAGGCCGCTTTTGATCCGAAGTCGGTGGCAGTGCCGTGGAACCTCAAGGCCGTGCGGGTGGATCGAGCGTGGGCCGATCACGGGGTTGCCGGCAAGGGCGTCGTCGTAGCGGTTCTCGACGACGGCATGATGACCGTTCCCGCGTTGCTTCCAGCTCTCTGGCGCAATCCTGGCGAGGTTCCCAACGGCAAGGACGATGACGGCAACGGCTACGTCGACGACGTTTTTGGGTATGACTTCCGCCAGGAAAATCCCTACTCCGTTACGCCTTCTGGGCACCGCCACGGAACGATGTGCGCAGGCCTGATTGCGGCGCGCCCGGTGCCCGGGGATGGCGACCGGCCAATGGCGACCAGCGTCGCGCCGCGGGCGCTGGTCATGCCGCTCGCCGGCAGCGGTCAGCTGCGCGCCTACGAGTATGCGTTGGACAACGGCGCCGACGTGCTGTCGATGAGCTACACGTTGGAGCCGGTTCGCATGGGGGCCTATCGCGGCCTCTTTCGTCTGGCACACGAGCACCTCGCCGCAGCCGGCATCGTTTCGGTGGGCGGGGCTGGCAACTATGCGAAGAGCCGACCGGCCGGCACCCAGATCGGCTCGCCCAAAGACATCCCGTGCGTCATCGCCGCGAGCGGCGTGGGCCGGAACGGTGAGGTTCCTTCGTTTAGCAGCCGGGGTCCCGTGTCGTGGTCCGAGATTCCGTTCTACGACCAGCCGGGCGCGGACGATTCGTCGCAATGCAAGCCCGACGTGTTGGCCTGCAACGCCGACATTCCGGTCTGGACGCGTCGGGAAGTCTGGACCGGAGCACGCGCGAAACGACTCCGCAAGATTCTGCTAGAAGGAGACGGCGGCGACGTGCTCGCGACCGGTCCGCGCGGCAACTCGTTTGCGGGGCCGCATGCTGCCGGAGTTGCTGCCTTGATGCTCGAGGCGAATCCGGACCTGCCCGTTTGGCATCTCAAGCGGCTGCTGGAGTCAACCTGCAAGGACATGGGCGAGCCGGGGCGGGATACGACGCACGGTGCCGGCATGATGCAGGCGGACCGGGCGGTTGCCGCGGCTCGCGCGTTTGCGTTTGAGTGAGGTGGCGTGCCGCGCGACTAGAACATCTCGGCAAACCAAAGCACGCCGCCGTCCGATTTCACCAACGTGCCGCGTGGCGGTGAGTTGGTCGGAGCTGCCAGCGCCTCGGGCGGCAAACCTCCGATGGCTACACCGCCGACGCCGCTGCGCCGGATGACGTCGCCCTGCCCCAGCAGATGGGCCTGTCCAACGACGACCACCAGCAGGTGCTCGGGGTGTTGATCACGGGCCGCGGCGATGGACGTTGCGATACGGTCGTCGCGTTCGGCGAGCGGCAGCCGCGGCGTTGGCTCCAGGGCAAACACGGACAGGCGGCGTTCGCGTGCCAGCGCCAGCAGCGATTGAAAGAACGAGGGATCGAGCTCGCGGTCGTCGAGCCATGATCCGGGCCAGCGGCGCAGCATCCGGCGCCGGAGCTGGCGCATGTCGATCTTTCTGGCCAAGAATGCCCGCACGTGCTCGATGTCCTGCTCGCCGATGGCCTCGAGGCCTAAGGCGATGGGGGCGCCGCTGCGGCTCAGTGCACCCAGCAGCTCCAGCTGGAGGCCGTGCAGGAGGGAGTGGCGGTGGTGGTCGCCAAGCCAGACGGCGCCAGAGCGTCGGATCTCGGCGATGGCGTCGGCGCGCTCGACGGTTGCCACGATCCGGGTGCCGACAGCGTCGAAGTAGCTCTGGCGATAGGCGCTGAGTCGGCCCTTGGGCGTATTGGGCCAGTGGAACTTGCTCGGCGTACAGGCGCTGGCTGCAGCCAGGAGTGCCAGGGCTGTTGCGCGTCGCCGCTCGCGGTAGATCTCGCGGCAGGGCTCGTTGGTGCGAGTGGCAAAGGATCGAAACGAATGCATGGCGGCGAAGCGGCGCATCGGCATGATGCCCGCTGTCCAGAATCCAGGTGGCCGATGCGAAAGGCAAGGCCAGGAAGCGCAAGGCCATGAAAGACAAAGTGCGTGTCGTTCTCTCTGGCGGTGGCCGCGAACTTGTTCGCGGTGGCTGCAAGACCATTGTTGGGTCCGCTGCTGGCGGGTGCTGCGGCAGAGCTGCGGAGGGCGCGGTATGAGTCGCGCACTCAAAGGCAAGCGTTGCGTGGTGACGGGCGGAGGCACAGGCATTGGCGAGGGGATCACGCACGAGCTTGCCAAGAGCGGCGCCAGCATCGCGGTGCTCGGGCGACGGCGGGCGCCGTTGAATCGCGTGGTTGCAGAGCTCAAAAAGCGCAAGGTCGATGCGTTTGCGGTCACCGGCGACGTTGCCGATGAGAAGGGAATCCAGCGGGCCATGGACCGTGCCAGCAAGGCTCTGGGGGGCGGCATCGATGTGCTCGTCAACAACGCTGGGGTCGGCGGACCCAATGGCTGCGGGGTGCCCGGTCCCGATCGCTGGCACGAAATCGTCCGCATCAACCTGGACGGTGTCTATCACGCCAGCAAGGCTGTCCTGAAGCATCTCGGCGACGGTGGCCGGATCGTCAACATCAGCTCCGTGCTGGGGCGTTTTGGCGTGCCTGGCTACACGGCGTATTGCGCGAGCAAGCACGGGGTTGTCGGCTTCACCAAGGCGCTCGCGCTCGAACTGGCGCCTCGCAAGATCACCGTCAACGCCATCTGCCCCGGCTGGGTCGATACCGAAATGGCGGCGGACGGTCTCGAGCTGATGGCGGACGGTATGGGCGTGAGCTTTGACGAAGCCAAGGCGCAGGCCATGGGCATGGTGCCGCTGGGCCGCATTCTCGAGCCCGCAGAGATTGGTGAGCTGGTGGTCTGGCTGGCGTCGAAGGCGGCGCGGGGCATGACCGGGCAGGCGATCAGCCATTGCGGTGGCCAGGTCATGTGGTAGCCGGCTCGAATTGAGACGCAGATTTCGCGGGTGCGCCCGTTCGCCTTGCCATCGCTAGGTTCGGCGATGGCGCACCGCAAGAATGGGGCTCGATCCGTCGCCCGCCACGCTCCGCCGTTACGGGCGGGGTAGCCTCGCATGCCGGAGCCTCGCTGCGGACCATTGCCATGCGTGCTACCAACCTTCTTTCTCTTGCCGTGCTGGCCGCCCTTACCGGTTGTGCCTCGTCGAACGATTCGTCGTGGCGGGACGCGCAGGCGGATCGACTCGCGCGCCTTGAACGCAGCGGTCGCGACGCCAGTCGTTCGCTCGACGAAGTCCTGAGCGCCGTGATCGAAGACGCTCCCGAGCTTCGCCCTTCGTCGTCTCGGCAGTTGTTGGGGCGCGATGCGATGGGGGATTTGCCCCTCGGTCGATCCGGGGCCCTGAGGACTTGGCCGGCAAATGCGGCGCATCGATCGAGCGATCCTGCAGCGGTTGCCGCCTCTTTGGCGAAGACGCAGCCGGCGCCCGCTGCCGCGCCAGAGGCCCATCAAGATCCTGAACGCGGCAGCAAGCTGGACCAGCGACTGCCGGATCCTGTTCGCAGCGGTCCACGCCGTTACCAGCGTTCGTTCCGGGCGACGCTTGATGCGGGCTTTGGCAACATCATGTTTCGTGCGGATGACACGCCGTTCGACGATCGCACCGAGGCGTTGTTTGCGCGTCTGCGCTTGGATTCCGCTAAGGGCGCTGGCCTGCATGCAGAGTGGTGGGGCAGCAACGACGACCTGTTTCGCAGTCGCTTGATGAACGACGGCATCGACCCGCAGCGGGCGAACGCGCAGCTTGGCGGCTTCGATGTCTTCCCGCACCTGCGCTTCGACAGTCATTCGGGCGCCTGGAGTTTGCCGATTCGCCTGGGCCTCTACACCGGCTGGCAGCAGCTCGATCATGAGACCTCGCGCGTCGATCGCCAGTGGCTATCGGCCGGCCCTCGTATCGTTATCGAGCCGACGCTGACCCTGCTCAGCGGCGACGACGCCAGCCTGCAGCTGTTCACGCGCTTCGGTGGGGACGCCGGCGCGGTGATGTTTACCGAAGAGTTCCGCAACGGCAGCGACCGCGACTTCTTGCCGCGCCTTTCCGGCGAACTCGGGGGCGGCCTGCGCGGCGAGTTCGGTTCTTTGCACGCCGAGCTTGGCTATCGCCTGAACCACACGGTGATGGGCCAGACCGACACCGACCTTTTCGGCGAAGTGGATCGCACCGAGGTGCAGCGCCAGCAGGTGTTCTTCGGCATGGGCCTGACCTACTGATTGCCGCCGGCTCATCTCGATGGGCCGGCAGCCGGAGGCCGTCGCGGCCGTCGCGCGCAGACGCCGCTACGGCGTCTGCGTGATCAGGTTGACGCTGCGGTTCGAAGTCACGAACTGCGTGCCGGCGGCATCGACGGTCAGCACTTGCGAGTAGAAGCGCACGCCAACGGCCGATGGGATGTTCGGAGCGTTGAAGTTCCACACCTCGACGCCCGAGGCGTCGGTCGCGCTACCGATCAGCGTCAGGTTGCCGCCCGCAAAGATGATCGGGAAGCCTGGCACGAGCGTCGGGCCGAGAGCATCGCCGACAGCGATGATGTAGGGGCGTGAGTTGCCGGGCGTGGTCACTTCGACCTGCATCGGTGCGCCCTGCACGACTTGCTCCGGCGTGAAGCGAAGCTCGGCGTCGGTCATGACGGCCTGGGTCTCGCCGACCTCGACTTGGTCGATCGTCCAGCCGCCGAGGTTCAGTCCGGCGTCGGACTGCAGGCGCCATTCGAACTGCACGCTCGGGTTGTTGTCGGCCCACGGCACAAGGTATTCGACCGTCTGCCAGCTGGTGTCGACGAGGTTGCCGTTTTGCGGGTTCTGCCAGACAAGCTGGCCGTTGCAGAACAGCGACGCTTGGTCGTAGATAGCCTCTTCGACGGTGAGCCAGCGACGGAAGCGGATCCGCACGCCGGACCTGCCGGTGCAGTCGAGCACGGGCGAGCGCAGCCAGTTGTTGACGTTGGACTGGTAGCGGCCGTTGAAGTTGCCGATGCCGAGGTCGTTGCCGATGCAGCTGTTGCCGACGGCAGCCTGCGAGGGGTCGGCCCACGCTACGCCTTGGCTTTGGCCGCCATCACCCGCAGGTGCTCCCTGCTGCCAGTCGTTCTGCGTCTGCACGAGCCCGTTGGTCCAGCCAGGAGCGGAGCCTTCGAAGCCTTCCGTGTAGAAGCCGGCGAACGTGCCGCTGTCGACGATATAGGAGAAGTTGCCTGCTTCTGGCAGGCGAACCGTGGTGCCGGTGCTGTGCACGGCTTCGATCCGGTAGTCGACGATGCCCTGCTCGATGCCGGGCAGCATGGCGATCCACTGGTTGTTGTTGCCGGTCGGGTGCATGTTGCGTGTGACCGAGCCGCTGCCAGCGTCGAAGACGATCTGCATCTGCGAGATGGCGCCCTGCGTGGGAGCCGCGAGGCACACGACTTCACGCGGGATGAGGCGGCCGTTGGTGTTGCTCAGCGGCCCGTGGGTGATCGCTACGAGCTGGATCTCCGGGTAGGGGATGCCCTTCTGGATCGATGCCGACTCGAGCTCGTCGTAGTGCGGGGTGCCGTTGAGCAGGTTGCCGTCGTCATCATCTGCGAGGAAGACTTCGAGCACGCAGCCTTCGCGTGTGGTTGCGTCCGCGGCGATGGAGCCGATGACGAGGTCGTTCGAGAGGGCGATCGCGCCGGCGGTGCCGATCGACGAGCGCAGGGCTTCGCGGAAGCGCCACGCCCAGCCCATCCAGACCTGGCCGGCGCCGTGTGGCGAGCCAGACGAGTAGGGAAAGACGCGGCTGTTGTTGCCGTTGCGAAGCGGGGAGCCAGCCGACTGGAAACCGCTACCGAGCAGCGGGCTGTCGACGAGATACATGCCGATGATGTCACCCCAGCCTTCGCTGACGCCTTCGGCATTGCTGTTCGCGATGCCGCCGTAGCGGTCGTCGAGGCCGTGGCCCCACTCGTGCGCAACAACCGTGGAGAACGCCGTGTTGGCGCAGCCACCACCCTGCTGGTAGTAGTTCGTCGTGTTGCCCTGGTAGAAGGCATTGCACGACTGGTTGATGTTGACGTCGATGCCAACGTTGCTCGCTGTATTGAGCTGCGCGGTGTTGCCGAGGATGCCGCGCGACCAAACGTTGACCCGGTCCGTCCAGTAGCTGGCAGTCGTGTGCGCTGCTTGCGCGCTGCTTGCATTCTGCGACAGCAGCTGCAGCGTTGCGTTGACGCCCGGCTGGACGGTGACGCTGCCGGTCGGGCCGCTCGGTCCGGTGATCGGGGCGTGGTGCACGCCATCGAGGCTCGAGATCGAGATCGTGACCGGCGCCGTGATGTCGATTTCGAATTCGCCGTTTTGGTCGGTCGTGCGCTGGCCGATGCCCGGAACGTTGAGCACGATGTTTGGCAGCGGCACGTTTTGCAGCGCGCTAAACGCGTCGTTGCCGGTTCGCGTCCACGCCATGAGCGTGACCGTGGTCAGCGTTGGCAGGGCGGTCTCTTTGCGTGGGGCCTCGATGAGGCGGACGGTTGGCGTGGCGGCCAAGTCCGCCGCGGCGGCCGCATCGGGTGCGACTGGCTCTGCCTTCGCGCCGCAGCTGACCAAGCCGCAATCGTGCTTGTCGCTGCGGAACTCCAGCACCCGGCCGGTGCTGGCGTCGACGTAGTAGCGGCCGACGCTGCCGTCGGCACCGAGCTCATGCACGGCGACTTCCCAGCACAGGGAAAACGGTGCGATGCCTTGGCTGCCCGTGTCGCTCCAGATGACAAGCCGCGGTGCCGGCGCGGTGCCGGCAGGCTCGCCGCCGAGTGCGATGTAGGCGGCGCCGCGCGCGACGTTGGCGCCGATTGTCGGCACCGTGACAAAACTGTCCGGGACCGGCACGGCGTGGCTGCCGAGCATCGAGACGACGCCCGCCATGTTGATGCGCACGTCGGCGCGGCCATCGATGACGGGAACGCCGCCGAAGGACTGCTCGAAGGTGAACGTCCAGGTGCGGCCCATGCGGGCGCCGATGCTCTCCTTGAAGTCCGAAGAGCCGAGACCGAGCATCTCCCCGTTGTCGCGGAGCACTTGCTCGGCGTGGCGGCGCGCTTCGGCGAGCGAGTTTTCACGCCAGTCGTTGATCTTGAGGCCGGTGCCGTAGATCGCGGCGGGGGTGCCGGTAGAGGGGTGCCACTTGACGACCCATTGGCTGCCCGGCAGCTGCCGGAACTCGCGCAATGCGGCCTTGGAAGCGAGAGATTCGGGAGCGGATGCTTCGGGAGCCTGCGCCAGAACGAACGAGGGAAGCGCGAGCAGGGTGCTCGCGATCGCAAGATTACGCATAAAGACCAGTGACCTGTGGGGCAGGTGCTGGAGCACGCGGGGGAACGTGCAGGGGTGGTGTCGCTCACCGCATCTGGGCGAACGAGGGCAGGCAGCCCTAGTGTGCCCGGGAATCCTGCCACGTCAATCGGTGGTCTTCCCGCCAACGTAGACAAATGGGCCCGCGTGTCTTGGAGCCCCTGCGCTCCGCCGCGTTGTGCGGCGCCGCGGTGCTCCCGCGCGGCGGGCCCGGTTTGACACTCGCTCCGACCGCTTAGCTGAGCAGGTCGTAGATGCGGGCGCGGCCTTGTTCTGACACGCGTTGGCCGGCAAGCGACAGCTCTGACAGGATTCTGCCGCGGGTCGATTCGGCCACTTCGCGGGCTACGTCGACGTCTTCGATGCGAGAGCGTGCGGCCTCCGCGCTCTCTCTCGCCGCCGCGAGTCGGTTTTGCTGCCGGCCGAGCGTGTTGTCCGTTGCACCGATGCGGGCCCGTTCGCTCGCCAGCATTTCACCAGCCTGATCGAGTGCGGTGAGCGTGCTGGCGTCGGCGACGCTGCGGCCCGAGAGGCCGAGCGCATCGGCTCCGACATCAGAGATTTCGAGCTCGACGGAATCGCTGTCGCCGGTTGCGGCAGCGATGGCAGCCTCGCCGGACGCGGAGCCATCGAGCAGGGTCGTGTCGCCAAAGCGAGTGCCGCCGGCGGTCTGGTTGAGCTGCGCAGAAAGCTGGTCGAACTCCTGCTGGATGGTCTCGCGATCGCTCGCGGACAGCGTGCCGTTTTGTGCCTGAACCGTCAGTTCGCGCATGCGGCCGAGGCTGTCTTGGCTGCTTTGCATTGCGCCGTCCGCGACGCGTGCGACGCTTTGCACGTCCGCGGCGTTGCGCTCCGCCTGGCGCGAACTCCGCACTTCGGCTTCGAGCCGTTTGCTGATGGCGAGTCCAGCCGCGTCGTCGGCGGCGGTCGCGATGCGCCGGCCACTGGCGAGACGAGCGCGCGTGCGATCTTGGAGCGCTTGCAGCTGCTCCTGCAGTCTCTGGCTGTAGCCGCGGGCGCTCGCGCCACCTTGAATGGATCCGCTCATCGTTTCTCTCCGTGCCCGCGACCGAGCGGGCTGTTGAAGAAATCGACGGAAGCGTGCGGGCGCTTGAGCGGGCGGTGGCGATCCGGTCCCATTGTGGGACTGGGGCCCACCGCGCTGGATCAGTTGCGCCGCGGCAGCGACAGCGAACTCGCGCGGCGATAGGTGCCGAGCACGTCCATCAGGGTGGAGAGAGCCGCTTCATCGTAGTTGATCGTCGCGAAGTCGCCGGAGCCCTGCACGCTGAGGTTGCCCGTCGACAGGACCGAGCCGTTGAGCTCGCACGGGGCGCGGACGGTCAGGTTGCCGTCGACGTAGAGCATGCCGTTGAACAGCGAGTTGTTGCCGTTGTTCAGGGTGCAGTTGCCGTCGACGATGACGATCGCGTTGCCCTGGAGCGGCAGCGAACTGCTGAACGTCATCGTGCTGCCGATGTCGACGACAATGATGGAGTTTTCAGGCACGGGCACCGGGAAGTCGCTCGACGACGACACCACAACGTCGGCGAGCGACTTGAGTTCGTCCAGCGTCAGACCAAAGACGGACTCGTAGCTATCGTCGTAGGTGGTTCCGGCCGAAAGGCCCGGTGATCCGGTGACACGCGACTGGCTCTTGGGCCCGGTTGTGGGCGTGCCCGATCCTTGCGGGTAGTAGATCCCTCCAAAGCCGTTGCCGCGGATTCTACCGTTGGTGTTGATGTGCGCGCTGTTGCCGTCGTTGATGTTGACGGCGGCCTGGCCCGGCAAGTTGATGACGGCGCGCAAGACGTCCGTTGAAGCCATCTCGGTGGCGAGCACGCGGTTCGGCTCTTCGTTGAACGCAACGGCCGGGTCGAGCTGCAGGTAGACGTAGCCGACGCTGTTGACGCGCCAGGCTTGGCCGGCGGTGCCGTCCATGCGGGCGGCGGAGATGTCCTCGCACTGCACCTGTTGACGCCAGGCCAGGCGCTCGCTGTCGGGGTCGGCATCCCAGCGCTTCCAGACTTCGTAGCGAGCCCAGAGATTGCCCGAAATGTTGAAGTCCCGAACCAGGCCAATGTCCGGATCTTCGGTGTCGAGAATCTGCGGGTCGGCTGCCGTGATCAGCTGCGGCTCCAGCGCCGTGACGGGCTGGGACGTCTGCCGACGCAGCCAGCTCAGCGCCTCGGTCAAGCCGGAGCGGGCGGCCATCACGGCCTGGTAGTTCGCAATGAACGACGTGCGGTTTTGCGTGATCTGCGAGCGAATGGTCAGCGTGCCCGTCAGCACGATGCCCACAACGATCATCGTGAACATCAGTGCGAAGATCAGTGCCGTGCCGCGCTCGCCGCTTCGGTCGTTAGGATGTAGTTCCATGCCGGTGGTTTTCCTGAGGACACTCCTCGCCTCGTGGGCCCTATCGACAGGCGGCCCCCTGCAGCTTGTGCGCGGGGTTTCAGAGTGAGACTCGGGCTGTTGCCCGGCAGAGACCGTTGCCAAGCGGGCGGGGCTTGAGCCGGCCGAAGGCGTGCATCGGCGGCGCTTGGCCGCCATGATGTGGGCCTCGTGAGTTCGTCCGTCGCCGATCCCCAACCGCGGAGCCACGTTGGCGCCGCTCTTCTCTCGCTGATCGTGGCCGGCGGGCTGCTTGCCGCCAAGTTCTGGGCCTATTCGCGCACGAACTCTCAGGCGATTTTCAGCGATGCGCTCGAGTCGATCGTCAACGTCGTCGCGGCGCTGATGGCGCTGACGGTGGTTCGCTACGCGGTGCGCCCGGCCGACCGCGACCATCCATACGGGCACGGCAAGGTCGAGTTCTTTTCGGCGGCGTTCGAGGGCGGGCTGATCTTCTGCGCGGCGCTGGTCATCATGTGGCAGTCGGCTGTTGCCTTGATCGAAGGTTCGGTGCCGCGTGAACTCGACTTTGGCGTCGTCGTTACGTTGCTCGCGGGCCTGGCCAACGGGGCGCTCGGTCTCTACCTCGTGCGCTATGGACGTCGCCACGATTCGGTCGCAATCGTCGCCGACGGCCAGCACGTTCTGTCCGACTTCTGGACGAGTCTTGGTGTTGTGGTTGGCCTGCTGGTGGTGCGCGTAACGGGCATCGCCTGGCTCGATCCGCTGATTGCTGCCGTGATGATGGTGTGGCTATTGATCACCGGCTGGGGCATCGTCCGGCGCGCGATCGATGGCCTGCTCGATGCCGAAGATCCGGAGCTGCTGCAGCAGGTCGTCGAAGTCCTGTCGCCACATGTCGGCAACGGCATCATCCGCATGCATCATCTGCGCGCGATCCGTTCGGGTAGCTTTCGCCACATCAGCGCGCACCTCGTCGTGCCGGAGTTTTGGAGCGTGCAGCGTGCCCACGATGAGTCGGAGCAGCTGGCGGCCGACATCGTCGACGAGCTGCCCTGGAGCGCGGATGTCGACTTTCACACCGATCCGTGTGAAAGGACCTGGTGTTCGATGTGTGATCTGGAGACTTGCTCGGTGCGTCGGGAGCCGTTTGTCGGGCTGGAGCCGCTGACGGTCGATGAAGCCGTATTGCCGGACGAGTTGCTCCACGAAGGGGAGCTGCATCACGGCGCCCAGGCTGGGGGCCAGTCCGGGACTCCGCACGTGCCTCCGCAAGGCGAAGGCCCGCGCTCGGGCACGGGCGTCGCTTCGTGAGAATATTGGCTACTGTCGTCCGTCCAAGCCTCCGCACAAATGGCGATGGGCCTGCTGCCGAAGGCGCGCCCAGCCAGCCCGCCGAACTCTTCGTATGACCGACATCCTCGCCGCCGCAACGGATCGCTTCTGCCGCCGCCTTCGTATGGCGGCCGCGCTGCGCTCGGCGAGCCAGTTTGCCGGGCGCAGCGCCGTCGTCTTGGCGGTGGCGCTGGTCGTAGCGCATCTGCTGTCCCGTCGGGATGGTGCTGCGGATGGCGGGCTCTGGGATGGAGGGCTGCGGGATGGCGGGCTGCTGGACGGGTGGCTGTCGGATGGGCGGCCGTCGGACGGGGGGCCGTTCTACGCTGCGGGCCTGCAGGGCCAGGTCCTCGCGTGGCTGCATGGCGTTTGGCCTTGGCTGCTGCTCGCGGTCGCAGCGGTGCTTGCCGGTGTTGTTGCTTGGCGGCGGCCGATCGATCGCGTTGCGGCCTATGCGCACTTGGAACAGCGGCTTGGCACGGATGGCCTGCTGCTGATGGTCGCAGAACGCGGTGCCGCTGCCGGAGAATGGCGGCAGGTTCTTGCGCCTATGCTCAAGGATGCGCCCTCCGTCATGCCAAAGCTGCGCGTGGCGCGGCTGGCCGTCCGCCCGTTGCTTGCCGCCGGCGCCTTGTTCGCTTTGCAGTGGCTGCCGCAGCCTGACCCGCTTGAGCCAGAGGGCCGGCACGCAGGAGCGCTCGCCGTCGAGCGCTTGGCGCGTGAAGTCGACGAAGTCTGTGAGCTTGCTACGCTCGAGCCCGAGCTGCGCGCGGAGCTACAGCGTGACGTGCGTGAGCTGGAGCGTCGCCTGGCCGACGAGGAGGCGCCGGACTTGTGGCGCGCCATTGACAACCTGCGGGCGCGGCTCGAGCGCGAGCAGGCGATCGCAGCTGCCGAGGACGGCCCTTCCTCTTCCGGCGATATGGGCTCAGCTGGCGATATGGGCGGCGGTGGACAGGCTCCCGCTGGTCAACAATCCCGCGGTGCACGCTCTGGCAATGGTGAACAGTCGGGCAATGGGGCGCAGTCGGGCAATGGGTCGCCGTTGGCCGATGCCGAGCAGCTTGCGGCAGCTCTGGATCAGCTCAGCGCTGTGGACGCTGGCAAAACGGCGGCGGCCGGAGAGGTGGTGCGGTCTTTGCGCGCGGGCCTGACGCCAGATCAGCGCCTGATGCTGGACCGCGCGCAGCGTCCGGATGGTTCATACGACGCCTCGCAGCTGGCAGCACACGGTGATCAGCTCGAACCGCTTGCCGCTGAGCTTGCCGAGCAGGCGAAGGAGCAGCTGGCACGCGTTTCGAGCGAAGCGGCAGCGGCGTCCGCTCTGCAGCAGCTGGCTGATTTGGGCAGGGCAGAAGCAGGGGCGCCCGGCGCGGAAAACGCGGCGCCAGACTCGCCGGCCGCGGGCCGTTCCCCAGAAGAAGGGGCTGCGGCAGCCGCTCCCGAGGCGGTACATCCTGAGGCCGTAGATTCTGAGGTCGCGAAGGCGTTGGCGGACGACGTTCTGCAGGGGGCGGCCGATCTCATGAAGGCAGCGGGTGAATCCCCTTCGGGTGCGCTGCCGGAATGGCTGCACCGGACGATGGCTGAGGCTGCCGGTGGCGCGCTCGATCAGCTCGCGGAGATGGATCTCGAGACCCTTCGCAAGCTCCTGCCAGACGACCAAGCGATGCTGCGCAGCCTGGTCGATCAGGTCGCCGGAGCTGCGGAGAGCATGGCGCGCAAAGGTGCGCTGCCATCGCCGCCGACCGGCATGCCGAAAGTCACCGCCGAGACCAAACAGCGCCTTGAGCAGCTCGCCCAAGGCTTGAAGGGCAAGCTCGGCGGGCTGCTGGAGTCGGGCGAATCGAGATCTGGTGAATCGGCCCCAAGAGGCAAACCGAGCCGCGATGGCTCTCCTTCTGGCGTCTCACGAAGCGCGGCTGGCGCACAAGCATCCAATGGGCAGCTTGCCAATGGCGAACCTTCTCGCGGCAGTTCTGCGAACGGAAGCCCCGCCGGCGGGGGCGGCGCTGGCGAGGGATCATCGGGTCGCGGATCTGCGGGCCGGTCGTCCCGAGGGCGCCGCTCGGCAAACCGCAGCGACGACTCTGGTGCTGCACCCGCGCGCGTCGCTGCGCTGCTGGATTTGACTGCCAGCTCCCGCCGGCAATCGCCGGCTGATCTTGCGACACGACCCGCGCGACCCGCGCAACCCGGTTCGACGGGGGCGACGACACCCTCGTCGGCACCCTCGACGACACCCTCACCGCTGCCCCGCGAGTGGCAGCCGACCGGTAGCCGCAAGGCTGTCCCGACGATTGCGGGGGGCGCGCCGGCTCCTGATCCATCGGCACGAGTTCCTTCGGCCGCTGGAGGTAGCGACACGCCCGCCGGCTCCGGCAGGTCGGCTGCAAACTGGCAGCAGCGCTTGCTGCCGCGGCACCGCGCGATCGTGCGCCGCTTTTTCGGAGAACGACGAGAATGACGACGATGTTGACGAGCGACCAGGTTGCCCGCGGGCAGGCCCTGCTTGCAAGGCTTCGCGACGGCGCCAATTCGGTGCTGTTGGGGCAGGGCGAGCTCGTGGAGCTGTGCCTGATTGCGCTGTGTGCGCGCGGCCATCTGCTGCTCGAAGGGTTGCCGGGTCTCGGCAAGACCGAGCTCATCAAGGCGCTGGCCACGCTCACCGGCCTCGAGTTCCGCCGCGTGCAGTTCACGCCGGACCTGTTGCCGAGCGATATCACCGGCGGCCCGATCCTGCAGGAGGATGGGGGCGAGCGTCGGCTGGTGTTTCGCAAGGGACCGCTGTTCGCAAATCTGGTGCTCGCCGACGAGATCAACCGTAGCTCACCCAAGACGCAGTCTGCGCTCCTCGAGGGCATGCAGGAGCACGCGGTCACCGTGCTCGGGGAAACGCACGCGCTGCCGAAGCCGTTTTTTGTGCTGGCGACGCAGAATCCGATTGAGCTTGAAGGCACCTATCCGCTGCCCGAAGCGCAGCTCGACCGCTTCTTGTTCAAGGTTGAAGTGCCCGGCGTCGACGCACATACGATGACCGCGATTCTGACGGAGCGGCGACGAGGGCAGCCGCCGAAGCTTGAGGCGGCGCTGTCGCAGGAAGCGCTCGGCGAGCTGTTTGCCCTGGTCGACGACGTGTTCTTGCCAAAGGCTGTTGCGAACTACATCGCGCGCATCGTGGCTGCGACGCATCCCGAGCGCGCCGGTGCGGACCCGCTGGTGGTCGAGAACGTCCGGCACGGGGCCTCGCCACGTGCCGCGATCGCGATTGCCGAAGCCGCGCGCGCGGCTGCGCTGCTGGTCGGTCGACCCAACGTGGACTTCCAAGATGTTGCCCGCGTCGCAGCGCCCGCGATTGCCCACCGCCTGGTGCTGCAGCATCACGCGACGATTGCGGGCACGAGTGCTGGCGATGTTGTGGCTGCCGTGCTCAAGGGCACCAAGACCGTGGCCAACGATCTTCCCGAGGAAGTCAGATGAGTATGCTTGGATGGCCGATTCGGTCGCTCTTGATCTGGTTCGTGCTCCTGGGCGCGAGCGCCGCGCAGGCAACGCTTGTCTACAAGGACGACGAAAGCCAAGAACTCGTGACGCTGCGAGCCGTTGGTTCGGGCGTCGCCCAGGGGGGCTACGGACTGGGCTATGTGCGCTGCTCGCTGATCAACCACGATGTCGTCCCGCACGAGGTGCGCATCGAATTGGCCTCGACGCGCGGTTTTGACGGCAGCGTCGAGTCGTCACGCACGCTCACGGTCGAGCCGGGTTCGCGGCAGGTGTTCTTGCCGGTTGCCGTGCCGCCAGCCAGCTTCGCCGTGACGCTTGTGGTGGGCGCGAGCAAGCTCACGTCGAGGTGTCGCTTCGACAGTGGCAAAACCGTCATGGGCATGCTGCTGACCGAGCGCGCCGATCTAGAGCCTGCGGCACTTGCGGTTCTGCAGGCGATGCCCGCCTTGCGTGGGAGTTCCTCGCAGGACCAGGTTGTGGTGCACCCCGATGAGGCTCCAACCGATTGGCGCTTCTATACGGGCTACTCGACGCTGCTCGTCGACGGTCGCGCGTCGCTATTGCCCGATACGCAAGAAGCGCTGCGTCGCTGTGCGTTTGCCGGCGGGACCGTGGTCGTTGCGGGGACCGAGGCGCTGCCGCCAGGCCCTCTACGTGAGCTTGCGGACGTCGCGTCGCGCGCGCGCGACGGGTCGTTGACGATGGCGCACGGCTTGGGGCGCGTGGTCGCGATTCCGGCCCTTTCTGCGAGTGGTTCTGTGGACCTGCAGGCGCAGCTCGGTGCCCTGCCGACGCTTGGCGCGCCGCTGTGGCCGGCGGCTAACGAGCTGTTTGCGATCCAGAAGATTCCGGGCCTGGGTGAGGCTCCGGTCGGCGTGTTCTTGTTGGTGATCCTGGCCTTCGCGATCCTGGTCGGGCCCGTCAACTTCTGGATCCTGCGCAAACGCAAGCGGCCGCTGCTCGCGCTCTTGACCGTGCCGCTGCTGGGCTTTGGCACGACCTTCGTCATCCTCGGCTACGGCATCTTCCACGATGGTTTCGCGGTGCGCGGCGTCGTAACCAGCTGGAGTGTGCTTGACCAAGAACGGCACGAAGTGGCCACCGTCAGCGCGCGTACCCTGTTTGCAGGTCTGGCTCCCAACGATCTCTCGATGCCGTCGGATGTGATCCTGCTGTCGCAGCGGGCCAGTCTCGATTCGTCGCGTTTGCCCGACTACTGGCGTTGGGATGGCGATGCGCAGCGGCTGGACGGCGGTGTGCTGCCGTCGCGAACGGTCACGCCGCTGGTGTCCGTGCAGCAAGGTGCTGCGCGCGATCGACTGACCTTTCGCAAGAGCGGCGACGGCGTCGAGGTCCTCGGCGACACGCTCCAGTGCGACGGCGAGGTGCTGCTCTCGGATCTCGAAGGGCGCTTCTACCGCGGTAGCGGCGGCCGTCTTCGCGAAGTCGACCGGCGAGAGTTTGCCCTCGCGCTGCGGAGCTGGCAAACCGTGGCGCGCACGCTCAGCGGCGTCGGCGATAGCGTGCCTGAGCAGGGTGCGGGCTTTGCCATCTCGTCGCTGTTGCCCAAGACGTCGGGTCGTCGTGGCTTCTACTTGGCGCAGTTTCAGCGATTGCCCTGGGGCGACGAACACAGCCTCGAGATCGAATACTCCAAGCAACGTCACTACGTCTTCGGACGGCTTTCGGCAGAGGACTTCGTGCGATGAGCCGTTCGACCATTCCAGCTCCCGCGGGCGATGCTGCGCCCGCCGCAGATCGACCGCTGCTCGACGTGCAGTGCCTGCAGCGGCGCTATGGCAAGGTGCACGCGGTGAAGGACCTTTCCTTCCAAATGCGGCGAGGCCAGATCACGGGCTTTGTCGGCCCCAACGGTGCTGGCAAGACCACGACGATGCGCATCGCCGCGACGCTCGACGTGCCCGATGGTGGCGACGTCCTTATCGACGGTGTCTCGGTGCTGGTCGAACCACGTTTGGCGCGTATGCGGATCGGCTACATGTCCGATCAGTTCCATCCGTATCCAAACCTCGACATCCTCGAATACCTCGACTTCTTCGCGCGGGCCTACGGCCTGAAGGGCGCCAAGCGGAAGCGAACGGTGGCGTCGGTTGCCGAGTTCTGCGGGCTGATGGAGTTTCGTGATCGGCCCGCGACCGGGCTTTCAAAGGGCATGGGCCAGCGGCTGCACCTCGCCAAGACGCTGCTGCACGATCCGCAGCTGTTGATCCTCGATGAGCCGGCTTCGGGGCTTGACCCGCGCGCCCGCATTGAGTTCCGCGAGCTGCTCAAGGAGCTGGCTTCTGCCGGCAAGGGCGTGCTGATCAGCTCCCACATTCTGCGCGAACTCGGCGAGATGTGTGATTCGGTCGTCGTGATCGAAAAGGGCCAGCGGGTTGTTGCCGGAACGATTGCGGACATCCATCGCGACGCGAATCTCCAGCAGGCCGTGGTCGCTCGGGCGCTTGACGTGGCCAGTGCGGAGCAGCTGCAGGAGTATCTGGCGACGCAACCTCACGTGGAGCGCAGCTTTGTCGATGGCGAACGGGTGCGCTTTGGCTTTGTCGGCGATGACCGAGCCATGAGCCAGCTGCTGGCGGGCGCGATCGGCAAGGGGCTGCCCATCGTCGAGTTCGCGCGAGCCGAAGCCGATCTCGAAGACATCTTCCTCAAGACCACCAAGGGGCAGCTGCAATGAGTGCTTCGACAGCAGCAAATCCGGCGGAAACCGTCCGCGGCAGCATTTCGTCGCGACTTTCCGATCTGCTCAATCCCATCCTCGTGCGCGAGGTGCAGCAAGCCGTCAAGGGGCGCGTCTTCGTGTTGACCATTCTGGTCGCGCTGGCCGTCAGCGTGGTGATCGCCGTTGTGGTGGCCTCCGACTACCTGGACGGCGTGGGCGATGGCGGCAGCGCCTTCAACCTGGGCTTTGCGACGCTGGTGCCGCTGATTCTGTTTGTGGTGCCAATGCAGGCCTACAACTCGATGCGCACCGAAATGCGCGGCGGCATTGTCGAGCAGCTGCTGATGAGTCGGCTCGGACCGGGCCGCGTGCTGTTCGGCAAGCTGCAGGCGGCGATGGTGCAGTTTCTTCTCTACGTGTCGGTGCTCGCGCCGCTGGTGGCAACCAGCTACCTGCTGCGCGGCGTGGACCTGCCGACCATCGCGGTCAGCCTGCTGCTGGCGCTCTTGGTCTGCATCACGGCAACGGCGTTTGCCGTCTCGTCGGCCGCCCAGGCGGTCGCGCCCTCGATGCAGGGGCTCGCCAATCTCGGCGTAGCATTCGGCCTAGGCATCGGCACGTTCACGCTTGTCGGCATCGTTGGCTCCGGTGCCTACGCCACGTCGCTCGGCGCCGTGATGCGTTCGGGCAGCTTCAGCATGACTCTGTCGGCCGTGGTCTTGGTCGCGGGTCTATCGACGACGCTGTCGTGGCTGACGGCGCGAAGCTTCTTGCTGCATGCCTTCGAGAACAAGTCGACGGCGTTCCGCATCTTCTTGATGCTGCTGCCGGCGATCGCGTTTGGCTGGATGCTCGGCTTTACTCCCTCTCGCATGTGGTCCGAACTGTTCCTTGTGTTCCTGTCCGGCCTCGTGGTTCTCGGTCTGGTGTTCGGCGTTTTCATGGTCACCGAGCAGCAAAAACTGTCCCCGCGCGTGCACGCCCACGCGCCGGCCAGCCCGCTGCGGGCGACGCTGATGGCGCCGCTCTACCCAGGGCGCGATCGCGGCATGCTCTGCCTAGTGGTGTTCTTGGCGATGCTCGCGTTGATCGCGCTGATCTTCTGGCCAAGCTCGCTCGGAAGCGGTTTCCGCGTCAGCCGGTTCGCGGTTCGGGTGGCTTTGATGACGACCGCCTATGCGCTCATCTACCTCGGGCTCGGCCGCTGGCTGCGTCATCGGCTGCCAGAAACCGCGGCCGGCAGCAGCGCCGCGCGCATCCTGATTCCGTCGCTGCTGTTTTTGTTCATCCTGGTGCCGTGCCTGGTGGATGCGCTCGCCCTGGGCGGTGTGCGCGGCTGGCACATCGGGCACGCAATGAACCCGTTCTGGACGGTGTCCTACTTTGTCGAAAGCCGTTGGGACAGTGCGTTCGGGATCTGTCTCGGGGTGCTGGGCGTAGCGTTCTTGCTGCAGGCTCCGGTGATGCGGCGCGGGATTGCCGAGATGCGGGCGGCGGCGCGCGCCCGCTCCGAGCGCGACTCGGGCGCGCCCGCCGAGCCGCCGGTCGTCGCTCCGACCGCAGAAGCAGAGCCGCCGGCCTAAAGCATGAGCGAGCAAGTCGACGCCGCCGAGATTGCCGATGTGGTGCGCAGCTACCGGCTGGTCGCAGCGGGGACGCGTGCGAGCGGTCGGCTTGGTGCGCAGCGCGGTCGCGGCCCGGGGAGTTCGCTGGAGTTTCACGACTTTCGCGACTACGCGCCAGGCGATGACCTTCGGCACGTGGACTGGACGAGCTACGCCCGTACCGACCAGCTGCGTGTTCGCCTGCACGAAGCGGAAGTCGCACCGCTGGTGGAGGTGCTGCTCGATACGTCGGCGTCTATGGCAATCCGCGCCAGCAAGCGATCCGCGAGTCTGGCGTTGGTGCGCGCGCTGTTGGCGTTGGCGCGCGGCGCCGGCAGCCGCGGCCGAGCGCTTGCTTTGCACGGCGGCGAGCTGACGACGAGCGAACTTGCCGGCGACGAGCTGCGTTTCGACGGCCCCGCGGGGCCGCCGCAGCCGCCGCAGCTGGCGCTGCGGCCTGGTAGCGTCAGGATGCTGGTGAGCGATGCCCTGTGGCCAAGCGACGCCGGCGCGCTGCTGCGACGCCTTGCAGGCGGAGCTTCACGATTGGTGGTGCTGCAGTTGCTCGACCCGTCGGAGCTGCGGCCCGAAGTCGGAGGTGCGGTGACCCTGGTGGACTGCGAGAGCGGGGAACGGCGCGATCTACGGCTCGACGAAGCGGCGTTACGCGAATATGAGCAGCGGCTCCAGCGTCACTGCAGCGCTCTTTGCGAGCACGTCGTGCGCCTCGGCGGCAGCTTTGCATCGGTGGGGGTGGATCGTCTGGCCGTCATGTGTCGCCGCGACCTGCTGCCGGCCCGCATCGTGGAGCCCGCGTGACGTTCTCTTCGCCGCTTGGGCTGCTTGCCTTGCTGTCGGTGCCGGTCATCGTCGCGCTGCACATGTTCCGCAACCGGCTCAAGGAGCGGACCGTCAGCGGCTTGTTCTTGTTTCCGGCCAGCGCGATGCGCAGCGACGGCGGCCGCAAGCGCACGCGTTTGCTCGGCTCGGTTTCGCTGCTGCTGGAGTGCGCGGCTGCAGCCGTCGCGGCGCTGTGGCTCGCGGGGCTTGGCGTGCCTGCCGGCGCGCCGCGGCATGTGGTGGTCGTGCTCGACAGCAGCGGCTCGATGGCGGCCACGGCCACGGCGGCCCGCGTTGGTGAATGGCTCGACGCCCTGGTCGACGAGCTCGAAGGCGACGCCGAGGCGACCGTGGTCGCAAGCGGGGCGTTCCCAGAGATCGCGCTCGGGCCGCGTGCCTCCGTCGATGCGCTGGCGCAGTGGCTTGCACAGCCGCGCGCCTTTGTCGGGGATCACGATCTGGCGCCGGCCGTCGACCTTGCGCGCGAGTTTGCCGGGCGTGGCGGTGACGTGGTGCTGCTGACGGATCGGCTGCCGCGTTCGGCGGCCGTCGAGGACGTTCGGGTCGTTGGCTGTGGCGTGCCGCGACCCAACGTGGCGCTGGGGGCGGTGCGTTGGGGGGAGGCCGCTGCGAGCGTTCGCGTCGCCGTTGTGACGTATGGCAAGCCGGACAGCCTGCCGCCGCCCGCCGCTTCGCCGGCCGCGCAGCTGCGCGTATATTCCGGGGAGCGCTTGCTCGCGAACGTGGCGGTGGCGCCGCTGGCCGATGGCGAAGAGCAATGGCTCGAGGTAGCCCTGCCGCCCGAAGAGCTGCGCGGTGGCGCTGCGTCTGAGAAGCTGCTGCGCGTCGAGCTACCGGATGACGAGCTCATGCTCGACAACGTCGCTTGGCTGCAGCCGCCGCATACCCCCGTCGTTGCGGTCTGCACGCAGATGGCCAGCGGCCTGCGGGAGCAGCTGGCGCTCGCCCGCACGCTCGCGGTGCAGTCGACCTGGCGCTCGGTGGACGATCCTCGGAAGGCCCAGCTGCTGTTGCTCGATCGCGAACAGGCCTCGCAGTCCGCCGCGGCGCGTGCGGACCAGGTGCAGGTTGTGCTCGGCCCTAGCGCGTCGCCCCTGCGCGGCCACCTTGGTCCCTACGTTGTCGACCGCGCGCATCCGCTGCTGCGAGGCGTTGGGCTGGAGGGCGTTGGCTGGCAGTCGGGTAGCGGTGCGATTCCTGGCGCCGTCTTGATTGCCAGCGGCGACAAGGTTCTGGTGAGTGAGGAGCTGCAGCCGAGCGGCACGCGGCTTCACGTGGACGTCGCTCCGGGGGCCGGCAACGTTGTGCGCGCGCCGGACTGGCCGATTCTGTTCGCCAACCTGTTCGAAGCCGCGCGCCGCTATGCGCCGGGCCTGCAGGAAAACGCGCTGCGGGTTGGCGAAGAACTCGTCTTCCGCAGCGCGGAAGCTTTGCTGCAACGCTCGGCGGCGCGGGCGGGCACCGCTGAGTATCGGCTGGTCGACGCGGCCGGCATCGAGTTGACGCGCTCCGATCGCGGCGAGCTGCGTCAGGTGTTGACGCGGCCTGGCCTCGTGCGCGTGCTTGCCGAGGATGGCGCCGTGCTGGGGACGGCTGCTGCCCGCTTTCAGGATGCGCGCGAAAGTGATTTGCGCTCTCTCGCCGCGTTTGACCGACCGGCTGCCGTGCCGCTCGCGGGTGAAACGCGGTCGGTCCAGACGAAGCCGCTGCAGAGCCTGCTCGCACTCCTGCTGATGCTGCTGGTGATCGGCAACTGGTGGTGGCTGCAGCGCGGGGGCGGGGCGTGATCCAGTTCGTGCATCCCGAGGCCTTTGTGCTGGTGCCATTGCTGGTCTTGGCGCTGCGGCGACGGCTCTGGCCGCGGCCGCTGCTCGGTCTGCTGCGCATCGCGGTGCTCACGCTGCTGGCGGCGATGCTGGCTCAGCCGAGCCTGCCGGAGGCGGAAGAGGGACGGGACGTCGTGCTCGTCGTCGATCATTCGCGGTCGATGCCCGCCGAGCAGATGCTGCGCGCGCGCGAGTTCGCCGATGATCTTGCCGAGGCGCTGCCCGCGACGGACCGCATCGGAGTGGTTGCCTTCGCGGACGGCGCGCGCGTCGCGGCCGAACTGCAGCACGAGCTGGTTTGGCCCGATGCGGTCGATCTGCCTGGCGTCGATCGCAGCGATCTGGCCACGGGCCTGTTGACGGCTGCGGGCTTGGTCGAGCCCGGGCGCCGGGCGACGCTTGTGGTTTGGAGCGACGGCGAAGTTCCGCGCGAAGCAAGCGAGGCGATAGCCCGCTTGATTGCACGACGTGGCCTGCGCATCGACGTCGTGCCGGTCGCTGTGCGCCAAAGCGGGCGCGACGTCGCGGTTGGCGATCTGCAGATGCCGCACGAATCAGCTGTTGACGAGCCGTTTGTCGTCAATGCGATGGTGGTTGCGACGTTCGCCGCGACAGCGACCTTTCGCGTCCTTGTCGATGGCGAACTGGTGCATGACGGCAGCGTCGCCCTGAATCGCGGCCGCAACGTGATCCAGCTGCAGCACGTCGTCCGCGAACCGGGCGAGCACCAGCTCGTCGTCGAAGTGGATGCACCGGGCGATGCTGTCGCCAACAACAACCGCGCCTTCGGCGTTGTCCGCGGGCTGGCGCGGACCCGCGTGCTGTGCGTGACGCCGGGCGGTCGCGAGGATCGGCTTACGCGTTCGCTGCGCGCAAGCGGCATCGACGTTGCGGTGCATGCGCCAGCGACGGCGCCGCTGTCGCTGGCGCAGCTCGACGGCTACCGCGCGGTCGTGCTCGAAAACGTTCCGGCCGGGGATTTGCCGGCGCGAGCCATGCGCGACGTGGGTCACTGGGTGCGCGAACTCGGCGGTGGCCTGCTGATGACCGGTGGCGCTCAGTCTTTCGGGCCGGGCGGCTACTACCAGTCCGAAGTCGAAGCTGTGTTGCCGGTGACGCTTGAGATCCGGGAGCAGCAGCGCCGCTTTGGCCTGGCGATGGCGATCGCGCTCGACCGCTCGGGTTCGATGCGCGCGGCCGGCGGCGGCGGTTCGACCAAGATGGACCTGGCCAACCGCGGCGTCGTCCAGGCGATCGAGCTGCTTTCGCCGATCGACGCGGTGGCGGTGTTTGCAGTGGATACCGTGCCCGATCTGATCGTGCCGCTGGTGGCGGTCGAAGATCCGGACGAGCTGGCGCAGCAGGTGCGCTCGATCGCTGCGGGGGGCGGCGGCATCTACGTGGGCGCGGCGCTCGAGGCAGCGGCCGAGACGCTGTCGCTCGCCACGCAGCAAGCGCGTCACATCGTGCTGTTCGCGGATGCGGACGACGCAGAAGAGCCGGGCGACTACCGCACGTTGTTGCCAGAACTGGCCGACGCGGGCTTGACGGTGTCGGTGATTGGTCTCGGCGCCGCGACGGGCCGCGACGCGCAACTGCTGCAGGACATCGCGCAGCTCGGTGGCGGGCGATGCCAGTTTGTTGGCGATGCGGCGGAGCTGCCGCGCGTCTTCGCGCAGGAGACGATCCAAGTCGCGCGTTCGTCGATGGTCGAAGCGCCGACCAACGTTCTGCGGCAAGCCGGGATCGCCCTGCTCGGGGATATGCCGAGAGCGATACCGCCGCTTGGCGGCTACTCGATTGCCTGGCTGCGTCGCGATGCCGAACTCGACCTGCTCCCGGAGGTGTCGATCGACGGCGCGCTGCGCGCGGGCGCGGCCAGCGCCAACGCCGAGGACAATCCACTGTTGGCGCACTGGCGCGTTGGGCTTGGCCGCTCTGCTGCATTCCTCGGCGAAGTGGACGGCGCGCTGAGCGGCGAATGGGCGGATTGGCAGGGCTACGACGACTTCTTCGCCGTGCTGGTGCGCTGGCTCTGCGGCACGACTCCGGCGGGCGTCTTTGTCGATGCGCGTCGCGACGGGGATCTGGGCATCTACGAGCTGGAAGTCGAGGCGGACCGCAGTGAACTGCTGGAAGGACTGGTCGGACGACATGCTTTGCCGGACGGCACGACCGCAGCCATGGAGTTCGTTGCGCGCGGGCCGGGCCGGGTCGAGGTGCGCGTGCCGCTTCGTCAGCCGGGCGTGCACCGAGCGGCGGTGCAGGTCCGCGGCGAGACGCTGCGGCTGCCGCCGCTGTGCTTGCCATACTCACCGGAATGGCGGCTGGAGGCGGACCCCCGGCGAGGCGAACGGCAGCTGCGCTATTTGGCATACCGAACCGAGGGCTTCGTCGGCCCGTCGATCGTCGATGTCGTCTCCGGGCCGCGGCAAGGACTCGGGCGGCAGGACCTTTCTTCCTGGTGCTGCCTGCTGGCGCTGCTGCTGTTTGTTGGCGAGATCGCGATGCGGCGTCTGCAGGTGCATGTGTCGATTCGTTGGCCGCCGCGCGGGCTCTGGCGGGTGCGGAGGCGGCGGCGGCTGGCGCGGCGGCCGGCGCAGCCTGATGGGCCGGTGACCGCAAGGGCCGCCGCCGCCGATGGCGGCAGTGAACTCGAGGCCGAGGCGAATGATGCGGGCACGGCGGTCGATGGCGGCGAGGCCAGCGATGCCGGCCAAGCTGTCGATCGCGACCAAGCTGTCGATGGCGACCGGGCGGTCCATCGCGACCGGGAAGGCGCTAGCGGCGGCGAAGAAGACCAGCTGCTCTCGGCGCTCGAGAGGGCGCATCGCCGCGGTCGTCGGCGGTTCTGACTGCATCGATTCTCAGGGGATCAACGAAGGCTCCGTCGTGGTCATGGAATCGGAAACCGCCGCCGGAGACGCCTCGGCCAGAGATGCTGCCATCTTGGGCATGCGCGGTTTCATCCAGGACGTTCGAGGCGCGCTGCCCCAGTGGCTGCCGATGGCGATCCTGATTGGCGCCATCAGCTATTCGCTCGCCGGCGTTTGGGATGCCCAGAGGCAGGTTCATGCGCTGCTGTGGCTGTTCGTAGGGTTTGTCCTGCTGCCAACCTTTTTCACCGTCGGTCTCGCGGTGGCGGCTTCGTGCATGTCGCTGTTGCTGGTGCTGCTGTCGCTGCCGGCTCTCGTTTTGGGGCGGCCGACCGGCTTGTCCGACCTGCTGCGTCAGCTTTGGCATCAGCCTGCCAGGATCGTGCCGGGCTTTTGGGCAGCTCTGCGGCAAGTTCGGCGCCCGTATTTATGGGGAGCGCTGCTGGGCTTCGCCGCCGGCACGGTGGTCTATGTCGCCGCCAACGGCTTTTTGACGCCGGGCAAATAACGCAAGCAGAGGTGTCGGCGGCAGCGGCAGCGCGAGGTGGCCGCATCCAGGCGAGGCCGCGTGCCGAAAGACCCGTCATGTCCGCCGAGTTCACCCTGCTGTATGACAGCGAATGCCCGTTCTGCAAGCTGGAGGTGGATTGGCTGCGTCGTCGCGACAAGCACGGCCGCCTCGGTGCCATCGACATCGCGGCGGAAGGCTTTGATGCGCAGCAGTTTGGCCTGACCACCGAGCGGGTGCACGCGCGCCTCCATGGCGTCCAGGCCGACGGCACCGTGATCGAAGGCATGGGGGCCATCCGGGCCGCTTGGCGCGCCGCTGGGCTCGGTTGGGTCATGGCCCCGACCGGTTGGCCGATCTTGAGCTGGTTCGCCGACCTTGGCTATCTGGTCTTCGCCCGCTACCGCGTGCCGCTCGGTCGCCTGTTTGGAAGGCGCTGTGACAACGGTTCCTGCGCCGTTCGACTGCCCCAAAACGACGCCCGCTCGTAACGAACGCGTACTACGCCCCGGGAAGCCTCCCCTTGCGCGGGCGTGCGGTTGTGGCCGCGGGGGTCGACGGGCACGATGCCGCGCATGCGTGCATCCCTCGCCGTGTGGTTCGCCGTTCTATCTTCGCCGACTTTGGCGCTTGCCCAGGAGGCATCGGGGCCCGTTCCGAGCGTTCTGTTCGAGTCGGTCGACTGGCGCTTGGTTGGCCCTTTTCGCGGCGGTCGCTGCGCCGCCGTTGCCGGCGTCGTCGGCGATCGCGATCTCTACTACATGGGCACCGCGGGCGGTGGCGTGTGGAAGACCGAGGATGCCGGCGCGTCCTGGCAGAACATCAGCGATGGCTCGTTCGGTGGATCGATCGGCGCCGTCGCGGTGGCGCCGAGCGATGCCAACGTCATCTACGTGGGCGGCGGCGAAAAGACCTGGCGCGGCAACGTTTCGAGCGGCGACGGCATCTGGAAGTCGCAGGACGGCGGCACGACGTGGGACTTTGCCGGGCTGCCGGAGTCGCGTCACATCAGCCGGATCCGCGTGCACCCGAAAGACGCAAAGGTCGCGTATGTCGCAGTCATGGGGCACCTGTCGGGGCCGAGCGAGGAGCGTGGCGTCTACCGCACCAAGGATGGCGGCGATAGCTGGCAGCGCGTGCTGCACGTGAATGCGCACGCCGGCTGCGTGGATCTGGCGTTTGCGCCGGACGACCCCGAGACGCTCTACGCCACGACGTGGCGGGCCCAGCGTCTACCGTGGGAGCTGTCGTCGGGTGGCGATGGCTCGGGCGTCTGGAAGTCGGTCGACGGCGGCGAAACGTGGGACTCCCTGCACGACAACGAAGGCATGCCCGACGGGCCGCTTGGGATTGGCGGCATTGCGCCATCGCCAGCCAACCCGAAGCGCATCTGGCTGCAGCTCGAAGCCAAAGAAGGCGGCCTGTTTCGCAGTGAGGACGCCGGCGAAAGCTGGGAGCGCGTCAACGACGAGCGCAGTCTGCGTCAGCGAGCCTGGTACTACACACGTGTCTATGCAGATCCGAAGAACGAAGACACGGTCTACGTTCTCAACGTTGGCATGCACAAGTCGACGGATGGCGGCGAGACGTTCTCCCGGATGCGAACGCCGCACGGGGACAACCACGATATGTGGATCGACCCGCGCGACCCCGCGCGCATGATCGAGTCGAACGACGGCGGCGCCAACGTCTCGCTCGACGGGGGCAAGACCTGGTCCAGCCAGGCCAATCAGCCAACGGCGCAGTTCTATCGCGTGACCGTCGACGATGAGCGGCCCTATCGCATCTATGGTGCGCAGCAAGACAACAGCGCGATCCGCATCGCACACCGCGGTCGAGGTGCGGGAATTGGCCGCGATGACTGGGAGTCGACGGCCGGCGGTGAAAGCGGCTGGCTGGCGCCCAAGCCCGGCAATTCGGACATCGTGTTCGGTGGCAGCTACGGCGGCTACCTGCAGCGATTGGACCATCGCCGCCGCATCTCGCGCAGCGTCAACGTTTGGCCGGACAACCCAATGGGTGCCGGCGTCGAGGCGATGCGCTATCGCTTTCAGTGGAACTTTCCCATTCTGTGGAGCAAGCACTACGACGGGCTGCTCTACACCGGGGCGCAGGTGCTGTTTGCGAGCAGCGATGAAGGGGGCTCATGGCAGCCGATCAGCCCCGATTTGACGCGCAACGACGCCAGCAAGATGGGTTCCAGCGGCGGTCCGATCACCAAGGACAACACCGGCGTTGAGTATTACTGCACGATCTTCGCGCTCGACGAAGGCCGCAAGCCCGGCACCCTTTGGGTTGGTAGCGACGACGGCCTGGTGCACGTCAGCAAAGACAGCGGCCGCTCCTGGCAAAACGTCACGCCGACCGGCATGCCGGAGTGGATGCAGATCAACTGCATCGCGGCCGATCCGCATCGCGACGGCGGCGCCTATGTTGCCGGCACGCGCTACAAGCTCGACGACTTCCGCCCGTATCTCTACCGAACCGAGGATTACGGCAAGACCTGGTCGCGCATCGACAGCGGCCTTGATCCGGCGTGGTTTACCCGCTGTGTGCGGCCGGATCCCAAGCTCGACGGATTGCTCTACTGTGGCACCGAACGCACGGTCTGGGTCAGCTTCAACCACGGCCGGCGCTGGCAGCGATTTGCCGAAGGCCTGCCGCTGGTGCCGGTCACGGATCTCTGCGTTGCCGGCAACGAGCTGATCGCGGCGACGCAAGGGCGTGCGATGTGGTCATACGACAACCTGCCGCACGTCCGTCAGCTCCACGCCGACCTGGCGCTGAAACCGCTGCACGTGTTTGAGCCTACGCCTGTGATGCAGTGGCCGGGGCGCGACGGCGAAGCTGCGGGGCGCGGCCGCAACCCGGATCGCAACCTGCACGTGCGCTTCTACCTGGCCGGTGATGAGGAGCAGCCGGTTGCCCATGAGGTGGCGGTTGTTGTCGAGGACTTCGACGGCGAGGTTGTCTTCGAAGGGAGGTTCGAGCCAGAAGTTGGCGAGCCAGCAGCCGGCGAGCGAGCAGCCACCGATGGCGAAGCGGCCGGCGGCGGCCACGAAGGCGAGGGTGCGCCGGCAGAGAAAGCCGCCGTGCCGGTCGCAATGGAAGTGGTCGGTGGCGACGTCGATGCGGCGGGCGATGGCGATGGCGATGAGAATGGCGGCGATGAGCCCGTCGCGCTCGAGCTGGAGCATGGCGTCAACGACATCGAGATCACCTGGCGGAATGACGGGGCCGAGATCCTCGACGGCATGATCCTCTGGGCGGGCCGCGGCGGTGCCGCACGGCCTGCGCCTGGCGACTACCGCATCACGGTCACGATGGGCGAGCACAGCCAAACGGTTGTGGGCCGGATCGATCCCGATCCCCGCACGGACGCTAGCGTGCAGGATCTGCAGGCGCGCTACCGTCTGGTGCGCGACGGCAACAAGCTCGTGACCGAGGCCCATGAGGCCATCGAGCGCATCCGTTCGCTGCGCGAGCAGATGCAGGCTGTCGTCGGGCGCATGGAAGAGGGGGACGCGAAAGCCAGGCTGGTCGCAGCCGAAAAGGCCGCAACCGACGCCTTTACGAAAGTGGAAGAGGCGCTCTACCAAACCAAATCGAAGAGCCGGCAAGATCCGTTGAACTTCCCGATTCGGTTGACGGACAAGCTGCTGGGCGTGCTCGGCGGCGTCAACCGCGCGGAATTCGGTCCGACGGCGGGTCAGCGCGACGTGACCGCGCAGCTGTCCGCGGCGATTCGTGACCAGCTGGCACGTTTTTCGAAAGCGAAGCAGCAGCACGTTGGCGCCTTCAACGAGCTGGCCCGTGAGCTCGCGGCACCGCACATCAAGTAGGCCCGGCCGCCGGGTTGCCGCCGCCGGGTTGCCGCCGCCGGGCTGTCGGCATTGCGGTGCGGACAATCTGACATGCCGTGGAACGGGCCGCGACGGCTCGGTCAGCTGGCTCCGCTCCGATGGCGCGTTACCATCGCAGGCATGTCTCGAATGCTCCATGCTGTATTGACCGGTTGGTTTGCCTGCGTCGCGCTTTCTGCTCAGGCTCCCGGCCTGCGCCTCTTTGGCCCGACGGGTCCCAATGAAACCCAGCTCGTCGATGGTCAGGGTCAGATCGTTCACTCGTGGCCAGGCGCAACGAGTCCGACGGTCTACCTTCTCGAAGACGGCAGCTTGCTTCGCGGCACGGTGGCGCCCGGCACGGGTATTCCGGGTTCGACCGGACGGCTCGAGAAGCGTGCGTTCGATGGCTCGCTGACGTGGGACTATCTGGTGACCAACAGCAGCTGGTTCATGCACCACGACATCGAGCCGATGCCGAACGGCAACGTGCTGGTGATTGTCTGGGACAACATGGTGGCTGCGGACGCCGTGGCCGCGGGCCGCGACCCAGCCCTGCTGATGGGCAATGCCTGGTATCCAGATGCGCTCGTCGAGATCCAGCCCACCGGGCCCACGACCGGCACGGTTGTCTGGGAGTGGCACATCATGGATCACGTCATTCAGGACCAGGATGCGAGCAAGGCGAACTTCGGTGTGATTGCCAACCACCCCGAACTCCTAAACATCAACTACCCGCAGACCGTTCTGTCCAACGGCGACTGGAACCACAGCAACGGCATTGACTACGACCCGGCCAACGACTGGATTGTGCTGAGCAGCCGCGAGCAGGGCGAGATCTACCTGATTGACCACTCGACGACGACGGCAGAAGCGGCCGGTCATACCGGCGGTGCTCGCGGCAAGGGCGGAGATTTGCTGTGGCGTTGGGGCAACCCGCAGGTCTACGGCGGGGGCTCGTTTCTCGATCGTCGTCTGACGGGCGCGCACGACACCCGCTTCATTCGGCCCGGCATTGCCGGCGCCGGCAACATCACCGTGTTCAACAACCGCTACCTGCCGACGCAGTCGGCGGTGATCGAAATCGAAGTGCCGCTCGATGCGGCTGGCGATCCATTTGTGGATCCGGCGACCGGCCGCTTCGGCCCGGTTGCACCGCTTTGGCAGTACACGGCCGCAGGCTTCTTTTCACAGTTTGTCTCGAGTGCGCAGCGCCTCGAAGATGGCAATACGTTGATTTGCAGCGGCACCCAACAGTGGTTGTTTGAGGTGACTCCCCAGGGCCAAATCGTGTGGCAGTACACGTGGCCGGTAAACAACTTCATCTTCCAGGCGCACGAGATCGATCGACGCATGTGGAATGATGCGAGCGAGCTGTCGGTCGCCGGTGGCCAGGTGCAGCTCGACCACCTGAGCGATACCGAGAACGCCGGCAAGCCCTACATCGTGTTCGGTTCGATCACCGGCACGACGCCCGGGGCGCTGTTGCCCGGCGGCGTGCTGCTGCCGCTCAACATTGACGCGCTGACAACCATTACGGCGACGTCCTACAACACGCCTCTCCTGGTCAACACGTTCGGCACGTTCGACGCGCTCGGCAATGCGGCGTCGTCGATTGTGCTGCCGGGCGGTCTGCTGCCGCCGGAGCTGGCCGGCCTGCAGCTGTCGTTCGCGCACGTGGTGCTGGACGGCACCGGTCTCGCGCTCGACGCGAGCAATGTGTGCACGGTTACGCTGACGCAATAGCCAGCGCGCACCCAGAGCTGCCCATGATTCCAGATCGAGATCGCACGCTCACGCTGGCCTTCCCCGTGCCGGCCGAGAAGGGCCGAGGGCTGCTTGCCGAAGAGAGCTTGCCCCTGGTTGTGAGCGAGGGCGGGATGCGCCTGCTCGCGCCGCCGCTGATGGTCCCCGAACTCTCGGTTGGCGACGTCCTCTCCTGTGTGATCCAGGGGGACTCGGGGCGGGTCGAGTCATGGGGCCACATCGCTCGATCGGACCGATCGACGGTTTGGTTGGCGCCGCGTGGCGATGGCTCCGCCGTTCGTTCCGCCTTGGAAGAACTGCGGTCGCATGGTTGCGCCAGTCGTGGGGATGCGCTGCTAGGGATCTTTGCGGTCGATGTGCCGAGCGCCGCCATCATGGATGCGGCGGAGGACATTCTGGCTCGCCTGGAGCGGGATGGGGTATCGGTGGCCTATCCTTCCGACCGGCGCGCCGATCCTTCTGGTTTGTAGCCGGAGCTCGGTGGGGCGGGGCCGTTGGAAGGCCGTGACTCGGGCCTTGAATCGAGACGATTCTCGCCGATGCTTCCATAACCCCGTGGGAGTGCATCCGTGCTGGTGTGCGGCCTGGTCTTCAAAACCTGTGGGGTCCCTCCTAGAGAGGGATTCGGTGGGTTCGATTCCCATGCATTCCCGCCACTTTTCGCCGAGCGCCGCCTGAGCGCTCGGCGCCCGCGGCAGAGCGTCCAACGAGACCATGATCACGCTGACTGCGATGGCGTCCCTCCTGCCTGATGCTGTGGCGACAGCTTCCGGCTGTCTGCTTACGGGCGGCGTCGTCGCGGTGCTACCTGCCGCAGCGGCAGCAGCCCCTGCGGAAGGGGCGGTCGGAACCCTGCCGATGGCCGTGCTCGGCATCGTCATGCTGGCGACCTACGCGCTGATTGCGACCGGGCGGCTGCACAAGCTGACGGCCGCGCTGTGCGGCGCGATCGTCTGCGTGCTCGTCGGCCTGCTTTTTGGCGTGCTGCACGAATACGAAGAAGTGCACGCGGTGTTGGCCAAGGACATCGGCGTGCTCGGCGTCATCGTCGGCACTTCGATCCTCGTTGATGTGGCCGGCAAGTCGGGCTTGTTCCAGTTCTTGGCCGTCAAGATCGCGAAGAAGGCCAAGGGCGACCCGCAGCGACTGTTCACGTCGCTGGTGATTCTGACCGTGCTGTTTGTCAGTCTGTTGACGATCGCGCCGGGCACGCTGATTGTCGTTTCCCTGTCGCTGGTGCTGTGCCGCACGCTGCAGCTTGACCCAAAGCCGTATTTGGTTGGCGTGGCGATCTGCGCGAACTCCGGCGCCCTCGTGACGTTCGCCTCGGGGATCTGCACGCTGATGGTTGGCTCCGCCGCCAAGCTGCCCTACGCGCACTTCTTCTTGGTGTCGACGCCGATGGCGCTGGCTACGGCGGCGGTCGCGTGGTGGGTCGTCAAGCGCTTCTATCGCGACCGGCTGATCGCGGACCCGGCGACCCGCGAAGAACGCGAGGCTGCGGTGGCGTCGTTCGATGAGTGGGCGATGGTGTCTGACCGGCGCGTCTTCTGGCGATCGGCGGGGCTGCTGCTGTTGACCATCGCGGGCTTCGCCAGCGCTCAGGCGTTTGGCGTCGGGCTCGACTTCGTCGCGATGGCCGGTGGTGCAGCCGCAATTCTGTTTAGCGGGCAGAACCCAGAAGAAGCCGTCAAGAAGGTCAACTGGACCGTCATCGTCTTCTTCATCGGGCTGTTTGTGATGATCGGCACGGTGGAGCACTCGGGGCTGCTGCAGCAGGCGGCCGGGCTGTTGAGCGACGTGTCGGGCGGCAACGTACACGTTGCCAGCATCGTGCTGGTGATCTTCACCGCGGTGACGAGCGGCATCATGGACAACATTCCCGTGGCCGCGACGATGATCCCGATCGTTGCGACGATGACCCAGGAGCTGCCGGCGGCGCCGCTCTGGTGGGGCCTGACGATCTCGGCCAATCTTGGCGGCAACGGCACGCCGATCGGCAGCATCAGCGGCGTGATCGCCCTGTCGGCGCTGCAGGAAGGCGGCCACGAAAAAGTCACGTGGGGCGAGTGGTTCAAGGTCGGTGGCGTCACGATGGCGCTGCAGCTCGTGGTCGTCATCGTTTGGCTGACCATGTTCACGGTTTTCGACCTGTATCCAGAGCTGCCAGGGCCTTCGTGAGCCCGGCCCCGATCGCCCGGCCCCGATCGCCTCGCCCCGATGGGCGTCTTGCAGCATGTGGCGCATCTGCGCACCCAACCAGAGCAACGAACGACAGATGACCGAAGACAACGACGAGCTGAAGGAGCAGATGGCGAAGTTCGCGGCCGCGCGCATTACGTCGCCGGTCGAGCTGCAGCCAGCCACGGTTGGCAAGGTGGTAGCGGTTCACGACGGCACCGACCAAGATGCGACCGTCGATGCGCTGGCGCAGGCACTCGCGGCCCGCGTGCAGCAGGAGGTTCACACCGTGGCCGTTGCGGCGAAATCGGACAATGTTCTGTCGGAGCTGCTGGCTGCGGCTGGCTCCGGCGACGTGCTGGTGGTGCCTTCGCCGTTCGGTCACGACTACCAGCAGGACGGCGCGCAAAGCCTGTCGACGACGGTTGACCTGCTGCTGGCGCGCAGCGAAGCGGCGATCTGCGTTGCCCGCGCACCGATCGAAGACCCCGCCTGCACGGTGACGCATCCGGTGGTTGGGCTGCAGATCGATCGGCACCGCAAGGTTGCGGCGACGGCGCTGGCGCTGGCGTTTGCGCGCGGCGGCGGCGAGATCTTGCTGCTGTCGACGGTCGATCCGCACAACCGCCTGCGTGACGAAGAGGTGCTGGCGCGCAATCTCGATCCGCGCGATCTGTCGCCGGAAGTTTTGTCGGGGCTCGCTTCAGCGCGGGCCGCGGCGTTGACCGCAGAGCTGCAGCGGCACGCCTCCGAGTGGGACATCGAGCCGCGCGTTCGCTTTGCGCTGGGCGATACGGTCGGGCTCTTGCTCGAGGAAAACGAGCAACGTCACGGGCTGCTTGTTGTCGGCCGTGATCGCGACGCCCGCCGCCACGAAGCGCAGGAGGCGCGCCGGCTCGTGCTGGCGAGCTCGGCGCCGGTCTTGCTGGTCTAGGGAGGGCCTGTGGCAACCGTTGCGCCACTTGAGGTTGCGACCCGCGGCCGCGGCCTCGTCGAGATCACGGCCAACGTCGCACGCATCGTGAGTCAGGCCCAGGCAGAACTAGGTCTCTGCACACTGTTCATCCAGCACACCTCCGCAAGCCTGCTCATTCAGGAAAACGCGGATCCCGACGTACTGGCGGATCTCGATTCGTTTTTGGCGCGGCTGGTGCCGGAAGGCGATGCGCTCTGGACGCATGTCGCCGAAGGTCCCGACGACATGCCGGCGCATGTGCGCGCAGCGCTCACCCAAACGCACCTGGCGGTGCCCATCGTAGGCGGCCGCCTGGGCCTAGGCACGTGGCAGGGAATCTATCTGTGGGAGCATAGACGGCGCGGTTCGAGACGGCGCGTGCTGGTGCACGTCAACGGCTCGTAGCGCCTCGGTCGCTACTTTTGGCGAAGCAGCCAGACGTTGCCGGTCGACACGTCGACGGCAAACTCGCTGCGCATTTTGTAGAGCGCTTCCATCTTCTCGCCCAGCTCCGCCATGAGGCGTTCCTGCGCAGGAGTGGGTTCGCTTTCGTAGTCAAACGGGGTCATCTCTTCGTCGATGGAGGCCATCTCTTTCTGCCACGCTGCTTCGCGGCGCGCGAACTCGGTTGCGTCGATGCCCTTCTTGGGCTTGGAGTAGCTGACGCTGTCGCCAACCAAGAGGTCGAGCTTGCCATCGCCGTCGTAGTCCGCCACCCAGACGCGCGCTGACGTGCCGGGTCGGTCGCCGATCTTGCCTGCGACGTCTTCGAAGTTCTGGCCCGCCAGTAGCTCCACGCCTTCGGCAAACGAGTGTTTCGTCGCGCTGCCTTCGTTGACGAACAGTGTTACCGAGGCGTTGTCTGCACCGCTGATCAAGTCGAGGTCGCCGTCCTGATCCCAGTCGACGAGAACGGGGTCGCTGTGCTGGGCGACCAGGATCGATGTCCCGTCGGCATAGGAAATCGGCTGCGACAGCGGCTGGAAGCGGCCTTTGCCCCCGCCGAGGAACACGAGGAACGACCCCATGAAGTTGCCGGTGATCAGGTCGGTCTTGCCGTCACCGTTGATGTCCGCCGCGAACGGGCGTGTGCAGATGCGCTCCATGAGAGCTTCCTCCAGGCCCTCTGTTTCGGTGGCGTCCGCATGGCTGATGAGGGGCTTGCCGTCGGTACCGCACAGCGGCGTCGCGGCGCGAAAGCCGCCGTTCTCCGTTCCCCATAGAACCTGGAACAGCCCCGCCATGTCCTCGCCCTCACGCGAGTAGGAGCCGGAGAGGATGTCGGTGTAGCCGTCTTCGTTGAGATCCACAAACTGTGGAGTCGAAGACGTGCATCACCAGACGCCTGGCACAACCGCGACTTCGCCTGCCGCTTGCAGCCATTGGCCTGCTGCGAGCGATCCATCGGCTTTGCGGGGATAGATCCGCATCTTGCCATCGGCGAATTGGCCTACGACCAGATCGAGACGGCCGTCGCCGTTGGCGTCAAACAGCGTGGGGCACGCGTAGCCCGGCTCCTCGGTTGCAATGTTCTGGCCGTCTGCCTGCAGTCGGATCGGCGCGTGGAATGCCGGTTTGTCCTGGGCCCGCGTTGCGGCGTTGCTCGCGGTAGCTGCCAAGAGCAAGAGAGGAATGGAGTGATTCAGGCGTTGCATAGAAATGCGCGGGTAAGAGCTGTGGTCGGTGTCGGCACAAGCGTGCCGGAGTGAGAACGCCGTGCCTAGCGACAGACTCCGGCTCCGTGTCTTCCGGAAACAACGCGGATACTTGGCGTTGGCCAGCGCGGCTGGAGGACCGTCTAGCTGAAAGGTCGCGCCAAGAGCTCGAACTGGCCGGTCGTGCCCTTGCCGCCGGCGCTGCCGCGAAGCTCGAGCGTGCTGTCGTGCGCGGCCAGAATCTGGCGTGCGACGCGCAGTCCCAGACCTGCCGAATCACTGCGGCGCGTTTTGTCGGCAGCCTTCGCCGACGCGAGTCCGGGGCCGTCGTCGACCACTGCGATGCGCACGCGGCTGGCGCCGTTGGCAGATGCGACGCTGCGCGCCTCGATCCGAACCGACGAGTCGGCATGTTCGATGGCGTTGCGCGTCAGGTTTTCGAGCACGCGCAGCAGCAGGTGGCCATCGCCTTCAACCTCGGGCAGGTCCGAAGGGCAGTCCGCCAGCAGCGTCAGCCCCGCCTTCGTTGCCAGCGGACTGAGTTCGCGACGTGCCTGATGGATCAACTCACCAACGAGCAGCGGCTCGGGATGGTGCTCCTTGGCCATGTCCAGGCGTGCGGCGTCAAGCAGGTCGCGTGCGAGCATGGAGACGCGGTCGGCATCGCAGGTCGCGACGTCGATGGCTTCGAGCAAGACGCGCTGCTGCGACCGAGAGCCGGCATCGGCGGGCAGCTGTGCCGCAATCGGGCGGGCGCGCTCGAGGCTTGCGACAAGTGCCGTCAGCGGCGTACGCAGATCGTGCGAAACCTGTGCAATCCACTCGCGTCGTTCCGCGTCGCGGGTGTCTAGCTCTCCGACGAGTTCGCGTACGCGGGTGCGGGCTGCCGTGAGGCGGACCGCAAGGGCTGCGATTTCGTCGGATCCGCCGACGACTTTGCGCAGGTCGGTGTTTGCATCCTCCTGCAGTTTTGGCCCCGGCAGATCCTCGCGGTGGGCCGCTTCGGCAAGACGCGTGACGCGGCGTGTCACGAACCATGAGACCGCCAAGCCTGCCGATAGGGCGATGCCAATCAGCAGGAGATACTGCACGCCAACGCCGGCCAGCTCGAGTCGTTCAAACTCGATGTTGGCCTCCTCCTCGGTCAGCATGATGATGTCCTCCGGCAGCTCGGCGACCGGGTCCGATTCTCCAAACGGGTCGGGAGGCACGAGGCAGAGCCAGCCGCGCAGCACGTCGTCGCGACGAATCGCGAAGATGTCGCGCATGGCTTGGTCGCGCTTGGAAAGCAGCAGCGGTTGGCCCGGTGGCAGCGGGCGGTGGTCGCTCGAACAGCAAACGAGCAGCTGGGCATCCGCAACGAAGTAGGCGTACTGAACCTCGGGCCGCCAGGCCTCTAGCTCGCTCTCGAAGCGTGCCCTGGCCGCACTGTCGACGCCGTTTTCGATCAGGGCGAGAGCGGCCTCCTGCAGGGACGGCGACACGATCCACCAGCGCATCGCGTCGTCATCCTGGTTGTCGTAGGCAATCGCGAACTCACCGTCGGCGCGCAGCCCGAACAACCCGCAAATGCCCTTCATGAGCAGGGGCGCGCTGGCGTCAAAAGCCAAAACGGTAAGGGCGACCAGTGCCGTGACCCGCACGCTGAGGCGTCGCCACCAAGGCAAGGTGTCAGGCTTCGCCATCGTTGTCCTCGCGCAGCCGGTAGCCCACGCCAAACTCCGTGACGAGCCGCTGCGGCTGGCTTGCGTCGACTTCGACTTGCTGCCGCAATCGCCGGACATGGATATCGACCGTGCGCGTTCCTTGGTCCGCTTGTTGTCCCCAAACGCGGTGCAGCAGCTGTTCGCGCGACCACGGGCGCCCTGGGTTTTGCAGCAGGAACATCAGCAGGTCGAACTCCCGGCGGCGCAGGCGGAACGTGCCGTTTTCATCGCCAGCGGTTCGCTGGGCGCGGTCTGCCCAAAGCGAGCCGACGCGCACGACGTCTTCGGTCGACTGCCGGCCGGCGCGTCGCAGCAGGCTGCGCACACGTGCCAGCAGCTCAGCCATGTGGAATGGCTTGACGACGTAGTCATCGGCGCCGGTCTCGAGGCCGCGCACGCGCTCGGCGGGGTCGTCGCGCGCCGTCAAAAAGAGGACCGGCAGTCCCGGGTGGCGCTCTTGAATGGTTGCGCACAGCTCGAGGCCGTCGCCATCCGGCAAGCCGCGGTCGAGCACGGCAAGGTCGAAGCGGTGTTCGAGCATGGCTTGTGCGGATGCGATATCGACGGCGACCTCCGCATCCAAACCCGACTCGGCGAGCGCAGCGAGCACCTCAATTCGGATGCGGCGGTCGTCTTCGACAAGCAGGATCTTGGGCATGGCACCTGCACGCTCGTGTCGTGCATCTGGTAGACGGGACGTTATTCGGGATGCGAGGGCGTTCGTTGCGAGGACCCTTCTGCCAAGGAGCCTTCCGGCCGAGAAGCCATCCTGCCGAGGAGCCGCAACGCCGTGACGGGCGGCTTCGCGCCCGCAGAATGTCCCCGATATCGGATGCAGTACACTAGCGTTCGTCGCGGGAGCCGCCAGGGTGTGGGAGAAGTGAGCGTTTCCGTGGTGTTTCCGAAGCCGTCTGCGTCGTCGACAAACGACGCGCCTCGCGGCGCCGCCGCTACGCTGACGGCGTGCTCGCGAATCGAAGTCGGATGGCAGTGCGCTGCCTTGTTGCCTGTTGGGTCGCTGGGATGGCCGTGCCACTGGAGGCGCAGGCACCGGGCGTCGTGGTGCACGATCAGTCCTTTGAGGGAGTCGAGCGCGAAGAACAGGGCGTGTCCGAGGAGGTCGCGGAGCTCGCCGAAGCGGACCAGCTGCTGTCGCTCGAAGACTGCCGCAAGCTGATGCGAAAGCCGGTCGCACGGGCGCTGCAGCTGCCTGCGGCGCGTGGCCAAGTGCTGGACGCCGCCGGCGTGCACCGGCTGGCGCGCGGTGCGTTTGTGCGGGTTGGTTGGTGCTATCTGTGCACCCGCTGCGACAACTGGCATACCGAGCTCGCGTGTGGCTACTTGATCTCCAAGGACGGTGGCATTGCAACGTGCGCCCACGTGCTCGAGGAGCCGGCCGTAGAAATGCGTCAGGCGAGCCTGGTTGCGGTCGATGCCAATGGCAGCGTGCATCCGGTGCGGAGCATTGTGGCCGTGGACGAGGCGATGGACGCCGCCGTGGTCACGATAGCGGCGGCGGCGGCGGCCGAGCTCGCTCCGATTGCTTTTGACGATCAGGTGCGCCCAGGCGACATGTCGTACTGCAAGAGCCGGCCCATGGATCAGCGCGGCTTCTACTCGGCTGGCATGGTCAATCGCTTCTATCTCGACCGCGATACGTTTGGCGCCAAGGGTCTGCCAAAGCCGCAGGAGCTCTCGTATCTGCGCGCCATGCGCATGGACGTCGATATCCCGTGGGCGCCGGGCAGCAGCGGTGCGGCGATCCTCAACGCCCGCGGCAACGTCATCGGACATGTGTCGGAGATTCGTCCGCTGAGCGACATGATGGGGATGCCGCCACGCGCAGGTGGCCCAGAGCGTGCGGCGACGATGGCAGACGTGGAGTCGGCGGTGCCGTTGATCACGATCCATGTGGCGATTCCGGCGCGCAGCGTTCGTGCGTTGCTCCGCACGGGTTCTGCGCCGGGCGATCGGAAGCAGTAACTTGGCGAAGAGATTGCGCTATCCTTGGGGCTTCCTTCGCCAAGGATCCCATGACCGCAAAGTCACTTTTCGTCGCCGCAGCGTTGCTGCCGTTCTGTCCAAGCGCTGCGTTGGCCTCTCATCCCAGCTTGCTTGCCGCGGCGGACTCGGTTGCTGCCTGCAGCGGTAGCGGTAACGCCAGCCGTGAAGCCGGCGGCGAGCCCTGTGCGCAGGCGGCTCGCAGCCAGCAGTTCCGAAACAAACAGTCCCCAAACAAGCAGGGGCCGAAGAAGGCGACGCCCAAGGCAGCGCCAGCGAGCGTCGCCCTTGAGACCTGGGACGACAAGACCGCGCGCAGCAAGGTGAAGGCCTTCACCAAGGCCATCAAGCCCAAGAAGGCGAGCATGAAGGTGCGCAAGGACGCGCTCGATTCGCTCGCGGGCGGCCGCAGCGCCAAGCTGGTCAAGCCGCTGCAGAAGTTTCTGGAGAAGGAGCGCTCCGTCACGCTGAAGCGCCAGGCGGTTGAGATGCTCGGCAACCAGCCGCAAAAGCAGGCCTATGCTGCGATCCTCAAGCTCCTGCGGAACGCCCGCGTCGCGTCGAACCCTCAGGTTCAGGCTGGCCTGATCCGGGCGCTGTCGCGAACCGGCTACCAGAGCGACGATTGGTTGGTCGTGGCCGATGTCATCGAGTCGGATTACGACACGGAGCGCGTGCCGGCTCACGAGGCGCTGCTGGACCTTGTCATCCAGCACAAAGAGGCCAAAGCGGTGCCGATGCTGCTGCGCAACTTCGACGAGCCGCTCGCCGGCAACGTCGAGGCCGCGGACAACCCGCCGGCTTCCTATTGGAAAGCGCGCTGGCACTCGTGGGCGGTTTGGCGCGGCAAGGTCAAGCAGGCGCTGTTTGCCATCTCCGGCCAGCAGTTTGGCACGAGCAAGGAAGCGCTGGCCTGGTTCAAGAAGAACGGCGGCAGGCGCAAGTAGTCGCATTCAGCGCTTCGTCGGCGCGCTACCGTCACGGCATGCATGCCATGACCCGAAGGTTGGTGCCCTGCGCCGCCCTACATGCCGCACTTTGGTCGGCGCTGTTTGTGACGACGGCCGCTCGCGTAGCGGTGGCGCAGGTCGTGCCGGCGCCGAAGCGCTCGGTCGCGCCGGCCATCGGCAGCGAGCCGCTCAGGATCGCGCGCGTGGTTTGCGTGGGCGAAGAGTTCGCGCCGCAGGCGGCGGCGTTCGTCGAGGCCGTGCGGGGGCTCGGTGCTGCGGGCTTTGCGGGTGCCAAGCAGGGCGAAGAGCGCGAAGCGAGGGTCCAGATCGAGCGCGCGAAGAGTCCGCCGGACAACGTTGGTAAGGAGTGGTACGCCGTCCAGCCGCTGCCGGATGACGCCGGGCTGCTGGTTTCGGTCGTGCACCCGTTTGGCGCCGCGCGGGCCGCTGCGAGCTTGCTGCAGCTACTCACGGTGGTCGACGGCGTTGCTGCTTGGCCTCAGATCGCGCTCACGGACGAGCCGGACCTCGCGTTCCGCTGCTTCATGGTCGATATGGGGCGCAACCCGCATCGCCCCGCCACCCTGCGCCGCATTGTTGATGCGTGCTGGTTCTACAAGGTTTCGCTGCTGCAGCTGCACCTGACCGACGACCAGCTCTTTAGCTGGCCGTCGCGCGCCTACCCAAAACTGCGGGACGAACGGGCGGGGTGGACGTGGCAGCAGTTTGAAGCGCTGGAGAGCTATAGCCAGGCCCGTGGCGTCACGATCGTGCCGGAGATCGACGTGCCGGGCCATTCGACGATCTTGCGCAAGCGCTACCCGGAGGTCTTCGGCAAGACGCCGACCGAGCTTGCGACCCTGCCCAAAGCGACAGAGGGCGTGCAGACACTGATTGGCGAGATGCTGCAGGTGTTCCGCGCGACGCCGTACGTGCACATTGGCGGCGACGAAGCCTATGGCGTTCCGCAGGACGAACAGCGTCGCTTCGTCAATCGCCTCAACCGCTTTGTCAAGAGCACTGGGCGGCGGGCGCTGGCCTGGGAAGGTCCCCGCCTCGGCTCGGGCGATGACAAGGTCGATACCGATGTGCTGCACATCAACTGGCGCACCATCGATTTCCCGGCGCAGGAGATGCTCGACGCCGGCTACGAAGTGGTCAACGCGGCCTGGGACCCGCTGTATGTCGTCGATCACTATCCGCGCACGATGTTCACCGCCGTGCCCGTGAAGCGGTGCTATCAGTGGGATCTGCGGCGGTTCGCGCACGTCAACCACGACATGGCGACGTTTGCGCAGCCGCACGTAACCAAGCAGGCTCAAGGCATCGTGGGCTTTTTGATGCCGTGGTGGGAGGGCCGCGAAGAAAACGTGCTGCCGCTGTGCGTGCCGCGCCTCGCCGCGGTCGCCGCAGCGGCGTGGAATCGCGCAGGGGAAACGGACTACTCCGACTTTGCTGCTCGCCAGCGCCAGCAGCTGCCCCGCTTGGAGCAGCTCTCGGGCGCTTCCTTCGGGCGGATGCCGTACAGCGACGCCGACAGCCAACGCGACAACGCGGCCTTTCTCGGGATGGTCTCGGTTTCGCATGGCGCCAGCCAGCCGGTCTACGGTCCGGGTCGGCTCACCAATGGCATCCCGGATCGCTTCGATCATTTTCTCGGCTATCCAACCAAGCCAACGCCCTTGACCATCACGGTGCGACTGCGCCGGCCGGCGACGGTTGGGCGCGTGGTCGTGCACGAGCGCGCGGTGGGCAAGAGCCACGAGGTCTACGAGGTTCTGGTGTCGGACGATGGCGCGAAATGGCAGCGCGTTGGGCAAGCCAAGGCCGGTTCGCGCGGCGAGCAGAGCTACGTCGAGCATCGCTTCGAGCCGCGGCCGATCGGCTTTGTGCGCGTCGTGACGCAGGGTTGCCACGGGCTGACGTTCCCGTCGTTTAGTCGACTCTGCGAGATCGAAGCCTTCGCCGAGTAGTCTGCAGACGGGTCGTTGCTTCGGCCGCGTCAGTGCGCGCGCCGCCGCACCGGTCCCGTCTGCACGATGTTGGCCGTGTCGAGCCGTCGCGTCGTGCCCGGCATGCTGCCGATGCCGCGGAAGTGCTCCCGCAGCGCGCGCCGCAGGTGCGCTTTGTCCGGCATGGCGTCGCGGTGCTCGTCGAGGCGCAGCCCAATCGACGCAAACGGAATGTGCGGGGCGTTGGCACCGTCGACGAAGCGCAGGTCGAGTGCGTCGTAGTCGACAAAGACATCCGGCGAGAGGAGCTCGTCGGGGCCGACGCGGGATTTCGCCAGGGCCTCGGGGGCGACACGCGACCAGATCGTGCGGTCGCCTTTGTCGTTGTTGAAGTACCGGTTGCCGGAGACCTCGCAGCGGATGGGCCACATGCGCCCGAACGGGCCATCGTCCTCCATGACCTCGAAGAAGCGCGGGTAGCGACTGCGCCATGGCTCGTTGCGCCAGCCCGCGGGGCCGACGATACGCTCGACGCGGCCGACGTAGTTTTCCTTCGTATTGCGATGCGGATGCGACGGATCGCCATCGATCGCGAGCTGCATGCGGTAGGCCTTGGCGGCGTTGTGGCCTACGTTGTAGGCACCGCGAAAGCCGTTCAGGAAAACGTTGTCGCGTATGGTGTGGCCGGCACCGCCATTCATGAATATGCCCTTGGCAGCCGACTTGTAGAATACGTTGCCCACGCAGTGCGAGCCCGCCTGGAGATCGTCGAGGTGCAGGCCCGAACGCTCGACCTTGCCGGGAACGTGCATCAGGTGGTGGAAGAAGTTGTGCCGGTAGATGACCCCGTACCCGGATAGGTCGCCGCCGGCGTAGACCGCGCCGCCATCGCCTTCTTCGTAGCCGATGTTGCAGAACTCGTTTTGCGTGAGCAGGTGGTCGTTGCCGCGCACGGTGACGGCTTGGCCCATCGAGTTGTGCACGAGGCAGTTGCGCAGCGTGTTGCCAACTCCGGAGATGCCGATGGCGACGCGGCGGTCGGTGAATCGGTCCTGATAGCAGTGGCAGTTGTCGACCACGTTGGCGCCCCGCTCGATGCGCTGCGGTTGGCGGTTGCCGCCGTTGAGCGCAAGGTGGCCGTAGCAGTCGACGATGTCGCAACCTGCGACGCGTTCGTTGCGGCCCGAGATGCGCACGGCCAAGGCCGTGCAATCCTGGATCGTGCAGTTGGCCAGCAGGTTGTTGCTGCCGGCCAAGTGCACGGCGGTCCCCGCGCGCACGTGCTCGATGCGCAGGCCCTGGATCGTCACGTGGGTGGCGCCATCGAGCAGCAGGCAGCCGATGGCGACCGGTAGTTCGATCCGCACGTCGTTGGCTAGCGGCCCACTTGGCGGCAGGACAAACAGCCGCCTCGAGGTGGGGTCGTAGTGCCATTCGCCTGGCGCATCGAGTTCACACAAGAGCCCGGTGATGCAGAACGGTTTGTCGTGCTTGCGCCACGCCCAGCCGTAGGCCAGGGCTTGGGAAAGCTGGATCGAGCGCGATGCGGCGTCGGCCGAGACCAGCGGCTGGGAGCGCTGGAGCCAGTTGGCGTCGAGGAAACCCGACAGCAGGTTGCGGCGGTTGTCTCGCGCGAGCTCGTCCTGCCACTGCTGAAACGTGCCGGCCATCTCGCTGGCGCGTTGGGCGATGCGTGCGTGTGCGCCGCGCGGTTCTTCGATGGAGCCGAGCCAGCCCTGGCGGCGGTCGGATTCTTGAAACGGCGGATGGCCCGCGCGCACCCCGTAGTCTTGCTTGCCTACGGGCACGGCCGGCGGGCTGACCTCGGGCTGCACCGTTTTGGCGGCCAGCATGGCGTAGCCCTCGTTGGGGAATCGTGCGGGCGCATACGGGCGGCCATCAATGACCAGAGACCCGGTCAGCTGCACCGTGAGTCACTTCAACGCGGACAAGTTACGCCTGGA
>JBGCDH010000023.1:0-118729 GCA_045105235.1 Planctomycetota bacterium | reverse complement strand
CCCGCGGGAGCGGATGGTGCGGTGGGCGCGATCGGTCCAGAAGGACCAGCGGGCGCTGCCGGCGCCGTCGGCCCGGAAGGTCCGGCGGGCCCGGCAGGCCCAACCGGCCCAGCGGGAGCCGGTGGTGCGGTTGGCGCGCTCGGTCCAGAAGGACCAGCGGGCGCTGCCGGCGCCGTGGGCCCGGAAGGTCCGGCGGGCCCGACCGGTCCAACCGGCCCCGCGGGAGCGGATGGTGCGGTGGGCGCGATCGGTCCAGAGGGTCCTGCCGGCCCGACCGGTCCTGCAGGTCTGCAGGGCGTTCCTGGTATTCAGGGCATGCAAGGCATCCAGGGGGATCCCGGCGCGACGGGGCCGATGGGGCTTGCGGGCGCGACCGGCGCACAGGGCGATCCCGGTCCGGCCGGTGCGGTCGGTCCAGCCGGTCCGCAGGGCGTGCCCGGTGCGCAGGCGGCTCGCTACATCGTCGACACGGTGCTTGGTAGCGGCGCGACGCACACGAGCATCCAGGCGGCAATCGACCAGGCCGATCTCGACGGCTTTGGTGCCGGCAACCCCACGTCGGTGCTGGTTCGTCCCGGCAACTACATCGAAGACGTCGCGCTGCGCGCAGGCATCCACGTGACGGCTCTCGTCAACGGCAAGTCGTTCGCGACGCAAATCCGCGGCCAGGTCACGCACACCGCCGGCGTCGTCTCGATGCTCGGCATCGACATCAACGCCAGTGCGGGCGGCGATGCGCTGACCATCTCGGGCAACACTGCGCCGACGCAGCTCTACCTGAGCGACTGCGTCGTCTACGGCTACGGCACCGACAACGCGGTTGAGCTCGATGTCACGACGGCGAGCAGCTCCGGCATCCTGTTCGACAACGTCAACTTCCGCGTGCTCAATGGTGCGGGGATTCCGATCCACGGCGTGCGCGGCACGATCCAGGGGCGCAGCGGCACGTTCTGGCCGGTGGACCCGATGACGCCGGCGGTCGACATGACTGGCGACGGCACCGCCAACGGCCGCGCGCGCGCGTGGCTGCGCGATCCGGACCTGTTTGGCAAGGCCGTGGTCAGCGGCAATGGCGAACTGCAGGTGACCGGCGGTCAAATCCGTTCGGGTGCGGGCGTCGCGGTCGAGGACACCTCGGCGGCACCGATCCTGCTGTCAAACTGCGCCGTGCAGTCTTCGCTGGTCGCCGGCGATGTGGTTACGAGCGACGGACTGCTGTTCTTCTCGCAGCTGACGTTTACGAGCCCGTTCCAGACGATGCCGGCTTTGGCGACGCGGGCGCCGGGGACGGATGCGCAGAGCACCGAGGTGTTTGTCGGGCAGGTAAGCAACGGAGCAAGCTTTCCGTCGGCGTCCTTGGCCAACGTTGTGTATGGAACCGTTGTGCAAAACACGTCCACGGACGTTTTTGCGCCGCAGGTTGATGGCAGCATGATCGTGCAGCGCTCCGGTGTGATTTCGATTTCGCTAACCTTCTATGGGAACGCAGGGTCTACGCAATCGAAGATCTTCGTGAATGGTGTTGAAGTCGCTTACTACGTTTCGCCTAGCAGTTCGCTTCAGGCAACGCATCATGTCGGCGTTCAGGCCGGAGACAGCATTTTGGTTCAGTTGTTTCACCCAGGAACGTTGAACCTGAATTCCGCCACCCTGAATCAAATGTCCATGGCGTGGACGGGGGTAAAGTGATGGGTGTTCTGCGCACAGAGTTTCGAGTCGCCGTCGTTCTTGCGCTTGTCGGAGCGGACGCGCCTGCCCAGCACAAAGAAGGCGGCGCCGCCAGCAGCCAGACCTACTTCATGGCCGCGACCGAGTTCGGTAGCGGTGGCGAAGCCGGCACCGCTCTCTACAGCCTGCAGGGCAGCCAGGGCAGCGGCGTAGTTGCCGAGCCGCACGCAGCCGCGTTCACCTACGGCCTACGCGGGGCGTTCTTTGGCGCTGCGACCGCGCCGGTGCTCGGCCAGCCGCAGCTGACGGCGGCGCGGCCGTTCTTCGTGACCCGCATCAACAACGGCCAGCTGACGCTGCACGGCACCGAGCTGGATCTCGGCAACGCGCCGACGATTGCGATTGGCGGTGAGCTTGCGACGACCGTGTCGCGCACCGCCGACGAGATGGTTGTCACGGTGCCCAACCAGTCCGTGCCGGGCTTCCAGCCGGTGCTGTTTTCGAACAGTGCGGGCTCGACCCTGCTGGCCGAAGGCGTCGGCGTGCTGCCGATGATCCAGCGCCGCGAGCCGTTCAACGGCGTCGACCGCAACTACCTGCGCATCGATACGCGGCCCAACGACGTGGTCCTGCTTGTGCTGGCCGATAGCGCCGGACCGGGCCTGCAAACGCTCGATTTCGGCTACCTGCTGCTGCTCGATCCGGGCACGGTGTTCTTCTCCGACGCGTTCTTCGTGGCGGATCCAGAGGGACGCACCTTCATCGACCTGCCGCCGTTTCCGCCGGGGTTGATCTTCGTGCAGGCGCTCGACATCACCGCGGATCCGGATGACTTCCCGGGCACGTGGACCAACATGGTTGCTCTGTAGGTCGGGCCGCGCACCGAACCCATGATTCTGAGGACTCGGATGCGGGAAATCCGCATGTCCGAATCTGTGGGAGCTTCGGGTGGGGAACCACCCGGGGCCACCCGGCGGCAGATGCGATTTCGGCGCGGATTGGCTCGTTCGAAGGCGCCGATGACCAACGAGTTGGTATCGGCTTCAACCGAGTAGGCAGACCGCTGGGGCGGCGTTGCGAGGGGTGTCACCCTGTCTTTGGACCAACGGCGTGACCACGCAATTGGCTTGCGGATCGGATGCCAAACTTTCGCAGAAGCCGCGCGACATGAGCGGCGAGCTGGCATTCCCCAGCTCGTCATGTCGATAGCCAGAACTCGGACCTTTTCGTGCCTCAGGGCCACCGTTGCCGGTAGCACCTTGCTGGCAGCCCTTTCGTGGATCGCGGTGCCGTGCGCGCTGCACGCGCAGGCGCCGCCTGCAGAGATTCCTGCAGAAAGGCCTGTCGGCGATCCTGCCGGAGCGCCAGCCAAGTTCCGGGCCGAAGCGCCCGCGCCGCGCACCTCGGACGTGCTTGGCATGTTCGCTAGACCGGACGGCACGTTTGGCGCGGATGGCCGGGGCTTCCACGTCGACTTCGACTCCCGCGGTGCGACGCTGCAGGTTGCCCATCCGATGGCTGCCGAAGCGCTGGTCGAGCTGCGCCTGCAGCTGGCCGACTGGGGCCGCAGCCACGGCCCGCGTTCGCGGGCCGTGCGCGGTTCAGGCGCCCCGACCGCGCGCCGCGTCGAAACGTCTCGCGTGCACTTCGAGCACGCGGACGTGACCGAGCGCTACCGACTGCAGCCAACCGGCATGGAGCAGTCGTTTGTGCTGCATCGCCGGCCCCGTGGCAGCGGCGACTTTGTGCTCGGGATTGCCGCGCATTCGCCGTCGCTGCACGCTCCGGCGCGCGCCGCGGCCCATCAGGCGCTGCAGTTTTCGGCCGCAGGTGCACCGGCCGTGCGCTACGGCGAAGCGGTTGCGTTCTCTCGTGCAGACGCGGGGCTCGAGTCGGCGCGCGTGCCGGTCGCGACGAGATACGACGGTAGGGGGCGCATCGAACTGGTCGTGCCGGCGTCGTTTCTCGACCGCGCAAGCTATCCCGTGATCATCGACCCGGCGGTCGGGCCCGTGCTAAGCCCCGGCGGCAGCGGCTGGGTCGATACCAATCCTGACGTTGGCTACGACCCGCTCCACGACGTTTTCGTTTGCGTCTGGGAACGTCGGTTGTCGGCCAACGATCGGCGTATCCGTGCCGTGCGGTATCGGCGGGACGGCACGGTGCTTGGAGGCCTGATCTTTGTGACCGGTTCGGGATTCTTCCGCACGCCGACCGTTGGCTATCTAGGCGTCGGGGGCTTCAGTGGCTTCTACGTCGCGTGGGCGGGCTCGACGGGGCTGCAGGGTCGCCGCCTCGAATCGACGACGGGGAGCCTTCCGGGTGGCGTGCAGCAGCTGACGACCATCCCGCTCGCGACCCGCGATTTGCGGCCGGCGCTGTCGATTGGCAGCAACCGCATGCAGCTTGCCTGGGATCGTACCCCGAACGGCAGCGTGACCCCGACGCAGATCGTGGCGCGCCAGATACAGCTGCAGAGCCTGCCGGCCACAGGCGTGACCTTGGGCAACGAGTTCGTCGTCGAGTCGGCGGGTTCGGGCTACGTGCAGCGCGTCCGGATGCCGCGCACGTATCTGCAGACGTCCGGCGCCGAAGTTCGCATGGTCTGGGAGCGGTTCTGGACCACGCCGGCTCCCGGAGACTTTGATGTGCGCACGGCGCTGGTCATCATGACCAACGTCAACTCGACCTTCCTCCAGTCGCCGACCGCCATGCCCGGATCGCAGATCGGCGACAACGAACGCCGCCCCGACATCGCGCAGCTCGACGGTGGCAACAACCCCGCCGGACTGGTTGTTTGGGAAGACACGTTCGACATCCGTGGCCATCGCTTCCACGCAGCCGGTTTGCTTGGCGCGCCGTTCGACATCCGCGCGACGCCCGACTTCGAGAGCGGACCCGCCGTCGGTGCGGGTTCGACCGAGTTCAGCGTTGGCTACCTGAGTGAACCGTTCAACAGCGCCTTCGAAGTCGACATCTATGCGGCGCGCGTGGACACGGCCGGCAATGTTCTGGTCGAGAACAGCGCCATCGAAGTCTTGAACGGTCCCTACCAGCGTGCGCTGCGCGCGACCTCGGTCGTCGACGCTGCTGGCGCGACCAACGAACCCAACGGCGTGATGTTTGGCTGGCTGCTGGAGAGTGACTCCATTGGGCTGATCGAAGACATCCGGGCAAGGATCTATGATCCAGTGGCTGGCGCGGCGTTCCCGTTTGGGCAGGGGTGTGTGGGGCCGGGCGGCACGCTGCCCGAAATTGTCGCCGCCGGTTCGCCCTACCCAGGCAACAACAGCTTCCAGATCGAGATCGCCAACGCGCCGGCCAACAGCCTCGCCGTGCTGGTGATCGGCGATCAGCTGAATACGCTGCCGATTCCCGGTGCGCCGGGCTGCACGCTCTACATGGACCTGCCGATTCTGGTGGCGCTGCCGACCGTGACATCGCCCGGCGGAGCTGGCGCCGTCGACCTGCCGATTCCGCTCGGCGCGCTGCCCGGTGCGATGCTCGCGTGCCAGTGGGGTGTCTTCACGCCCGGCTGGAACGCGTTTGGGTGGATCACCTCGGCGGACATCGATCTGCGCTGGCGGCAGTAGCCTCGGCGCTAGTGCGTGCATCTGGTAGACGGGGCGTGATCCGGGATGCGAGGGTGTTCGTCGCAAGGCGCTGCGACGAATGCATGTTCCCTACTTCGCTACTTCCTGGCCTTCGCTACTTCCTGCCTTCCTGCCGAGGAGCAGCAACGCCGCGGCGGGCGTTTGCGCGCGCAGAATGTCCCCGATATCCGGTGCACGACACTAGCGATCGATCGCGACGTTGTCGGGCGCCGTCCATACGTGGATCTCACAGGGCGCATACCAGCGGTGGCTGAGCGCCACGACGCGGCGACCGCCATCGACGAAGCGCACGCCGGAAACGTTGTACGGCATGCCGCCCAAAACAAGCAGCTGGTCGCCGGTGTTTGCGTCCCACAGCCGAACCTTGTGGTCGGGCCCGCCCGTCACGACGCGGCGGGTGTCCGGTGAGATTCCGGCGCTGGTGTGGTGCGCGGTAACCACCTGCGCGCTTTGGCCGGTGCGCTTGAAGCGCAGCGAGTTGCCAACGCCGAAGACGAGCAGGTCGTCGCGGCAGGCCAACGCAACGCTCCACGCGGTTTGCTCGAAGGGTTTGCGCGAATCGACGATGGTGCCGTCGGTCGCATCCAAGATGCGCAACACGCCGTTGGTGTCGCCGAGCAGCGGGCGCTGCGAGTTCGCGTCCCAAGCGATGCGGCCGGCCTTCGGCGAGATCTCGTTTTCATGCAGCAATTCGAGGTCCGACAACCGCCAGACCAGCACGTGGGCACCGTGGCAGCCGATCAGTCGATTCGTTTCGGGAATGGCGAGCATGCCCTCAATCTGGCGTCCGTTGGTGGGGCCTTCCGCGAGGATCTGGCCGTCGGCGATGCGTCGTGCCTGCACCGTTTGGCCGACGACGTAGACTCGATCGGCATGCAGCTCGCAGCCGGTCCAATACTGGCGCGTTTTGAGTTCGAGCTCGGCGTTGAGCGTGCGCGCATTCCAGACCGTGATGTGGCCGTCGACCGATGCCGCGGCAAAGCGGCTGCCGTCGCGGCTTGCGGCAAGCACACGGGCGTCGCGACCGGGCGCGAGCTTGCTGCTGGTCTGCGGCGGCGCGATGGGCCAAACGCGCAGCGTCTTGTCGCGTGATGTCGTGGCGATGCGTCGATGGTCGGGGCTAACCGCAACGCTGCGAACGCCGAGCCGATGGCCATTGTAGCGGCCGGCGAGTTCAAAGGTGTTGGCGTGCACTGCTTCGAGGCGCGAGTCAACCCAGCCGCCACACAAGAACAGGGTTTCCCCGCTTGGCTCGAGGGCGAGTCGCCGGACGCGGGCCCAGGTCGCTCGCTTGGCGCGGAGCGCGCCATTGGACAAGTCCCAGGCGCGCACCGTGGTGTCGACCGAAGCCGTGTAGATGCGGCTGCGTTCGGCGTCGAGTAGCAGGTGATCGATCGAATCGGTATGGCCGCGCATCAGGGCGAGGGTCTCGCCTGTTGCGATGTCGACGCGACGCACCTCGCCGCGCTCGAAACCGAGCACGAGTTCGTTGTCGCCGTGAAAGGCGATGGCCGAAACGTCGTCGTCGAAGCGGTGGCGCACTTTGCCGGAGACGGCATGCGATGTCCGTGGGCCCGTTTGCTTGCCGGCCTTTTGGCTCGCTTTGCCGCCGACATTGCCCCGCTCAGGATCGGCCGCACCGAGTCGAATCGGCACGAGGTCGAGCCAGCCACCCTTGCCGCCGATGGCTGCCAGCGTGCAGTCTTTCGACCATGCGATCGCCAGAGTTTCGCTAGGTACGCGATGCACGTTGCGCATGCGTTTGCCGGTAGCCATGCGCCAAAGGCTGATGTCGCGCTGCCCGGCGACGAGCGCGATGCCGCGTTGGCGCGCGACGGCGACCTCGCGGAAGATCGCGTTCCAGCCGGCGAAGGTGTGCTCGAGTTCGCCCGTGTCGACGTTCCAGCAAGCGATGTCCCCTTCGCGGGGAAAGGCCAGCACACGAGACTCGTCGAGCCACAAGACTTCGAGGTAGTCGACGTCGACGGGCAGCGAAATCAGGCTGTGGTCGACGTGCGAAGCAAGGTGCCGCCAGCCCCAGTGGCGCCGTTCGACGGGCACGCTCCGCAGGCGCTCGCTCAGGGTTTCGACGTCGCCGCTGTCGAGCGCCATTTGGGCGACGGCCATGCGCGCCGCAGCGCCTCGGCTCTCGGCCAGATTGCGGCCGCGCTCCGCTTCCTGGCGCGCGGTGTTGACGGCGCGCAGGCCCCAGATCAGCGCAAACAAGACGGCCAGCAGCGTGATGGCGGCAACGCTGGCGATGGCGACGCCGACGCGGTGTCGGCGGGCAAACTTGCGCAGCACGTAGCCTGCGGCATTCTGACGAGCCAGCACCGGCTCGCAGTCGAGGTGTCGCTCGATGTCATCGGCGAGCGCGGCGACCGACGCATAGCGATCGTCGCGGCGCTGGGCGACGGCCTTGAGCACGATCCAGTCGAGGTCCTCACGCAGCTGCTCGTGCAGGCGTCGGCCGCCGCGACCGCTGCGGCCGACGATGTTGCTCGGCCGGCGCGGAGGTTCTTCGGCGAGGGTCTTGGCGAGCGCCACGAAGCTCGACGTGCGCAGTTTTTCGCGTGGCAGCGGCTGCTCGCCGGTCAGCAGTTCGCAGAGCAAGACGCCGAGCGAGTAGACGTCGGTGCGCGTATCGATCCACTCGCCGGCCGCCTGCTCGGGGCTCATGTAGCCCGGCGTGCCCACCTGGGCACCGACGCGCGTCGGTTCGCTCGGCGCGATTTCGGCCGCGCGCGGATCGTCGGTCGCTGGCTCGTTGCGGGCCGCGAGCAGCTTGGCGATGCCGAAGTCGATGACCTTGGGTACGGGCTTGCCGTCCTGGTCGTGCACCAGCACGTTGGATGGCTTGAGGTCGCGGTGCACGATCTCACGCTGGTGGGCGTGCTGGACCGCGGCACAGACGCGCAAAAACACCAGCAGCCGCGCTTTGATGTCGGGCTCAGCATGGGCGCACCACTGCGTGATGGGCTTGCCGTCGACATACTCCATCGCGAAGTAGTGCTGCTGCGCGCTGGTGGCACCCGCATCGTAGACCTGGGCGATGTTCGGATGCTGCAGGCGCGCGAGCAGTTGGCGCTCGGCCTCGAAGCGGCGACGTGATCGTGCACCGGCATGGCCTTGGCGCAAAACCTTGAGCGCGACCTGGCGCCGCACGGGCTGGTGCTGCTGCGCCAGGTAGACGGTGCCGAAGCCGCCTTCGCCGAGGACCTGCAGGACCTCGAATGGGCCGATCTTCTGGCCGTCCGTGCTGGCGTCTGCGAGGCCTGAGCGCAGGTGGCCGAGCATGTCGTCGCTGCGTGCGAGCGCGTCGCGGGCCTGGAGCAGGGCCTCCGAGCGAGTCGGGTTGGCGGCAACGAGCTGCTCGAAGCGTGCCGCACGCTGCTCCCGAGGAGCCTCGAAAAAGAGCTCGTAGAGGGCGTTCTCGAGCGCCTCCGGCAGATCGGTGGCCTCGCGGGTGGGCGTCTGGTCGGGGCTCTCAAGCTCGTCGGAGCGGGTCATATCTTTGGCGGGAACGGCCTCGGGCCGGGTCCCTATAGCTTACCGTCCTGACGGAGTCGCCGAACCCGGTCCTTCGCCGCTGGCGCGGCCCGAGCGAACTAGGATACGCTATTTGTCAGATGGCCGAAGAACCCCTCGACCCGATGATCGCTCGTCTGGAGGCGAACGAGGCAGGCGCGCTCGACGCGGTGGTGGCGCGCTGCCTACCGCGTCTCCACGCCTATGTGCGCCTTCACATGAGCGGTTCGCTGCGCGCCCGCGAGGCATCACTGGATGTGGTCCAGTCGATTTGCCGCGAGGTTCTCGAAGAGCGCGAGTCGTTTGTTTACCAGGGCGAAGGCCAGCTGATCAGCTGGCTGTTGACGACGGCCATGAACAAGATGCGGGAGCGGGCGCGGTATGCCGGCCGGCAAAAGCGCGACGCGGCCCGCGAGACGCCGCAGGATCAGGTGGACCTGAGTCTGTATGCCTCGCTGCTGACGCCGAGCCGTGCGGCGGTGCAGCACGAAGAGATCGCGGCGCTCGAACAGGCGATTGGCCAGCTGACGCCGGACCATCGCGAAGTGCTGGTCCTGGCGCGTATCGTCGGCTTGCCGCATAAGGAAATTGCCGAGCGGCTTGGCCGCACGGAGTCGTCGGTGCGCAATTTGCTGGGGCGGGCGATGGTGCGGCTGGCGGCGCTAGTGGATTCCTCGTCGCGCTGATCGCGGCTGCGGGCGGGAGGCGGTTCGGGCGCTTCGGTTCGAGCGCTTCGGTTCGAGCGCTTCGAGTTTGCTCAGTGCGCTTCGAGCCAATTGGCGCCGATTCCCAGCGTGACTTCGAGCGGTACCTTGAGATCCGCTGCGCCAGCCATCGCGTCGCGCACCAGCCGCTCCACCTCGAGACGTTCGTCATCGGGCACGTCGAGCACGAGTTCGTCGTGCACTTGGAGCAGCATGACCGACGCGAGCTTGCGATGCTGCAGCTGCTCGTGAACGGCCAGCATCGCGCGTTTGACGATATCGGCTGCCGTGCCTTGGATCGGCGTGTTGACGGCCATGTTCTCGGCAGCGATGCGCTGCATGGCGTTGGTGGAGTCGATGTCGGCCAGGCCACGACGGCGGCCGAACAGCGTGCGCACCTCCTTTTCCTTTTGGGCCTGCTCCAGCGAACCCTGCAGGTACTTCTCGACGCCGGGCAGCGCGCGAAAGTAGGCCTTGATGAACTTCTTGGCTTCGGGCGGGCGCATGCCGGTTTCGCGTGCCAGCCGCGATGCGCCCATGCCATACATCAGGCCGTAGTTGATGATCTTGGCCTGGTTGCGCAGCTCGGGCGTGACCAGCGTCGGCAGGATGCCGTGCACGAGTGCTGCCGTGCGCGCATGGATGTCTTCGCCCTTGTTGAACGAGTCGACCAGCGCCTTGTCGCCGGAGAAGTGCGCCAGGATGCGCAGTTCGATCTGTGAATAGTCGGCCGACAGCAGCTGGTAGCCCTTCTTCTGCGGTACGAATGCCTGGCGCACCTTGCGGCCGACTTCGGTGCGGATCGGAATGTTCTGCAGATTGGGGTCTTCGCTGCTCAGGCGGCCGGTAGCAGCAACCGCCTGGTTGAACGTGGTGTGCACACGCTTGCTGTCCGGCTGCACGAGGGCCGGCAGGCTGTCGATGTAGGTGCTCTTCAGCTTGCTGAGCTGGCGCCACTCAAGCACCATCTTGGGCACTTCGTGCTTGGCGGCGAGCTTTTCGAGCACGTCGTGGTCGGTCTTGTATTGGCCGCTGGGGGTGCGCTTGGGCCGCACATCGGCGAGCCGGTGCACTTCCAGTTCGTCGAACAGCACCGTGCCTAGCTGGGCCGGCGAGCCGAGGTTGAACTCGCGGCCAGCGCGCTCGAAGACGCGTTCTTGCAGCTCTTCGATGCGATCCTGCAGCTCGGCCGACAGCGCCTGCAGGTGCTTGGTGTCGATGGCGATGCCCTGCCGCTCCATGTCGAGCAGCACCGGCACCAGCGGCAGCTCAAGATCGCGATAGATCTCTTCGGTTGCGTGCTCCCGCAGCTGGTCGTGCAGCGGCTGCGCGAGGCGGAACGTCAGGTCGGCTTCTTCGCAGACAAAGTCGCCGACGAGCTTCGGGTCGACCTCGGCGAACGTGCGCTGCTTCTTGCCGGAGCCGAGCACGTCTTTGTGGCTGGTCTTCTTGTAGGCGAAGCGATCGAGCGCCTGGTCGGCGAGTGAATGCGAACGCCGTCCCGGATCGGCGCAGTAGCTGGCCAGCAGCGTGTCGATGCGCACGCCGGCGAGCGCCGCGTCGACCGAACGCAGGGCCGCCAGCACGCTCTTGTAGTCGTGCACGTCTTTGTGCGGAGTGTCGCTCTGCAGCAGCGGCAGCAGCTTTTCTAGGCGGGCAGCCGCGCGGTCGTCGTCAAGCGGCACGTAGCTGGCGACGCCCGGGGCGCTGGCCAGCGCGATGCCGACGAGCTTGCGTCGGAGCACGCTTGGGCCGGTGGCTTCGACCGCGACGCCGATGCGCTCTTTGTCCTCGAGCGAAGTGAGCAGCTGGTCGAGTTCTTCGTCGCTGCTGGCGAGCGAATAGTGCTGCTCGACGTCTTCTTGCGGGGCGCGTTTGCTGGCCAGATCCTTGATCAAGTTTTTGAACTCGAGGCGCTGGAACAGCGGCCGCAGCACGTCGGCGTCCGGGTCTGCGGGCGGAATGTCCTGCACCTCGATGTCGAGCGGCAGGTCGAGCTGCAGGGTGACGAGCTGCTGCGACAGCAGCGCCAGCTCGCGGTTCTCGCGCAGCGATTTCTGGATCGATGGCTTCTTGACGTCGTCGAGGCGCTCGTAGATTCCGTCCAGCGAGCCGAACTCCTGCAGCAGGTCGACCGCCGTCTTCTTGCCGACTTTGGGCACGCCCGGGACGTTGTCGGAGCTGTCGCCCATGAGGGCGAGCATGTCGACGATGGCGGTGGGCGGCAGGCCCCATTTGTCGACGCAGGCATCGCCGTCGAAGATCTCCGGCTTGCTGGTCGAGGAGCGCAGGTTCCACAGCTTGATGCGGTCATCGACAATCTGCAGGAAGTCCTTGTCGCCGGTGACGATGAAGACCTCCATGCCGGCGTCGCGCGCGCGCACCGCGAGCGTGCCGATCACGTCGTCCGCCTCGTGCTCCTCGGACGACACCACCGGCACCTGGAAACCCTTGACGGCTTCCTGGATGTCGTCGAGCTGCACCGCCATCTCGTCCGGCATCTTGGTGCGCGTCGATTTGTATTCGGGGTAGATCTTGGTGCGGAGCAGGTCGCTGCGCGGGCCGTCAAAGGCGATCGCCATGGCGTCCGGCTGCTCGCGTTCGATCAGCGCGCGCAGGGTCATGCAGAAGCCGTAGGTGGCCGCCGTCGGATGGCCGGTCGCGTTCGTCAGCGGCGAGCGGCCGCTGCCCTGGAACGCGAAGAAGCTGCGGTAGGCGAGTGCCGTACCGTCGATCAAAAATAGCCGCTTCGACATACCCGCTCTTGTAGCGGCTAGAGCCGACGCGGCGAAGCGCGATCGCATCCCGCGGCGGCAGCGGCTAGTGCAGCAGGTACTTGATCGCCACGAAGCCGCCGACCAGCAGCACGGTGCCGACCAGGGTCACCAGCGCGAAACGCTTCTCGATGAAGTCTTTGATCGACGGGCCGTATCGCTTGAACAGCCACGCTACGAGGAAGAAGCGGGCCGAGCGGCCGATCGCGGAGCCGAGCAGGAACATCGGGAAGTTGATCGCAAAAACGCCGGCCAAGATGGTGATGACCTTGTACGGAATCGGCGTGAACGCCGCCGCAAAGACGATCCAGAAGTTCCAAGTCTCGTAGAGCCCGCCGACTTTTTCGACGCTCGCCGCGCTGACGCCCGGCACGTAGTCGAAAAAGAACTGCTGCACGCCGTCGAGTTCCCACAGAAAGAAGCCGATGGCGTAGCCGGCAGCGCCCCCGAGAATCGAGCCGAGTGCGCACCAGCTGGCGTAGCGGTAGCTGCTTTGCACCTTGCCGATACACATGGCCACCAGCAGCACGTCGGGCGGGATCGGAAAGAAGCTGCTTTCGGCAAAGGCCAGCAGGAACAGCGCCGGCACCGCGTAGCGGGTCTCCGCCCAGGATAGCACCCAGTCGTAGGTGCGCCGCGGCAGAGTCACGAGCCAGCGCCAGCCGCGGGCAAGCGTGCTCTGCGGTCCAGCGGGAGTATCAGCGGGAGCCGCCGGCGGCGGCCGCGTGGTCTCCTGAGGCTCGATCGGGGCGGCGTGCGTGCTGCTCTTGGCGTCTTGGTCGGCGCGGGTCACGCCGCCACTATCGGCAATGCACCCCGCCGGACGCACGTCCCTTTTGTGGAGGTTCGCCAGGTGAGGAAGAACCGGGGGGAGAAGAGGTCGAACCAGCGGCCGATAGCCCCGTGACCTCGAGCAGCACCGGACCTTCTTCTCCCCGCGAGCTGAGCCGCGGGGTGTAGGCGATGCTCCACGGCCCCTTGCGCTGACGAAGTTCTTCAAAGTGGCTCGCGCCGCGCACAAAGCGTGCGGGCAGCAGCTCGCCATCTTGCACGACGCGCAGGCGCAGGTGCTGGCCACGCCCGTCCACGTATGGGTTGCCAACGACGCGCACGTTGTCGGTGACAAACTTGGGCCGTGGATGGCCGTTGCCAAACGGGCCGAGCATGTCGAGACGGCGCACGACCCGCGGCTCGAGCTCGTCGAAGCGTGCGCTGCCATCGCACTTGACGATGCGCTCGGCCGGCGCGCGGCGCGAGCAGACTTCGACGAAGCGCTCGCGGAACTCGTCGAAGTGTTCTCGACGAATTTCCAGGCCGGCGGCGGCCGCGTGGCCGCCGTGCGAATTGAGCAGATCGGAGCACTCGCCGAGGGCGTCACGCAGGTGCACGCCGTTGTTGCAGCGGCCCGAGCCTCGGCCGACGGCACCATCGAACGCGATCAGCATGACCGGGCGGTGGGTCTGCTCGGCGATGCGCGCGGCGACGATGCCGAGCACGCCGGCGTGCCACCCTTCGCTGCCGAGCACGATGGCGGCGCCGTGCTCCTGTTCGGCAAGCTGCACGACCTCATCCTGCAGGCGGCGCTCGACCTTGCGGCGTTCTTCGTTGTGGGTTTCGAGCACCTTGGCGGCGGTCTGCGCTTCGGGGAAGCCCTTGGAGCACAGCAGCTGTACGGCGTCCGAAGCGTGGCCGACCCGGCCGGCGGCGTTGATCAGTGGCGCGATTCGGAAGGCGATGTCTTCGACGCCCGCGCCCCGGTGCAGCAGGCCCGCGGCATCCATCAGGGCGCGCAGCCCCGGGTTGCGGCTGACGGACAGCGAGCGTAGCCCGTGCGTGACCAGCGTGCGGTTTTCGCCGCGCAGAGGGGCGACATCGGCAACGGTGCCGAGCGCGACGTAGGCCATCGCGTCGATCAAGAACTCGGCAAAGTCCGAGCTGTGCCGCATGGTGCCGCTGAGGGATTCGGCGACGGCTGCGACCAGGCAAAACGCGACGCCGCAGCCGGCCAGATCGCGGTCGGGGTAGCCCGCGTCGGGCAGCCGTGGGTTGAGCACGCAGAACGCGTCGGCAACGTTTTCGGTGGTGCCGTGGTGGTCGGTGATGATGACGTCGATGCCGCTTTTTTGCAGCTCGGCGATGGGCGCGATGGCGTTGGTGCCGTTGTCGACCGACACGACCAGCGGGAAACCGCCGTCCTTGATCGCTCGGACGCTGGCGGCCGAAAATGAGTAGCCGTCGGCGCGGGCCGGAATGTACGGGGTGCTGGTGCCGTGCAGGAGCTTGAAGAACTTGTGCAGCAGCACCGTGCCGCTGATGCCGTCGACGTCGTAGTCGCCGTGGATCAGGATCGGCTCGCCCTTGCGCAGGGCGTCGCGCAGTCGGTCGACGGCGCGCTGCATCTGGGTGAACTGAAACGGATCGTGCAGGCTGCCGAGATCGGGGCGCAAAAAGCTGCGCGCCTGCTCTGGCGTTTCGAGGCCGCGCGCCAGCAGCACGCGCGCCACCAGATCGGGCACACCGAGCGTCCGCGCCAGCGCCTGTTCTCGAGGATCTCTTCCGGGCGTCTCTAGGGCAGCGCGAAGCATGTGCGCTGGGTATGGTAGCGCACGATTCTCCGATGCCCAGAACCGACACGACTCGTTCTTCCGCCCTGCGACTGCTGCCCTCGGTCGATCAATGGCTGCGCCATGGGCGCCTGCAGGATCTTCCGCGCAACGCGGTGGCGCGCGCGGTGCGTGCTTGGGTGGACGAATTGCGGCACGGCGCGCTCGCCGGCACCATCGATGCCGAAAGCATGCAGGAGCGTTGTGCCGAAGAGGTCGCTCTCGCGGCCATCACGGCACGCGTGCAGAGCGCCCAGCGGCGTCGTCATGAGCGCGTCTACAATGCGACCGGAATCGTGCTGCACACCGGCATTGGCCGAGCGCCGATGGCGCCCCAGGCGATCGAGGCGGTCGCGGGCGCGTGTGGCTATGCCGTGGTCGAGGTCAACCCGAGCACCGGCGTGCGCGACGAGCGCGAAGAAGCGGTCGCGGCCCTGCTGTGTGAGCTGATCGACTGCGGTGGCGGGCTGATCGTGAACAACAACGCGGCCGCGACCACCCTGATGCTGGCGGCACTGTGCGCCGGCAGCGAAGTGGTGATTTCGCGCGGCGAACTGGTCGAGATCGGCGGCGGCTTCCGCGTGCCCGACGTCATGCGGCGGGCGGGATGCGAGATGGTGGAGGTCGGGGCTACCAACAAGACCCACCTGCGCGACTTCCGCGAGGCGACCACCGAGCGCACCCGGGCCTACCTCAAGGTGCACCCCAGCAACTTCCGGATCGAGGGCTTTGCCAGCGTGCCGAGCGTCGCAGATCTCGAAAAGCTGACGCATGAGTTTGCCTCGCCGGACCGCGCCGGCGGCCAGCCGATCGTGCTCGACGATCTTGGCTCGGGCTTGCTCTGGGATGGCGAAGTGACGGGGCTCGTCGACGAACCGCGCGTGCGCGACAGCCTCGGCATGGGGGCTGCGGTCACGTGCTTCAGCGGCGACAAGCTGCTCGGCGGCCCGCAGTGCGGCATCTTGGTGGGCGACAAGGACATGATTGCGCGCTGCCGCGCGCATCCTCTCTACCGCGCGATGCGCTGCGACAAGATGGTGTTGGCCGCGCTCGAGGCGACGCTGCTGCTCTACCGCGACGGCGAGCCGCTGCGCGACGTGCCGACGCTGCGCATGATTTCCGCCGACGCGGACGAGCTGCGCGCGCGCGCCGATGAATTGAGCAACCGGCTCGAGGATCTCGGTGCAAAGACGGTCGAGAGCCTTTCGTTTGCCGGTGCCGGCGCCAACCCGGCCAAGCCCATCCCAAGCTTTGCGACCGCGTTGGCCAAGGGCGGCGATGCGCACAGCGACCGACTGCGCGCGGCGCGCCCTGTCGGCATCTTCGCACGGGTTGCCGACGGGCACCTGCTGCTCGATGCGCGCACGCTTTTGCTCGAAGACCTGGCGGCGATCGCTGCCGTGGTGCGCTCGTGCTTTTCTGAGTCCTAAACCGAACCTGTCCATACCATGAGTGAGCACGCCGACCTGCGTTTGACCCGCTATGCCTCGAGCTCCGGTTGAGCAGCGAAACTGCCACCGGGGAGCCTCGGGCAGGTTCTCCATAAGCTGAAGGCGACGCCGAACCCGGACCTGCTTGCAGGCCACGCGGGATTCGAAGATGCCGGTGTACTCCGCCTCGATGCGGAGCGGGCGCTCGTGCAAACGCTCGACTTCTTTCCGCCAATTGTCGATGACCCGCGCTGGTTCGGCCGCATCGCGGCGGCCAACTCGCTGTCGGATGTGTTCGCGATGGGCGGCAAGCCGGTCACCGCGATGAACATCGTCGGCTGGCCATCCGTTCTCGATATCGAAGTGCTCGGCGAGATCCTCGCGGGGGGGCTCGACAAGATCGAAGAAGCCGGCGCATCCCTATGCGGCGGCCACTCGGTGGTCGACACCGAGATCAAATACGGCCTCTCGGTCACGGGACTGGTGCACCCCGAGCGCTTCTGGCGCAACTCTGGCGCACAGGTTGGCGACGCACTCTTGATCACCAAGCCGCTTGGCATGGGCGCGGTCTCCACGGCGCTCAAAAAAGAGAAGCTGGCCGACGGGCACGACAAGCTCGCCAGCTATGCGATGGAGGTCATGGCGACGCTCAACCGTGCTGCGGCCGAGCTGGCGGCGGATTTTGAGGTGCACGCGGCGACCGACATCACCGGCTTTGGCTTCGCCGGCCATGCCTGTGAGATGGCTGAAGGGGCGGGCCTCGCGCTCGACGTCGAGGCAGCCGCGCTGCCGCTGATGACCGGCGCGTTGGACCTGGTGCGCAACGGCGCGCTGTCGGGCGGCTGCGCGCGCGGCAAGGAGCACTTTGGGCCGCGCATCGCGGTCGCGGATTCGGTGGAGGCCGCGCTCGGCGACCTGGTTTTCGACGCGGAGACGTCGGGCGGCCTGCTGCTGGCCGTGCCGGAGGCGCAGGCCGATGCGCTATCGAAACGGCTTGCCGATGCCGGCGTGCCGGCCCACGCAATCGCCGGCCGGTTTGTGGCGCGCGCCGATGACGATGCCGCGCCCTTGCTGAAGCTGCGCTAGTGTAGTGCATCTGGTAGATGGGGAATGATCCGGGATGCGAGGGCGTTCGTCGCAAGGCGCTGCGACGAATGCATGTTCCAAACGTCCTGCCGAGGAGCAGCAACGCCGTGACGGGCGTCTTCGCGCCCGCAGAACGCCCCCTATATCGGATGCACTACACTAGTGAGCGGCCGACGGTTTCTTCTTTGCCGAAGGGGCCTGCTTCGCCGGCTGCTCGATCCTGAGCAACCGGCGCGCGGATGCGTCGAGCTCGGGTTCCATGCCCGAATCGGCGGACTCAAAGTCGAGGGAGTCGTGCCTGGGAGAACGGCTCTGAGAGGTGCCTTTCGGAGGCATGCGACGAATCGACCAGATGGCCTCCATGTTGACGCCCTCGGATAGCTTCGGCAGGCCCCGGGGAGTCGGCCGCGGCGGATCGCTCGGCTCGATGGGCGTGCCGTCGAGCCAGGCCAGGCGCAGGGTGGCTGTCAGCCAGCGCTGCGTCGCCGGGTCGTAGAGCAGGCTCAGATCCACGACGTAGGAGGCCGGGCTGCGGCTGGCCTGGATCGCCTGCGACTCGACCATGCGGTCATACTGCGCCATCGGGACGGCGGCGGCATACAAGACGTTCTTGCTGGCACGGCCCGTGAACTGGCAGTGCACCCGCATGGCGGGGCGACCGTCAAACGAATCGGGCTGTGGCGTGCCGACCGCCGCATGACGCAGATGCGGCAGCAGGTAGGTTGGCGACAGGGGCACTTCGGGCTCGTCGCCGTGCTCGGCTTCCCATGCCTGGTTCTTGAAGGAGAAAATGGTGCGTGTGCCGACCGTGTGGCTGCGGAAACAGGGGACTTCGAACCAGCTGCCGGCTACGCCTTGGTGCGCTGTCAGGCCGCCACCGAATGCGCATTCCATCGTGTCGATACCGCCCGACTGAACGCGCACCTTGCCGGCGAACGCGTGCGGCTCCGCGCTGCCGTTGACGATGATTCGGTCTAGGTCGCGCACAAACCGATGGCGGAGCTTGAGCTGGCGTTCGGTTGGCGCGGTCGGAGCCGCCGCGAGCACGGCGAAAGGCGGCGGATCGTCTTCGAATCGCGGCTGTTGCGGCGCGAGCGGGTTGCTGTGCGCCCCAGCAGGCAGGGCCGCAGCAGGCAGGGCCGCAGCGGCAAGAACGGCCGCCGCGAAAATGGCCGCTATGGCTTCGGGTGCTTTGGCCTCCGGTGCCAGGCGCCTCGCCCGCTCGAACAAAATGCGCATGCCGACACAGTAGCCAGTCGCCTCCGATTGCTGTTGGCGGTCGATGCGGCGCGCCGGCCGCGGCCTAGAGCCAGGGGTTCGACTCGTCGTCGCTGTCCGGCGGGGGCGGCGCGGGGGCTGGCTGAGACGGGCCCTTCTTTGGCGTCCCGTCGGGATCGCCTCCGAGCGGTGCGTCGGCAGCCGGATCGGTGCCGTCGGCATGGTCGTCCGGCCCCTTTGGGTTGAGCTCCTTGAGCAGCTTGTTCATCTCGATCGAGCGCGAGATGCCCTCGTCGAAGTAGAACTGCAGCTGCGGGATGCTGCGCGTGTGGAGCACACGTCCCATCTCACGCTGACAGAAGCCGCGGGCGCGGGCGAGCGCTTCGCTGCTGTCGCGGCGTGCTCGCGCCTCTTCGCCCGTCGGGGCGATCACCGACCAGTAGGCCTTGCAGTGGGTAAACTCGGTGTCGAGTTCGATACGAGTGATCGTCACCAGGCCGAGCTTGGGGTCGGCCAGCTCTCGCTGCAGGATCACTGCAAGCCGCTGCTTGATCTGTTGCGCAAGTCGCGCGAGGCGTCGTTCGTTCATCGGGGTCTTGGAGCGTGCAGATCTAGTGGTGTGAATCCGACGGAGGCCGGCTTGCGCGTGAGTTGGCAGCGAGCGCTGTTGTGGGCACGAGTGTAGTGCATACATCCTGCCGAGAAGCCATCCTGCCGAGGAGCGGCAACGCCGTGACGGGCGTCTTCGTGCCGGCAGAATGCCCCCGATATCAGATGCACGACACTAGTAGGGCGTGAAGATCTCGATCTGTTCGTCGACGAGATTGCCGTCGCGCCAATCGCGCAGCTCGTTGAGTAAGTGGTCGAGCGTGCTGTTGACGTGCTTTTGATCGCTGCCCGCAACAACCGCTCCGAGGGTCGCGACGGTCATGTCGTCGAGGTCTTCGAACTCGCTGATCGACACGTTGAACGACCGTCGCAGCTTGTCGCGCAACGCCTTGATCGCCGAACGCTTGTCCTTGAGAGATTCCGCGTAGGGAATCTCCAGCGTGAACTGCAGCACTCCGAGGTAGAGCATCGCGAGGCGTTTCGACGGCGGCGCCGGGTCGGCACTAGCCGCCCAGCGTGCGCTTGATCAGGTCGATCTGCACGAACTCGAGCTGATCGCCTTCCTTGATCTCGTTGAAGCCATCGAGCGTCATGCCGCACTCGAAGCCCTGCTTGACTTCCTTGACGTCGTCGTCGATTCGACGAAGGGTCGAGAGCTTGCCGCTCCAGACCACTCGTCCATCGCGCGACAGACGCGTGATGCAGCCGCGCTTGGCGACGCCGTCGAGGACACGACAACCGGCGATCGTGCCGATCTTCGAAGACTTGAAGATCGCCTTGACCTCGGCGTGGCCGATGACCGACTCGACCTCTTCCGGCGCGAGCAGGCCTTCCAGCGCATCCTTCACGTCGTCGATCAGCTTGTAGATGATCTCGTAGTAGCGGATCTCTACTTCCTGCTCGGTGGCGAGCTGGCGCACGTTGGAATCGGCAACCGTGTTGAAGCCGACAATGACGGCCTCCGAGGTCGCCGCCAGGTCGACGTCCGCCTTGTTGATGCCGCCGAGACCGGAGTGCACCAGGTTGACGCGGACTTCTTCGGTTGCGAGATCGTCCAGCGACTTCCGCACCGGCTCGAGCGAGCCCATGGCGTCTGCCTTGAGGATGATCTTGATCTCCCGAATGTCCTTCTCGGCGAGCTTCGCCGACAGGGTTTCCAGCGTCACAGCCGAGCGCTCGGCACGAGCCATCTCGCGCTCGCGTCGCTGCCGCTCTTCGACAACTTCCTTGGCCTTCTTGGCGTTTTCGACGACGAACAGCTTGTCGCCCGGGCTGGGCAGTCGGTCGAGACCGAACAGCGTCACCGGTGTCGACGGGCCGGCTTCCACCAAAGGATCGCCGTGGTCGTCGATCATCGCCCGCACGCGCGCGAAGCTCTCGCCACAGACAATCTGATCCTTGACCCGCAGGGTGCCGTCGGTGACCAGCAGCGTCACCACGACGCCCTGGGCCGCCGACTGGCGCGACTCGACCACGACCCCGCGTGCCGCAGCATCGGGGCGCGCGTTGAGGTCGAGCAGCTCGGCCTCCAGGTGGATGCGCTCGACCAGCGCGTCGAGACCCTGGCCGGTCTTCGACGAACACTCGACCGCACCGATTTCGCCGCCGAAGTCTTCGGACTGGAGGCCCTTGATCATCAGCTGCTGCTTGACCTGCATGGCGTTGGCGCCGGGCAAGTCGCACTTGGTGATGGCCACGACAATGGGGCACTTGGCCGCCTTGGCGTGGCTGATCGCCTCTTCGGTTTGCGGCATGACGCCGTCGTCGGCCGCGACAACCAGCACCACCACGTCGGTGATTTCCGCACCTCGCGCCCGCATGGCCGTAAAGGCTGCGTGGCCGGGGGTGTCGAGCACGACGACCGGTTGGCCTTCGCTGTTTTGCACCTTGTAGGCGCCGATGTGCTGGGTGATGCCGCCGGCTTCGTGCTTGGTCACTTCGCTCGAACGCAGGGCGTCCATCAGCGAGGTTTTGCCGTGGTCGACGTGGCCCATGAAGGTCACGACAGGGGCGCGGAGCATGGCCTCTTGGCCTTCGCTCTCTTCGACGAGCTCTTCGATCAGCTCGTCCATCGCCTCCTTGTGCTCGACAACCTTGACGTTGCGGTTCAGCTCAAGGCCGATCAGCTCCACTTCGTCGTTGCTGAGCAACGAGTTGATGTTCTTGCCCATGATCTTGAGCTTGGACATCAACGTCATCAGGATCATCGGAACCGGAACGCCGAGCGCGGAAGACAGCGCCTTGAGCGAAACGGGTTCCTGAACCTCGACGAGTTTCGATGGATCGACCGGCGGCGCCGTACGCTGCTTGCCCTTGCCACCAGGTCCGCCACGGCCGCCGCCTCGGCCACCAGGGCCACGACGGTGCTGGCCAGGCATCTGGCGCATGCTGCCGCGCTGCTGCATCTTCTGCAGTGCGGCGCGGCGGAGATCGCGAGGAGCTGCTGGCGCAGAACGACGGGTCGCGTCGCGAATCGTTTCCTGCGGCAGTTCGATGCGGCCGACCACGGTCGCCTTCTTTTGCGGCACGAGCAGCTTGCGCACGCCACCTGGGCCCGTGGGCGCCGGTCCGGCTGCGGCTGGCTTGACGACGGGCGCACCGGCTGCTGGCTTGCCGCCGGCAGCGGCAGCCGCAGGAGTCTTGGCAGCCGGCTTGCCGGCCGCTGCGGGAGGGGCGGTCCCTGCGCCTGCCGGCGAGCCTGCCGGCGAGCCTGCCGCTGGCTTGTCCGCGGATGGTGAGGGCGCCGGGGCCGGAGTTTCGGTCTTGGGCTCTGGCTGCGCTTGCGCCGCCGCGGGCTGCTTTGCTGCCGCCGGTTTCGGCTGCGCGACAGGCTCGGGCTGTGTCGCGGCCCCGTCCGTTGCCGATGCCGCGACAGCAGGCTTCGCCGGGGTTGCGGCCGCGGGGGTTGTGGCCGCAGGAGCCGCCGCGGGCTTGGCTGCTGGCGGCTTGGCTGCTGGCGGCGGAGCTGCCGGCCTAGGGGTTGCCGGTTCCGGAGCAGCTGGCTTTGCGGCAGCTGGCTTCGGTTCAGCTGGTTTCTCGGCTGCTGGTTTTACGGCAGCTGGCTTCACGGCAGCTGGCTTCGGCTCAGCTAGCTTCGGAGCTGGCTTCGATCCGGCAGCGCCTTGAGCGGGCTTGGCCGCCGCCGGTTCCGGAGGAAGCTTCGCGGCTTTTGCGGGCTGCTCAGCAGCCACCTTGGCGGGAGCTGCAGGGCTTTCGGGCTCGTCACTGACCTTGGTCAGCTTGCGCTTGGCAGCTGGCTCGGGCAGCGACTTCTTCTTGAGCGTCTTCTTGCCGGGAACGCCGTCTTCGCTGGCTTCGGCTGCGGCCGTGAGGGAGCGCTTCTTGGGCGCACCGCCCGCGTCTCCGGCTCCGGCAGCCTTGCGCTGCAGACCTTGGGCCGAAAGTGCACCCTCGACCATCATCAGATCGGCTTCATCGAGTGCGGTCATGTGGGTCTTGACCTTCTCGAAGCCGATCTCACGCAGGAGCTTCGCCAGTTCGGGCCCCTTCATCCCGAATTCCTTTGCCAGTTCGAAGACTCTTACCTTTTTCAAATTGCGTTCTGCTCCTCAGTTCGATCGCCGGAAAGGCGCTCGCTGTGACGTGTCGTTGCTCTGCGTATCGGGTGGGGTGGTGTCGTTGCGTTGGCTTTCGCTACGCAAGGTTGGACAGCATCAAACTGTGCAACCGGTCTTTCGTCTACCCGGCTGAGTGGGGTTGGTCGTTTTCGGGCGGGTCCGTCGCCGCCGCAGGGCCGCTCTCGGGCCCAGCGGGAGGGCTCGCGGACGCGTCCGCAGAAGCCTCGCCGCTATTCTCGTTCGGGCCATCCGCCGGTGCTCCATCCGCCGGATCACCGACTGCTGCCGTATCACCGACGACCGGATTGCCGTCTTCGTCGACGACGACGCCGTCTTCGTCCGCTACGGATCGCTCAAGCTCGGCGCGGGTCATGATGTCGATGTCCCACGTGGTCAGCTTGCTCGCCAGGCGCACGTTTTGACCCTTGCGGCCGATGGCGAGGGACTGTTGGTCTTCCCCGACGATCACCAGGGCCTTCTGCACGGCAGGGTCGAGCGTGATATCGCCAACTTCCGCAGGCTTGAGGGCGTTGGCGATCAGCGTGACCGGATCGTTGTTCCAGCGAATGATGTCGATGCGCTCGCCGTTGAGCTCGTCGATGATCGACTTGATGCGGTTGCCGCGCACGCCGACGCAGGCGCCGACACAGTCGACCTTGTCGTCACCGGAATCCACGGCCAGCTTGGTTCGATAACCCGGCTCGCGCTCGATCCGGCGGATCATGATCGTGCCGTCGGCGATTTCAGGCACCTCGAGCTCGAACAGCGCACGCACGAGGTCGCGGTGGGTGCGGCTCAGGATCACCTTGACCCGGGGGCCGACCTTCTTGACTTCGTAGACGAGCGCGCGGATGCGGTCGCCGACGTTGTAATTTTCGCTGCGGACCTTCTCGGAGCGCGGCAGGATGCCTTCGAGGTTGCGCGCTAGGTTGACGATGACGGTGTCGCCTTCGAAGCGTTGGATCGTGCCGTTGACGATCTCACCGAGCTTTTGCTCATACTCGTCGTAGATGACGTCCCGTTCGGCGGAGCGCACGACCGAGATGATCGCCTGTTTGACCGACATCGCGAAGATGCGGCCCTGCTCTTCCATCGAGACCTCGTAGTTGCAGACGAACTCACCGGTTTCGCGGTCGAGCATGATCTCGACGTCGTCGACACCATACTTCTTCGCCAACGCGTGGGTCATCGCCTGCTCGATGCCGGCGATCAGCGCGTCCTTGTCGACTCCCTTGTCGCGGGCGATGGAGTCGATGTAGCGGAGGATTTCAGCGTGGTTGGCCATTCCGGAAATGCAGGGAGCGCGCGAGGCGTCGGAGGAGTGGTGCGGTGCTGGAAGAAAACGGTTGAGAGAAACGCCAGACCCGAACAGTCGAGAGGATCCCCGCTCCCCAGACCAAGTGGCCGGGGGATTCCGATGGGTCTGCCGCCCGACGGCCTGCGAACTGGATAGTTGGCGGGCCGTTTGCACGAGCAGCAGCGGAACGTGAATCCTGTCGACTGTCCGGGTGTGCCGGGCCGGAAGATTCCGGTGTCGTCAGTTCCTATCGCCAGCCGGAGCCGGAGTAGGGCGAGGGATGCTAAGCGGATGCCTGATGCGGGGTCAAGCGAACTGGTCGGTGAACTCGCGATGGGATCCCCGGATGACGGCATTTTTGGGATCTCCGAACCCACCCGAGGCGATTCTCGCACCGACGGTGCGAAAGCGGTCGTAGATGCGCATCCGCTGCCGCCGCCGCGGCGCCTGCATCGTTCGACGTGGTTACCTCACCGAGCACCGAGATAGACTGTGGCACTCGCCCATGACTGAAACCCTCCAGCTTCGCCCTTTTGAACTGTCCGATGCCGATACGGTCGGACCGTGGCTGGTTGGCCCCGGGCTCTCGGCGCCGAAGCGCGGCAAGTCCGCCGGCGCAGGCGGGGGCTGGCCGGAGCGCATGGTCCGCGATCAGCGGATTGTGGCGCTCGTGGCGCTGGCGGGCGGCCATTCGATCGGGCTCGTCCGCCTCGACTGTGCGCCGGACGGCGTCGCCGAAATCACGATGGTGGTCGCGCCGGAGCATCGCCGATCGGGCCTCGGCCGCCAGATCTTCTCGCATGCCCTTGAGCGGGCGCGCGAAGTCGGCATGCGGCGACTGTGCGCCTACATCGATATGGGCAACGAGCCCGCGCTGTCCTTTTTCAGCGACGTGGGTTTCGAGTCGTGCGGTGTCGCTGGCAGCCGGATTCGGCTCGACCGGCTGGTGCACGCGGGCGGCCGTCGGCAGCCGCCGCTCGACGTCGGCGTGTGATTCGGTCGCGCACGGAGTCATCGGTTTGGCTTGACGCGAGCCCTTCGGCCGGTTCGCCTCGCCGGCAGCATGCAGACAGTTCGCATCACTGAGTTGCTCCAGGGCAAGGTTGCTACCGGCTCCGCCGTCGAAATCCGTGGATGGGTGCGAACGCGCCGGGATTCGAAGGCCGGCCTGTCGTTTGTTCAAATCACCGACGGCAGCTGCCAGGGCACCATCCAGGTGGTCGCCAAGAAAGAGCTGCCGAACTACGTCGACGGCGTGCAGCGGCTGACGGCCGGCAGTTCGCTGGTCGTGCGCGGCGAGCTGGTGGAGTCGAAGGGCAAAGGCCAGTCGGTCGAAATCCAGGCCAAGGAAGTGGAGGTGCTTGGGCTCGTCGACGACCCCGAGACCTATCCCATCCAGCCCAAGCAGCACAGCCTCGAGTTTTTGCGCGAGCAGGCGCACCTGCGGCCGCGCACCAACACGTTTGGTGCCGTCGCACGCATCCGCCAAGCCGCGGCGTTTGCGATCCACGAGTTCTTCGAACAGCAGGGCTTTGTCTGGGTCAACACGCCGATCGTGACCGCGAGCGATGCCGAGGGGGCCGGGGACATGTTCCGCGTCAGCACGCTCGACGTGCAAAACCTGCCGAAGACCGAGTCCGGCGATGGCGTCGACTGGTCGCAGGACTTCTTCGGGCGCGAGTCGTTTCTGACGGTTTCCGGGCAGCTCAACGTCGAGGCCTACTGCCTCGCGCTCAGCAAGGTCTACACGTTTGGCCCGACGTTCCGCGCCGAGAACAGCAACACCACCCGCCACCTCGCGGAGTTCTGGATGGTCGAACCCGAGATCGCGTTCGCGAACCTCGACGACGATGCAGATCTGGCCGAAGCGTTCTTGAAGCACGTCTTTCGACGCGTGCTCGAGGTCCGCCACGATGACCTTGAGTTTTGCGAACAGCGCGTCCAGAAGGGCGTCATCGAGCGCTTGGAAAAGTTCGAGCAGGCTGCGTTTGAGCGCATGGACTACGGCGCCGCGATCGACGTGCTGCAGAAGTCCGGCAAGAAGTTTGAGTATGCGCCAGAGTGGGGCATGGACCTGCAGACCGAGCACGAGCGCTTCTTGTGCGAAGAGCACGTTGGCCGGCCGGTTGTGGTCATGAACTACCCGGCGTCGATCAAGGCGTTCTACATGCGCATGAACGACGACCAGAAAACGGTGGCCGCCATGGACGTGCTGGCGCCGGGCATCGGCGAAATCATCGGCGGCAGCCAGCGCGAAGAACGCCTCGACGTGCTCGATGCGCGCATGGCCGCCATGGATCTCGACCAAGACCACTACTGGTGGTATCGCGATCTGCGGCGCTACGGCACGGTGCCGCACGCCGGCTTCGGGCTCGGCTTCGAGCGCCTGATTGTCTACATCATGGGCCTGCAGAACATCCGCGACGCGATTCCGTACCCGCGCGTCCCGGGCTCGGCGACGTTCTAGAAGCGTCGCCGAGCGACCCGTCGCGTCGTCGGGCGACCAGTGGCGTCGTCTAGCCGGCCTCGCCCTATGGCAGGATCGGCTGGTTGCTGTCGATGCTGCGCAAGAACGTCAGCACGTCCGCGAGCGCCGCGGCGCTCAAGCCGAAGTCGGAGTGGCCGAGGCCGCCGTTGGCGGTGGTCTCGAAGACCTCTTCGATCGTCTGGGCGCGGCCGTGGTGGCCATACGGTGGCGTGTTGCGCACGTTGAACAGCGACGGCGAGACAAACGACGCCGCCAGTCCCGCGGAGCCCTGGCCGACCAGGCCGCCAAGACCGCGGATTTCGATCGGGTTGCTGAGATCCAGCGTCGCACTGGCGATGCTCGGCTCAACCAGCAGCTGATCAAAGATGCCGCTGTCGTCGCTGTCAAAGCCGGCGATGACGCTGGCTCCGGGGTTGTCGAGGTTGGGCGTAATCGGTGCGCCGCCCGCAAATGCCGGGTCGGGCCAGCGGGTGAGGTCGAGCACCCGGTTGGCGCGCGTCCACTTGGTGCCGCCGTGGCACTGCGTGCAGGTGCCGGCAAACTCGGTGCGGCCGCGCGCGATGGCGAGTTCGTCGAGGTTGCTCGGACGGTTCAGGACGCGCAGCGATGCGACCCACTGTGTCATGAAGTCGAGCGCGTTCGAGACGCCGAGGCGCGGGCCCTGGTTGAACACCAGACCGCGGTCGGGCACGTCGCCGGGCTCCAGGCCCGCGTCGATGGTCGCCAGCGCTTCCAGCGAGAAGCCGAAGCCACCCTGCACGTTGCGGGCGTTGTTGTTGAAGTCGGTGACGCTGCCGCGCACGCCGTTCCAGTTGGAGATCTTCTGGTCGGTTGTGGCGAGGGCGCTGTCGATGGTGCTGCCCGGCGCGAAGAAGCCTTCGAGCGAAATGGTCTGACGCGGCCCGGTCGGGAAGATCCAGGTCACGCCGTCGGCCATGCCGCCTGGGTGGCACGAGGCGCACGAGCTCCAGTTGTTGTCGGCAGCCATGTTGCGGAAGCGGTGCGTGTCGATGCTGCGGGGGTCGGTCGTGCCGGCAACGTCGGCCGCCAGGCCCATGCCCGTGTAGAACGACAGCTTGCCGAGCAGTTCCGTGCGCGTGGCTTCGGCGTTGGGCGTCGCTGCCGTCACGATGCGGAACAGCTCGCTGTTGTTGGCCATGTCGATGACCGAGACTTCGCCGATCAGCTCCGAGGCCGCATAGCTGCGCGTGCCGTCTTCCTTCATGACAACGCCCGCCGGCAGGTTGGTTGTCGGGATGCGCACGACGGCGCCGCGCGGGTCGCGGACCAGTTCGATGCGGCCGTCGATGCCGATTTGCCCCCTCAGCAGGAAAGCGCCGGCGCGGCTTGCGAAGACGGCTGTATCGCCGCGGATGTCCATGGCGACGACGTCGGCTGCGAAGGCGCGGTCGAGGCGGTCGACGGGGTTGGTGAATGGTGGCGTCGGCGCCGGCTCGTTGTCAAAGTTGGCGCGGATCAGGCCGTTGAGGTTGGTGTGCAGCGACGGCAGTTCGGCAGCGGCCTCCGTGTCGATGACGCCAACCAGGCTCTGCACGTTGACGTTGAAGCGCACCGGTGGCGCTGGCTGGGCTCCGATGCTCGGCAGGTAGATGCGGCGCTCGTTTTTGTCGTAGGCGATGTCGGCGAGCTGGTTGAAGAACGCACCCTGTGGAGTCGCGGTCGGGTCGATGCCGGTCGGCGCTTGGAACGTGCTGTTGACGGCGCCGTTTGCCGGGTCGAACGCCGAGCGGTCGGCGTTGAAGCCAGCGTTGGCGAGCGGCGTCATGCGAACGATGCGAGTCAGCTCACCGTTCTGCAGCTGGCCGACGAGGCCGTCCTTGCCGTTGTCGAAGCCCTCAATTTGGTCGACGCCGAGGCCTTGGCCTGGACGCGCGAAGAAGTCCGAGACCCAAATGCTGTTGGCGCCGGTCTGGCCGTCGGTGCTCAGAGCGAGTAGCGCGAAGGGGTGCTGGATTTCGTTGCCGCCGGACTGCAGCGCGATCGTGTTGTTGACCAGCAGCGTGGTGGTGTCGATCACGGAGACCGTGCCGTCGCCGTAGTTGGCGACGTAGAGGTTGCCGTTGGCGACCGCGGTGCCGCGTGGCTCGGAGCCGACCACGATGTCCGTTACATATTCGTAGGGGCCGTTGCCGTCCGGCCCGAGCGTGATCACGGAGACCGTGTTGTCGGCGCCGTTGGACACGAATAGGCGTTGGCCGTTGCTGGCGACGCTGACGCTGTAGGGATCGCGGCCGACCGGAAGTTCGGCCAGCACGGTGTTGTCATCGAGTCCGTTGTCGAGACGAACGCGGACGATGCTGACGGAGCCGCGGCCGGCGGGCACGGCGTCGCTGCCGACCTTGTTGGCGACAAACAGTCGCTGCTCGTTCGCGGAGAGCTGGACCAGGCCGCTCTTCGAGGCGCGCTCGACATCGGGGGCGGGGGCCGCCTGGCCGCCGCCGCCGCCGCCAGAGCAAGCCGCTCCGATCAGTGCCAGGGCGAGGGTTGCGCCACAGGACCTCATGCTTCGGGTGAGCCTGCGCTGGTTGCGGTCTTGCTGGCTTGTGGAAAGGCGACCTGTGGAAAAACTCTGGGGAGTGGGCCGAGGCTCTGCGAGACGAGATGCAGCGGCTTCGGTTTCGTATTCGGGCGTTCTCATGGTGCCGGCTCCTGCGGAAAGCGCGGCGAGAGCGGCTCACGACTTTTTGTTTTTGTGCCTGTGCGGTGCCGGGCGGCCCCGTCGTTACGGCTCAGCGTCCCTTCTGGAGGCGGCGTATGCGGCTGGTCCGAAGCGATTCGGCGCGCTTGCGCCACCGTTCGGCGGCGGCCTCGTCGCCAGCGAACTGCTCACAGCGCGATCGGGTCGAGGCGACTTGCAGGGCCAGCGGATGGTCGGCGACCAGTTCGTCGCCAAGGGCCGCGGCGATCTCGGCCAGCTCGCTGCGCACCGAGTCGGCGGTGCCGGCGGACGACTCTTGCGCGCCAAGGCGCGCTTGCTGCACCAGCAGGCGCGCTTCGAGGGTGGCCCAGTGTCCTTCGGCGAGCAGGTGATCACGAAGGATCTGGCAGCGAGCCGCGGCTTGCTCGGCTTTGCCAAAGCGCTCTTCGAGCAGGTGCAGCTGGGCGGCGCAGGCGTCGGCTTCGGCGACCCGTATGTGCTGGCTGCCAACGGTGGCTTCGAATGCCGTGCGAACGTTGGCCAGGTTGGCGGCTGCGGCTTCGGGGAGATTCTGCGCCAGCAGCACCTGCACGAGCACCAGTTGCGCCCTGGCCTCTAAGTAGGTCTGGGCCTGATCGGTACAGAGAGCGACGGCGTCCTCGGCCCAAGATCGTGCCGTGGCGGCATCCCCGCGCCGTAGAGCTGTCGTGGCGAGGGCGCGCAAAGGGCGGCTCAGGTCGGGATGGCGCTGTCCTAGATCGGCTGCCAGCAGGTCGCGGCACAGCTTCAGCGCCTGCTCGGCTTCGTCGAGCCGGTCGCCCGCTAGCGCCACGAGGCCAATGTCGAGCTGCAGCCAGCCGTTGCTGATGCTGTCGGCAAGGCCCGCCTGCAGGTAGATCGACTCCGCACGGCGCAGGCCGGCAAGGGCTGCCTGGATGGAGCCGCGATGCTCGAACCACAGCGCGGCCAGGGCGATGTGTGAGTTGGCCGTGGCGATGTGCGATTCCCCGAGGCTCGCTTGGCGCAGCTTGAGCGAACGCCGCAGGTGCGGCAGCGCCGATGCAAACATCGACCGCCGCCGGTAGGCGACGCCGAGCGACTCACTCACGGAGGCGGCGACCTCCGGATAGGGCGCGAGCTGCTGCTCGATTCGCCGGCCCGCACTGTCCATCACCTGGGTCAGCGTCGGCTCCTGGCCGCTGTTCTCCGGGTCCGCTTCGAACAGCACGCGCTTCAGGAAGCCGGCGGCGGCCTGGGCGTGGTCGGCGCGTTGGACCGCGAGTTCTTCGGCGTTGCGGGCACGCAGCATGCCGACCGTCAGACCGGTCAGCCCTCCGATCGTCGACAGCACGACCAGTAGCAGCAGGACGGCGGCCAGCCGGTTGCGCACCAAGAATTTGCGCGCTGCGTACAGCGCGCTGGGCGGGCGGGCCAAGACGGTGCGCTGTTCCAAGAAGCGTTCGACGTCCTCGGCCAATTCGTTGGCGGTGCCGTAGCGTCGGGTGCGATCCTTCTCGATGGCGCGCATGACGATCCAGTCGAGCTCGCCGCGCACCGAGCGCGCCTGTTTGTGCCGGTCGGGAGCCACGGGCACCGCCGGGGCCGGACCCCGTGCTGCCGTGGCGGCGTGGCTCTCGGGCTCGTTGTCGTCGGCTCGCTGCAGCAGCCGGGTGCTCGGTTTCAGCGGCGTTGTTTCGCGGATCGTGTGCAGAAGCTCGCTGTAGCCCGCGGTTCGCATCTGCTTCGAATCAAACGGCAAAGTTTCGGCAATCAGCTCGTAGAGCACGACGCCCAGCGAGTAGACGTCCGACCGCGTATCGATGTCGAGGCGGCTCATTTCGGCCTGCTCTGGCGACATGTATTCGGGCGTGCCAATCAGGCGGCCATGCTCGGTAAAGATCGTGTGCTCGGTCAGGCGAGAGGCGGTCGCTTTGGCGACGCCAAAGTCGATCACCTTGGGCACCGGCTTGCCGTCCAGGACCGTGACCAGAATGTTCGACGGCTTCAGGTCGCGGTGGATGATGCCCTTTTGGTGCGCGTGCTGCACCGCACCGCAGATCTGGATGAACAGCTGCAGGCGCTCGCGCAGCGGCAGGCGGTGCTTCTTCCAGTAGTCGGTCAAGGCGACGCCCTTGACCAGCTCCATGACGAAGTAGGGGCGGCCTTCTGCCGTAGCGCCGGCGTCGATGGCTTTGGCCACGCAGGGGTGATCCATCAGCGCGAGGGCTTGGCGCTCGGCTTCGAAGCGAGCGATGACCTCATTGGTGTCCATGCCGAGTTTGACGACCTTGACGGCGACCCGGCGTCGCAGGGGTTCGCCTTGCTCGGCGGCATACACGATGCCGATGCCGCCTTCGCCGAGGCGCTCGAGCACTCGGTAGGGCCCGATCTTCTCGGGCAGAGCGGTCGGCGTGGGCAAGACGGCGCTGCCGATGTCCGGGCTGCCGGTTTTGCTGCGATCTTCGGCGCGCTCGTGGGCCTGGACCAGGCGGATCAGCCGCTCCGCGAGCTTTGGATTGTCCGCGTGTCGTTCGCGGACGAAGGCCATGCGCTCGGCCTGGGGCCGATCGAGCACTTCGTGGAACAAGTCGATTTCGCGGTCCATGGCGGGGCGGGGAGGGGCGGGTCCGTTTGGGGGGCGGCCCGATTGAAGCAGGATCGGGGCGGTTACTCAGACGGTGGGCTCAGACGGTGGGCTCAGACGGCGGACTAGTGACCGAGCCGGTCGAAAAGCCACGCCCGTGCAAACGTCCAGCGGCGCTTGGCCGTTGCAAGCGACATTCCCTGCACTTCGGCCGTTTGCTCGAGCGTCAGGCCGACAAAGTAGCGGTAGCGCACCAGGGCGGCCATTTCGGCACTCTCGAGTTCGAGCGCCTCAATCGAGTCGTGGATCTCGAAGATGTCGAACTCCGTGTCCGGTGCGGGGATGTTGGCCGGACCCGCGCTGCCGTCCGATTGCGGTTCGTTGGAGGCGACGCCCGCAAGGGTAATGCGCATGCCGGCCGCGCCGTCGCCGCCACGCTTTTTGGCGCCTCGTTGCCGAGCGTGATCGACGAGCACGCGCTCCATCGCACGTGCGGCAGCGCCAAAGAAGTGCTTGCGGTCCTCAAGGCTGCTCTGGTTGTTGAACAGTCGCAGGTAGGCCTCGTTGACCAGAGCTGTCGGCTGCAGCGTGTGGCCGGGCCGCTCGTCGCGCATCTTGTGCGCAGCGAGCTGCTGCAGCTCGCCGTGGACCAGGTCATAGAGCTGGCGGACAGCGTCGGGCGCGCCGCGATTGACGGCACTCAGCAGCTTGGTGACGTCCGTTTCGTCGTCTGCTTCGCGCATGCGCTGGGGGTGCTATGGGCCAAAGCCGCCGGGCACGTCCATGTCCTTTGGATCGGGCTGCGTCAGGATGCGCTTGTAGCAGTAGATGACCAGGGTTGTCACCGCCACGATCGACAGGGTCATCATGATCCAGCCGCCGGTCGTGAGCGGTTCGGCCTGGCGTTCGGCTTGTTGTAGGAGTGCGAGCATGGGGTCGTCCCTTGTGGATGGCAGTCTTTGTGGATGGCAGTGGGCAAGCGTCGTCGGGTCGCCGCTGAGGTCTCAGTCCTGCGGCGGGTGCTGGCCGTCCAGGTCGAGTCCCTGGGCCCGCCAGCGCTTGGCCCCGATCATGGTCACGACGACAATCCCGCCGATCGTCAGCAGGATCAGCAGCCAGGTCAGGCGCGCGTAGCCGGCGTCTTCGGTGTCGGCGAAGAGGGTCTCGACATACTCCGGCACGTTGTTGATGCAGAAGCCGACGATGACGATCAGCAGGAACAGCGGCGACACATACTTGATGATGAAGCGGAAGATGCGCGGGATGCGCATGTTGGCTCCCTCATGGGCTTCGGCGAGGCCCTTGTCGACGCCGAAGATCCAGCCAAAGGCAATGATCTGCACGGCGGCGACGACCAGGATGAAGAACGTGCCGACCCAGAAGTCGATCGTGCCGAGTGCGACCAGGCCCTTGCTGTACCACAGCACGAAGAAGTTGCCGACCAGGCCCCATAGCGTGACCATCGTGGTCGACGCCATGCGCGAGATGCCGAGGCTCTCTTCGAAGAACGCCTTGGTCGGCTGCAGCATCGACAGCGAGCTGGTGATTGCGGCCAAGAACAGGATCAGGAAGAACGCCGCCCCGAAGATCGTGCCGCCCGGCATCTGGGCGAAGACCATCGGCAGCGTCTTGAAGCCGAGGCTGACCGAGCCACCCGAAGCGCCTTCCATCGTCGCCATCACGCCGACAAAGACCACCGACGCGGTGATCGTGATCAGGCCGCCGAGCACCACTTCGAAGAACTCGTTGGTCGCCGACGCGGTGATGCCGGACAGCACCACGTCGTCGCTCTTCTTCATGTAGCTGGCGTAGTTGATGATCACACCAAAGCCGACCGACAGGCTGAAGAAGATCTGGCCGGCCGCCGCCAGCCAGGTCTTGAAGTCGCCGAGGGCTTCGAGCTGTGGGTTCCAGATGAAGCCGAGGCCGTGGCCGACCGTGACCTCTTCGGTGTAGCCTTCGGGCGTGTTGGCATCGAGCGTCAGCACGCGCACGAGCATGATCACGCCGAGCACGGCCATGATCGGCATCGCCGCCTTGCAGACCGTTTCGATGCCTTTGCTGATGCCGCGGAACACAAAGAAGATGTTCAGCGCGGCGACGCAAAAGAACGTCCAGACGATCGGGTGGATGCCACCTTCGCCGGTAAACAGGATGCCGTTGGCGGCGTCCCCGGGGATGTCCGAGAAGAACCCGTTGGACGCGGCGCTCTGCTCGGCGGTCGAGGTTGTCGGGTCGATGGCGACGCCGTCGACCAGGCCGAGGTAGCCGAGCACGTAGTAGAGGCACCACGTCTCAACCAGCACGTACCAGAAGTAGACCCCGAGCGGGATCAGCACGCCGAAGCCACCGAGGAAGCGGCCGATCGCGCCCTTGCACCAGATGCCGATGATGGCCGGCGCCGAGTGGAAGCCCTTGCGGCCGCCGTACCGGCCCATCGTCCATTCGGCCCAGCCAATAGGGATGCCCAGCAGCAGCAGCGCCAGGATGTAGGGGATCATGAACGCGCCGCCACCGTTGGCGGCCGCCTGCCCGGGGAAGCGGAGGAAATTGCCGAGACCGACTGCGGAGCCGGACACTGCGAGGATCACACCGAGGCGTGAACCCCACTGCTGCTTTGGTTGGTTCGTCATTCCTTCACGCGAGAGAGAGGGCGTTCAGCTGCGCCGGAATGTCGGCGAGCTGGCGATGCGATGCAACCCGCGGCGGGCAAAAGGGATTCAGTCTCGGCGTCGGCCGCCAGCGGCGTGGCGTAGGCGCTGCGCCGTTTCGGCTGCCGATACGGAATTGATATACATGTCGCCGCCGAGTTCGAGCCCGGCGAGCTGGCCGGTGCGCGGCTGCAGTTCGAAGTGCCAGTGGAAGGTCTCACCGGCCGCCAGCTGTGTCGCCGGGATGCGGTGCAGCCACAGATTGAGCGGCGGCCGGTCGAGCGCGGCGTGCAGGCCGGCGAACCAGGCGCACAGCGCGTCGGCAAGCTCGGTGGGGTCGCAGGTGAGAAAATCCTGGCCGGCGCTGGCGCCTGGACAGGCAACGGGCACCAGCCAGCTCTCGAACGGCAGCTTGGGCGGATCGGGCGCAAAGATGCAAAACGCATCGTTGCGGAAGATGACGTGCTCGCCTTGCTCCGCGCGGCCACGGGCGGCGCAGATCAAGCAACTCTTGGCCAGCCGCTGCTGTTCCCGCTCGAGTTCGAGGCGCGGCGGCAGTCGGTCGAGGCCGATCACCTGGCTGTGGTTGTGGGCAATCGAAGCCCCGGCCCGGGCGCCGACGTTTTTGAACAGAAACGCGGTGGCCACGCCCGGAGCGCGCTCGATGGCGGCGACCCGGCGCTGCCAGACCTGCACCGCCGCCCGCATTTCGTCGAGCGACAGATCGCAGGGGTGTTCGGCGTGCCCGGCACCTTCGGCGATGACGTCGTGCCAATCGGTGGCCGGATACTTATTGGCGAAGGCGCGCGCGCGCCAGCTCGGGGCTGGCGGCAGAGAGATCTCCGCGGGCTCTCGATCGAGCTGCGGCGGCGTGTCTTGCTCATGCCCGGCACAAAACGGGCAGCGCGCGGCGCTCTTCTTGCTGCCGGTGTGCATGGGCCGTCCCTGCCGCTTGGGCGCCATCAGGATCGGGCGCCCGGTGGTCGTATCGACAACGGTTCGCGGCGACGGGGCGTGGTTTGGGTCGCTCATCGGCTTCGCTGGGTCGGTTCCGTCTCGTCGTCGGATCGTTCGTGGTCGGATCGCTCGTGGAATGGCGGCCGGCGGCGGCGGCGGCCCGGGGGCGCTGGGGGCGCTGGGCACTGCCTAGTGTAGTGCATCTGGTAGACGGGGTATGATCCGGGATGCGAGGGCGTTCGTCGCAAGGCGCTGCGACGAATGCATGTTCCAGACGTCCTGCCGAGGAGCAGCAACGCCGCGACGGGCGTCTTCGTGCCCGCAGAATGCCCCTTATATCAGACGCACTACACTAGCGGCGGCTGGCGCGTTCGACGGCGTCGTGGCAGGCAACACAGTGCCGCTCGCGGCCGCTGCGCAGCTGCTCAGCGGCGATGTCGGCGTGGCCCTGCTTGGCTTCGACGGCGATCTGCAGCAGCCAGCGCTCGGCGTCGCGGGCGTAGTCGGCGAAGCGCTCGACCTGCGCCACTTCGTAGGCACCGTAGCCTTCGCGGACCAGCTCCGCGGCGCGGCGGGCCTGCGCGGCAACGTCCTGCAGGCTGCCGCGTGGGCGCCGCAGCAGCCAGCGGTCGAGCTGCGTCGAAATGCTGCCGAGTTCGTCCATCGACTGCTGCCAGTGGGCCGCGAGCTGTAGCGCCCTGCTGGCGGACGCGTCGACGGCTTTTGGCTGCTTGTTGCCGCTCGGATCCGGCGGCGCGTTTTGGCAGCCTGTCGCGACGATCACGGCGGCCAACGCCGGTGCAAGCAACAGCGGCAGCGGCCGCAGCAACATCCGGGGGCGGATTCGGAGCGCAATCATGGCGGCAAGGTAGCCCTATTGGGGCGTGCGTGCGATCACCGTTGCGCCGGGGAGCAGCTGTTCCAGCGTCGGCTGGCTGCCGTCGCTGTTGGCGTAGACGCGCAGGCTGGCATGGATGTCGACGCGAGTGCCGGCCGGATAGAGAAACCAGCGCTCGCCGCCCAGCAGCAGCTCGCCTTCGGGGGCGGGCAGCAGCTCGACCTGCTCGACGACCAACGCGGCGGTGGTGCTGGGAAACGCTATGCGGCCCTCGGCGTCGGCAGTCAGATTGGCCCGGAACGTCCAGTCGGTGTGATCCGGCCGCTGGCGGTCGGGCAGCGACGAGCACGAGGCGAGTGCCGCCAGCAGTGCCGCCGTCGCCGCACGGTTCTTTGCCGCCGGAGCGAACTTCGCGAACTTCGTCGGCCGCGCCAAAACAGGTGGGCAAGCACCGGCGAAATCGAGAGCGTTCGCACCTATCATGTTCGCCATGATCGGCGGGCTGGCGGTGCGAGGCAACCTGCTTTGTGTGACTTGGTCGGCGGGCCGCGGGCACGTTTTTCTTTACGACCTCGAAGAACGTCAGCGCGTTTCTTCGTGGATGACGCCGGTGGGGCCGTCTGGCTACTCCGATGCCGCCGGCGTGGCCGTCGATGCACGCTTTCGCATCTTTGTGGCCGACCCGCACAACCACTGCGTGCGGCGCTACAACGCGTTCGGCCAGCACCTGGGCGATCTCGGCGCACCGCCGCCGGCGACCGGCGACCGCGGCTTTGACCGCAACGGCGTGCTCGAGCGTCCTCACGCAGTCTGCGTTGTTGGCGATCAGGTCTACGTCGCGGCGGGCGAGCGCGAGCGTCGACGTTCGGTGCAGCGGTTCCGCATCGACGGCAGTGCGCCGCAGCATCTGCCGGTCGAAGGCGACCCCGAGCGCAAATGGGGCGCGCCTCGCGGCATCTGGGCGGATGCGCGCGGACTGGTGGTCGCCGATACGCTGCGTGGCAGGCTGTGCTGCTACGATCGCCGCGGGGCGTTTCGGGAGTCGCTGGCGGTGCCGGCCGCAACCCCCGCCGAAGACGACGTCCTGCGCGGCGACTCGCGGGCCCGCCCGGGGTCGGTCGTGCGGCTCAGCGACCGCACCTGCGTTGTCGTCGAACACAGCGGTGTGCAGTCGCAGCTGGTCGCCATGGGCTCGGACGGCAGGCCGCGTGCGTTGGGGGCTCTCGGTGCGTTTTGCGCGGATCCGCTGGCGCTGGCCGTCGATGAGCGCGACCGCATCTACGTGCTCGATCGCGACGGCGAACGGGTGGTGCGCGGCTCACTTGGGGGAGACGAGCATGCGGTTGGCGGTTCGTGCGAAGCGAGCGGTGCCGCCGATGCCGTGGCCGCCGATGGCGTGGCCGACGGCGCCAAACCAGCTCGCGCGGATGATGCGGGCGCGAACGAAGCCGGCGCTGGCGGCGGGCCGGAGATCTTGCTCGATCTGGCGGAGCACGATCGCGATGCGCCGGGATAACCGCAGGACGAGCGGGCGGCGCGCGCCAGCCTTCGTGTCGAGCATCTGGTAGACGGGGCAGGATCCGGGATGCGAAGGCTTTCGTGGCAAGGCGCTGCGACGAATGCATGTTCCCTATTTTCTGTGAGGGGCCTTTCTGCTGAGGGGCCGTTCTGCCGAGGAGCAGCCTTCCTGCCGAGGAGCAGCAACGCCGTGACGGGCGTCTTCGCGCCCGCAGAAGGCCCCTGGTATCCGAGGCACGACACTAGGGACTCTACCTAGGGATTCTACGTAGGGCTCCAGACGGCCGTTTGCGGCGATTGTTCGGCGAATGCGCGTTGCGTGCTTGCGCCGTTGCCATCGGGACTACACACTCTCTCCACACGTCCGCCGCGGCGTTGGTTCGTATCGGTCAGCCGGTCTTTTGCGAACCCTGCTCCTGCTCTTTTGGCTGCGCTTCCGCGCTGGCCCGAAGCCTGCAGGTCCGGGTTTGTTCGATCGGGATGCGAAGCACGCACGGCGACGACGTCTCGTTCTCACTTGTGTTCCGTAGCTGCCGCATTCCTCTGCGTCGGCTGCATTGGAGGGGGTCTTTGGATCGAATCCGTATCCGGGGTGGCCGCGGTCTGCGCGGCGCCGTCCGAGTTTCCGGCAGCAAGAATGGCGCGCTGCCGATCCTGGCCGCGTCCTTGCTGGTCGATGGCCCCATCCTGCTGCGCAACATGCCGCGTCTCAAAGACGTCGAGAACATGCTGCGCATCCTTGGCAAGCTTGGCGTCGTGCACAGCTGGCGCCCCGACGGCGCGCTCGAGCTGGAGGCCAAGGACAAGACGGTCTACGTCGCTCCCTACGACCTGGTCCGCACCATGCGGGCGAGTTTTGTTGTGCTCGGTCCGCTGTGGGCTCGTCGCGGCGTTGCGCGGGTCAGCTACCCGGGCGGCTGCGTATTTGGCCACCGGCCCGTTGATCTGCACCTCAAGGGCCTGCGCGACATTGGCGGTCACGTCGAGGTCTCGGATGGCTACGTCACGCTCAGCGGTCGGGCGACCGGTGGCGTCTGCTTCCTCGGCGGCAACATGGGCTCGACCGTGCTCGGCACGGCCAACGTGTTGATGGCGGCGACGCTCGGCACCGGCACGACGCAGCTCGAGTGCGCCGCGATGGAGCCGGAGATCGAGGATCTGTGCAACTTCCTCAACGCGTGCGGCGCCCGCATCTCGGGCATCGGCAGCCACCTGCTGACGGTCGAAGGTGTCGACACGCTGCACGGCTGTGAGTGGGACATGATTCCTGACCGCATCGAGGCCGGCACGTTCCTGTGCGGCGCCGTGATGCTCAACAGCGACGTCACCGTGGAGAAGTGCAATCCGATGCACCTGCTGGCGGTGATCGATCGGCTGCGCGCCGCCGGCGCCCAGCTTGAAGTCGGCAAAGAGTCGATTCGGATCGTGCCGACGGCGTCCGGCCAGCTGCGCGCGGTCGACGTGACGACGATGGCCTATCCGGGGTTCCCAACCGATCTGCAGGCGCAGTTCATGGCGCTGATGACGCGGGCGCAGGGCGTCTCGGTCATCACCGAGAAGATCTACCCTGAACGCTTCATCCACGCAGCCGAGCTGCAGCGCCTCGGCGCGCGCATTCGGCGCGAGGGCCCCAGCGCGATCATCGAGGGTACCGAAGAACTGCAGGGCGCGCCCGTCATGGCGAGCGACCTGCGGGCCTCGGCGAGTCTGGTGCTCGCCGGCCTGGTCGCACGGGGGGCCACCGACGTGCGCCGGGTCTACCACATCGACCGCGGCTACGAGCGCATCGAGAACAAGCTGCAGGGGATCGGGGCCGACATCGAGCGCATCAGCGAAGGCTGATCGCTGCGGCTCGATGTGCGCCGACACACCTCCGCCGACACACCTCCGCCGACACACCTCCGCCGACACACCTCCGCCGCACACCTCCGCCGTGTTCGGGGAGAGACCGGCGCGCAGGCCAGCCCTAGAGCGGATTCGCGAACGGATCGAAGTTCTTGTCGATCTTGCGCCGGCCGTTCGGGCTTGGCGGGCCGTGCTCAAGTTTGTCCGGGAACGTCGCTTTCTCGGCGGCTTCCGATGGCGTGAGCTCCTGCAGCACGGCGCGAGCGCAGCCGCATTCGATTTGACTCAGGTCGATCAAGGGCTGGGGGCCTTCGTCAAACATCTCTTCAAAGGACTCGAGGCTGACGGGCTCGACTTTGGGCGACAGCATGTCGTTGGTTTGCTCGCGCACCACGGCAACGCGGCCGTCGAATAGCTCGACGTGCTGGCCGACCGGGTAGACGCCGTTGCACTCGATAAACTTGCGCAGCAGCCGCTGGTCGAGCGAGTCGCCCATCGAAATCATCACGCGGTAGGCGCGGATCGGCGACATCGGCAGTTTGTAGGGCCGAGCGGCCGTCAGCGCCTCGAAGATGTCGCAGATCTTGACGATCGACGTGACCATCGTGACCGGGTGGTCGTGCGTGGTCTTTGGGTAGCCGCCGCCCTGGGCCGTGCGGTGGTGGCCAAACGCAGACGCGATAGCCAGCGGGTCGGACTCCGTGTGGTCGAGCAGGCATTCCCCGCCGAGTTCGGCGTGACGGCTCATCTCGCGCCGCTCTTCGTCCGAGAGCTTGTCGTTGGAGTGCAGGATCTCGAACGGGATCAGGGACTTGCCTACGTCGTGCAGCAGGGCCGCCGTGCCGACGCGCAGCACGAGCACGCGGTCCTTCGTCAGGCTGCGTGCGAAGTGCATGGCGAGGATCGCAACGCGTAGCGAGTGGCCAAACGTAAACGCGTCATACTGGTCCTGTCGCGAGAGACCGATCTGCAGGTCGTCGTGCGTCTCAAGCCGCTGCAGCATCATTTCGACCTGCTCTTGCACCGGCTCAAACTCGATCTTGCCGCCGCGACAAAGCGAGACCGTCACGTTCTGCAGCAGATCCATGACCTTCTGGTGCATGGACAAACCCATGCGCAGCGGCTCGCCAAATTCGCCCTCGACGCCATCGGTGTAGGGCGCGAGCAGCCGCACGGTTCGGCAGTCGCGTTCGATCAGCCGTTCGTTGAGCTGCTGATAGGTTTGGATGTCGCCGTCGCGGGCGACAAGGGTTGTGAAGAACGTCAGCAGCGCCGCGTCGTCGATGGCGCGGTCGAACTCGAGGCCGCCGGAAGAGAGCGCGTCGAGTCGGTCGAGCAGACGCGAGATGCTGAGGCTGGCGCCGAGCAGCGGGCGTCGCGCAAAGACCAGCATCCGGTCGAAGGAGCCGAGCCGCAGCGTCTGGTCTCCGGAGTGGTCGCACAGCCGCTGGATCTGGCCTCGCACGTCGCGCATCGTGTCGGTCACCCGGGGGTGGCTGATGGCGTAGATGCGGCTGTTGATCATGGCCGCGACGAGCGCTTCGGCCAGCAGCGATGCTTCCGTCGTCTCGTTGAATACCGGGACGTCGTCGAGGTCGCGTGTCATGATTTTTTGTGGAGCTTCGCCAGGGTGGTCCGCGCGGTGCGCCGCAGGGCGCGGGTGCGCGGCAGTGGACTCCACCAGCGGTGCGTCGCGATCTGCTGCACGGTGTGCAGCGTCAGCGCGCTCGGCACCAGAGCAAGCGCAAGGACGGTTTCGCACGCGTTGCTGAGATCGCCTTCGCGGCGGACTTTCAGCAGGTGCCCGCGGAGTAGCTCGCCCGTGGTGCGCCGAACCAGCTGGTCGACGCGGCGGCGTCCTGCCATGTCGAGCAGGTCGCGCAGATAGGCGCCGGGCAACGAGGTCGGCGGCAACAGAGCCAGAGCCGCGCGCTCGGCGCGCGGCAGATCGCATTCGCTGACGATGGCGTGCAGAGCCGCGCGCGCCTCGTCGTGCTCGACGTCGCTCCTTTTCAGCAGCTGGTGCGCGATGGGGCTATCGGTGCGTGCCAGCAGTTCGACGACGCGCGGGTCGGCGAGGGCGCCGGACGAACGGGCCGTTTCGATGCCGCCGTTCGCCAAGATCGTCTTGAGCTTTTCGAGCGCACGGCGCATGCGGTCAAACTGGTGCGGCTGTTCGAAAACCCGGGCAACCATTGGCAAGATCTCTGGGAAGCCGCGTCGGATCAGGTCTTCGCTCAGGTAGTCGCGATCGCGCACCATTGTGGTGCCCTGCGCCGTCTTGGTGAGCATGCGCAGCAGGGTCAGCCGCAGGGAGCGGGACGTGGTGGCGACGCCGGGAGCGAGGTAGGCATCGAACATCTCGTCGAGTTCGCCCGGGTGCGCTTCGACCAGCGCCGACAGCATGGCGAGCCGGGCACCACTGCGTTCGTCGGCTTCGTTGCTTTGCAGGGCGTGCAGGCAGACGCCGGCGCGCTCCATGGCGGCGAGTGGGCCATCGGGCTCGAAGTACTCGGCGTCGGGTAGCCGCAGGCCTCCCGCTCGCGGGAGTGCCTTGTGCTCTTCAAGCAGGTCTTCGAGGCTCGCCTGGTATTTTTCGTCGCCGGGCCTGCCCGTCGGCAGGCTGGTTGGAGCTTCGATCTCGATCGATTCCCGGCGGAAGAACTTGCGCGCGATGCCGATGGCGTTGTCCATCAGGTCGGCGTCGCGGATCTCCTGGCCGCCCTGCATCATCTGCATCAGGCCGGCGCGCACGGACTCCAGCACTCTCGTCACGGTTGCCTGCAGCGACTCGATGTCGTTGGGCATCTCGGCCGGCAGCAGTTCGCCGATCATGCCGACTAGGTCTGTATCCCGTTGGAACTCCTGCTCGTCATCGTCGCCGTCGCCACGACGGACCTCGTCGATGCTGTTGGTCAGAGCCTGGATTTCCGGGCACAACGCGACTTCGCGAAGCTTGTCGGCGAGCCCCGCCGACAGATTGTCCAGGAGTTCGCCGTCGCCTTGCGTGGGGGCCGTCTCGGCCGCTTTGGCGTTTGGGTTGTGGCTGTCCGCGATCAGCATGGCCAGCGGCCGCACGCTTGCGAGATCATCTTCCCACTGGTCGGCCAAGCTGGTCTTCGAACCGGGGCGGCACGAGATCAGTGCCTGGGCAAACGCGACGACGTCGTCGGGGTGGCAGCGCTCGGAGATGGCGACGCCGCGCAGGCCCGTGTCTCGCGCTCGCTGGATGAGCCAGTGAACCGCCAGGTGATCGGTCTCGACGGCCTGCTTGTTGACGAGCATCGTGTCGCGCACGAACGCGAGTTCGCACGAGCGCCTGACGACGCGACGATACGAATCGACGAAGGCTGCGACGCACGCGGCCACACGCGGGTGCGTGGCCGGATATATCGTGAGGTTCTTGACGGCCGATGCGAACGAGATGACGCAGCTCTCGAGATCGTGCCGCCCCTCGGTTTGCGAGCTTTCGCGGGGCACCTGCAGGTTATCGGCTGTTCGTAGGCAGATGCCCGAGGCCAGCCGCACAATCAACGTGAGCTGCCGGTGCTACGGGCGCATGGCTGCTGGCAGGCGAGCCGCGATCCGCACTAGCAAGCCGCAATCAGTGGCCAAGCGCGCCGTGGACTGCGGCGATGACGTCTTCGACGTCGGCGTCTTCGAGCTTGGCAGACAGCGGCAGGGAGAGCGTCTGGTCGCCAATGCGCTGGGCGCACGGGAAGTCTTCTGGCCGCCAGCCAAACCGTTTGCGATAGACCGTCAGCGACGGGATCGACCGATAGTGCACGCCGGTGCCGATCTTCTGCTCGTGCATCGCGACCAGCATGTCGTCGCGTGAGATGCCGGCGTGCTGTTTGTCGACGAGCAGCGTGAACAGGTGCAGTGCGTGGCGTTCGTCGGCAGGCAGCGCTGCCGGCAGTTCGATCGGCAGGTCGGCGAATGCCGCGAGGTAGCGCTGCCAGATTTCGTGGCGGCGGTGCCACCAGCCGTCGATGCGTTCGATCTGGTGCATGCCGATCGCGGCCTGCAGGTCGATCATGTTGTATTTGAAGCCGATCTCTTCGACGTCGTAGTGGCGGTAGCCATCGTCGCTGAAGCGGCGCCAGGCATCGTGCGACATGCCGTGCAGACCCATCGTCTTGACGCGTCGCGCCAGCGCGGCGTCGCGGGTCAGCACCATGCCGCCTTCGCCGGTGACGAGGTTCTTGGTCGAATAGAACGACAGCACGCCGAGGTCGCCGATCGTGCCGGCCTTCTGGCCGCGATACTCGGTTTCGAAGGCGTGGGCGCAGTCTTCGATGACCTTCAAGTCGTGCTCTTTGGCGATGGCCATGAGCTCGTCCATGGCGCAGGCGCGGCCGGCAAAGTGCACGGGCATGATCGCGCGCGTGCGCGGCGTAATGGCCTGCCGCACGGACGCGGGATCGAGCGTCATCGTGTGCGGGTCGACGTCGGCGAGCACGGGCGTTGCGCCGGCGTGCACGATCGCGTTGACGCTGGCGCAGAACGTCAGCGCCGGCGTGATGATCTCGTCACCGGGCTCGAGCCCGAGCACGACGCAGGCAAGGTGCAGGCCCGCTGTGCACGAGTTGAGCCCGACCGCGTGCGGCACGTCTTTGTAGGCTGCGACCCGGCGTTCGAACTCCGCGGCCTTGGGACCGGTGCCGAGCCACGCACTTTTCATGCTGGCGACGACCTCGTCGATTTCCGCTTGCTCGATCCGTGGTTGACCGAAGACCAGATAGGACTCCCTCATGTTGTGGCCTTATCGGTTGTTGCGGCGACTGCCCACAAGGGCGATGGCGAGAGCCAGCACCCAGCTGCCCACGCGGTCGACAAAGCCACTCGGCAAGTCTGTTGCAAAACGCGGCACGTAGTAGCCGAGCACGGCGCCGAGGCCGCCGGTGAGCATGGACGCAAACGCCCAGTTGGGTGCGACGTGGCCGCGTAGGAGTCGGACCAGCAGCAGCGGGCCAAATGCGGAGCCGAGTGCGGCCCAGGCGAACATGACATTGTCAAAGACCGTGTTGGGGAGCAGCAGCGCCGCCACCAGTGCGCCGGCGCCAATGCCGAGCACGGTTGCGCGCGCGATGATCAGCATCTTGTCGGGGAAGCGCTTGGCGACGCCTAGGTCGTGGGTCACCGAGCTGGCGCAAACCAGCAGCTGGCTGTCGACGGTCGACATGATGGCAGCCAGCACGCTCGCGACGACGATGCCGTCGACGACGGTCGGCAGCAGGTTCTTGGAGGCGTCATAGATGGCATCCTCATAGAGGCCGCCGGGCCAATACGCGCGCACGGCCCAGCCCAGCACCAGCATGCCGGTGTAGAGAATGACGGCCCAGCTGATGCCAACGACGCGCGCGACGGTCATGGACGCATCGGGAGCCATGCCCATGAACTTGTTGACGGCGTGCGGCTGGCCTGGATAGCCAAGGCCGATGCCGATCAAGCCGAACGCGAAGGCGAAGGCGGCGGGCCCGTCGAAGGGGCCGCCTAGGCTGGTCCAGTTGGGCGCGTCGACACCGGCGACAACGTCGGCAAACGGGCCGATGCCGCCCGCGTGGGCGATGCAGGCGGTGGGCACGAGGATCGCGACGCCGACCATCAGCAGTCCTTGCAGCGTGTCGGTGATGCTCGCCGCCAGGTAGCCGCCGAGCAGCGTGTAGGCGACGGTGACGACCGCGCCGATGACGATGCCGGCACTGGCGTCGCTGCCGAAGGTATCGGGGAAGGCGTGCGCAAACGCGGCGCCGGCAGCCTGGATCTGCGCGGCCACATACATCAGCAGCGACGCCAGCGTCAGCAGGGCGCCGAAGACGGCGATGCGCCGTCGCCCGGGTGCGCCTTCGGGGCCGGCCAAGAACTCGGTCAGCGTGATGGCGCTGCCGGTCTGGTCCCGCAGCCGCGGCGCGACTACAAACCAGTTGAGCAGGAAGCCGCCGATGCAACCCGGGATCAGCCACAGCGCGGTCAGGCCAAAGCGGTAGGCGAAGCCGCTGGCGCCGACGATGCTCCACGCCGACGAAGAGCTGGCGTTCGCCGCCAGCGCCGCGACCCATGGACCGAGGCTGCGGCCACCAAGGTAGAAGCCGTCCGAGTCGCGGGTTCGGCGGCTTGCATGCAACCCGACGAGCAGCAGCCCGACGAGAAAGGCGATCAGTGCGATGAGGATCGCCGTGGAGCGTTCCATGCCCGCACACTACCATCCCAGCGACCCGCACTCGACCCACACATGGATACCTCCGCTCGCTTTGCGCGCTATCTCCACTTCCGCAGCGTCGTCGACGATCCGTTCGTCGAACTCGACCTGTCGCATTCTGCTCTGCAGCTGGCGGACATCGAGGCGCTCAGCCCGGCGCTCGGCCGTGCGCTGGCGGCGATGACGGATCTCGAAGCGGGCGCCATCGCCAACCCGGACGAAGGACGACAAGTTGGCCACTACTGGCTGCGGGCGCCCGGCATGGCCCCGGATGAGGGCGTGCAAGAGTCGATTCGAAGCGTCATCGATGACCTGCAGGCGTTTGCGGCCGACGTTCATTCGGGCCGGATATCGCCGCCTGAGGGCGGCGCCTTCGCCAAGGTCGTTTTGTGCGGGATCGGCGGCTCGGCGCTTGGCCCGATGCTGTTGGCGGATGCCTTTGGCGGTGCGACGATGGGGGCCGCTGGCAGCATCGAGGCGCCCATGGCTTTGACGGTGCTCGACAACACCGATCCCGAAGGCATCGATGAGAAGATCCAGCGCGTGGGCGGCCTGCAGGATGCGCTGGTGATCGTCATCAGCAAGTCGGGCGGCACGCCGGAGACGCGCAACGGCATGCTCGAGGTGCGCCGCGCGGTCGAAGCGCAGGGGCTGTCATTCGCCCCGCGCGCGATCGCGATCACGATGGATGGCAGCAAGCTTCACCAGCTGGCGACGGGCGAAGGCTGGCTCAAGACCGTGCCGATGTGGGACTGGGTCGGGGGCCGCACCTCGATCACGTCGGCCGTGGGGCTGCTGCCCGGCGCGCTGCTCGGTATGGACATCCGCGCCTTTTTGGCGGGGGCTGCCGCGATGGACGATGCCACGCGCCGCACCGAGATTCTCGCAAACCCCGCGGCGATGCTGGCGGCGTTCTGGCATCACGAGGGGCGCGACGCCAGCGGCGCGTGCAAGGGCGAGCGGGCCATGGTCGTGCTGCCCTACAAGGACCGGCTGGTCCTGCTGTCCCGCTACCTGCAGCAGCTGGTGATGGAGTCCCTTGGCAAGGAGAACGACCGCAGCGGCCACGTCGTCGAGCAGGGACTCGCGGTCTACGGCAACAAGGGCTCAACGGACCAGCACGCCTACGTGCAGCAGCTTCGCGATGGTCGGCACGACTTCTTTGCGACGTTTGTGCGGGTGCTGCAGGACCGTCCGGGCGCGGCGGAGCCGGCTGCGCAACGCTTTGAGGTCGAGCCGGGCGTCACGGCGGGGGACTACCTCGACGGGTTCTTCCAGGGCACGCGGCGGGCGCTGTTCGACAAGGGGCGGCGCTCGGCAACCATCGCCGTGGACCATCTCGACGAGCGTGTGCTCGGCAGCTTGGTGGCCCTGTTTGAGCGCACGGTCTCGATCTACGCCGAGCTCATCGACACCAATGCCTATCACCAGCCCGGCGTCGAAGCCGGCAAGAAGGCCGCGGGCGAAGTTCTCGACCTGCAGCATCGACTGGTGGCGGCCCTGGGCACGGAGCCGCGGGACGTGGCGGCGCTGGCGGCCGCGGTGACGGCGGACCCTGCCGACTGCTGGCCGGTGCTGCAGCACCTGGCCGCGAACCGCGAGGAGATCGCCGTCGTGCACGGGCACGACCCGGCGGCGGCCACGTTTTTCCTGCGTTGATGCGCTCCGCGCAGAGCGTCCTTGCTGTTGTCGCCCTGGCCTTTGCGGCAACGCCCTGCTGTCGCGGAGCCAAGCCGTTGCGCGGGCCGGCGAGCCGGCAGGAGGCTCGGCCGGTACCCCAGCAGATATCCCAGCAGATACCCATGACGGTCGAGCCGGCTGGCATCGCGTTCGTGCTTGAGCTGGAGCCGCCGCTGGCATCGCCGGGCATCCTGATCGTGACGCATGAGGCAGGTCGGCAGTGGCAGTTTGACGATGTCGTCTTGGGTATCGAGACCGAGTTGCCGCCGGGGCCGATTGGGCTGGAACTGATCGTTGCCGGCGTTCGCCATCAGCTGGCCGCGCGCGTTGCGGCGGGGCAGCCTGCTCGGGTCTGGCGGCTGCCGTAGCCCATGCGGCGGCCGCGCCGTCGCGGCCGCCGCCGGTTCCAGCGTTGGCTTTGGCGCCGCGATCCGCTACAGTCGTAACGCTTTCCCGTCCAACCTCTGGAGAAAGCGACTGTGCCCGAGTTCCTCGGCGAAGGCCTGACTTACGACGACGTCCTGCTGGTGCCGCAGATGGCTTCGGCCCTGCCTCGCGACGTTGTGACCGAGACCCGCTTTTGCCGCGGGGTCACGGTGCAAGTTCCGATCGTTGCCGCGGCCATGGATACCGTGACCGAATCGCGCATGGCGGTGGCGCTGGCGCAGCAGGGCGGCATCGGCATCGTGCACAAAAACCTGTCGGTGGACGAACAGGTGGCCGAGGTCGACAAGGTCAAACGCTCGGCCAACGGCGTCATCCTCGACCCGGTGGCGCTGTCGCCGGATGATCGCGTCGGCCGCGCCAAAGACTTGATGCGCAGCCACAAGATCAGCGGCCTGCCGGTTGTCGACGGCGGGCGCATTGTGGTCGGCATCTTGACCAACCGCGATCTGCGCTTCGTCGAGGATCGCGACGCGCGGGTCGGCGAGGTGATGACGTCGCAAAACCTCGTCACGGCGCCGCCGAGCACCGATCTCGACCAGGCCCGCGAGATTCTTCGATCCAACAAGGTCGAAAAGCTGATCCTGGTGCGCGACGACGGGTCGCTGGCCGGCTTGATTACGATGCGCGACATCCGCGGCACCGAGGAGTACCCGCTCGCCGCTCGCGATGCGCGCGGCCGTCTGCTGGTGGGGGCGGCCGTGGGCGTGCACGATCTTGATCGCGTGGGGCGGCTGGTCGATGCCGACTGCGACGTCGTCGTCGTCGACACGGCACACGGACACAGTCAAAACGTGCTCGAGACCGTGCGCGCCATCAAGAAGCTCGATCGCCAGCGTGAGATCCCGGTCGTCGCCGGCAACGTCGGCAGCTACGACGGCGCCAAGGCGCTTGTCGACGCCGGCGCCGACGGCGTCAAGGTCGGCATCGGGCCCGGTTCGATCTGCACGACCCGCGTCGTAACCGGCTGTGGTGTGCCGCAGCTGACGGCGGTTCTCGATGCCGTCAAGGCGTGTGATCCTGCCGGCGTTTCCGTGATCGCCGACGGCGGCATCCGGCAGTCGGGCGACATCGTCAAGGCGCTCGCAGCCGGCGCTTCGACCGTCATGCTCGGCTCGCTGCTGGCCGGCCTCGAAGAATCGCCCGGCGAGACCATCCTCTACAAAGGCCGCCAGTTCAAAACGGTGCGCGGCATGGGCTCGCTCGGCGCTATGGAGCGCGGCTCGGCCGATCGCTACGCGCAGGGCGACGTCAAAGAGAAGATGAAGTTCGTGCCGGAAGGCGTCGAGGGCATGGTCCCCTACAAGGGCGCCGTCTCCGACTACGTCTACCAGCTCGTCGGCGGCGTGCGCTCGGGCATGGGCTACTGTGGCGCGCGCACGCTGTCGGAGCTTACGGCGAAAGCAAAGTTCTTGCGGGTCAGCGCGGCCACCCTGCGCGAATCGCATCCGCACGACATCCAGATCACCAAGGAGGCGCCGAACTATTCCGGCGAGTGATGAGCGAACCTACGGATCAGCCGGCGCAAGGCCCTTCGGACAGCAGCTTGAGCGAGGGCGTGCTTGGCGGCGTGCTCATCGTCGACTTTGGCGCGCAATACTGCCAGCTGATCGCGCGCCGCGTGCGCGAGCTCGGCGTCTACTCGCGGATCACGGTGCCCGAGCGGGCGATGTTCACCGCGCGGCACATGAAGCCGAAGGCGATCATCCTCAGCGGCGGCCCGCGTTCGGTGTATGCCGACGACGCCCCTGAGCTCGATCCGGAGCTGTTGACGCTCGGCGTGCCGGTCCTTGGCATCTGCTACGGACTGCAGTGGCTGGCGCAGCACACGGGTGGGACCGTGACGCCGGCTGCGGCGGGCGCCGAGTATGGACGCACCGAGCTGAACGTTCTGCCCGAAGCGTCTGCGGGTCTGCTGGCAGGCTGCCGCGAGGGCGGCATCGTCTGGATGTCGCACGGCGACAAAGTCGCTCGCCTCGGCGATGGTTTCGTCACGCTTGCCAACAGCGAGCCCTGTCCGTTTGCCGTGGTCGGCGACGTTTCGCGGCACTTCTACGGGCTGCAGTTCCACCCCGAAGTGCAGCACAGCGAGGACGGCACGCGCATCCTCGAGAACTTTGTTGTCGGCATTGCCGGCTGCGCGACCGACTGGAATCCGGGCAACCTCGCCGAGCGCAAGATCGCGGCGGTCAAGGAGCTGGTCGGTAGCGACGGCGAGGTCGTGATGGGGCTTTCGGGTGGCGTCGACAGTTCGGTGGCTGCCGTTCTGATCCATCGGGCGATCGGCTCGCGGCTGCACTGCGTCTTCGTCGACAATGGCCTGCTGCGCCAGGGCGAGCGCGAGGGCGTCGAGGAGCTGTTCAGGGACCATTACCACATGGACCTCAAGGTCGTCGATGCGAGCGATCGCTTCCTGGGCGAACTTGCCGGCGTCGAGGATCCGGAGCAGAAACGCAAGATCATCGGCCGCGTCTTCGTCGAGGTCTTCGAAGCAGAGTCGCAGCGCTTCGCCAAGCGTCCCTGCGGTGGCTCCCACTTCCTCGGCCAGGGCACGCTGTATCCCGACGTGATCGAGTCGGTGGCCGCGCACGGCGGGGCGACCTCGACGATCAAGAGCCACCACAACGTCGGCGGCCTGCCCGAGGACATGGACATGCAGCTGGTTGAGCCGTTGCGCGACCTGTTCAAGGACGAGGTCCGGGCGCTCGGCCGCGAGCTCGGCTTGCCGTCGTCGCTGGTCGACCGGCAGCCCTTCCCTGGCCCGGGCCTGGCGGTCCGCTGCCTCGGCGAAATCCGTCGCGACAAGCTCGAACCGCTGCGGCAGTCGGACGCCATCCTGCGCGAAGAGGTCGAAGAGCGCGGTCTGCAGCAGGATCTGTGGCAATACTTCACGGTCTACGTGCCGCAAAAAACGGTCGGCGTAAAGGGCGATGCGCGCGTCTACCAGGACGTCTGCGTGCTGCGCATCGTCAGCAGCCAGGACGCGATGACCGCCGACTGGGAAACGCTGCCGGTGGACGTCATGCGACGACTGTCGAACCGAATCCTCAACGAAGTAGATGGCTTTGCGCGCGTTTGCTTGGATATCAGCTCCAAGCCGCCTGGCACGATCGAGTGGGAATAGGCGCGTAGCCTTAGGCACCGCCCCATGACTTGTTGGGGTATGCCCTCAGCAACCTAGGGCTTGTCGCGAGCGCCGCCGTCAGGGAACGCAGCGAGGAACTGCCTCGCCGCGCTAGTTCGTAGAGGAAAATCCGGTTGCCTCACGCTCGCACGTGATCCGAATGTCAGTCAGTCGCGAGAAGCTATGCGCTTTGCAGCTTCGGTCGGCCTGGGTCATGTGGGATGAGTACGACAGGAACGCAAACGCTGCTTCACGCCGCGATCGAAGACGGCGCCGCGAGTGAGAATACGACAGCTGAATCGGGCAGCGGCTTGGCCAGCAGGTCGCAGCGCGATGGCAAAACAGCGCAGGTTGTGAGCTTTCGGCTGGGCGGCGAGGAATACGGCGTCGACATCATGACCGTGCAGGAGATCATCTTGCTCGGCTGCATCACGCAGGTTCCTGAGGTGCCGGAGCACGTGCTCGGAGTCATCAACCTCCGCGGCAACGTCATCCCCATCCTGAATCTTCGTCGCCGCTTCGGCATGAAGGATCGCGAGGCAGACGACGAGACCCGGATCGTGGTCTCCAACGTCAGCGGCAGGACCGTCGGAGTGGTCGTCGACGGCGTCAGCGAAGTTTTGCGGCTGCACGAGGAAGACCTATCCAGCGCGCCGGCTTCCCTGTCCGGCCCCGGGAAGGAATACATCACTGGGCTTGCACGCCGCGGCGAGCGGCTGCTGATCCTGCTCGACATGGAGCGACTGCTTGGATGCAGCCTGCCCGAAGACAGCGAGAGAGAAACGAAAGGAGAGTCGAAATGAGCATTACCGAAAACAACGTGCCTGCTGCCCTCGCTGCGAAGGCAATCGAAGAAGTGACGACAAACGTGTTCGTCGTCGACTCCGATCTGAAGATCGATTTCGTCAACGCGGCGGCCGAACGTGCCTTTCGCGGTCTGGAAGACGGCTTGCGGGCGCTTGGGATCGTCGGCCTGCAGGGGGCGGACCTGCAGGCCATCGCCGGCTCGGCCGCGGTGGCCTTGCGATCGCTGAAAGGAGAGGCCTGGCAGCATCGTGCCCAGCTCGGCAGCGATTGGCTGGATCTCTCGGCCCGCTCACTCTGGGCGGATGACGGTGCATTTGAGGGGGCGGTGGTCACGTTCGAAGTCGTGACCGAGCGCCTGGAGCGCGAGGCGAGCGCCAATCGTTCGTCGCAGGCCATGGATGCGGTCGCAACGAACATCCTGATTTGCGATGCCGAGTTCCGAGTCATCTACGGCAACCGAAAGTCCGATGCAACGCTGCGCATGCTGGAGCCGGTGTTGCAGCAGATGTTCGGCGTCAAAGCGGATGACGTCCTCGGCATTTCGATCGATCGCTTTCACAAGGATCCATCGCATCAACGTCAGCTCTTGAAGTCGCTGCGCGGCCGCAACCACACCGCCGAGTTCCAGCTTGGCGAGCACGCCGTGCGACTGAGCGCCGGTGGCTTGTATGACGAGGCTGGCGAGTTTACGGGAGCGATCGTCAACTGGGAGGTGGTGACGGACCAGAAGCGACTGGAGCGCGAGAGCAAGGAGCATGCGGAAGCCTCCACGAGGTCCGCCAAAGAACTCGGCGACAAGGTGGCTTCGCTCCTGTCGGTCGTCGAGCAAGCCGCGAGCGGCGACCTGACGCAAGAGCACTCCATCGATGGCCCAGATCCAGTCGGTCAGCTCGGCCAAGGCCTGCGGCGCATGATCGCCGATCTGCGCTCGATCATCGTGCAGATCAAGGAAGGAGCGGATCAGTTTAGTGCCAGCGCTGGCACGATCTCCAATGCCTCGTCGAGCTTGTCGGAGTCGTCGCAAACCAGTGCTGCGACGGTGGAGGAGATGACGGCGTCGGTCGATCAGTTGACCGAGAGCATCCGGATGATCGCTCGCAATGCGGGGGATGCGAATGCGTTGGCGGGCGAAACCAGCAACCGCGCTACCGCCGGCGGCGAGGCGGTCGACCGCTCGATCACGGCGATGAAGGAAATCAATCGATCGAGTGAGCAGATCAGTGAGATCATCCAGGTCATCAGTGAAATCGCGAGCCAGACGAACCTGTTGGCGCTCAACGCTGCGATTGAAGCTGCGCGCGCCGGTGAGCATGGCTTGGGGTTTGCGGTTGTCGCCGATGAGGTGCGCAAACTGGCCGAGCGGTCGAGTGAGGCCGCCAAGCAGATCACCGGCCTGATCAAGGAATCGACCCACCGCGTTGTCGAAGGCACCAAGCTCTCGGAAGAGACCGGTCAGGCGCTCAAGCAAATCATCGATGGCGTCACCAATACGGCGAAGTCGATTTCAGAAATCGCCAGCACGACCGATGAGCAGTCGGCGACGGCGGAGGAAGTCGGTCGAGCGATCCAAAACGTCGCGCGCATGACGGAGAACAACTCCGGCAACGCGACGGATATGGCTGCGTCGGCCGAAGAGCTGTCGGCTCAGGCTATCGCGATGAAAGAGCTCGTGCGGCGCTTCAAGATCTGATGGCGAGCCGGCGCGGCGTGGCGCGGAGCGGCGCGGCGTTGCAGCGGTGAGATGAAACGGGGGAAACAGGGAGCTGCTGATGACCGTCGATGGCAATGAAGATCTGATCGCCGACTATCTCGGCGAAGCGCACGACTATCTCGAACAGCTCAACGGCATCCTGATGGAGCTGGCCGAAGGCGAAGTCGCGTGGCCCGCAGAGCAGGTCAATGAGCTGTTCCGTAGCGCGCATTCGCTCAAGGGGCTGTCGGCGTGCTTCGGGTTTGAAACAACCAATCGCGTCACGCACCATCTCGAGAGCTTGCTCTGCAAGATTCGCGATGGTGAACTGCGGCCGACGACGCCCGTCTGCCGCACGATGTTTGATGCGATCGACCTGATCAGCAGCTTGACCGCTGAGGTCGCAGCGGGTGGGCAGGAGGTGGCGTCGAGTGAGCTGGTGCTCGCAGATCTTGAGCGGGCGTGCTCGGGCCAGCTCGCGAGTGGCGCCAACGCCGAAGATGGGGCGAAAGGCGCCGGTGTTGCGAAGGGGGCGCCGCGCCCCGCTGGCAACCAGCCGGCAATGTCTGAGGCCAACGAAACGGTGCGGGTGCGCATGGAGCGCCTCGATCGAATGGTCAACCTTACGGGCGAGCTGGTCATCGCTCGGTCGCGCTTTCAGCTGGTCGCACGGCAGCTGGCGCCGCTGGCGCAGCTCGACGATGTCTCGCGTCACTGGCGCGACGTCGAAGCGGGGCTCGCAGATCTGCGCGAAGTAGAGTGCAGCGACGAAAGTTCGGCAAGCCGGCCCGGCGGGGAAAAGCTCAACAGCGTCGTGGCACGCCTTGAAGGCGCGCTCCTGCGGGTTCAGAACTGCTTCGAAGAGCTGGTCGGAGTCGGTCGCTCGATGCGGGACCTAGATGACGTCGCCTACGATCTGGATAGCGTTGCCGGCGGCATCCATGAAGCCGTGCTCCAGCTGCGCATGGTGCCGCTGGACAGCGTGTTCAAGCGACTGCAGCGCGTGGCTCGCGATACGGCAGAGTCGCTTGGCAAGCCGGTCGACTTTGAGGTGCAAGGCGGAGAGACGCAGATCGACAAGCGGGTTGCCGACGAGCTGATCAATCCACTTGTGCACATGCTGCGCAACTCGATCGACCATGGCATCGAGGGCGAGGCGGCTCGCGAAGCCGCCGGCAAGCCGGCTCGTGGTGTTGTGCGTGTTTGTGGCTCGCAGCGTGGCAGCACCGTGGTCATCGACCTCGAGGACGACGGCGGCGGCATCGACCCGGAGCGCATGCGCCGCAAGGTGGTCGAACTTGAGTTGATGAGCGAAAGCGATGCGGCGCAGTTGCCCGACCGCGAGGCGCAAAAGCAGATCTTTCACCCTGGGTTTTCGACGGCGGCAGAGGTCACCGAGGTCTCCGGTCGCGGCATGGGAATGGACATCGTTGCCGCGACCATCAAAGGGCTGCGTGGCAGCCTCGAGCTGGATTCCAGGGTGGGGAGCGGCAGCCGTTTTACGGTTCAGTTGCCGCCGAGTATGTCGATTCTGGCGAGCCTGTTGCTTGAGGTGCGCGGCACCATGTTTGCGCTGCCGCTAACGGAGGTGCGCGAAATTGTCGAGTTGCGCAAGGTGTGCGTTCGCTCCGTGCAATCGCGCCCCGTGGTCGTCGTGCGCGAACAGCCCATGCCGTTCGTCCAGCTCCCCATGACGTATCGGTTTGCGCAGCAGGCAGATCCTGGGGACGTGCGCGAACCAGAGCATGCCATTGTGTTTGGCAACCAAGGAGAGGAAGTCGCTCTTGGCGTCGATCGAATCGTTGGCAAGGAGGACCTCGTGATCAAGCCGCTCTGTGCCGAGCTGACGGGGATCGCGGGCCTCGCCGGTATGGCGATTCGCGGCGATGGCAAGGTCACGCTGATTCTGGACCCCAATGGCTTTGCGGACTTTGCGATGAAGCGGCAGGGCATGAGCAGCATGGCGACGAATCCGCCGGCGCTGGTGTGAGGATATGAACGTCATTGATGAACCGCGCTTGATTCAGGTTCCGATGGGAGGCGTTGCTGCCGCCGGGCCGCCGCAGGTCCTGACGACCCTGCTGGGGTCCTGCGTCGGCATGATTGTTCAGGACCTGCGCAACCAGGTGGCTGTCTTGGCTCACGTCGTGCGACCGACGGGCCACGGCGCTGGCATGGGGCTCGGCTACTTCGCCGATCGAGCGGCGCCACACGCGCGCGATCTCGCAATTCAGAACGGTGCCGATCCACGTCAGCTGGTCGTTCGTCTGGCGGGCGGCGGCTGCATGCTCGGCAATGGCGGCAAGATCGGTGCGGAAAACCTGGCGGCGCTCAAAGACGCTACCTACGCGCTTGGCATGGCCTACGGAGGGCAACTCGATGGCAAGGCGGAACGGGCCGGTGGATGCCTGCTGGTCGTCGACCCCGCGCGCGGCAAAGCGCAGGTTCGGCGCCTGCAGGACGACGCAATCAACGAGTCCGGGTGGCGTGCGCTGTTGACGGAGATGATGCGGTAGTGCCCTTGGCGAACCCGATTCAGATCCCGCTGGTCGCGAGCGGGGACGCGCGCAAGTTCCTGGCGGACTGGCTGCGGGCTGCCGGCTTTTGCGCGTGTTCACCCGGGGGTGAGCCCCACTGTGCTGGGGCCGGTCTGCCATCGTTGGCCGTGTTGCCAGCGACGCCGGCAGAGCTGGCCGTTTTGCCGGCACCGCTCATCGTTCTGTATGAGCCAGGCGCTGACCTCCAAGCGGCAGCCGGGCGCGATGCGGAGCTGATCGAATTGCCGGATCGCGACGATGCGCGGAGCCTGATTCGGTGGTCGAATTTGCTCAATGCCACGTTGCGCCGTCACTGCGACGCGTTACCAGCCGCGTCCTTCGAACCACGGCGAAGCGACCCGGTTGGCCCGCAGCCGTCGCGCCCCTTCGATCCTGCGATCATTGCCGTGGGAGTGTCTACCGGCGGACCGTCGGCGCTTCGCCGGCTGCTGACGGGGCTGTCGGCTGCGCGCGATCTGCCGCCGATGCTGATCGTGCAGCATATTCCGAATCGCTACGTTGCCGAGCTGTGTCAGCGGCTGACGCTGCACTCGAGCTACCCGGTTGCGGTCGCCGAGGAAGGGCTGGTGATGCGATCTGGCAATGCCTATGTCGCGCCGGGCCACGTGCACGTGCGCGTTGTCGAATCGGGAAATTCGCTTTCGATTCGGCACGACGATCAGGCGCCGGTCCGCGGGCATTCTCCATCTGCCGAAGTGCTGTTTGGCTCGTGTGTGCCGCTGCGTCGCAAGGGCATTGCGCTCATACTCACGGGGATGGGGCGTGACGGCGCCGACGGCATGCTGGCGTTGCGTCAGGCCGGCTGGGCGACGGTTGGCCAAGACGAAGCATCGTCCGAGATCTATGGCATGCCGAGGGCCGCCTTCGAAAAGGGCGGCGTGGCCATCCAGCTGCCTCTCTCGCAGATCTCGCAGTGGCTGGTTGCGCGATGCCGCCGCGCTGCTGCTGCTGCTACCTGAGGCGCGGGTCTTCGTCGCGCAGCACCAGCTCGATGGGCGTCTGAAGCGCTTCCTCGGCGGCGGCGGCGGCGGCGGGCTCGAGCCGCACGCGCTGGCGCGCGGAGAACGTGTGGCCGCTGCGCCGGGCGGTGGCGAACAGCACGACGCTGCCATGGGCAGGCAGTCCGACGAATGTCGCCGTCTCGCCGGGAGCCAGCACCTGCGTGCGGGTCGCCGGGCGCAGCGTGCCGGTCGGGTCGCGCAGCGTCACGACGATCGTGCCGTTGGTGCTGCCGTCGTCGAAGCGAGCGCGGACGAGGCAGCGTTCGCCTCGCTCGATGGTCATGGGCAAGGGCTTGGCCGGGATGCGGTCGAGTTCGATCGTCTGGTTGCGGTGGTTGGGGTCGCTGCAGCGCAGCAGGCCCGGTGCGACGACCGGGCCGAAGCGCGCGATGCCCCGCGCATCGCTGCGGGCCAGGACCGTCGCCGCAGACTGATCGTCGGGGATGTATTCGAGCGCAACGTCGACGGCGGGCAGCGACGCTCCGCTGCCCGCGACGCGCACCGCGAGCTCGACTCCACTGGGCGGCGCCCAGCTCGTGATCGGACCTCGTGGCCACGGCCGTGCGGTCGTCGCTTTGCCGGGCGCGGTCAGCAGCAGCCAAGCATCGCCTGGCGGCGCTGCAGGCATGCGGATGCGGCCGCTGTTGGGCGTCGCCCACGCTTTGACGGCATAGGTGCCGCGGGCGTCGCGCAGCAGGCCGAAGAGCCGCGTGCCGGGTGGTGCATGCTTTGCCGGCCAGGCGCTCGCGGCCCGCTCGGGCTGGCGCCACGTCGAAGTGTCCTCGGCGCGCTCGCGTTCGGGGGTGCTTCGCGCGCCTTGGGTTTGGTCGATGGTCGACCGCGGCCAGATCAGCGGCGCACGGCTGCGCACGCCTGGCGGCTGCGACAAGACCCGCGGGCCATCCACGATTCCGTCGGCGAAGCGCAGCAGCGGAGCTTGGATCGCGGCTCCTCGTAGCGTGACGATCGTTTGCTTGCGCGTCGTCGTCTGCTTGCGATCGGTGGCGTCCGCCGCCGGCGACAGCGCGAAGCTCGGCCAGCCGACGGGCTGGATGTGGGCGCTGGCGCCGATCTGCAGCCGCTGCGCTGGCTTCGTGAAGACAAGCACCTCGCGGCTGTTGGCGGCGAGCTGCAGGCGCTGCCAGAGGATGCCGTCGGCCGAGCGTGCCCACACCTCGTAGTCGCCTGCCGGTAGTCGCACCTCGGTTCCGCGCAGCAGCGGTAGGTCGAACGTGCGCCCATTCGGAGCGCGAGCGCGCGCCGCCAGCGTGAACGGCTCGCTGCCGCTGCTGGTGGTGACGAGTCCCATGGGCTGCAGCGAACAGCGCTGCGCGCGCCCGGCACGCAGGTCGAAGAGCAGCGCGCCGAGGCCTTCGGCCGTGCGGACCAAGCCACTGCCGGCCGCCGTGCGGTTGCGCCCGTCTCGCCCGCCGCCGTCAAAGCGAAGGATGCCCCGGCGGTCGCTGCGCGCCGCCAGGGCGCTGTCTTCGCCGGCAATCTTGCCAGGGCCTCCCGGCCTCAGAAACGTCGGCAAGGCCGTCGCAGCCAGCGCGCGCAGCTGCCAATCGGGCGTCGGCCGCAGCCAGCCTTGGGCGTCGGCGACCGGCGCGCCCGACGGATCGTAGAGCAGCGCGGTCGGCGGGTGTGGCCGCTGGCTTTGGGCGTGCGCGGGCCGCGCAAAGTCCGCGCCGGCGAGCAGTCCGACGGCGAAAAGCAGGGTCGCCCGCGGCATCGCGAACCGCAGCATCGCGGAGAATCGTGCCCATATCGCTGCGCCGCCATCGCGAGTCTTCGCGGCGTGGCGGTTCGGGCTCAAGCGTGTGGTTGCGGCATCGGTCAGCATCACAGCGGGCATGGCAACGATAGCGCATGCCGCCTGGTTCAGCCCCTTGCTGGGATCCGCACGGCGCAGAATCGGCCGCGTCAGGAGTCTCCGCTCGCTCAGCCGTCGAGGTCTTTGCGCGTGCGCAGGACCTTGTCGACGAGCTTGTATTCCAGCGCTTGGCCGGCATCGAGCCAGAAGTCACGGCGAGCCGCTTCAAAGACATCCTCGGGCTTCTTGCCGCAGGCCTCGGCGATGATCCGGTTGTAGCGATCGCGCAGCTTGATGACTTCCCTAGCCGTGATCTCGAGGTCGCTGGCCTGGCCGCGACCGCCGGTCGACGGCTGATGGATCATGAAACGGCTCTCGGGCATGCAGTAGCGCGTGCCGTTGTCGCCAGCTAGGTGGATCAGGATGCCGGCCGATGCCGACAGGCCGTTGACGATGGTGCGGATCGGGCAGGACACGAAGCGCAGCATGTCGTAGATCGCAAAGCCCGCGTCGGCGCTGCCGCCTGGCGAGTTGATCATGACCGTGATGGGCGCGTCGGGGTCCTTCTGCTCCATGGCCATCGTGCGGACGGTGGCCTCCTTGAGCATCTTGTCGTCAACCGGGCCGCTGATCAGCAGCGTGCGCGATTCGAACAGGGCCTTCTCGAAGGGGTTCGGCATGCCGTCGCCCTTCTGGTTTTCATTGTCGTCGTCGGCGTCTTCGAGACGGAGGCGGCGGGGATCGAAGTCGGATGTAGTCTGCATCTTCGCGGTCGGTTCGAAAGCGGCGGGCGACCTGGTGCCCACTGCGTGTCTCTTCGGTGTTCGGTGGCCGCAAGGTTGAATGCGAACGGCCGATCGCAGGGCACGGTGGATAGCGCACCGAACGGTGCAGGGCAATGCAGCATCCTCCTCACCGTGCAAGAAGCCTAGGCTGAGAAGCGCCTTGTGGGCTGGCGAAGGTCCCGAATAGGGGCGGAAAATGCCTCTTCTCGATCTCCCATCCGCGGTGAAATACTCGCGAGGAATAGAGCTTCTTTCGCGAGGAACTGGCTGCAATGGCTCCGGATCGCGCGGGATCTGTCCGTCGGCGCCGTCTAGAAATCCGATTTGGTGGCTTGCGCTCGTTGTTGTGGGCCGCTACGGTCCGCGCCCGTCCAGGAGCCTTGTCTCGCAACATGGCTGCCGGACCTCGCCTCTGGGAAGAGCCTTCGGAACGGCCCATCCCGACCTGCACCGCATCGAGCCTGCTCGCTGCATGTTCTGCAGATTTGAGGTGAGCGCGGTCGGAACCCTAGGTTCCCGCGCGTTGTAGCTCGTCGGCTCTCTCCGATGACGTGGACGCTCGAGGATCCCGGATTCCGAGGACCCCGTTCCGAATCCTACCGTTTGCTGCGCAGGCTCCGTCTTTGGAGGCTTCGCGGGGGCGGTACACCTGACCGAGACACGGCTGGGGATGTCCCTGGCGATCGTGGTCTTGGCAGGAATCCGTGGCGTGCCCAGCACGTCGATCACATTGAGATGCGGATCGAAGCCCAACGACTTCCGTCCGACGAAAACCGTCGGAAATTTAGCCAGCCAGGCGCCCTCTTCGGGTGCGCCGGCGCATCCCTCGCGTGCAGCGCATGACGATGTCCGATAACGAGTTCGGTAGTGGAGCTGACCCTGACCAAGGGGGCGGCCAGGATCGCAAGTGGCGGCGTGGTGGCCGGCGGCGGCGTCGTCGTCGCGGCGGCGGCGGCGGCGGCGGCGGCGGTGAAAACGGCGGAGGCGGAGGCGGCGGAGGCGGCGGCGGCAATGGCGGCGGCGGCGGCGGCGGCGGCAGTTACCCCGTCGACGGACCGACCGAAGCAGCCTCCGGCGTTCTCGAATACACCAAGGAGGGCAACGGCTGGCTGCGGCAGCGCATCAACAGCTACATGCCCGACTCGATCCCGAACGGCGACGTCTTCGTCCCGTCGGCATTGATTCGGCTGCATCGCCTGCAGGAAGGCAGCGAGATCGCGGGCCAAGCCGGCCTGCCGAGCCGCGGTCCGCAGCGCCATACGCTCGCCGAGGTCGAAAAAGTCGATGGCATGGATCCGGCGGAGCGCCGCGAGCTACCGCAGTTCCGGCACATGACGGTCGTCGATCCGGAGCCGCAGTTTGTGCTCGCTCCGGGCAACGACGAAAACGTCTCGCTGCGCATCGTGGACCTGCTTTGCCCGATCGGCTATGGCACGCGCGGCCTCGTGGTCGCGCCGCCGCGCTCGGGCAAGACCGTGCTGATGCAGCAGATTTGCGGCGCGATCAGCGAACACTATCCCGACGTGCACCTGATCGTGCTGCTCATCGACGAGCGGCCCGAAGAGGCGACCGGCTGGAAGCGCAGCGTCTCGGGCGAAAACCGCGAAGTGCTGGTCTCGACGCTCGACGAGGGCCCGAAAAACCACGTTGCCGTTTCCGAGATCTGCATGAAGCGCGCGCAGCGCCTCGTCGAGACCGGCAAGGATGTCGTCATCCTGCTCGACTCGATCACGCGCATGACGCGTGCCTACAACTCGTCCCTCGGCGGCCGCGGTGGCAGCACGATGTCGGGCGGTATCGGCGCCAAGGTGCTCGAGATTCCGAAGAAGTTCTTCGGTGCGGCGCGCAACTGTGAGGAGGGGGGCTCGCTGACGATCCTCGGCACGACGCTGGTCGACACCGGCTCGCGCATGGACCAGGTGATCTTTGAAGAGTTCAAAGGCACCGGCAACCAGGAGCTCGTGCTCAACCGTCAGCTCGCCGAGCGCCGCATCTACCCGGCGATCGATATCGAGATGTCGGGCACCCGCAAGGAAGAGCTGCTGCTCGGCGACGATGTCACCAAGCGCCTCTACACGTTGCGGCGCGTGCTTGGCCGGATGAACGCGCTAGACGCGATGCCGCTGCTGATCGACCGCCTGATGAGGACGGATACGAATCAGGAGTTTCTCGACAGCTTCCGCCTCGAAGAGTAGGTGGTCCTCTTGCGGCCTTCGCTGGTTTTGTCCGCCCCGGACGACTGGCGTGGCGTGGCGTAGAGGCCGCTCACAGGTCTCTTCCGCGGGGCCTCTTCTTCGCGGGGCCTCTTCCATGGCCGACAGCGACGGTTCTTCGCCGTTGCCTGCCGGCGTAGCTTGGCTAGCGTCTCCGACGAACGGCAGCCGTTGACATGATCGAAGTCGAACAGCTCACCAAGAGCTATGGGTTGGCACGAGCGCTCAAGGGCGTTTCGTTTGGGGTGCAGAAGGGTGAAGTGGTTGGTTTTCTCGGGCCCAACGGGGCCGGGAAGTCCACGACCATGAAGATCCTGACCGGCTACCTCATGCCAACATCGGGAGCTGCGCGCGTCGATGGACTCGACTGCGTGCACGATTCGCTGCAGGTGCGGGCGCGCGTCGGCTACTTGCCGGAGAGCACGCCGCTCTACACCGACATGCGCGTCGACGACTACCTGGCGTTTGTCGCCGACATTCGCGGCGTCGCTCGCCGTGATCGCGCGTCGGCGATTGCGCGCGCCGTCTCGCTGTGCGGGCTCGGACGCGTCACCGGCAAAAACATCGTCGAGCTGTCCAAAGGGTTCAAACAGCGCGTCGGCCTGGCGCAGGCGATCGTGCACGAGCCGCCGGTTTTGATCCTCGACGAGCCGACGTCCGGCCTCGATCCCAACCAGATCGTCGAGGTGCGCAGGCTCATCGAACGTCTCGGCGAAGAGCACACGGTCGTGCTCAGCACGCACTACCTGCAGGAAGTCGAAAAGACCTGCTCGCGCGTCATCATCGTGCGGCAGGGAGAGATCGTGGCCGACGGCACGCACGACCAGCTGGTGGCGCGCCAGCCGAGCCGCGGCCTGTTTGCGCGCGTGCGCGGCCCCGAGGCGGCGGTGCTCGGTCAGCTGCGCGAGCTGCTGCCGGGGGACGTGACGATTGAGTCCACGCCGGTTGCCGCGCCCGCTGGCGCCGGCGGCCGCAACACGGCCAGCGAAGAGGGCCTGCTGTTCCGCATCGACGCGGCGCGGCTGCCGGCCGCGGTCGACGAATCGGTGGCGCGACTGGTCGTCAAAAACGGCTGGGACCTGCTGTCGCTGCAGCGCGAGGCGGCCACGCTCGAAGATGTGTTTCGCGAGCTGACGCTGACGACGGATGCGGCGGCGCCCATGAATCGGCCCGCGAAATCTGCAGCGAAATCTGCCGGGGAGGCCGAGGAGGCCCACGATGCTTAGTGCCCTATTCGGCCGCTCGTCGCGGGTGGTCTTTCGCCGCGAGCTGAAGAGCTACTTTTTGTCGCCGATCGCCTACGTGTTCGGCGGCTTGTTCCTCGGCGTGTTGCTCTACCTGTCGGCGCAGTCGGGCATCGCCCACGGCGCGCCGGCGCGCATGGACCCGTTCTTCGCCAACCTGCCGTGGCTGTGCCTGCTGTTCTTGCCGGGTCTGACGATGAGGCTGTGGGCCGAAGAGCGCAAGCTCGGCACCATCGAGCTGCTGCTGACGTTTCCGGTGCGGCCTTCGCAGGTGGTGCTCGGCAAGTTTGCCGCCGTGCTCGTCTACTTGGCGTTTGTGCTGGTGCTGACGCTTGGCCTGCCGATGACGCTCGGCGCCTACGGCGCACTCGACTGGCCGCCGGTGCTGGCCGGCTACCTGGCGTCGCTGCTGTTTGCCGGCAGCTTCGTCGCGGTCGGCATGTTTTGGTCGTCGATGACGCGCGATCAGATCGTGGCGCTGCTCGCCTCGGTCGTGTCGCTTGCGGTGCTGTTCTTGCTCGGCTACCCGGCGTTCTTAGAATTTGTCGCCGCGTCGGCGCCGGTGGTGCTGGTCGACGTGCTCAATGGTCTGAGCCCGTACAAGTATTTCCTGAGCATCCAGCGCGGCGTGCTCGACACGCGTGACTTTGTCTACTTCGCCTGCTTCTGCGGGTTCTTTCTGTATGCGAACGTGCTGGTGCTCGAAGTGCGGCGCCAGTCGAAGGGGTGATGCGATGACCGAGCGAGACAACAGGCCATCCACTCGATTCGCCAGCCGTACCAACGAGCGCGGCTCCGCCCTCGGCGCGCTGCTGCACGCGTTCTTGCTGCTGCTCGTGCTCGCACAGGTCGTCTACCTGGCGTCGCGCTACCGCGCCCGCGTCGATCTGACGTCGGATCAGCTGTGGACGTCGACGGAGTCCACCCAGCGCGTGCTCGACAAGCTCGACAAGCGCCTGGTGGTGGAGGCGTACTTCAGTCCGAAGGCGCAGCTGCCGGTGCAGAATCGCACCTACCGCGCCTGGGCCGACAACTTCCTCGACGAACTTGTGCAGCGTGGCGACGGCCGCATCGTCGTGCAGCGCTTCGATCCCAACTCAGACAAGGGCATTGCCGACAAGGCGACGCGGCTCGGCATCGAGCCGCTCAGCCTGCAGTCGCGTTCGGCGACGTCGCTGTCGATCGACCAGCACTGGCAGGGGCTGCGGCTCGTCTACGGCGGCGGCCGACAGGAGGTCATTCCGTCCTTCGTGCCCGGCAGCTCCTTTTTGGCGGAGGCGCTGCTGACGCCCAAGATCAAAGAGGTGCTGACGGACGAGAAGCGCAAGTTTGGCTATATCGAATGGCCGGCGCAGCTGGTGGGCGGGCGCCAGCCAGGCGGTGTTGGCTGGTCGTTTGTGCGCACCCAAGAAAACATCAAGAAGCGCTACGAGTTCCAAAACCTCAAGGATGAGGACGGTGCTCTGCTGCCCGCTGATGTCGATACGCTGTTTTTGTTCCGTCCCAAGGAGCTCAGCGACCGGCAGAAGTATGTCATCGACCAGTTCTTGATGGGGGGCGGCACGCTGGTGCTGTTTGCCGACGCCGCGGAATACGCGATCGGGCCGCAGCGACTGATGACGCGCATGCCGCTGTCGATCGATCAAAAGGGCAGCGCCGTTTCGTTTGCCGATCAGCTGCGCCACTACGGCATCGATTGGCAGCAAAAGCTCGTCTGCGACATGGCGCAGCAGGCCTACGGCACGCGCATGGGCCAGGCCGTCGAATACTTTGCGGTGCCGGTCGCGCAGCGCTCCGGGCAGAACCGCTACCAGGGCGTGGGCTACCCGTATTTCTTCCACGCCGTGGCGGCCGACTGGTCGACGGTGGCCGACCAGCTCGCCAAGGACCGCGACGGCAACGTCGATGCGCGCAAGGCCGACCAGTACCGCGCGCTGCTGAAGCCCGGCATGCCGAGCGACGACTTCTTGTTCCAGGCGTTCAAGCTGCTGGGCCGCTCGCCGGGCTTCTACTGGCCGACGTCGGTCGGGCTGCGCACCCGCACCGGAGGCGCGCTCGATCTTCCGGACGGCGTCGAAGGCCGCGTTTTGCTGCGCTCGTCGCCGCTGGCGCTGCTGGAAGATCCGCCGCAGTCCGTCAACCCGATCGGTCGCGATCCACGCCAGCAGCGCGTCCAGTACGAGACCTTCTTGCGCAAGCTGCAGGATCGCCTGCGCGCCGAAGCCCGCGTGCAGGTTCCGCTCATGGTCGAGGTCAACGGGCCGCTGACGTCGTTCTTTGCGACGCGCGAGCGACCGCTGCGGCCCTCGCAGGCCAAGGCCAAGGAGGCGCGAGAAGCCCGCGAAGGCGACGGGCCGCAGCAAGCCAATCCGGACGAACCGGGCAAGATCGAGTCGGGTGGAGAAGGTGCCGAGGAGGCCGCGCCCGAGGAGTTTGGCCCGCCGGCGCCGACGGCGTCCTCGCCGCAAGCCGCAAGCGAATCGGCCGACGCATCGCCGCAGGAGCGCGCGACCCTCACCGAAGCCGCATCTCCTGCGCGCATCGTCGTCGTCGGCGACGCGACGTTCTTACGCGACGATGTCGTGCGCGGAGCCTACCAGCAGCAGGGCGGCCCGGTTTCCGGAGGCCGCGCGGTGCCGTTCTTCCTGCAGCTGCTCGACTGGCTCAATGAGGACCGCGACCTGGTCGAACTGCAGTCGCGGGTTGCGACCGATCGTTCGATGACGCTCGTCGATCCCGAGGCGCGCAGCGGCCGGGATCCGCGGGAATACGAGCAGCGGCTGCGCAGCAAGACCGGCTGGCTGGTGTTCGGCAACGTGCTTGTGCCGGTGCTCGTGCTGCTCGCGTTTGGTTTGCTGGTCTTCGCCGTGCGGCGTTCGCAAAAGCGCGCCTTCCTTTCGTCGCTGTCCTAGTTACCCCCTCGCCAGCAAACCGTTCGCCAGCAAGTCGGATCGCCATGAACATGACGTCTCGCAATGTCGCCCTCGCGGCGCTCGCCGCCGTGCTGGCTGTGCCTACCTGGCTGCAGCTGAATGCGGACGCGGATACGTTTGTCGACCTCGCGCGCGTGCCGCGCATGTTTGAGGGCTTTACGACCGACAACGTTGGCGCCGTGTTGCTGGCGGTGCCGAAGGCCGACCAGCCCGAGCAGCCGGCGCCCGACGCAGCAGCTGGCGCAGCCGGTAGCGCAGCCGGCCAGATCGCCTACGACCAGCTGGTGCTGCAGCGTTTCGATGGCGGCTGGCGCATCGGTCAGCTTGGCGATGCACCCAACGAACTTGCCGGTGCTCCGGTGATGACGTCGCGCGTCGACAACGACGTGTTTGAACATCTGCGCACGATCCGCAGCGATCCAGAGACGCTCGTGCAGCCCAACGCGACCGACGAGCAGCTCGCGCAGTATGGGCTCGACGACGCGCACGCGATGTTGATCCGGACCACGGACAAGGGCGGCCGTGGCATCGTCGCCGAGATCCTGGTCGGCAGCGACGCGGGCACCGGCCAGGTCGGCACCGAAGCCGTGCGTGGCGTCTTTGTGCGCCAGCGCCAAAGCCGCGACGTCGTGCTCTACGAGTGGCAGAAGCCCTGGCGGCGCGACATCGACGTGACCCGCTGGCTCGACCGCACGCTGCTGCGGGTCGAGCCCGATCGCGTGCGGCGCCTGTCGATCCGCAACGCCGCGAGCGGCAGCAAGACCTTCGTTTTTGCGCGCGGCCTCAACCGGGCGAGCTTCGAGGCGGAGTCTGGCGCCGACGATCTGGGTGCGCTGCGGCAAACCGAGATCGAAGGACTTGTGCAGCGCTTTCGCTATCTGGCCGTGCAGGCCTACGAACGTCCGCTGGCGCGTGCCGGCGACATGTCGGCGCTGGGCCTGTTTCCGCCCCAGGTCGCCATCGAGCTCGACGTCGCATCCGGCGAGAACGGCAGCGGCGAGATCCGCAAGATCCAGCTGCACATCGGCCGCCGCGTCGCCGGCCGCAACGAGTTCTACGCGAGCTGCAGCGAGTCAGAGTTTTTGCTGACGCTGTCGCCGGCCATCGTCACGCAGTTTGAGCTCGACACGGCGCAGCGGCTGTTCGACCCGAAGAAGTAACGGCCCGGCTGAGGTGGCGAGATGGAGGCTGTAGGGAATCGCTACAGCCGTCTCGTCCCGAGAACGTGCGCCAAGGAGCCCTGGCAGCGCATTCGCGGCCGCTCCGATCCGCGCCTTTGGCCGGCCGTGCGGCGTCATCGCCGTGGCAAGCAAAGCGCGCAGCCGAAGATTCCAGCCTCTCCTCCTTCTGAGTTGGTTGGGGCGGGGGTGCGTTGCTCCCGCCCCGACCGTTTTCTTCGCGGCGGCGAAGGCCCATGATTGGGCTGTGAGTGGTGTTTCTGCGACGCTCGACCCGTCGCCGGGTCGCTTGCCTGATCCGGAGCGCAGCGCTGTGTCGCGTGCGCCGGCGCTGCGGCGCTTTGCTCGCGGCGTGCGTCGTCGCCACATCGCCCAATCGGTTGTCGCCGCGGTTCTGCGCTGGGGGCTGCTGCTCGCGCTGCCGTGGGTGCTGGTCGCTTGGTGGCTGCCGTGGTATCGCTCGACCCTGACGACCGCATGCCTCGCGGCGCTCGCCGGTGTTTCCGCCTACTCCGCAGTCCGTGCGCTGTGGCAAAGCCGGCGCGCGCTGCACACGTTTGAGCACGCGTCGCTGCGGGATGCGGCGGCAAAAGCGAAAGACGGCACCGAGGCTGCGGCTTCTCCTGGCGCTACGCTGGTTGCCGACGAGCTGCGCACGTGGGCCGAACTCGATGCCGATGCGCGGTCGGTGACCGCGTCCCAGCGCGGCATGCTTCACTGGCTGGAGCGCGACCTGCACGACCGCCTCGGCCCCGAGGTGCGCCGGGCACTCGCCCAGTCCGCGCGGCCGACGCTCGGCCGTTGGCGATGGCTCGTGCCGGTCCTGCTGATGCTGCTATTGGCGTGGCTGCTGGCAACGCTGCTCGCGCCATGGTGGGACGGTGCGCTCGGCGGCCGCGCAGACCAGCCGCGTGCGGGCGGCGGCAGTGGGTCTTCGCAGGCGGGGGCGGGTGCGAGCGATACCTCCGAAGGCGATGGTTCGGAAGGCGATGGCAGCGGCGACAGCCAGCCGGATGGTCCACCGGAGCAGGGGCAGCCCGTCGATGCACCGCCGTCGAATCCACCGCAGCCAGACCCCGCGGCAGGCGACGAGGCGACGCCGCCCGAAGTGCCGCCCCTGCTCGAAGTCGACGACGATCGTCACTTTGTCCTGCCGGACTTTGTTGGCGATGGGCCCACGCGGCGCGCGCGCATGCATGTCGCGGAGATGGAGCGCGCGCGGCTTTCGGGCGGTTCCTCTGCCCCGTCGTCCGGCCCACAAATGGCCCAAGCGCGAACCGAGTCTCGGCAAGGCGGGGCAGCCGGCGGAGGTGCAGCGGGCGGAGGCGCAGCGGCGCCGCCGCCGCCGCCCGATTTCGAACGAGCGGCCGAGCGCGCGGTTCGCTCCCGTCACGTGCCCGAGGCCGAGCGGGGGATCGTGCGCCGGTTCTTCGACCGTCTGCGGCAGCGCGCCAAGCAGGTTTCTGCGCCAGCCGGAGACGGGCAGGAGAACGCGCCAGAGCAAAAGCTCGAAGCCAAGACCGGCAAGACCGACAAGACCGGCGGGGGGCGCTGACGTGGCGGTCTCTCGGCGTACGCTGCAGCCGCCAGATTCCCCGCGCCCGTTCACGGACGGGTTCCGGGCGCTGTTGCCGCGGCTGTGTGCGACGCGTGGCACCATCGACGCGGGCCGCGCCGAACACCTGCGCGCGCGCCGGGCCCTGCTCAGCCAGAGCGGCACGTTTGTCGGCCACCGTCCGTATGAGCGTGGCGACGACCTGCGCCACTTGGACTGGGCCGCGTATGCGCGCACCGGCGAGCTCTACATCAAGCAGCTGCAGGAAGAAGACCGTCGGGCCGTCACCGTGGTGCTCGACCTGTCGCCGCGGCTTCTGTGCGGCGATCCCCCGCGCCGCCTCGGCATGCTGCGGCTGGCCGCGGTCATTGGCTCGCTCGCGCTGACGCGTCTCGATGGCGTGGCGATTGTTGCGCCACACACCGGGCTGGCGAACGCACGCTTCACCGGCCAGTCGCAGCTCGGGCGGCTCCTGCAGCACCTCGAGGCGCTGCCGTTTGCGGAGTCGCAGCCGGCCCAGGCCGCCGCGCTGGCCATGCACGGCGACGCGATCCAGCGCGTGCACTGGATCTCTGACTTTGCCCGGCCGACGGAGTTTGTCCTGCCGCTGCTGCAGCTTCGTCGCCGCGGCATCAAGGTCACCGGCTGGGTGCCGAGCATCGTGGATGACGACGAACCGCCCGCCAGCGGCTATCTGCAGGTCGCCGATCCGGTAAGCGGAGAAGCGCTGTCGGTGCCGATCGACGCCGAGCTTCGCAGCGAGTTGCGGCGGCAGCTGCAGCGTTTGCGTCGTCAGCAGGATCGCATGTTTGCCGAGACCGGCGCGCTGCTGCGCCGCTGGCCGTTTGCCGAATCCGCGGCGATCCGCGGCGGCGCCGATGTCGTCGCCCAGCCTCGTTTGCAGGACCACTTGCCGATCGTTGCGGCGTGTTCTCGCTGATGCACTTGCTTCATCCCAACATGCTTTGGCTGCTGGTTGCGCTGCTGCCGCTGCTGTGGTGGCTGTCGCAGCCGCCCAAGCCCAAGCGCACGCTGTGGACGGCGCATTTGCCGCAGTGGCAGCAGGCGATGAAGGCGCTGCGGCGCCGGCCTCCACGCGGCTCGTGGCTGCGCTTTGCGCTGCTTGCGTGCGCCGCGGTTGCCGCCACGGTGGCCGCCAGCGGGCCCGTTACCACAGCGGCGCCCGGCAAGCAGCGGCTGGTGGTGCTGCTCGATGCCTCGGCCAGCATGGCGTCTGCGGGCACGGCATCGGAAGGCAAAGCATCGGAAGGCAGAGCATCGGAAGGCAAAGCATCGGAAAGAGTGGCCTCGGGCAGCAGGGCCTCGGGCAGTAGGGCCGCGGGCAGCGAGGCCTTGAGCAGCGGTGGCGAGAACGCGGGCGAGGCGCCGTCCCCAACCTGCTTTGAGCAGGCGGTGGCGCTCGCGCGCGAGACCTTGGCAGCGGTGCCGCCGCACGTCGACGTCACGGTGCTGCGCTGCGGTGGCGATCTGCGCCGCCGGCACGGCGCCGCGGCGCGGGCGCTGACCGACCTCGGAGCGCCCGCCGGTCCGCTCGGTGTCGACCTGCGCGAGCTGGCCGAAGGCTTGGCCGATGCGCAGACAGAAGTCTGGACGCTGACCGATGGCCAGGGCTCGGCCGAGCCTGCGGCGAGCCTGCCGACGACGTGGCTGGACGGCCGCGGCGCCAACGCCGCGCTCGTGGACGTTGCCATCGAGGACCGCTGGCCGCTCGCGTCGCTGCACCTGACGGTTCGACTGGTTGCGTTTGGTGCGGATCAAGCGGCGCAAGAACCTGCCGAACCGAGAGACGGCGCGGAGCGCGACGAGCAAGAGGTCGAACTCGAGCTGCGCGTTGCCGGCAGCGGGCTGCTTGGCGACGAGGTTCGTCGTCGCGTTCGCGTGTTGGCAGGAGCTGTGGCGACGACGGCCGGGCTCGACATCGAGCGCACGGCCGCCGGCGGCGCGTTGGTGGTGCAGCTGCGCATGCCCGGCGACCGCCTGCCGACGGACGACGTGCGCCGCTTTGAGCTGCCGCCGCTGCCCGCGCCGCGCATCGCGGTCTTTGCAGAAGGCGACGCGGGTCCGTTTGCGGCGGTCGCGGCCGAAGCCCTGGCGGACGAAGTGGCGGGGGAAGTGATCGCACCCGAAGTTGCCGCGGGCCAAGCCGTAGGGTTGCTGCTGGTCGACGGCGGCGCGATCCCGATGGTGCCGGGCTCCGTGCGGGCGCTGACGTTTGGCAGCCGCCTGATGGCTGTGCCTGCGGCGGCTGGCGATTCCGGAGCGGGCCGCCGAGCCGTCGGCAACCCGGGGGAGGGTGACCCAGCCACCCGCAACCCAGCCACCCGCAACCCAGCTACCGGCAACCCAGCTACCGGCAACCCAGCCAGCGAGAATCCTGCCCCCGAACCGTGGCCGGCGCCGCAGCCGATCGAGTGGTCGCGCACCTCGCCGCTGACCCGCGGCCTCGACCTTTCCGAGCTCCGCCTGGAGCGTGCCTGGCTCGGCTTGCTGCCGCCGGCAGGGCCGGGCGTCGAGCCCTTTTTGTGGGCCGACGTTGGTGCTGGCGCGAGCCTGCCGCTGGCGTGTCTGGTGCGTGGGCCGCGCGGCGTCGCTTCGGTGCACTTCGCCTTCCGCCTGCAGGACGGCAACCTGCCGCTGCTGGCGGCCTTTCCGCAGCTGCTGCGGCGGGCGTTTGTTGCGTCCTACGGCGAGGCGGGAGCTGTCCTGCCGGCTGTACGATCCGGATCTGTTGCCAATGCCGTCCCGCCACGCGGCGAACGCGACCTACGCGCCCGCTCCCGCCCGGCTGCGGCCGGCGCGACCTCCGTCCTGGAGCCGCCCCCGCTCGGCCCCTTTGCCCAGCCGCCACGCCCTCTGGCCCGCTGGTTCGTGCTCGCGGGCCTGATCGCATTGGGTCTACGGGCCTGGTTTCGTTGATGATTCGCCCGGCCGCGTCGCCAGCTGCGCCAACCGCGCTGCGGATGCAAATGCGGCTCGATCCGGTCCGCGCTTGCATCCGCTGCGTCCGCTTCTAATCTGTTCGGCCCTGACAGCGTATGTACCCAACTGCCATCGTGGCGGACGGAGACCTCTTCGCACCTGACCTGGGCCGCCATGGCCTGTGGAGATCGAAACAAGATGACGGGCAGAAATACCCTCGGCATTCTGGGCAAGAAGCTCGGGATGACCCAAGTGTTCCTCGAGGACGGCAACGTCGTGCCGGTAACGGTTGTGCAAGCGGGCCCATGCCGGGTCATGCAGGTCAAGATGATGACCGCAGCGGAACATCCGGAAGAGCACCGCACCGCCAGCAACAACCGCGGCAAGAAGAGCGGTCGCCAAGAGCGCGCTCGTGCCGGCGACGGCTACTACGCCGTGCAGCTGGGCTTCGACGACAAGCCAGCGCGCGTCTGCAACAAGGCTGAGCTCGGCCACGCCAAGAAGTCGGGCCTCGACGCCGGCAAGCGCTTCGTCAAGGAGTTCCGCCTCGAGCAGGCGCCGACGCAGAAGCCCGGTGAGGACATCTCGGCCGACCTGCTCGAAGACGTCCGCTACGTCGACGTCACCGGCACGACCAAAGGTCGCGGCTGGACCGGCACCATCAAGCGATGGAACTTTGCCACGCAGGATGCCACGCACGGCAACTCGATCAACCACCGTCGTGCGGGTGGTATCGGTCGTCAATACTCGACCAGCCACGGTGTCCCCAAGGGCAAGAAGATGGCCGGTCAGTACGGCGTCGAGCAGGTCACGATCCAGCGCCTCGAGGTCGTCAAGGTCGACAAGGAGCGCAACCTGGTCTTCCTGAAGGGCGCGGTTCCTGGTCACGTCAACAGCTACCTCGTGCTGACGCAGACCGTCAAGAACGAGCGTGACCTGAGCGACAAGCCGGGCATGCAGGTCGCGAACGCCGCCGCCAAGGCGATGCTCGCGAAGGGTCGATAGCGGCATACCGCTGTCGAGCATTACCAACACTACAACACGCAAAGGAACTACGACCATGGCACGTTCACGCACCAAGGCCGGCGGCGCGACCGCCGGCAGGTTCAAGCCCAAGAAGATGGGCAAGGGCTACTCCACCAACCGCAAGACCCCGATCGGCAACCGTCCCGTGCTTCGCATCACGGAGCCGGACGAAGACGAGAAGGGCAAGTCGGAAGAGAGCAAGACCGAGCAGAAGGGCTGAGGCGTCCAGCAAGCCCCAAGCACTTGAAGCGGCGAATAGGTTCACCGTTTCGTGAGCGGCCCGTCGCGTGTCGGCGGGCCCACCCAACCCTATGAAGGCGCGCGAAGTCCAATGGGCTGATTCGGCCGCTTGGCCGATCTGGCGCGCGTTCGAGGGCGATCGCTGATGGACCGCGACGTAGACGTCGCGGTCGTCGGCGGCGGCGCCGCAGGCCTGATGGCCGCGGTGCAGGCCGCGCAACGTGGCCGCCGCACGGTTCTGATCGAAAAGAACCGCAAGCCGGGCCTCAAGATCCTGATCAGCGGCGGCGGGCGCTGCAACCTGACCACGACGCGTTCGGGCAAGGACCTCGAGCTGCAGTACGGCAAACGCCGCGGGCGCTTCTTGCGCCACGCGCTGCGGTCGTTTCCGCCGACGGCGCTGCGCGAGTTCATCGAGGCGGCCGGCGTGCCGCTGCGCGAAGAGGACCTCGAAAAGCTCTTCCCCATCAGCCAAAAGGCCGGCGACGTCGTCGATGCGCTGCTGGCTTTGGTCGAGCGTTCGGGCGTGGAGCTGGTGCGCGATGCGCCGGTTGCCGATGTGTGGCGGGTGGACGGCGATGGCGGCGGAGAGCGTGGCTTCGTGCTGTCGACGCCGAGCGGCGAAGTGCGCGCCCAATCGGTCGTGCTCGCGACGGGCGGCCTCAGCTACCCCAAGACCGGCGCGACGGGCGATGGCTACGCCTGGTGCCGCGCGTTTGGCCACACCATCACCAGCACCTATCCGGCGCTGGCGCCGCTGCGCGTCGATGCGCCGTGGGTGCGGGCCCTGCAGGGCATTGTGCTCAAGGACGTCGACATCGCGTGCGTCGGCGCCGACGGCAAGGAGACGCTGCGGCGGCGGCGCCCGATCCTGTTCACGCACAAGGGCCTGTCGGGGCCAGCACCGATGGATCTGGCCGGCGACATCGAAGAGCTCGTTGGCAAAGCACAGGTTCGCTTCGACTTCTTGCCCGAGGTCCCAGAGCAAGATCTCGAGCAGCGCTGGCTGTCGGCCGCCAAGCAAAACGGCTCACGCCGGGTCGAGTCGGTATTGCCGCGCCAGGTCCCCGAACGCGTGCGCCACGCACTGGTCGAGCGCGCCGGTTCCGCCGCCGACCGCACCCTGGCGAGCTGGCCCAAGGACGAGCGCCGCGCGCTGCTGCGGGCCGTCAAGGACCTGCGCGTGCCGTCGCCCAACAGCCTCGGCTACGGCGCAGCCGAGGTGACCCGCGGTGGCGTGGTGCTCGACGAGGTCGACGCCAAGACCATGCAGTCCAAGCTCCAGCCGGGTCTCTTTCTGTGCGGAGAGCTACTCGATATCGACGGCCCGATCGGCGGCTTCAACTTCCAGGCAGCCTTCGCAACGGGGCGGTTGGCGGGGCTGTTTGCGTAGGGGGTTGTGGGCCTGGTCGGAGGGGCGTTTCGAGTGCTGCCGGCGTAGGTGTTGGAGTTTTGCCGTGCCGCTATCGGATCTGGTGCGTGAGCGTCTTGGTGGGGTGTGTAGGTGGTTTCGGGCGTGACGGATTGGCCGAGGCTACGAAATCGAAATTGTGTGAAACGGCTATGCATCGAGAATTCATAAATTGCAGGGACAACGAAAGCAGCGATGCCGACATGGGGCATTTGTGAGGCGGTCGATCTTGTGACTCTTAGGCGGTGATTCTTAAGGATGGTGACTCTTAAGGCCGTGACTCTGAACTGGCACACCGTCACTCCTTCCGTTGACGATTCGGCACGCGCAGCAGCCCGCACACCATCCGCCTACCGAACGCGCCTCAATCGTCTAACGTGACGCGGTGCGCCATGCCTCCCTCGTCATGTCTCGCGCCTTCGCGCTTTCGCTCGCTGCTGCCCTAGCGCTGACAGCCACCGCGCCCGCGCAGGTTCCAGCTCCCGCCACCGGCGGCTCCCGCCGCGTGCACCCCGGCATTGCCGAGCCAGCCCCTGGGGCATTGCGCAACGGCTCCGCGCCGCGCGTTCAGTATGCAGAGCCACTGCCTCGCTGGAACCACGGCGAGGGCTTTGCGCCGGCGGGCCAATCGGACATCGACTATGGCGGTTGGTTTTCATCGGATGATGGGCGGGATGTGACCCTCTCGGACGTGCACGCGCCGGCCGGCTGGCAGCCGTATCTCTGGAACGAGCCGTTTGGTCCGGTTCCGCCCGGTGTGCCGATGCAGCGGTTGGTCGGCTACCTGCGGCCCGCGGGCGTGTCGCTGCCGACCGCACACCCGCTCTACGGCGCGGTGGGCGCCTATGTCGACCAGGCGGCCTTTGAGCTGTTCCGGCCGCAGCAGGACTACGACCCGGCGGTGCACGACAAGGTCGTGATCGTGGTGTTCAACTGGGAGACCACGGCGTTTCCGCGCGACCACCAGGGCCGGGTGCTGTCGTGGTTCCAGATCTACCAGGGCTACTTCAGCCCCGATGGGCTGACGCGTCCCGAGCTGTCGCGGTCCGCCGATGGCTTCCGCGACAACGTCGGCGCAAGCACGGTCCGACGGCCGACCGGCTACGCCGACCTGTTGGCGGCCCCCGCGCCCGATGCGAGCTACTACCCGATCATCGCCTACGCCGTGCCGACGGTGGCGCGGCGCCAGACGACCTGCAACGAACAGCGCAGTATGCAGCTGCTGACTGCCGTCGAACTGCTGCTGCAGGACAACAGCGCGCGCAACCCGATCGGCGCCCAGCACCGGCTGTCGGCGCAAGGTCCGGGGCGCAGCGTCGAGCGCGACGTCGTCACGGTGTTTGCCGGCGGCAGCAACGGCGGCCACCAAACCAGCTGGGCGCTGATGCGTTATCCCGAGCGCATCCACGGCGCGTTTTGTTCGGTGATCCACCCGAGCATCCAGCGCCTGCTGGGAGAGCACGACCTCGGCTTTGCCTTTGGCATGCTCGGCGGCTCGGCCGATCGCGGTGCGACTGTCGACGAACACGACCTGCTCGATTGGGGCCAGTACACGTGGGGACAGAACCGCTGGATCCACGACCTGTCGTATCTCCGTCGCTTTGAGCGTGGTGACGTGCACCGACCCGCGTGCTTCGTGGTCGGCGACGAAGACATCACGTCGACCGGTACCGATTGGGCGCAGCTGGCCGCCGGAGCTGCCGTAGCCGCCGGCCCCACGAGTGCCGGTGTGCGCGCCGCGACGGGGCGGCGCCTGTGGCCGGTTGGCAGCGAGCTGGCCTGGTCGGTGGCCGAAAACACCTGCCACGGCGAAGGCTCTCGCTTTGACAGTCCCTACGGCGGCGATCCCGTCAGGCACCTGCATCCGCTGGTGCACGAAGTCATCGTGCGGGCCATCGACAACCGCCGGCGACAGCTGGATCGCGGCGAGCTGTCGCCGATCCCGCCGGTCGCGAGCGAGCCGCCGGGGCCGTCGCTGCGGGCGCTCGACAACCCGCACGAATGGGCGCTCGGCCGCGTCGGCGATTCGATGCCGGCCGCGGCGAGCACGCCGACCGGCGCAAGCACCCCACTGCGTCGCGACGACGAGTGGTTTGCGCGGACCCAGCCGGGGGCAGCGGGCACGTGGCTTGGCCACAAGGAAGCCATGCTCATCCACGATGGCCGCGTCTACGTCGCGGGGATCGAAGGCGTGGTCTGTGCCTTTGCGGTCGATACCGACGACACCGGCGTGCCGGTGCGCGGCGGCCAGCTCGTCAAGGTTGCCCACAGCAACGATGGCTTGCTCCCCGGCGCCGATCCGAGTTTGCCGGCCGTGGGCCGCACGCTGCCGCGCGCACTCGGCCACGAGGCGACCGGTCTGGCGGTCTTCGCAGGCGGGCGCAGCGGCTCCGAACTGCTGGTCGCAACCCGCCGCCACCTGCATCGCCTGGCGATCGATTCGCTGCAGGTCCTGCAGACCGTCGAGCTGCCGTGGGCCTGCGCGCGGCCGCACCACCTCAAGGTCGCGAGCGTGCTGCCCGGCCGCCCCGAGCAGGTGGTCTTCGCGTCGGTGCACGGCGGCCTGGTGTTCTACGACGCCGCGACGTTTGCGCCGATCTACGAATGGCCCGAGCCCGGCATTGTTGACTTTGTGGTGCGCGGCCAGAAGGTCGCGATCCAATCGCGCCGGGGCGTGGTGGCGGAGGTTCTCTTTGAACCGCAGGAGCTGCAGGATCCCGCTCTGTTTGCGCCCCGCGTGCACACGATCAGTCGGCCCATTCCCGAGCGCCTGCTCGACCCGGATGCCGCCACCAACGTGATGACGGATCCACCGTGTCAGGGCACTCCGCACGATCTGGCGCTCCTGCAGGCCGATTGGCGCATCGCCGGGCAGGGCTACGTCGACGCTCTGGTCGGTCTGTGGTCAGGCGACGAAGACGGCGTAGCGGTGCGCGCGTATCTGCCGCCGGCGCGCGCCGGCACCAGCTATGTCGTCGGCGCCAGGCCGCTCCTCGGCGGCACCGGGGGCCTGCGCATCGCAACTTGTCGCCAGCCGGCAGCGGCCAGCCCGAACAGTTCTTCCGACCCCGGCGATCGCAAGGGCGAACACCTGCTCCTGCTGCACAACGACAACCTGTCGCTGTACGACCAGTTCGGCCGCCAGCTCGCGCAGAAGATCCTGTTCTTGACGGCGGGCGCGACAATCTACCAGCCGGCGGGTCTGCAGACGCATGCGCTGGCGGTCGGTGAGCTGGTCGACAACAACCTGGCAGGCAGCGACGGCCCCTACGATCAAGAAGTGGTGGTCGCGAGCCAGTCGGGATCGCTGATGTGGCTGCACATCAACGATCTGCTTGAGGTCACCGCACAGCCGGTCCTGCAGTTTCCGATGCCGGGCGCGCTGCTGCCGGTTGCGGCGTCGTTCGCGGCGGCCGCTCTGCCGGCTCGCTACTCTCCGGTTCGGCCAGACGGCGAAGCTGCATCGGGCCGCGAAGACGCACGGGGCCGCGAAGATGCACGGGGTCGCGAAGACGCATCGGGTCGCGAAGGCCGCTCGGGAGATCAAGACGGCAGCCTGCCGCACACCAACCAAGCTCTGGCCGCGACCTGGGCCATCGCGCGCCGTGCCGGCGAACAGCAGCTGCATGTGCTCGATCGCCGCGGTGGCTACTGGCGCGTGCCGACCGCCAGCGATTCCGCCGCCGCCGCCGCCCGCTACCGCAACGGCGATCCGTCCCTTGCCGGCATCCGCGGCTGGCAAGACCTCGGCAACCGCAACGCGTCGGGCGCAACGCAGCCGATTGTCAGCACGCGCTACGGCAGCGAGCGCGTCGCGATTCGCGCGCCGTCCGGCGCGACCAAGATCGTGACCAAGCCGTGGTGTCCGACGGACGTGTTCCACCTTGGCTACGAAGACGCGGAGACCAACACGCTGCCCGACAACTGGCGGCGCGGGTCCGCCGGGAGCTGCGTCTTCGAAGGCTTCGTCGCGCACCGCATGGGCGGTGATGTGCTCGATGTGCAAACGGCGAACGGCAGCGCTGCGCCGCGCGATGTCTACTATTGGTCGGCGCGCAGCGACGGCATCGGCCGCGATACGTGGGGCAACCTCGTCGAAGGGGTGCGCTTTCCGTCCGCTGCGGGACCGTTTGACGTCGCCGGGCTGTGGGCGTCGACCGGGCACGAAGAGTCTGCGACCACCGCGAGCTTTTTGCCGTTCTTGCCGTTGCGCAGCTTCGTGACGCAGGTCCCGATCATGAACCATCAGGCGCTGGCGGCGCGCCAGCTCGCATCGGGCGAAGTGGTGCTCGCGCTCGGCTGCCCCGGCGGGCGCGTGCGGGTGCTGCGTCCGCAGATGGGTACGCCGTCGGCCGGGCATGCACTTGGTGCGGTGTCGTCCTCCGAGGACTACGGCTTTGGCGGCGGCGCGCTGGCGGTCGCGGTTCGCGGCGACGACCTGATGGTCTGGTTCGGCACGGTCTACGGACCGACGCCGCTGCCGCGGGCCTACGGCGGTCGTTCGTCGAACGGCAGGTTGCGCGACTTCGAGGTTGCGACGGGCAGCGTGCAGCGGCTGCGCTGGTCGTCGGCCGGTGCCGGCAGCTTTGCCCTCGAAGCGCAGCGGCGGCTTGTTCCCGACGCGGCCGCGGCCGCCGGCGATCTCGGCGATCGTGGCGATCGTGGCGATCGTGGCGGCTACGGCGTCGTGGGCATGTGCGTGGCGGATCTGCTGCCCGAAGCGAGTGGGCCGGCTCGCGACGAGCTGATCGTGACGACGCTGGCGGGCGACGTGCTGGTGCTCGACGCCGAGACGCTGGCGACGCGTTGGCGCAGCCACGTGCCGGGTGCGGCCGGCATGCACAACAGCATCGTGGTCGCCGATCTGGATGGCGATCCGGCCCAGCTTCCCGAGCTGTACGTCGCCGGCTCGTTTGGCCTGTGGCGCTTTGTGCAGTCCTAGCGCCCGTTCCGCGAGGCAACCCGTTCCGCCAGGCAACCCGTGCCGCCAAGCCATCCGCGCAGCACGGTCATCCGTGCAGACGATGCCAGGCGTTGACGCGCAGCGTGCCGAGCCGCATCGTCGCGTTATGCAAATCGCCGCCGCGGATGGGCTCCTGGCATGATCGGGGACACGATTGTGGCCCTGGCCAGCGCCCAAGGCGCGAGCGAACGCGCCGTGATCCGTCTGTCGGGGCCGCGAGCGTTTGAGGCCGCGGCGCGGGTGTTTGCGCCGGCGCTCAGCCGCGCACGCGGCCAGCAGCGCGGCAGTGTGCGGCTGTCGGTCGTGGCGCGTGCGCTGACGCCTGCTGAGGAGTCGCCTGCTGCGACGGATTCGCCTGCGACCGGGTCGCCGCAAACCGGGTCGCCGGCTAGCGCATCCTCGCCCGTCGAATCGCCGTCCGCCGAACTCGAAGCGATCGCGCTGACCATGCCCGGACCGCGTTCCTTCACCGGCGAAGACATCGTCGAGCTGCACGTGCCGGGCAGCCCGTTGCTGGTGCGGTTGCTGCAGGAGCAGCTGGTGCGCGACGGCCGCGCGGCGGGCGTGCGCGAAGCCCTGCCGGGAGAGTTTACGGCGCGCGCGTGCCGCAACGGCCGCATGGACCTGGCGCAAGTCGAGGGGCTGCTGCTGCTCCTGCACGCATCCGATCGGCGTGAAGCGGCGGCGGCGGTGCAGTGGCTGCGCGGCGGCCTGTCCGACGAAGTCGCCGACGTGCGCCGCCAGCTGCAGGATCAGCTCGCGCTGCTCGAAGTCGGCCTCGACTTTGACGAAGACGACACCGGCGCGGTGCCCACCGGCCAATGGCGGGATCCGCTGCTGCCGCTCGAACAGAAGCTCGACCAGCTGGTGCGGTCGCTGCCGATTGCGAGCCCCGGCGGCGAGTTGCTGCTGGTCGGCCACGCCAACGCCGGCAAGTCGTCGCTGGCCAACGCGCTGGCCGGCCGCGAGCAGGCGCTGGTCGCCGACGTGGCGGGCACGACGCGCGACCTGCTCCAGATCCGCGTTCCGCTTGGCCCGCCAGCCGCAGCCGGAGCTACATCCGCCGACGCCGCCGCACGCGAACCCGGACCGACGGACGGCACCGGCGGCGCGATGCGGCTCTGGGATGCCCCGGGCGATCTCGACGATCCGGGGGCCGCCGACCGCAGCGCCCTGGCGCTGCGCGAACGTCTGGCCGGGCGGGCGGCGGCCCTGCTGGTCGTGCTCGACGCCACCAACCCGCGCATCCCGGAGTTTGCCTACCGCTCGCCGCTGCCGTGGTGGGGCGTGGTCTTTAGCAAGTGCGACCTCTTGCCGGGGGCAGGCGAAGGCGGCCATCCGCACGGCGCGGCCCTCCAGCACAGGCTGCCCGCAGCCGCCTGCGCCCGCCTGCCCTCGCCAAGCGGCCGCGTGTTTGCGACCAGTGCGACCACTGGTGACGGGCTGCCGGCGCTGCGCGAGGCCTTCTTGGCTCTCGGCGGCGGCGGCGGCACGAACAGCGGCGGCGTCGACGCCGGCGCCCCGCTGCGATCGGCCCTGCAGGCCGCGCATGCAGCGCTCACCGAATCCCTGCGGGCGGCAAAAATCGCTCCGGAGCTGGCCGCGGTCGAGCTGCAGGCGGCATTGCGGGCCCTGGACGGCATTGGCGGCAGCCATTCGCCCGAGCAGCTGCTCGACCGAATCTACGGTCGCTTCTGTCTTGGCAAGTGATGGTTTTGACACACAAGGGGTTGGGGAGGTAGAGTCTGGCGCAACGCAAGGTCTGGAGTTCGTGGTCAGACGAGCTCCAGTCCGCCAACTGAGCCTCCCAGAGGCGGGCGTATGCGGTCGCTGTGGTGGCGAAGCGCAGATGTCCTCTGGGGCGATACCGCTATGCGCTGTCCCTACTGCAAGGCCGACAATGATCGGGTCATCGATTCGCGCGCGAGCGCCGATGGCTTCGCGATTCGTCGTCGGCGCGTCTGTGCCGACTGTGGCCGACGCTACACGACCTATGAGCGCGTCGAGATGGCGCCGCTTCGGGTCGTGAAGAAAAACGGTGAGCGCGTCGCATTTGATCGCAGCAAGGTTCTCGGCGGACTCCTACGCGCCTGTGAGAAACGGCCGGTGTCCAACGAACAGCTCGAGGACGTGACCGATCGGATCGAACGGCAGTGCATGGAGGCCTTCGACAAAGAGGTGCCGTCAAAGGTCGTCGGCAACCTCATCATGCAGGAACTGCGCCAACTCGATCAGGTTGCCTACGTGCGCTTCGCGTCGGTATACCGCGAGTTCAAGGACGTCAGCCAGTTCCTGGAAGAGCTGAAGCCGATGCTGGAGAAGCGTCGGGAGGGCGGTCATGAAACGGCGGACGGAACATCTTGTTGAAAAGCGCGACGGTCGGCGCGAGTTCCTGCGTACGACGAAGCTAGCTCGGTCGATCCATCTGGCGCTCGTCGCCGTTGGCATTGATGAGGACTGGCGTGCCCTGGAACTGGCTTCGGTCACTCTCGAAGCGCTGCGCGAAAAGCGCGTTGGCGACCGCGACGCCCGCGGCGCCAAGGTGGTGCTGCTGACGTCCGAGATTTCGGATGCGGTGCAGCACCTGCTGGTCGTCACCGGCCAGCCGACGGCGGCGGTCTCGTACGGCGCGGTCCAGGCCGAGCGCGCGCGCCGCAGCGCGGCCATGGCCAGCCTGCCGGGTGGAAATGCCGTGGGGGCCGTTGATCGTGGGGCGGTCGGTAGCGGGCCGGTCGGGAGCGGGCACGCCGCGCCCGCAAATGCGGCGTCTGCGGACGGTGTCTTTTCCGAAGGCGAGCGTAGCAAGCAGAGCGCGGCCGAGCAGCGGCGCTCCGATTTGCTCGGCGGCCGCATGATGGGAGAGGGCTAGCCCCGTGCGGCTGAAGCGCCTCGTCGCCCGCGGCTTCAAGTCGTTCGCGGACAAGACGGAGTTCGAGTTCGACTCGCGCCTGACCGGGATCATCGGTCCCAACGGCTGCGGCAAGTCCAACGTCGTCGACGCCATCAAGTGGGTGCTCGGCGACCAGCGCGCCAAGAGCCTGCGTGGCTCGGCGATGACCGACGTGATCTTCAAGGGTGCCGAGGGCCGCGAGGCCATGGGCATGGCCGAGGTCACGATCACGTTTGAGGATCCAAACGGTCAGCTCGACGGCCGCACCGAGATCGACATCTCGCGCCGGCTGACGCTCGACAAGGAGTCGAGCTACCTGCTCAACGGCGAGGATGTGCGCCTCAAGGACATTCGCGACGTGCTGCTCGATACCGGGCTCGGCACGGGCGGCTACTCGGTCATGGAGCAGGGCCGGATCGACGCGGTGCTGTCCGCCAACCCGGAAGCGCGCCGCGCGATCTTCGAAGAAGCCGCCGGCGTCGCACGCTTCAAGCTGCAAAAGAAAGAGTGCCTGCGCAAGCTGGAGCGCACCGACCAAAACCTGGCGCGGGTCACCGACCTGCTCGAGGAGCGCGGTCGGCGCATCCGCAGCCTGCGCATCCAGGCCGGCAAGGCGCGTCGCTTCCGCGAGCTGCAGGCGCAGCTCTGCGATCTGCGCGCCTCGATTGCCGTCATCGACGGCGAGCAGCTGCGCGAACAGTGGCACGGCCACGCTGCGCGCCTCAACGAGCTGCAGGAAGAGCTCGAGGCCGCCGAAATCGGCCGCGAAGAAAAGAGCGGTGAGCTCGGCGCCCGCGAAGAAGCGATCACGACGTGCGCGGCGGCGATGGAGCAGGTTCAGGACGAACTGCGCCGCTGCCAGAGCGAATTGATGCAGCACAAGGAGCGTGCCGAATCGCACTCCCGGCGTGCTGCCGACCGGCTCGAAGAGCTCGAGCGCGGCCGTGAACGGGTCAGCGGGCTGGTCGAGCAGCGCGACGAACGCGCGATCACGCTCGCTTCGGCGCGCGAAGATCTGGCGAGCCGCGAAGCGGAGCTGATCGACCTCGCCAAGACGCTCGACGAGCAGCGGCTGGCGACGCAGGCGGTGGCCGACGCCCACAAGCTGCTGGTCGCGGAGCGCGAAGCGGTGCGCGAGCGCCAGCTCGACCTGCTCCACCGGCGAACCCGCGCGCGCAACGCCGCGGCCGACGGCAAGGCCAAGGTCGACGCCGCCAGGGGGCGGCTCAGCCGCATTGCCGAACGTTCGGGCGTGTTGGCGACGGAGCAGGCGCAGCTTGCCGGCGATCTCGGCAACTGGCGCACGCAGCTCGTCGATCTGGGCACGCGCGAGCGACTGCTCGAAGAGCGCGAGCAGGTCGCGCTGGGCGACCTCGAAGGCGCCGACGTTGCGGCGGCCGAGCTCGCCGAGCAGGAGTCGCAGCTGCGCTACAAGGTGACCGAAGTCGAAGGCCGCCGACAGGCGCTGCAGGCGATGGAGGCCCACATGGAAGGCTTCGACCAGGGACCGCGCTACGTGCTCGAGCAGAAGCCGGCAGGCCTGCGCGGGCGCCTGCTCGACCTGATCGAAATCGACAGCGAACACGGCCCGGCGCTCGAAGCGGCGCTTGGCCCCTACGTGCAGGCGCTGGTCGTCGACACGCGCGAAAACGCCGCCAAGATCGTGCGTGATCTGGCCGACAAGCGACTCGGCCGCGTGCTGCTGCTGGTCGAAGAAGCCTTCGGCGATGAACCGCCGTGCGCGAAGGGCAGTTCGCTGCTCAAGCCACCGGCGGGCGCGGACTACCTGACCGACCTCGTTCGCCACGTGCTCGAGGAGCAGCAGGCGGACGGTGAGCTTGCGGACGATGAGCTTGTGGGCAGCGTTGGCGATGCGGGCAGCCTTGCCGATTCGGGCAGCCTTGCCGATGCGGACAATGCCGGCGGTGGCGAGGCCCCCGACGCCCCCGACGCCCCCGACGCCAGCGCGACCGGCGGAGCCGCCAGCCGCAAGCTGATGGGCTGGCTGCTGCGCGGTGTTGTGGTCGCCGACTTTGACATTGCCGATTCGAGCCGCGCGGACCTTTGCTTCGTGACGCCCGACGGCACCGTCGTCTGCGGCCCGCGCATGGAAGGCGGTGCCGCAGCCGACGGCCACCAGGGCCTAGTCGTGCGCCGTTCGCAGATTGTCGAACTCGGCGAGCAGGCCGCCGTGCTGCGCGCCGAACTCGATGGGCTTACGCAAGGCAAGCAAGCCGCGAGCGGCCGCGTCGACCGGCTCAAGCGCGAGCTGAAGGCCGTCGGCGATGCGCTGTCGAGCGTGCGCCGCGAAGCGCAGTCCTGCCAGGCGCAGGAGTCGCGCCTCGTCGCCCGCCAAGCAGACATCGAACGCGAAGCGGGCGAGGTGTCGGTCGAAAACACCGAGCTGCGCCGCACGCAGGCAACGGCTCTGGCCAACGTCGGCACGTCGCTGCTCAACCAGCATCTGCTGATCCGCATGGAGCAGCAGGCCGGCTCGAACGAGCAGGACTTCGGCGACCGGATCCGGGCGTCCGAGGATGCGCAGCGCGAAGAGCAGGACAAGGAGCAGGGCCTCCGCATCCAGCAGGTCCAGACCGGCGAGGTGCGCGAAGGCCTAGTGCGCTCGATCACGATGCACGAAGAGGCGGTGCGCGACCTGGATCGTGCCCGTCAGGAGATCGAGGATCGTCACCGTCAGGCCGAGGACGACCGCGCCGAAGCGCTGGCCGAGCAAGAGCGTCTGCTCGAGCTGGCGATGGCGCTCGAAGACACGCTCGCCGAGCGCACCATCGACAAGGAAACCGCGGAGCAGCAGCTGCTCGATGCGCGCAGCGCGCGCGAGCAGGTGGTCGAAGAGGTCCAGTCGTGGGAGCAGCGTCGCGCGGTTGCCAGCGAGTCGTTGACGCAGTCGCGGCTGGCGGTCTCCGACGTCGAGCACCGCTTCGAGCGCCTCGAAGAGCGGCTGCGCGAGGACACTGGGATCGAGCTGCGGCGCTGCCTCGGCGAGATCGAAGGGGTCGGCATGGTCGAGCCAACGCGGCTGGCCGGGCCGGTGCCACTGGCCGGCGTCGTCGAATGCCTGCAGGGTCCGCCGCTGCCGCCCGATGTGGTCGATGGCTGGCTCAACCTGCAGCGGCTCTGGAAAGAAGACGATTTCGACGCCGCGGCCGTGCGCAAGGACGTGCAGGTGCTGCAGTCGCAGAAGGATCGCCTCGGCGCGGTCAACCTCGATGCGGTCGAAGAGCTGGACGCCGAAGAAGGCAACTTCACGCAGCTCGAGCAGGAAGTCACCGACCTCAAGGAGGCGCGCAAGACGCTGATGGAGACGCTCAAGCGGCTCGAAGCGGAATCGCGCACGCTGTTCGAAGACACCTTCCACGAGGCGCGCAAGAACTTCCAAGAGATCTTCCGCAAGCTGTTCCAGGGCGGCAAAGCCGACATGTTCCTCAGCAACATCGAGGAGGACATGCTCGAAGCCGGCATCGAGATCGTGGCGCAGCCGCCTGGCAAGCAGCTGCAGTCGATCAACCTGCTGAGCGGCGGCGAACGGTCGCTGACCGCCGTGGCGATCTTGTTCGCACTGTTCAAGGTGCGCCCGAGCCCGTTCTGCATCCTGGACGAAGTCGACGCCGCGCTCGACGAGACCAACGTCGAACGCTTCTTGCGCGTGCTGCGCGACTTCACCGACGACACGCAGTTCTGCATCGTGACGCACCACAAGCGCACGATGGCGGAGTGTCAGGTGCTCTACGGCATCACGATGCAGCGCCGTGGCGTCAGCTCGCGCATCGCCGTTGCCCTGCACGAAGTTGACTCGATCCAAGAAGGCGGCGTGCCCGGCGAAGGCAAGGGCAAGGATCCGGCCAAGAAGCAGCGCATCGCCGGCGAAGAGCAGGTCGGGTTTACGTAGGTAGGGCAGGCCGCGGCTGGACGCGCGGCAGCCGGTCGGCCACGGCCCAAGTGGGTCCCCGCGGGCCGCTGTCTTAAGAATGAGGCGCGCAGCTCGCGGCGCCGGCTCGGCTCTTGGACGAGCCGAAAGTTGCGATGCCATCGCGTGGATGATGGCGCGGGACAGGTTTCTGCCGGCGCGGACGGAGCGCTTGTGTCGTTCTCTGGTACAGGAAGAACCTCCGGATGCCGATATCTCCGGCATGGAAAGGCTCGACTGTCGCAGCCTCCGGTGTCCCATGCCGATCGTTCAGCTGTCCCTGGCGATTCGTCGTGTGGCGGTCGGGGATCAGATTGCCATTGAGGCGTGCGACGCCGCGTTCTTGCCGGACCTCGAAGCCTGGTCGCGGATGACTGGGCACGTGCTCGTCGATGTGGAAGACGGGGCGACGAAGCGAGCCGTGATCCGGAAGGCGCAATGAACAGCGACGCGATGAGCCGCGATCTGGCCGCGCCGAACGGCGTATCCGATCGGTCAGAAGTGCCGGCCGGGTTGGTGACGCAAATGGCAGCTGGTGCCAAGTTGCGCGAGTGTCGCGAGTGCCGCGCGGTTGGCGGCGAGGGGGCCCGTGCGGACGCAGACGCAGACGCAGACGCCGCGCAAACATCCAAGGCTTCGACGTTCGTTGTCTTTAGTGGGGACCTCGATAAGCACCTGCTCGCTTTCACGCTCGCCAACGCAGCGGCGGCGAGCGGCTTGCAGACGCGGATGTTCTTCGCGTTCTGGGGTGTTTCTGCGTTGCGCTGCAGGCGCAGCGGACGCGGCAAGAGCTTCATCGAGCGCATGTTTGGCTGGATGGTGCCGGTTGGCAGCCGCGCGCTGCCCATGTCGCGCATGAACTTTGGTGGTTTCGGCGGCTGCCTGATTCGGTGGCGCATGCGCCGGCTTGGCATGCCCTCGCTCGAACAGCACATCGAGACGGCCGAAGCCCTTGGCGTGGAGCTCGTCGTCTGTGAAGCGTCCATGCAGATGATGGGGTTTCGACTCGAAGAGATGCGCAACTCGGCGGAGCTCGGTGGCGCGGCAGCATGCCTCGAAGCGGCTTGCGATGCCAAAGTGGCGATGGTGCTCTGAATGGAAATCTCGGCAAGTGAAGCGGCTCCGCGCCGGATCCAGATCGTCGCGACCAGCGGTCCCGCGGATATCCCACGTGCGTGCTTGGCACTCGAGGCGGCGCTCGCGGCAGCTGCCTCTGGCTTGAGCGTTCGGGTCTTTTTGGTGCTCGACGCCACCAAGTGGGCGTGCGAGCCGCGCCGTGCTGTTGGAGATCGCGTCTATGCCCTGCTCGACCAGCTGGAGGCGATGGGCGTTGTGATTCGATGCTGCTCATCATGCGTGACCGAGCACTGCGGGAACGCCTGGGACCGTCTGGACGCGGTCGGCGGCGCTCTGACCGACGGAGCGGTGGCGGCGGCCGTTCCCGGCTCGGCGGCGACGATCGGCGCCACGATGAAGGTGTCTGGGCTCGCCGAGTTTGTCGAAGGTGTCGCAGCCGGTGTGCCGACGGTCACGTTCTGAGAGGCCTGCGGTGCTGCGACGAAGCTCATGACCTCCTCTGACGATCAACAAAACGAGTGCCAGGCGCTCCGCCAACAGTGCGAAGAGCTGCGCGCGGAGAACCAGCGCCTGCGGCTCGAGAAGACCGAGGTGGTGTCGGCGAACGTACACGCGGCGATGCAGCTGGTTGAGATGACCGAGCAACGCACGCTCGATCTTGAGGTCCAGAACAAGGAGATCGCGCGCGCGCTGGCAGCGGCAGAAGAGGCTTCGAAGCAGAAGTCGCGCTTTCTCGCCAACATGAGCCACGAGCTGCGCACGCCGATCAGCGGCATCATCGGCATGTCCGAGCTGATCATGGCCGGGCAGCTCTCGGAGCAGCAGCGCGATCGGGTGCGGGCGGTGGTGACCACGGCGGAGTCGTTCTTGGACCTCGTCAACCAGGTGTTGAACTTCTCCAAGGCCGAGGCCGAGGCCATCGAGCTCGAGCACGAGCGGTTCGATCTGTGGGAGACGTGCGAGTCCGTGGTGCAGCTGCTGCACGTGCAGGCCGAGGACAAGGGCGTTGAGCTGCTGTTTGATTTGTGCCCGACGCTGCCACGGTATGTGCTCGGCGATCGCGTGCGGCTGCGCCAGGTGTTGCTCAATCTCGGCGCCAACGCGGTCAAGTTTACCGACAGCGGCTTTGTCAGCCTTTCGGCGCGCTGTGCGGAAGAGAGCTGTGCTTCGACGATCTTTGAAGTCGGCGACACGGGCCGCGGCTTTGATCGCGATGTGGCCGAACGGCTGTTTCAGCCGTTTGTGCAGGCGGATGCCTCGACGACGCGGCGCTACGGCGGCACGGGCCTCGGCCTGACGATCAGCCGGCAATTTGTCGAGCTGATGGGAGGCGAAATCACATGCTCGAGCACCCCGGGCGAAGGCAGCGTGTTTGCCGCACGGGTGCCGCTCAAGCGGGCCCGGGTTGCATCGGGTGCGGCGGATGCGGGTGCGGATGCGGCGCGCGCCGCGCCAGCCGACGTCGCGGGGCCGCCGCGCACCGCCCATATCCTGGCGTCGCGCTTCAACACGCTGCGGCTGCTGTCCGGGCATCTCGAAGAACTGGGCCTGCGGGTCGTCTTGGATGATCTACGCGGGCTGCAGCCAAGCGACCTGCTGTTTGTCGAAGCCTCGACCGATTCGCAGGCCGTGCTGCGCAGCATCCGCGCAGCCAACGTCGACAACCCGATCGTCCTGATCGAGACGCCGGCCGCCGTGCATGACGACGACACCTACGAAGGCCTGGGCGTCGTCGGCATCATGCAGCAGCCCGTGCGGCCGACTGAGCTGTCCCGGGTTTTGGCGGCGGCGATGGCGCCGGCGCAACCGAAGGACGGCGGCGACGCGGCCGAGCCGGCTGCGCTGCGCGCTTCGGGGCGGAGCGTGCTGGTCGCCGATGACTCACCAATCAATCGACGCGTGCTTGCCGAGCGCCTGCGCCAGATGGGGTGCGCCGTCGTGGAGGTCGCCGATGGCCAGCAGGCGGCCGAGATGTTTGCGCGCGAGAGCTTCGATCTGGTCTTCTTGGATTGCCAGATGCCGATCGTCGACGGCTACACGGCGGCTCAGAACATGCGCAAGCACGAGCTCCAGCAAGGCGATGCGCGCACGCCGATCGTTGCGCTCACGGCCGACGCGTCGTCGGGCAATGAGCAGTACTGCCTGGCGAGCGGCATGGACATGTTCTGCATCAAGCCGCTGCGCGCCAAGCAGGTAGCGGACGTCTTGCGGCGTTGGGACCTCGTGGGCTAGCGGGCGCGATACGCGGCATCGGCCTGATTCGTGACGGATGGTCAGAGGGCGCGGGAGCCTCGCAGGAGTTCTGGCGTTGTGAGGCAGGTTCCGCGCCGCACAGTTTTCGGTTTCCAGCGCGGATGGACAGACATTGCTAGAATGCGCGGGAGCCTGCCCCGGCTCCTCCTTGCTTCTCATGCGCAATCCATCCACGCCGGCCCTCACGACGGCCTGTGTTCTCGCATTGGCGTGTGCCGCCGCTATCGGCCAGGCACCACGCTCCTCCGCGAGTTCTTCTCCGAACGCGACCGCAGCCGGCAGCTTTGTGAAGCTGCGTTTTGCGACGTTCGATCCTTTGACGGGCTCGCCTGCGGTGCCCGAGCTGCTGCAGAGCACGGCCGCGCAGAGTCTGCAGATCGTGCAGTTCCACGGCACGCCGAGCGAACTCGGCCGGACCGCGCTGCAAGAACTCGGCGGCAAGATCGTCGGCTACCTGCCCGACAACGCCTACGTCGTGCGCATGCCGGCGGCGCAGCAGCAGGCTGTTCGTGCGCTGCCGATGGTGCGCTGGCTCGGCAGCTACCATCCGGCCTACCGGCTCGAGCCAGCGCTTCAGCACGCCGAGGTGCTGAGCGGCACGCAGCCCGTGCACTACAACCTGGTCGTCGCCGACAAGCACACGGACAAGCCGGGCCTGATGGCCAAGATCCGCGCCATGGGCGCCGTCATCGAACACGAGCAAACCGGCAGTCTGCTGCTGGAAGCGTCGCTGACCGGCCCGCAGCTGCAGAAGGTCGCAGGCTTTGACGAAGTGCTGTGGATCGATCGCTGGTCGCCGCCCGAACTGGACATGGACAACGCCCGCATCCAGGGCGGCGGCAACTATGTCGAAGCGCAGGTCGGCTACACCGGCACCGGCATCGGCGCGCACATCTACGAAGGCATTGAGGCCTCGCACCAAGACTTCACCGGTGGTGCCGTCAACGTCAACAGCGGCGGCGCGTCTTCGGGCCACGGCCACGCCACGGCCGGCATCGTCTTTGGCAACGGCAACTCCAACCCGGCCGTGCGCGGCATGGCACCGGATGCGACCAAATTTTACACCAACAACGGCAGCGTCACGACGTCGCGCTGGCAGGTCTTCAACGACCTGATCAACATCCACGACTGCAGCCACACGACGGCTTCGTGGGGCAACGCGCGCACGTTCTTCTACACGTCGATCTCGGCCGAATCGGACGACATCACGTTTGATAACGACATCACCTGGACGCAGTCGCAGTCCAACGCCGGCAACCAGGACTCGCGGCCGCAGGCCTGGGCGAAAAACGTCTTCTCGTGCGGTGGCGTCAACCACGCCAACAACAGCAGCGCCGCCGATGACTCGTGGCAAAACGGTGGTGCCAGCATCGGCCCAGCGAGCGATGGCCGCCTCAAGCCAACGCTGTGCGCCTACTACGACAACATCGGCACGTCGGCCGTCGGCGGCGGCTTCTCCAACAGCTTTGGCGGCACGTCCGGTGCGACGCCGATTGTGGCCGGCCACAACGTGTTGGCGATCCAGATGTTCACCGACGACTCGGCGACACCTGGCGTCGGTCCGTTTGGCAACGTGCTGCGCGCCCCCGGCTCGGGCGCGCACGCCAACCGCCCGCACGCGCCGACGCTGAAGGCCCTGCAGGTCGTCAGCGCGAACCAGTACGCGTTTACCGCGGCGAGCTCGGACAACCGTCGCGAGCACCAGGGCTTTGGCTTCCCGAACCTGCAGAACATGTGGGACCGGCGCGCCGAGACCTTCATCGTCGACGAGACCGACGTGCTGCCGCAGGGTGGGGCGAGTCGCTGGGAAGTGACCGTGGCGGCTGGCGAACCGTCGCTGAAGATCTGCCTCAACTGGCTCGAGCCCGCGGCCAATCCCGCCGCCGCCGCGCACCTGATCAACGACCTGTCGCTGCGGGTGACGTCGCCGAGCGGTGTCGTCTACTGGGGCAACAACGGCCTCGAAGACGGCGTTTGGTCGGTTGTTGGCGGCAGCGAAGACAGCGTCAACTCGCTTGAGTGCGTGTTTGTCGATGCGCCCGAAAGCGGTGTATGGAACGTCGACATCAAGGGCACGTCGATCGTTGTCGACAACCACGTCGAGACCGCGGCGGTCGACGCCGACTACTCGCTGGTCGTAGTCGGTGGCGATGGGCAGCCCGGCATCCCGCCGGCGTTCGCATCGTTCGCTGCGTTTGGTCAGGGTTGCCCCGGCTCGGTGCCGCTGTCGGCGTTCTGCGCGGAGCTCAACACCAACGGCGGCACGCTCACCAACAGCACCAACGGCTTTGAATACACCTACGAAGTGCCGAGCATCGGCAGCGCGCAGGTGACGGGCTTTGAGGTCTACACCGCGTCCAACAACGGTTCGTCGATCACGCGCCCCGCGCACATCTACGCGCAGGTTGGCGGCGTTCCGGACAGCACGCCGCTGGCGAGCGTGACGATGACGGTTGGCACAACGCCCGGTTTCTACACGGCAACGTTTGCAACGCCGGTGGCGGTCAACGGCACGTTCTACATTGGCTATGAGAACTCGCCGGACGGCATCATTTCCAACCTGTCGTCGGGCCAGTCGGGCACCGGCTACTTCCGCACGGTGGGCAACAACAGCTGGAGCCAGTCGGGTCTGGTGCAGCGGCCGTCGTACCGCGTCTCGTGCACCGGCGGGCCGAACTTTGCGGTGCCGGCGCTTTCGAATGCGGGCGAGCCGATTCTCGGCGCTAGCTACGATTTGACGCTGTCGGACGCGCTTGCCAACACGTTTGCGGTGCTGGCGTCGGGCCTTTCCGACACGAGCTGGAGCGGTGGCGCGCTGCCGACCCCGCTGCCGGGTGCACCTGGCTGTGATCTGCTGGTTGCGCCGGATGTGCTCGATGCCGTCGTCACGTCGGCGACCGGAACGGGCAGCCAGTCGATCGCGGTGCCGAGCAGCACCGGCCTGATTGGCACCGAGCTGTTTCACCAGTGGGCGATCCTCGATGCCGTCAACGCGGCGGGCCTGGTGCTGTCCAACGCGGGCCGCGCGACGATCGGCAACTGACGCCGACGCCTGCATCCGGCCGACGCGCCGCCGCCGGCTGGATGCGGGCGGCGGCGTGCGCTCGACCGTTTCGCGACGCGCGCAACGAAACTTCGCTGCGCGAGCAACGAAACAGGCGCCGGCGCCGGTTCCGTCCTTGCGCCGTTGCGCTACGCTGGGGCGACGATGCTATCGATGCGATCGAAGACCCGAGCGTTCGTTTGTTTGCTGGCGCTCTTGGCGTCTCTGGCGCTGCCCGCGGCGCTGGTGTCGCAGGCGGCCCCGCAAGAACCGACGGCGCAACTGCCGGCGGTCCACACCAACCGAATCGAGTTCCAGCTGCGTGCGGGCTCGGGCGGCGAATGGCTGGACGGCGACTTTGTGTCGCGCACCGGCGTTGACCTGCGCGCCGTGACGGAGCGCTGCCGGGCCGCGGGTGCGTTTGTGCAGCCTCTGGTGGCGTCGGTCAGCTGGGACGAACTCGATCGCCTGCACCGCCACGCCTGCGCGGTGATGCCGGCGCGCAGCCGACCCGGCCACCTGGGCCTTTGGTATCGCGCGATCTGCGCCGATGCGGCCGCCGCCGACGCCCTGCTCGAGCAGCTGCAGCAGGAGCCGCTGGTGGCGCACGCCTACCGCGAGCCAATCTACTACCCGGCTTCTTACCGGACGCCCGTTGCGCTGCCGCCGCAAGGAAACGATCCGCCGCCGACGACGCCGTCGTTTGTCGCGCAGCAGCTCGCGCATTCGGCATCTCCCGTGGGCCACGGCGTCCGCATGGCCAACAGCGTGCTCGGCGCACGCGGCCAGGACGTCGGCTTCTACATGGTCGAGAACACGTGGATTCTCGGGCACGAAGACGTCAGCAAGCTGGTCAGCAGCAACTTCCTCGGCGTCATCCCGGCGCCGGTGCTGTCGACGGCGAACCACGGCCTCTCGGGGGCTTCGATCTCCTTTGCCGACCGCAACGCGTTTGGCATCACCGGCATCTCGGACTTGGTCGACGCCCGCTTCTTGTCGATCGACGTCAACAACGGGCTCGCGGACTCGCTGGCCTTGGTCGCGGTCGAAGGCGATCCCGGCGACGTCACGCTGCTGGTGCTGATGGTGCTGGTGCCGGGCCTCGGACCGGGCACGTTCTTGCCGATCGAGTTCTACCAGTCGGCCTACGACGCGGTCGCGACCGTGACCGCGCAGGATATCCACCTGGTCGCGCCGTCGGGAAACGGCAACCGCAGTCTCGACGATCCGGCGCTGCTCGGCCGCTTCAGCCGCAGCTTCCGGGATTCGGGCGCCGTGATCGTCAGCGCCTCGGCGGGTGGTGCGCTGCAGCGCGCGGTGTTTAGCAACTGGGGTGGGCGAGTGGATGCGCACAGCTGGGGCGATGGCGTGATCGCGAGCGGCTACGGCGACCTGTTCTTTCCGGGGCAGGATCCGCTGCAGGCCTACACGCAGTCGGCGACCGGCACGTCGTCGGCGACGCCGCACATCGCATCGGTGATCGCGTGCATCCAGGGCGCGTGCAAGCGACAGCTTGGCACGACGCTCAGCAACCAAGAGATCCTGGACCTGCTGCACACCTACGGCCCGGACACGCCCGACGTGATTGGCCGACGCCCCGACCTGGTCGAGATCTTCGACGTGCTCGGCATCCGCGACGGACTGTCGCTGGCCGAGCCCGACGTCGAACTCGGCGGCAGCATTGACGTGACCATCGACGGCCCCGCGGGCTCGATTGCGGGGCTGTTTGCGGCTTTTGCCGAAGGTGACGCGCCGGTCGGCTTCAACCGCAACCTGCACCTCGACCCCAACGGCACGATCTCGATCGACGCCTACGTGCTCGGCACGCCAGGGCCGCAGTATCAGCTAGCGGTGCCCGTCGACGCGTCGCTGCACGGCGCCGAGCTGTTCTTCCAGAGTGCGCGGCTGCTTGCAAACCAGCCGGTCGAACTGACGAACAGCGTGCACGTGACGATTCTGTAGGCGCTTCGTCTGCTCCGGTGCTTTGGCGCTAAGGCGCCGCCGCCGTCCGCTCCAACACCAGCGCCGTCCTCGCCGGCAGATACAGCTGCAAATGGTGGCGGTGGATGCGATCGGTATCGGCCTCGTGCGCGAGGCTGCGGTCGATGCGGTCGTGGCCGCCAAACTCGGGCGCGTCGCTGTCGAGCACGATGCGGTAGTGGCCGGGCGCCGCCGGGATACGGGCCGCGGGCAGCGACTGCTGCGGGTGCAGGTTGACGACGAACAGCAGCGGGCCGCGCAGCCAGGCGAGCACCTTGGCGGGCTCGCTGCTGAGCAGCTGGTATTCGTGGTCGGTGCCGTCCGGGATGCCGTGCGTGCGGCACAGCAGCAGCAGTTCGCGGTCGAATGCGCGCAGCAGCCCGTAGCGCAACGAGTCGTCATCGCTCAGCGACCACTGCCGGCGCGCGTATTCGTGCGACCAGTCGTTTTCCACGCGCGGGAAATCGATCCAGTCCGGGTGGCCAAACTCGTTGCCCATGAAGTTGAGGTAGCCGTCGCCGGCGGTCGCCACCGTCAGCAGTCGCAGCAGCTTGTGCAGCGCCATGGCGCGATCGACGAGCACGTCGTCGCTAGTGCGCGACATGTGCTCGTAGACGCGTTCGCCGGCCATGCGGAAAATCAGCGTCTGGTCGCCGACCATGGCCTGGTCGTGCGACTCGACGTAGCTGATCGTGCGCTCGTCGCGGCGGCGGTTGGTCAGCTCAAACCAGACCTTGTCCATCGGCCACTGCTCGTCCTGCACGTCCTTGACGAGCCGAACCCATTCGTCGGCGACGCCCATCGCAAACCGGTAGTCGAAGCCGCAGCCGCCTTCGGCGACCGGCAGCGCCAGGCCCGGCATGCCCGAGACGTCTTCGGCGATCGTGACCGCCTCGGGCAGCACCTCGTGGATCAGCTCGTTGGCGAGTGCCAGGTAGGCGTAGGCGTGTTCGTCGACGGACTTGGCGAGGTCTTCGTCCGTGCCTGTGCCGGCCGCGAAGTAGTCGTCGTAGCTCGTAAACTCTCGGTTCAGGCCGTGGTCGCGGTAGAGCATGCTGGTCACGCCGTCGAAGCGGAACCCGTCGATGCGGTACTCTTCGAGCCAGTAGCGGCAGTTGGACAGCAGAAACCGCAGCACCTCGCGCTTGTGGTAGGCAAAGCAGCGCGAGCCCCAGGCCGGATGCTCGCCGCGTTCGCCGGGCAGCGTGTACTGGCTTTCGCTGCCGTCCTGGCGCGAGATGCCCTCGACGATGTTGCGCGCCATGTGCGAGTGCACGAGGTCCATCAGCACGCACAGGCCCATGCCGTGCGCTTCGTCGATCAGCCGCTTGAGATCGTCGGGCGTGCCGAAGCGCGACGACGGCGCAAAGTAGCTGGAGATCTGGTAGCCAAACGAGCCGTAGTACGAATGCTCGGCCAGGCCCATGAGCTGCACCGTGTCGTAGCCGGCGGCGCGAATGCGCGGCAGCACCTCGGTGCGAAACTCGTCGAAGGTGCCGATGCGCTTGGCTTCTTGGGCCATGCCGATGTGCGCTTCGTAGATGAAGCGCGGCGCACCCGCCTTGCGCGTCGGCGGCTTGTGCTGAAACGCGTAGGGCCGCGCCGGCTGCCAGATCTCGGCGTCCCAGTTGTCTTCGTGGTGCACGACGCGCTGCGCGTAGGCCGGCATGCGGTCGCCCTTGGTCGTGATGCCGCGGCTGTCGGGCCAGTGCACTTCGAGTCGGTAGGGCGTGCCGTGCGCGAGCGTTTCGGCCGGCAGGCGCAGCTCAAAGATGCCGCCTGCATCGTCAGCTGCCGCCAGGCCCGTTTTGCCGGCGGACCCATGCGTCGACCCAGCAACGCCCGACCCCGCAACGCCCGACGCAGCCATTCTCGTCAGCGCGAACGCCGGCTTCGCCTGCCAGTCGGAGAACGGCCCCTTCAGGTAGACGGCGGTCGCGTTGGGAGCCCATTCACGCACCAGCCAGTCGGCGTCTTGACCCGCCCCGTCGCGGACCACGCCAAAGCGCCGGTGGCCATCGGCAAACTCGGCCAAGCGGCCGTGTCCGTCGGCACGCAGCACCTCGCGCAGAGCTTTGGTGGCCGTCATGCGCCGCTCGAGCGCCGGCCGGTAGCGCTGCAGCAGCGGATCTGACTGGATCCGTCGCGCCAGCGGGTCGCTGGGGGCGACCTCCCTGGCTCGCGAAGCGGCAGCCGGCGGCGTCTCTGCTGGCGACGGCGTCGCATCGTCAGCCTTCGACCGGACGGTTCGTTTGCGCTTGGCCACGCGCTCAGCGACCGATCGCGCCGGGGTTGACCTTCTTGCGCGGCGTGCGGTTGCGTTCTTCCTCGAGGATCTGCGGGATCACCTCGCGCAGGCGCGCGGCGCGAGCCAGCGGGTCCGGGTGCGTGCTCATAAACTCCGGTCCACCGCTGCCGAGCTCGGCCATGCGCTCCCACAGCTTGGGCGCCTCCCACGGATCAAAGCCGGCGCGGATGGCGTAGCGGATGCCTTCGATGTCGGCTTCGGTTTCGTGGTCGCGGCTGTACGGCAGCATGACGCCGTACTGCGCGCCCATGCCGAGCACCGTCATGATTGTGCCCTTGGCGCCGTCGGTCCATTCGGTCATGCCGAGGCCGCCCTGCACGATCGACATCGCCGAATTGCTGAGCGCGCCCTGCGTCATGCGCTTGCCGCCGTGCCGAAGCGTGGCGTGCGCGACCTCGTGGCCCATCACGGCGGCCAGCCCATCGGCGTTCTGCGTGATCGGCAGGATGCCTGTGTAGATCGCGATGCGGCCGTTCGGCAGGCAGAATGCGTTGGGAGTCTGCGGCGCGTCGAGCAGCCGTACCTCCCACGGAAAGTCGACGTCGCACGCGGCCGTGATCCGCTGCGCGCAATCCTGGACCATCGCCCAGTCCTTGTGCGTGGTGGTGACCGGGTGCTCCTGCGAGGCCTGGTCGTAGGCCTGGACGCTGAGCGGCTCGAGTTCCTCATCCGAGTAGATGTTCAGGTTGCCGCAGCTTGCCGTAGCCAGCAGGCTGAGCAGCGAGAGGAATCGCAGGGGGAGGCGTGCGGGGTTGCGCATGCCCGAATGCTACGGGCTGGGGGCGTGCGGTTCACCTGCAGGCGGGCCGCCGATGGGAGACTGTCGCAGTTTTCAGGTGGCACGCATGGATTGCTGGGTCGGGCGGCGTTGCGATGTCGCGCGTGGCGCGGTGGAACGGCAGCGGCTGGAGCGCGCTCGGGGCCGGTCTGGACGGTGCGGTCGAAGCGCTGGCGGTCGACGCCAGCGGCGCGCTGGTGGCGGCGCCAACGCGCGGGTCGACGACCTGGCACTGGCGGCCAACGGCGACCTGATCGCGGCCGGCCGCTTTACCGCTTTGGCTGGCTTGCCCGTTGGGCGGATCGCACGCTGGGACGCGACGCAGTGGAGCGACCTTGCTGGCGGCGCCGAGCTGAGCGGCTCGTCGTTTGATGTCGCCAGTGTCGCGGTCACTCTGCCCGGCGGCGACCTGCTCGTGGCCGGCGAGTTCGATTCAGCGGGCGGCACGCCGGTGCGCAACTGCGCGCGCTACGACGGCAGCGCCTGACTGCGCAGCAACGAGGGAATGGACGGTCGGCTGACGGTTCTGCACGAGCGTGCCGACGGCCGGCTGGTCGCAGGCGGCACGTTTGCCACGATTGGCGGGGTCGAAACGGATCGCATCGCCGAGTGGGACGGCGCGGGCTGGCGGACGCTCGGCGGCGGGCTGCCGACGTTTCCTGCGGTCCGCGATCTGGCGGAGCTGTCGAACGGCGATTTGGTCGCCGTGGCGGGCTTTGTCGGCGGCGGCGCCGCCGATCTGCAGCGCTTCGATGACGCGACCTGGGCGGCAATGAGCGGCATCACCGGCCGTTTCAACGCCGTCGCCGCGCTGCCAGTCGGCGAGTTTTTGCTGGCGGGCAGCTTCCAGGCGCCAACCGCGAGCGGTCCAGCCAACAACGTGGCTCGTTAGAACGGCACCGCTTGGCAAGCTCTTGGCGCGGGAACAAGCAGCGAAGCGGACGACGTCGCGGTGTCGCGGTCCGGCGAGATCGTCGTATGCGGCAGCCTCTGACCAGCGCGTTTGCGATCGCTCCGCTGCCGGACGGTCATCTGTTTGCGCACGGCAGCCAGTTTGTCCAGGCCGGCTTCCCTCGCATTCCGAAGGTCGAGCGCTGGGGCGGCAGCGGCTGGGGTTCGATGCTGCCGCCGTTCGGCGCCTACGTGGCCTTTGACTATGTCGCCGGAGCGGTCGCCGATGGCGTGCTGGTGAGCGGCGGACTGGCACAGCCCGACGGCCGCGCGGTGCAGCTGTCGTAGTTTCGTTCGACGTGCCCGGCCAGCTCGACCGTGATCGGTGCAGGCTGCGCCGGCAGCGCCGGCGTCGTGGACTATGCCGTCACCAGCCTGCCTTGGCTTGGGGGCAGCTATCGGGCGCACGGTTCGCAGCGGCCGAGCAACGCCGTCGCGATCCAGGTCGTCAGCTTGGCCGCGCCGATCACTGCGCCGATTCCGGCGGTGCTGCAGCCCGCGTCGCCAGCGTGCCTGCTGCTGGCCCAGCCGGATTGCATTGCGCTCCAAGCGGCCTCGGGCGAAGTCGAGACTTCGTTGGCGGTGCCGGATTCCGCGGCGCTCGTGGGCGCAGTGTTGGTGGATCAGCTGGTTGTCGTCGAACTCGACGCCAGCGGCATCTTGCTGCAGACGGCCAGCAGCAATGGCTTGGCCGTAACGATCGGCGCGCTGTAGGCAACGGTCAGCAGCGGACTTTCGTCGCGAAAGCGCTGCTCGTTGCCAGCCGCAGCCAGGCTGCGGCTGGCCGCAAACCTTGCGTCGCCCGCGGCCATGGCCGATGCTCCGCAGATGCAATCTGATCTGGTGATCGTTGGCGGTGCCCGCACCGCCATGGCGGAATATTCGGGAACCCCTGGGTTCGGCAAGTTCAAGGACGTCTCGGCGATCGATCTCGGCGCGCACGCGGCCAAGGCGGCGCTGGAGCGCGCCGGCGTCCAGCCCGAGCAGGTCGACGAGACCTTCGTCGGCAACGCCGCACAATCGAGCAGCGACGCCATCTACGGCGCGCGCCACGTCTCGCTCAAGGCGGGCGTGCCGCACACCAAGCCGGCACTGACCGTCAACCGTCTGTGCGGTTCGGGCATCCAGTCGGTGGTCTCGGCTGCCCACTCGATGCTGCTCGGCGAGTCCAAGCTGTGCCTCGCGGGCGGCATGGAAAACATGAGCCAGGTGCCGCACGTGATCCGCGGCGCGCGCGAAGGCTTCCGCTTTGGCGCGGAGCAAAAGATCGAAGACCTGCTGTTTGCGGCGCTCTACGATCCGTTCTGCAAGTTCTTCATGGCGCAGACCGCCGAGAACGTCGCCAAGAAGGTCGGCATTTCGCGCGAAGAGCAGGATGAGTATGCGCTGCGCAGCCACCAGCTCGGTGCAGCTGCGGTCAAGGCCGGCAAGTTCGCCGCCGAGATTGCGCCGATGACGGTCACCAAGGGCCGCCGCGAGTTTGTCGTCGACAGCGACGACCACATCAAGCCGGAGACGACGCTCGAAGGGCTGCAAAAGCTGCGTCCGGCGTTTGGCAAGGATGGCACCGTCACCGCCGGCAACGCATCGGGCATCGTCGATGGTGCGGCCATGCTGGTCGTGACCACGGCAGCCAACGCCAAAGAGCTGGGCCTCAGCGTCAAGGCCAAGATCAAGTCGTGGGGCATTGCCGGCGTCGAGCCGGACGTCATGGGCCTCGGCCCGGTGCCGTCGATCCAGCAGGCTTGCGAGAAGGCCGGCGTCAAGGTCGGCGACCTCGACCTGGTCGAGATCAACGAAGCGTTCTCCGGCCAGTATCTCGGCTGCGAGAAGGAGCTCGGCCTCGACCGCAACAAGTGCAACGTCAACGGCGGCGCGATTGCGCTTGGCCACCCGCTCGGCGCGACCGGCACGCGGCTGCTGCTGACGCTGGTGCGCGAGATGGAAGAGACCGGCAAGGCGCTCGGCTGCGCGTCGGCGTGCATCGGCGGTGGCCAGGGCATCGCCATGATCCTCGAGAGGTCCTGATCCGATGCGTGACTCCAACTTGAACTTCGAGGGCCGCGTCCTCTACCTGACCGAGGACGAGACCGAACTCAAAGCGCAGCTCTACGATGGCGTGGATCTGCCGTTCGATCCCGAGCGCAAGCTGATCGACAACATCTCAACCGACGAACTGACGCCGGGCTGGGTCTGCTACTACTACGACGAGACGCTGGCGCGCTACTGCCTGGTCGGCCTGCGCGGCGGCAACGTCGAGCGCGATGCGATCAAGAACGGCAAGTTTTCGGTCATCGTCAGCGGCGTCTCCAAGGGCTGCGGGAGCTCGCGCGAGACGGCGCCGTTCAGCGAATTGAAGTCCGGCGTGCAGCTGGTCATCGCCAAGAACATCGAGAAGATCTACGGCCAAAACTGCCAGAACATCGGGCTGTTGACGTCGACCGACTTCACGCTGATCGATCGCATCAAGAAGGGCGAGTCGATCTCGATCGACGAGTTCACCAAGGGGCTGGATCCGATCGCGACCGAGATCGTTCGGCACGGCGGACTGTTTGCCTACAACAAGGCGCGCCTCGCCGGCGAGACGGCGCCGCCGGCTGTTGCGACGGCCAAGCGGCCGATGACGCTGTGTGAGAAGATCATTAGCAACCGCGCCATTGCCGACGCCAAGACCGGCGCACTCGGCATCGCGGGCGTGCAGCCAGGCGACGCGCTGTTTGTGCGGACCGACGTGCGCTTCAGCCACGAGTATGTCACGCCGATGGCGGAGGCCTTGTTCAAGATGGGGCTCGGCGAAGACGCCAAGGTCAACGATCCGAGCTCGGTGTTTGCGTTCCGCGACCACCTGACGTTCTTGGATCGCGTCATGCCGAAGAAGCACATCGAGATGGGGCTGAAGGAGCAGGCGGCGTCGCTGGCGACGGTGCAGGAAGCCTTCACCAAGACCCAGGGTGTGCGTCTGTTTGGCGAAGTCGAGCGCGACGGCAAGACGGTCGGCTCGGAAGGCATCTGCCACAACATCGTCATCGAGGAGCTTGCGGAGCCGGGGCAGCTGGTCATCGGCACCGACAGCCATACCTGCATGGCGGGCGCGCTCGGCTGCTTTGCGTTTGGCGTTGGCTCGACCGACATGGCCAACAGCTGGTTTACCAAGGATGTGCGCGTCAAGGTGCCGGAGTCCGTGCGCGTCAACCTCCGCGGTGGCCTCAACGACGGCGTCTGCGCCAAGGACGTCATGCTGCACCTGCTCAGCGATGGCTTCTTCAAGTCCGGCGACGGCATCGGCAAGGTGCTCGAATTTGCCGGTCCGGGCACGATGGCGCTGTCGCTCGACGAGCGCGCCACGCTGACCAACATGGCGGTCGAAGCCGGTGGCTTCACCGGCATCATCGAAGCCGATGAAGTGGTGGTGGAGCAGATCCACGCGCTGCGCGGCACCGATAAGGACCACCTGCGCCAGCAGATTGTCACGGCCGACGACGGCGCGTCCTACTGCAAGACGTTCGACATCGACCTCGGCGATGTTGTGCCGACGGTGGCGACGCCCGGCGATCCGCGCAACGGCGTGGCGCTGACCGCGTTCCGTCAGGACAACGGCAAGGTCGCGTGCGACATTGCCTACGGCGGTTCGTGCACCGGCGGCAAGAAGGCCGACATGGACATGTATGCCGAAGTCGTGCGCCGCGCGTCCGACAAGGGCCTGAGCCTGAAGGCGAAGACCTACATCCAGTTCGGCAGCCAGAAGATCCGCGACTACGCCGAGAAGATGGGCTACGTGCAGCTCTTTGAAGGAGCCGGCGTGGAGCTGATCGACCCGAGCTGTGGCGCGTGCATCAAGGCGGGGCCAGGTGTCTCGTTTGAGGCGGACGAAGTGACGGTGTCGGCGATCAACCGCAACTTCCCCGGTCGCTCGGGACCTGGCCAGGTCTACCTGGCGAGCCCGTACGTCGTCGTCGCGAGCGCGTTCCTCGGCTACGTCGGCGGGCCGGACGAGCTGTAGGGCGCATGTCCGACGGCGATCAGGTAGGGGGCTTTGCCCCCGACGCGGAGCAGATGCGTTCCGAGTCCGTGCTGTGGGATGCGCCGATCTTTGTGGTCAGCGCGGGCCGGTCGGGCTCGACGCACGTCGCCAACATCCTCGACAGCCATCCGGATGTTGCGCTGACGCATGAGTCGAATATCGCGCACTACCTCAACCTGACGCACCGGCTGTCCTACCTGCCGCTGTGGAACGTGCATGAAGTGGCCGGCTTCCGCATGACGGGTTTGATCCCGGACGTCTACGCGCCGGTTTTCGCGGAGACCTGCAAAGACGCGCTGCTCTACGCGTGGCGGGAGTTCTACCGTCGGCAGTTCTCTGGCGCCGCGTTTGTGCGCTGGGGCGACAAGTTCCAGTTTCCCGAGGTCGTTCCCGACCTCGTCCGGCTGTTCCCGAAGGCGCGCTTTGTGCTGGTCGTGCGCGATGGTCGCGACAGCGCGCGCTCGGCGCTGCTGCACCTGGACCGCTACCGGGCGGAGCAAAACCCTGATGCGCCCTCGATGTCCTTTGACGAGCACTGCAGCTACTGGGCGCGCATCAACCAGCAGCTGCTCGCCGGGCTCGAGCCGGCGGCCCACGTGCTGCGTGTACGCTACGAAGACCTGGTCACCAACGAAGACCAGACCGTGCAGCAGCTCCTGGCTTTCTGTGAACTCGCGGATCACGCGACTGTGCAGCACTTCCTGCGCGAGGGCAGCAAGCGCCGCTTCGAGAAGCACGGCACGAGTCGGGATCCGGCCGCCTCGATCGGCCGCTGGCGAACCGAGCTGTCTCCCGAGCAGCGCGCGACCGCGGAGCGGCTGCAGCGCGACGTGCTAGACCTTTTGGGCTACCGCGACTGATCGTCGTCAAAGACCGGAACCGGCACGCCGGTCATCAGCAGGTGCTCTTCGGCGGACGGTTCGTATTCGAGCACGATGTCGGTGACGACCGGCGTCACGAACCACGTGAACGGTGGCCAGCCGTACCAGTAGCTCTCCGAGCCGGCTTGGATGACGCGCACGCGGCTGCCGCCCTTGGCTGCAATCGAGCGGGTCGATTCGCGGATCATTGCGTCGAGCGTGGTGTTGCCGATCACCGGCAGCACGATGCACAGGTGCATGCCGATGTTGGTCGACGACTTGATGAAGACTGGATGGCCGTCGGCATCGCGCAGGCCGTTCCAGTGCACGGCCGTGCTGTGGAACGTGCAGGAACCGAGCAGCGTCGCCATGGCCGCGGCCGCGACGAGCGCGACGCGGCGCAGGAGTCGAAAGGACGTCATGCGACGAGCATCGCGGCTCGGAGGCGCAATGTCTCGCTGTTCGCGGGGTCGGAGTTCGCCCTCTGGCTATGTCCGCGGCTGCGGCATGCCGCCGTTCGAGCGCGCGATGCACGCGATCACGACCACCGCGGCGGCAAGGGAACCAAAGTAGAAGCTAACGGTCCACGAAGCCGTGACGTTGCGCAGGGTGCCGGGGCCTCTGGCTGCATGCAGGACCAGCGAAACGAACATGACCACCGCGAGCAGCGCGCTGGCCGGGCGCACGGCTTGCTTGGCTTCGCGCGACTTGGTTTCGATCAGCGACATGACGGCCAGCAGCGCGCACGTGCAGAGCAAGGTGAAGCCGGCTGTGCCCTTCCAGGCGGGTGGCCCAAACAGTTCGCCAAAAAGCCGCACGAACTCGACGCGCACCCAGGGTTGGGTGGCCGCGAGGCCGCCGACCACGGCGGCCACGAACAGCACGTTGCGCCACAGCGGCGATTCGCTGCGTGGCGCAAACTCGCGGGATCCGGGCGTCGCGAACATCATGACGCTCAGATTCTAGCGGTGGGCCAGCGGCGGCGGAAGTCGTCCGCTCAGCGCTGCGCGCCGGCGGCGCCGCCGACGCTGGTGACCTTCTCAAACTCGGCGGCCGACGGCTCGTACTCGAATGCGACGTCGGTGACGATCGGCGTGATGATCCACGTGAACGGGGACCAGCCGTACCAGTAGTTTTCCGAGCCGCTTTGGATGACGCGGACGCGGCTGCCGCCTTCCTTAGCGATCTCGGCCGTGGTCTCGTCGACCATCGTCTCGAGCGTGGTGTTGCCGAGGATCGGCAAGATCACCAGCAGGTTGAGGCCGACGTTGGTGGTGGCCTTGACGAAGATGGGCTTGCCGTCGGCGTCGCGCAGGCCATTCCAGTGCGTGGCGGTGCTGTGGAAGGAGCAGGCGCCGGCGGCGCAGATCAATGCGAGGAGGGAGAACGTACGGAGGATGCGGTTCATGTCAGGCAGGATCGCGAGCGCGGGGCTGTGGCGCAAGCTGCGATGGCATGGCTTTTTCCGTTCCGTGCGACAAGGCGTCCGCGCGCTGTGCCGATGCCTGACAAGATGCCCGGCCCACGGCGCAAGCACGAATCGAACCAGCCTCCTTCGGAGGCGGCTCCGGCTGTCGGAGGAGAGCGCGGCGGGGAGAGCGATGATTGGGCGCCGCTGCCGGCCGATCAGATGGGCATGCGTCCGGGAGAGCTGATCGGGTGGTCGCAAGGGGATGATGCGCCGGGCCCGGCTGAATACCCGGCTGGGAATCCGGCTGGCGAAGGCGCCGCGCTCGAAGCAGGCTCCAGGCCGTGCGATGCGCCGGAGCTTCCCGATTCTGCAAAGATGCCTCCGCCGCCGCCGCCAGATCCCGAAGCGCTGCGGCGCCTTGCCGAGCTGCAACGGAAATGCTCGGCAAGCGGTCCGAGCCAGAGCCTGGTGACGCGTTTGACCTGGCGCGACCAGCGAACCCGCAAGCGCCAGGCTTTGTCCGAGCGCGAACGCGGCGAACTCGAGGAGCTGCTCGTCACGCAGCTCGATGATGGCATGCAGTGGTCGCTGCCGGCCGGTCTGCGGCACGGCCAAGCAGCCGCGGCCGCGGCCGCGCCTGCCGACGCCGAGGAGCCGGCACCCAGCCTCGAGTTTGACCGCGAGTCGGACCTGGACGAACGCGAACTCGAGCCGTGGTTTGCCGAGCTGCCGATCGAGGAGCAGGAGCGGCTCCGCGCGGCGTGGCATTTTCAGCGCCACCGGTTCGACTGGCGTTCGACGGCGTTCCGGCGCCGCCTGCAGCGGGCGGGCGCCTACGGCGGCGGCTGCTTTTTTCTGACCTGCGTGATGATGATGTTCCTCGACGCGGCGCCGATCGAGCTGCTGGTGTTCACGCCGGTCGGGGCTGTGGTTGGCATCATCGCGGAGCTGCTGGGGGGCGAACGCTTTACCTACGCAATGATGGGCGCGGTCGGCTTCGTGGCGGTGCGCGGCGCGGCGTTGTTTTCCAATCCGTTTGCCTTTTACGGTTTGGTGTTCGCCATCTCGATGATGTCGGCGGTGGGACTCGACCGCGAAATGCGCCGCACAGCTGGCTGTCGCGACGGCGACTGAGTCCAGCGACGGAGTCCGGCGGCCGCTGCACGCCGGCGACTGCGATCAGCGAGCCGGCGCGGCTCCAAACAGGTGCCGCAGGGTGCCCGAGGCCAGCCCGCGCTGCTGGTGGCGCCGGTAGCGTTCGCCGCCAAACCAGCCCTTGAGCGCGCGCAGCGGCAGCTTTCTGAGCAGGTGCAGGCGGCCGCGGTGCAGCCGCTCGAAGACCGCCTGGGAGCGGCCCTGCCAGTAGTAGCGGCGGTCGAACCACTCGGGGCTCAGGCGGTCGCCGCGGATCAGGTGTTCGACTTCGGCGTCGGGCACGTAGAGCACGCGCTGGCCCGCCTGCTCGATCCGGTAGCACATCTCGATGTCGCCGTAGCTGAGCAGCAGCTTGCCGCGCCGGTCGAGGCATGCCGCGAAGGTGCCGCAGCGTGCGAAGGCTTCGCGCCGAAACGCCATGTTCGCGCCGCGCGGGTAGTCGTCGAAGTGCAGCTCGCAGACGCTGTCGCCACGATCGAAGGCGCTGAGAAACAGTTCGCGCTCGGCGTCGAGCCAGGCCGGGCGCGGCGTCGGCCAGCCGCTGACAATGCGTCCGCCGAGCGCCCAGGCTTTGGCATCGGTTTCGAATGCCGACCGAAACGCTTCGAGCCAGCCTGGCTGCACCAGCGCATCGTCGTCGAGAAACGCGAGCAGCTCGCCGCGGGCGTGCTCGATGCCGACGTTGCGCGCCAGGTTGAGTCCGGGGATGGGCGCCTCGATGTAGCGCACGCGGTCGGGATGACGCGCGGCCCAGTCGCGCAGGCCGGCGGCGTTTTCGGGCGTGGAGGCGTTGTCGACGATCAGGATTTCGTAGTGGAGATCGCGGTCGGAATTGCGGTCGGAAGCACCGCCGGGCCGGCCGCCTGCCCGCTCGCCTGCCGGGCCCGGCTGCTGCGGCAGGCCGCGCGGGCACCGATACTCCTGCGCGAGCAGCGACTGCAGCGTCGCGTCGATCGCAGGGCCACGGTCCTTGGTCGGCAGGATGACAGAAGCTCTCATCGCGGCGGCAGCGTAGCGGAATGCGCCGCTGACGCGGGACTTTCCGGTCGATCCCATGGCGCCGGCGCCTCGTTGTGCCGATAAAGGCGTGCCACGCGCCGGGCCGCACGCTGCGGTGCGCGGACGACGGTATGAGGATCGCTGTTTGAAGATCGCTCTGTGTAGCTACGAAGTTGCGGGCCTGCGCGGCGGCGGCATCGGCACCTACGTGTTTGAGGCCGCGCGCGCGCTGTCGCAAGCCGGCCACGAAGTGTGGCTGCTGACCTCGCGGCAGGGCGTTGCGGCCGGCGAACTCGAGGCGTGGCGCGCGCGCGTGCCGGTGCACGGCGTGGTGTTTGTCGAAGACGGCGAGCGGGGCGGTGCCGCCCAAAGGGCGCCGCGCTTTGGCCTCGCGCGCCACACGCTGCGGTTTGCGGAGCTGGTGCATCGGGCGCTGCGCGAACAGCACCAGCAGGCGCCGTTTGACTACATTGAGTTTCCCGACTACGGCGCCTGGGGCAGCGTCGCGGTGGCCGAGCAGCGCTTCTTCGGCAGCTACGGCGACGCGGTGCTGGCGGTGGTGCTGCATTCGCCGACCCACGAGTGTTTTGCCTACAACGACGTGCTGCACGTGCTGCCGCCGACCGAGCGCGAAACGGCCGTTTTGGAAGAGCAGACCATCCGGCGTGCGCCGCTCGTGTGGTCGCCGTCGATGCGGCTGCGTGAGATGGTCGCCGAGCGCCTGTCGCTGGCGCCGGACTTTGCCGAGATCGTGCGCTATCCGATGCTGCCAGCGGCCGCGGCGGCGGCCGCGACCGCTGCTGGGGCGGCTGCGCCGCCGCCTACGCGAGCCCGCGAGAGCCTGGCCGAACTCAACCTGCTCTACTTCGGCCGCATCGAGCCGCGCAAGGGCGTGCGCCAGCTGGTGCAGGCGTTCCGCGAGTTGCCGGACCTGTCGATCGAGTGCGTCGGCCGCGATGGCGACACCTCGCCGACGCAAACCAGCGAGATCGAGCACCTGCGTCGCATGGGCGCCAGCAACGTGACGTTCTCACCGCCGCTGCCGCGCGAACGCATGCTCGAGCGGCTGCGCCAGGCGGACGTCGTGATCCTGCCGTCGCCGTGGGAGAACTGGCCGAATACGTGCATCGAGGCGATGGCGCAGGCGCGCGTGGTCGTCGGCGGCAAGAACGGCGGCATGGGCGAGATGATCGAGCACGGCGAAAGCGGTTTCGTCTGCGACGGCAGCGACCCGGCCGACATCGTGCGCGTGCTGCGCGAGGATGTCGCCGCGGCGTTGCCGAGGCTCGACCAGATCGGCCAAAAGGCTGCGGCGCGCATCCGTGAGCTGAGCGATCCGGCCCGCTACGTCGAAGCGATCGAGCGGCTGGTTGCCGAGCAGCGGCGGGCGGGCTCGAGCCGGCTGCCGATCGCGGCTGCGAACGCGCAGCCGATTGCCGCGCCACACGCTGGGGCGCCGCGCGTTTCGGTCGTGACGCCGTTCTACCGCGAAGACCTCGACGTGGTCCGTGCCGCGATCGAATCGGCGCTGGCGCAGACGCATCCCGTGCACGAAATCGTCGTCTGCGAGGACGGCTCGCCGCGGCCCGACAAGGGCGAGATTCTGCGCAGCCTGGCGGCGCTCGATGAGCGCGTGCGCATTCTGCACAAGGACAATGGCGGCCTGGCGCGGGCGCGCAACTACGCGCTGGAGCATGTGCAGGGCGACGTCGTGCTGTTCCTCGACGCCGACAATCTGCTGCGTCCGGATTACGTTGAGCTGGGCCTGGACGTGCTGCGCCGCTGCCCGGACGCCTACGCGGTTCTTGGTCGCCACCAGCGCTTTGACGATGGCGGCGAGCCGGGCGCGGCTGGCAGCGATGCCGGCGTCGTGGTGCAGCCGCTGCCGTATGACCGGCCGCTCGCGCTGTTCCGCAACTCGCTCGGCGACGCCGGCGCGATGCTGCGGCGCGAAGTCTTCACCGAGCACGGGCTGCGCTTTGATCCGGATGTCGATGTCTATTCGGACTGGGCACTGTGGCTCGACATGGCGCGGCATCAGCTCGCCGTCGAGATCGTGCCGCGCGTTTTGTACGACTACCGGGTGCGCCGAGGTTCGCTGATGGACGAGCACGCCTGGGATCGGCACCTGCCGATGCTCGGCCGTTTGATCCGCAACCACCTGCCGCCGGCGGCGGCGGCGCCATCAGGCGGAGGATCCGGGCGCGATGCCAGCGACGCCGAGGCCAGCGACGCCGAGCGCGAGATGCTGGTGCAGCTGGCGCAGGGGTGGGGGGTCGGAGCGATTGCGGCGACGCTCTCCGGCTACGCCGACTCGTGGGAGCGCCCCGCCAAAGTCGCGCGCCGCCTGCAGCCGGGCCACACCCGCTACCAGTTTGGCGAGGGACTTGGCAAACTGCTGGAAAAGGTGCCGCCGCTGCACCGCATTGCGCACTGGACCATGGCTAGGCTGCTGCGGGCGCACGGTCGCCGCAAAGAGAGGCGCCGACAGGGCGGCCTACACTAGCGCGAGAGTGGGGGTGGTGGGCGACTTGTTCGGCATCGCCTATGCTTTGGCGTTGAGCCGCCGCGACAGCCCTCGTCGCCCTCCTCGCTCCTGCCAACGCCGTGACCCGCAACAAGCTGTTCTGCTCGAAGCCGTTTGACTACTTCGAGCCAGGTGTCGACGGCGACGCGTTTTTGTGCTGCCCGTCGTGGCTGCCGCGTTCGGTCGGCAATGTCGCGCGCACCGACCCCGCCGCCGTTTGGAACAGCAAGCGCGCGCAGGAAATCCGCGCGTCGATCCTCGACGGCGACTTCCGCTACTGCTCGGAGCGCTGCCCGCACCTGCAGGCCGTCGATGGCCCGGTTCGCCCGGTGGCCGAAGTGACCGATGCGCGCCATCTCGAGATTTTGGCGAAGCGCACCACGGTCATGACGCGCGGGCCGCGCACGCTGGTCTGTAGCTACGACCGTTCGTGCAATCTGGCCTGCCCAACGTGCCGGCCCAACGTGCTGCAGGCGTCGCGCCGCGAGCGGGTGCGTTTGGGCGCCATGCAGGACGGTCTGCGCGAAGCCTTCGAGAAGGACCTCGAAGTGCTCTACGTGACCGGCTCGGGCGACCCGTTTGGCAGCCCTCTGTTCTTTGAGCTGCTGACGTCTCTCGATGCCCAAGCGTCGGCCGGTATGCGCGTGCACCTCCACACCAACGCGCAGCTGTTCAGCGAGGAGCGCTGGCAGGCGCTGGCCAACATGCACTCGCTGCTCGATTCGATCGAGGTGTCGATCGACGCCGCCAGCGCCGCGACCTACCACATCAACCGCGCACCGGGACGCTGGGATCGTCTGCAGCAGAGCCTGAAGCTGCTGGGGCGCTTGCGGCGCGAAGGTGCCTTCCGGCGCCTCAGCCTGAGCTTTGTCGTGCAGGCCAACAACTGGCGCGAGATGCCCGCCTTTGTCGAGCTGGCGCGCGCGGTTGGCGCCGATGGCGTCTACTTCGGTGAGCTCGTGCAGTGGTGGTTCCCGCGCAAGGTGATGGGGCTGCCGATCGGCAAGGTGCCGGTGCTTGACCACAAGGAGTATGCGCGCCGGGCGGTGCACATGCCGGAGCATCCCGAGCACCGCGAATTTGTGGCGCAGCTGCAGGCTCTCGCGCGGGGGGACGATCGATCGTTTCTGTCGCTTGGCGGCTTGCTCCACCTGACGAAGTCGGCGCCAGCTGAGGACCCAGGTGGCTCCCCAGCCGGGCGGCCAGCCGGGGAGCCAGCCGGGCGGCCAGCCGGGGAGCCAGCCAGGCGGCCAGCCGGGCAGGCCGCCGCCGCGCCGCCATCTGTTCGCCGAGAGCCGCTGCGCGAGCAGTTCGAGCAAGAGTGAGGGCACAAAAAAAGGGCCGCTTGCGCGACCCTTGGCGGCTCGGCAGCAGACGCTGCAAAGCCCTGGACTGTCGCCTTACTTACTGTCGCCCTACGTACTGTCGCCCTACTTGTTGTGGGCTTCGTGCACGCGGCCGACCATTTCTGGTCCTGGCGTCAGCGTCGAATCGCCGTCTTCCTTCCACTTCGACGGGCAGCCCTCACTGGGCTTCTTGCCGAGGTAGATGTTGGCTTTGAACTTCCGCATCGTCTCGTCGATGTTGCGGCCGAGGTTCAAGAAGTTGACCTCGCTGTTCATCAGCATTCCTTCGGGGGAGATGAGGTAGGTGCCGCGCAGGCAGAAACCGCCGTTCCAGACGCCGAACTGCTTGGCGAGGTCGCCATTGCGGTCAGAGCCCATGTGGAACGTGACGGCTTCGAGATCCTTTTCTTCGCGCTGCCATGCCAGGTGGACAAACTGCGTGTCCGCGCTGACCGTGACGATCTCACAACCCATCTTTGCAAACCGTTCTTGCTGCTCTGCCAGAGCAGCGAATTCGGTGCTTCAAACGAACGTGTAGTCCGCTGGGTAGAAGAACAGCATGGTCCACTTGCCGTTCTTCTGGGCTTCCGAAAGCTTGAACTCGCCGAAGCCCTTGGTGGTCGGCTCGTAGGTGGTGAGGGTGAAATCAGGGACCGTGTCCCCGACCTGCAGAATATGATTTTCGCTCATGATGGTTCCTTGGCAGCGAACCTACGGAGGGACGCCTCCCATCTCCAGTCGTATTGAGGCCTCGGTTTTGGATTCTGTGCCTGGAGGCCGTGGCCTAACAGGCGGGTTGGCGGCACGATGGTCGCCCCGAATCCGATCGTGAGCACGACCAACCAACCGACATCTTCTCCTTCGGCCTCCGCGCCGGCCCCGACCGCGGATACAGCCGCTGTCGCCAGCGCCGCGGATGCCGCTTCCTCGACGGCTGCCCAGGCGCTCGCCGCAGCGGGCGATGCCGAAAGCGCACAGGATGTAGGCGCGCTGGATGCCGCCGCCAAGCAGGCTGCCGAGCGCCTCGGTGCCAGCCGCAAAAGCCTCGTCGAGCGGTTGATCTATGGCCCGCTGCCGGAGACCGAAGAGCTTCAGAGCGGCGCTCTGGGCTCCTCACGCGCCGACACCCAGGCGGGCGATCTCGTCATCGAGGCGGCGCTCGCGTCGCTGGAGCGGGGCGAGGCGTTCACGGCCGACGGCAAGTTGTCCGACGCGCTGCGCAAGTCGGTTGCCGGGGCCGGTGGCTACGGCTTCACCGTGCCTGAAGAATTTGGCGGCAAGGCGGCCGAATACACCCAGCTCGCGCTGGTCGAAGAGGAGTTTGCCGCCAACGGCCTCGGCCCGCTCGCGGTCGAAGTCTCCGGCGAGCTCACCATCGGCGCCGGTTCGCTGCTCGCCTACGGCACGGAAGAGCAGAAGAAGACGTTCTTGCCGATGGTCAGCGACGGCCAGCTGATGGCGTTTGGCCTGACCGAGGTCGGCATCGGCGTCAACGCCAAGAAGGTGCGCGCCTACGTCGAGCCGGACCCGAAGGGCGGCGGCTACCGGCTGCATGCGACCGGTGACCGCAACAAGCTGTGGATCACCAACGCCACGCATGGCGCGCTCGTCGGCATCGTCGCCCGCATCGGCGAGACCGGCAAAAAGGTCGGCCTGTTCGTCATGCGCCTGCCCGAGCAGGATGTGGCCAAGGGCCAGGACGGCAAGGACTTTGGCTTCTGGTGCAAGTCGTCGGAGACCGGCGCGTTCACGGCGAACTACAACTCGCGCCTGCACTTTGACAACTTCCCACTGAAGCAGGATCAGGAGATCCCGGCCGACGGCGTCGAAGTGCTGTTTTACTGCCTGCGCATGGGGCGGTGCATGCTGGCGGCGATGGCGGCCGGCTACCAACGCATGTTCGCGGCCGACGCGGCGGCCTACGCCAACGGCCGCGAAGGCGTCGGCGGCCGGGTCAGCAAGCACGAGCTGCCGCGCCAGCACCTCGGCACGATGCTCGGCGGCGCGCTGATGTCGCGGGCTCTGAGCCACCTGTCGCTCAAGCAGGATAAGGACGGGGTCGATCTGGCGGGGCTGCGCGACCTGACCAAGTCGGCAGCGGCGACCAGCGCGCTGGCCTCGCAGATCGCCTGCGAACGCGTGCTCGGTGGCCGCTCGTTCGACAAGACGTCGCGCGTGCACGATGCGCGCCACAACATGCACGTCTTCGGCGTCGTCGAAGGCGAAGACGACCTGATCCTGATGGGCATGGTCAAGGACGTCACCGATCGCTTCACGACCAAATACATGGCCGGCATGCTCGGCGTGCTGCAGTCGCTCAACGTCGGCGAAGACGGCAAGCCGCTGCCGCGCGACCAGCGCATCCTGCGGATCACGCCGGCGACGATTGTCGACCAGCCGGGCAAGGTCTTCCGCGCCACGCGCAAGCTGCTGACCAATGGATCGTTCTGGAAGCTCAAGGGCTGGATCCTCGGCAACGGCCTGATCGAAATCCTGCGCACGCCGTTCCGCCTGGTGCCGACCGGGATGGTGCCGCGCTACCAGCTGCTGCCGGTTGAGCTGCGCCGCTACGCGCGCTTTGCGGAGCGCCGGCTGCGCCAGCTGCGCTGGGCCTACCTCGGCATCAACCTGCACTTCCAGCTTGAGCTGACGCGGGCACAGATTCCGCTGCAGCAGCTTGGCAAGGCGATCGAGCTGCTGGTGGCGATGCTGGCCACGGCGCAGCACGCGGCGAGCACGCGCGATCCGAGCCAGATCCGCGTCGCCGCGCTGCAGTGCGAGCAGCTGATGACGCGCGTCAAGGGCATCCGGCTGCTGACCGGGCTGTGGCAGATGGACCGTTTGCGTCGGCACGTGGCGGCCGTTGGCAACGACGTGGAAAAGGGGCAGTGCTCGCTGCTCAAGAACGTCAAGCCGGCGGAGTTCGCGCATCCGTTTGCGCCGCCCAAGCCCCGTTCGCGTGGCTGATGCGTTCGCGCCGGGGCGGGGCTGTGCCCGCACCCGGTTGTTTCGGTTTCGTTTGTTTCGGTTTCGTTTCGCCGGTTCGCTCGCGGCGAGGATTGCCGCGGAAACCAGCGTGAGCAGCCACGTTTGGCAGCGCCGCTCTGCTATCCTGTCGGCATGAATCGCTTCCCGCAGATCGCGTTGGCGGTTGCGTTTGGCCTTGGCGCCGGCGCGGACTCGTTGTCCGCCCAGGTGCAAAAAGGGCAGTCGCCACCGGAGATAGAGTTCGTCAAGGTTTGGAACGATGGCCCGGAGTCCTTTGAGGATCTTGCCGGCCGCGTTGTGATCCTTGACTTCGGCGCCACCTGGTGAGGCCCCTGCAAAGCGGCCGTCCCGCACCTCAACGAACTTCACGAGAAGTTCGCGGAGCGGGGGCTGCTGGTCATCGGCGTGTCCGATGAGCAAGAAGACAAGATCGAGGAGACCTTCATCAAGAACCTCGGGGCGAAGTACCCGATGGCAAAGATCAAGGCGTCCGACACGCAGAAATACGGCATCGGGTTCTACCCGAGCGTCTACTGCATCGCGCCCGACGGCACGGTGCATTCGGTTCCTGATGATCGCATGCCATCCGTGGCGGTGATCACGGAGTTGCTGGACGATGTCGTGTTGGGGCCCGCGTTGCCCGACGACTCCCGCTACGCGCCCGTGCGCAAGATGTGGGACAAGAAGGAGCACCAAAAGCTCGGCGGCTGGCTGGCCAAGATGCTGGCGCAAGACAACCTCGCGCCAGAAATGCGCGAGGTGTTCGCGGCCCACCAGACCTACCTGAGCGGGCTCGCGGAGCGCAAGGCCGCTTCGGTTGCCAAGCTCGCGAGTGGGCCGGACTACTTTGCGGCACGCGCCAAGCTGACCAGCATCGAGAAAGAGTGGAAGGGGTTCCCTGCCGCCGATGCTGCCAAGGCAGAGCTCAAGCGCTTTGCGGGCGACGCCACGATCAAGAAAGAGATCAAGGCCGGCAAGACGCTGCAGAAGCTGCTCCAGAAGTATGACGGCAGCAGCCAGGTCAAGCTGCGCAAGCAGCGCGAAGCGCTCGGCAAGTTTGCCAAGAAGTACGCGGGCACCTACGCCGCGGACCAGGCGCGCAAGAAGCTCAGCCGCTGATGACGACGGCGCGCCGGGCTCTCGGCCCGGCCGCCAGCGGCAGCGGCGATGGCCAGGTGTCTCGCATCCTCGTCATCCGGCGCGGTGGGCTCGGCGACACGCTGCTGCTCGCCCCGCTGCTGCGCGCGTTGCGACGCCGCTACGGCGGTGCTGCAATCCACGTCGCCGGCACGCGCGAGCACTGCGACGTGCTCGCCGGCTTCGGCATTGTCGACGTCGCGCATTCCGCCGAACGCTTCCAGCTCTGGCTGCCGGAGCGCGCCCGCGAGCAGCTGCGTTCGTTCGACCTGGTGCTTGGCGACGAGCCTGCCTGCGTCGACGTCGCGCTCGAGCCGACGCAGGTGCTGCCGGGCATTCCGTTTGGCCTGCAGCTGTGCCGGCAGGCAGGCCTCGATCGCGAGGGGCCGGAAGTCGATTGGCCAGAGGACGGTTGGCTGGTTCGGGCGCCGGCGCCCGCGGCCGGCCCGCGGCAACGCGCTGCCGTGACGCTTGCCCCAGGCAGCGGGGGCGTGCACAAATGCTGGGCCAGGGCCCATTGGCTGCAGCTCGCGCAGGCGTTGGCGGACCGTGGCCGCGACGTTTGCGTGCTGGTCGGCCCCGTCGAGAGCGAGCGCGGCGCCGACAATCCGCGCATCTGGCCCTGGCCCAGTCCCGCCACGATGTGGATCGACGAGCCGCTGCCGCTCGGCGCCGCCAAGCGCCTCCAGGACGCACAGCAGTTTGTCGGCAACGACAGCGGGCCAACGCACCTCGCCGCGGCCCTCGGCGTGCCGACGCTGGCGCTGTTTGTCGCGACCGATCCAGCCGTCTGGGCGCCGGTTGGGCCGCACGTCAGGGTTCTTGGCGAGGCGGGCGCGCCGCCGTCGGTCGCTGCGGTTTTGGCCTCCCTTGACTCGCGCTAGTGCTAGCACTCGTGTCGTGCATCTGGCAGACGGGGCATGATCCATACTTCCTGCTCAGGAGCAGCAACGCCGGGCGTCGTCGCGCCCGCAGAATGCCCCCGGTATCCGATGCACGACACGAGTCGCTACCGGAGAGGCTCGCCGAGGCGCGCCCGCACGCGCTGCCAGTAGCCGTCCGTCGACGAACGCTCGTGGCCCTTGGGGCCGCCGTTGTGCACGCGGGCGATGGTCTCGCCTTCGCCGTTTTGCCAGGCTTCGGGCACGTAGCGACGCATGTAGGCGTCGATGACGCGTTCGGCGTAGCGGCGCTGGCGGCACTGCTGGTAGTCGCCGCCCAAGCTGGGGTCGTGGGCGTGTGCATCCAGCCAGTAAACGCGATGGATCTGGTAGCTGCCAATGGCGCGTCCACCGTCGCCATCCGGAACGTTGTCCCGGTCGCTCGATTCCACCCAGCGAATGGCGGCGAGCACCTGTTCGCGCGGCCATCTATCCACGTCGGTTGCGTGGGCTTCGGCGGGTGCCCCGCCCGACGTCCACCAGAGGATCGTAAGCAGGGCGATGGCGAGGATGCCGGCACCGCGGCGCGTGCGCGGCCACAGCTTGCGCCAGGAAATGCGTCGCAGCCAGCTTTTGGAGGGGCGCTTCTTCATGTCGGAAAGAGTTGGTCAGCCGCGATTCTTGGTGACGACAAGAGCAATGCCAGCCGTGACCAGTGCCGCTCCGAGCCAGGCGAAGGCGTCGAGTGCGCCATCGCCGACGGCGGCGCCGAGCAGCATGGCCAGCACCGGCGTGATGTAGTTGATCAGCGAGAGCATCGAGGCGGGGGCTGTGCGCAGCAGCCACATGTAGATCGCAAAGGTCATCGCCGTGCCGATGATCGCGAGGTAGCCGGTGGCGATGAGCACGCGCGGAGTCCAGCGCAGCGCCAGCGGATCTTCGCGCACAAACGCGCAGAGCAGCAGCGCGGCGGCGCCGATCAGCATGCCGTTGCGGTTGAGGGTCACCGACGAACAGGAGCTGCCGTATTTCTTGACGATGGTCAGCCCGATTGCGGCGACCAGCGGACTGAGCAGCACCAGCCACGCGTAGCCGAGCTGATCCGGCGCGATGCCGCCGAGGTCGCTCGAGAGCACTGAGAGCACGCCGGCAAACGAAACGCCAAAGCCAAGCCACTGGCGCGGGCTGAGTCGTTCGCCGAGGAAGGTCACCGCGCTGGCCGCCATCAGCAGCGGAAAGATGGCCCAAAGAACCGCAGCGATGCCGGACGGAACGACCGTTTCGGCGAAGTAGAGGATGCCGTAGCCGCCGGCGAAGTTGGTCAGGCCAAAGACGAGCCAAAGCCAGGTCGGGGGCGCTGGTGCGTTTTCGAGCTTGCGCAGGCGCGGGGCGACCGCGGCCATCGCCAGCCCGGCGAGCACGAACCGAACGGCGGCGGAGGACAGCGGCGGCTGCTCTTCCAGGCAGATGCGGATGGCCCACCAGGTGCTCGACCAAACCACGCACAGCAGGCCGATCAGCAGCGCGAAACGCAGTTCGCGCGGCGTTTCTCGCGCCGCATTCGGCACGGTCTCTGGCGGGTTGTCTGCGGCAGCGCTCACGGCTGGCGATCGTCGGGGCGATGTGCTCGACGCGCGAGTGCTTTCCGGCGACGCTTGCGACATGTTGCGAGTGCTGTTGTCGGTCGTTTTGCCGGTCACTGCCTGGGCGGGCTTTGCCGGTTTCGCCAAAGTCGATCCCGCTCAGGATCCGCGACCGGTTGCCAAGCGACCGGCTGCCAAGCGACCGGCGCAGCAAGCGGGGGAGCGGGCGGGGCCTGAGCCAGCGGACCGTGACCCCAAAGCTGGCGGCGGCCTGCGCATGGCGAGCGCCGCCGTGCTGCAAACGTCGCAAGTGCTCAGCCGCACGACCGAACACCACCAACGCCTTGCTCGTCTGGTCGGGGACTGGGAGATCCAGCTGCAAACCCACGTGCGGCCGGACGTGGCTTCTGGCGATACGGGCAAGAACAGCGGTCCGGTCCAAGACAACGGCACGATGCAGGCGCGCGCCATCCTCGGCGGCCGATACGTCATCTGCAGTTTCACCCTCAACCTGCAGGGCAACCGGTTCGAAGCGGTCCAGATCCTCGGCTTTGATTCGCTGCGCGAGGTCTACACGTCGTCGTGGCGCGACAGCGGCAGCACGTGGGCCGTAACTTGCGAGGGCGAGCCCGGCGAACGCGCCGACGTGCTGATCCTGCGCGGCACGCTGGTTGACGCCCAATCGCCTCGAGGCCGGGCGTTTCGGTGCACCCTCGATGTTGGCGACGGCGACGCGATTCAGGTCACGATCCACGAAGGCAGCCGCGGCTCCGAGGTGCTGGTCCAGTCCCAGCAGTGGACGCGGCGCTAGGCCGCGCTTCACGACTTTCTGGACCGCTACTGCCGGACCGATACGTAGCGGATCGCTACTTTCCAGGTCGCGAATCGACCGGCCGTGGATCGAGGCCCAGCTTTTCGAGCTTGGGGCGGATCACGACGCGGCAGTATCCCTGCGAAGCGTTGTTGCGGTAGTAGTCCTGGTGGTAGCCCTCGGCTTCCCAAAACTGCACGGCCTTTGTGACTTGGGTCACGATCGGATCTGGCCAGTTCGGCGCGATCTTGCGGATCAGCTCCGCGGCGGTCTTCTCCTGTTCTTCCGAGTGGAAGAACACGACCGAACGGTATTGCGTGCCAACATCGGCGCCTTGGCGGTCGAG
>JBGCDH010000022.1:0-34931 GCA_045105235.1 Planctomycetota bacterium | reverse complement strand
CCGCCGCCGCCGCCTGCGCCATCGACGCCAGCGTGGCCGTATTGGTCATAGCGAGGCCGCTTTTCGGCGTCGCTGAGCACCGCGTAGGCTTCGGCCGCTTCCTTGAAGCGGCGCTCCGCCGCCGCATCTCCCGGGATCTTGTCCGGGTGATTCGCGAACGCCATCTTGCGGTAGGCCCGCTTGATGGCGTCGTCGTCGGCCGAGCGGTCGACGCCGAGCACTTCATAGTAGTCGCGCTTTTGGCTCATCTAGTTCGGCCGAGGATGCAGGCGATGGGATGGGAATGGTGGGGCTAGGGGCGGCCGCTCTCGTGCCGGAGCGGCCGCCGCCCGTTCGCGCATCAGCCGCTAGCTGGTGCTGCCTTCGACGGCCTTCTTGTCTTCGGAGATCGACGTGACCATCGTGTTGGTGGTCAGCATCAGTCCCGCGATCGAAGCCGCGTTTTGCAGCGCCGAACGCACGACCTTGGTCGGGTCGACAATGCCGGCCTTGAACATGTCGGTCCACTCGCCGGTCAGCGCGTTGTAGCCTTCGTTGGCTTTCTTGCCGCTGGCCTCGTCGACCACGACCGAGCCGTCTTCGCCGGCGTTGGTCGCGATCTGGCGCATCGGTGCTTCGCAGGCGCGGCGCACGATGTCGATGCCGAACTGTTGGTCACCCTTGGCCTTGATCGAGTCCAATGCCTTGCTGGCGCGAAGCAGAGCCGTGCCGCCGCCGGGCACGATGCCCTCTTCGACTGCCGCGCGGGTTGCGTTCAGCGCGTCTTCGATGCGCTGCTTCTTCTGCTTCATGTCGGCCTCGGTCATCGCGCCCGCGCGGATGATTGCGACGCCGCCGGTCAGCTTGGCGAGGCGCTCCTGGAGCTTTTCGCGGTCGTAGTCCGATGTGGTCTTCTCGATTTGGCTGCGAATGCTGTCGGCGCGCGCCTCGATGTCCTTCTTCTTGCCGGAGCCGCCGATGATGGTCGTGGCGTCCTTGCTGATCCGGATCTTCTGGGCGGTGCCGAGATGCTCGGTCGTGACCTTCTCGAGCTGGATGCCGAGGTCTTCGCTGATGAACTGTCCACCCGTGAGGATGGCCAGGTCCTGCAGCATAGCCTTACGACGATCGCCAAAGCCCGGAGCCTTGATGGCGGCGACGTTGAGCACGCCCTTCAAGCGGTTGACGACCAGCGCGGCCAGCGCTTCGGACTCGACGTCCTCGGCGATGAGGACCAGCGGCTTGCCGGTCTGCGAAGCGGCCTCGAGCAGCGGGATCATCTCGCGGACGTTTGAGATCTTCTTCTCGTGGATGAGCACGAGCGCGTTCTCGAACGCGGCTTCCATCGACTTGGGGTCGGTGATGAAGTAGGGCGAGATGTAGCCCTTGTCGAACTGCATGCCGTCGACGTGCTCAAGCTCGGTTTCGAAGCTCTTGCCTTCTTCGACGGTGACGACGCCTTCGGCGCCGACTTGCGTCATCGCTTCGGCGAGCATGTCGCCGATTTCCTGGTCGTTGTTTGCCGAGATGGCGCCGACCTGGGCGATCTGCTCCTTCTTCTTGTTGTCGACCTTCTTCGCCATGTTGGCGAGCTCCGTCGTCACGGCTTCGACGGCCTTGTCGATGCCCTGACGCAGGTGGTTCGGGTCGACGCCCGAAGTCAGGTAGCGTTGGCCGATCGTCAGGATCGCCTCGGCGAGCACGGTTGCGGTCGTCGTGCCGTCGCCGGCAACGTCGTTGGTCTTGCTGGCGACCTCGCGCACGAGCTTGGCGCCCATGTTCTCAAACGGGTCTTCGACCTCGACTTCCTTGGCGACCGTCACGCCGTCCTTGGTGACCTGGGGGCCGCCGAACGACTTCTCGATGATGACGTTCTTGCCGGCTGGACCAAGCGTGACCTTGACGGCCTTGGCGAGCTTCTCGACGCCTGCAACGGCCTTTCGGCGCGCGACGTCGTCATACATGATTTGCTTGCCCATCTTGCTTAGCCCTCCATCTTGGCCAGGATCTCGCTCTCGCGCAGGATCTTGTAGTCCTGCCCTTCGACCTGCACGTCGCTACCGGCGTACTTGCCAAACAGAACGACGTCGCCCTTCTTGACGTCCATCTTCATACGGGCGCCGTCCTTGCCGCGCTTGCCTTCGCCAATCGCCGTGATCTTGCCGCGCTGCGGCTTCTCTTGGGCGCTGTCGGGCAGCAGGATGCCGCCGGCGGTTTTCTCTTCTGCATCGAGCACTTGCAGCACGACGCGATCGTCCAGGGGTCGCAGGGATGCCATGGTTTGCATTCTCCGTGGGGGTGTGGGTTTGTGTTGTTGGGTTGTTTGTGTGTTTGCTGCGCGGTGACGCAGCGGTTGGGTGGGCGCAGCGGCTAGCTCGTCGCCTGCCGCCGCGGCCGGCAAACTACATTTCGCCGGCTTCGCCCACCTCTTCGTCATCGGCCTTGTCGGTGATGACGCAGTCCGTGGTCAGCAGCAGGCTCGCGATCGAAACCGCGTTTTGCAGCGCCGAGCGCGTCACCTTGGTCGGGTCGACCACGCCGGCGTCGAGCATGTCGCCGTAGTCCTTCTTGAGCGCGTTGAAGCCAAAGGTCGCGCTCTTGTCGGCGAGCACGCGGCGCGCAACGACGGCGCCGTCGATGCCGGCGTTCTCGGCGATCGTGCGCACCGGGCGCTGCACGACCTTCTTCATCAGGTCGACGCCAAACTGCGCGTCGCCGTCGAGCTTGACCTTGTCCAGGGCCTTGCAGGCCTTGAGCAGCGCGGTGCCGCCGCCGGGCAGGATGCCTTCGGCGATTGCTGCGCGGGTCGAGTGCATGGCGTCCTCGACGAGGTCCTTGCGCTCCTTCATCTCGGTTTCGGTGTGCGCGCCCACGCGGACTTCGGCGATGCCGCCGGTCAGCTTGGCGAGGCGCTCCTCGAGCTTCTCGCGGTCGTAGTCCGACGTCGTAGCGTCGATCTCGCGGCGGATCTGCTCGGCGCGCGCCTTGATCGCGGCGCTGTTCTTGTTGCCCTTTTGCACGATCGTCGTGTTGTCGCCATCGACAACGATCTTGCTGGCCTTGCCGAGCTGGCGCAGCTTGACCTTTTCGAGGTCGAGGCCCAGGTCTTTGAAGATCGCCTCGCCGCCGGTCAGGATCGCGATGTCCTGCAGCATGGCCTTGCGGCGGTCGCCGTAGCCCGGCGCCTTCACGGCGCAGATCTGCAGCACGCCGCGCAGCTTGTTGACGACCAGCGTCGCGAGGGCTTCGCCTTCGATGTCCTCCGCGATGATCATCAGCGGCTTGTTGGCTTCCTTCAGCTGCTCGAGCAGCGGCAGCAGCGGCCGGATGCTGGTCAGCTTGTCTTCGTGGACGAGCACGAGGCAGTCCTCGAACTCGGTCTTCATGTTTTCGTTGTCGGTCACGAAGTGCGGCGACAGGTAGCCGCGGTCGAACTGCATGCCCTCGACGACGTGCACTTCGGTCTCGAGGCCCTTGCCTTCTTCGACCGTGATGACGCCGTTCTCGCCGACCTTCTTCATGGCGTCCGCGAGGATCGTGCCGATCTCCGCGTCATTGTTGGCCGAAATGGTCGCGACCTGCGCGATGGCCTTGTAGTCGGTGGCGGGCACCGTCTTGGCGGCCTTCTTCATCGAGACCACGAGCGCTTCGCACGCGGTCTTGATGCCCTTGATCAGCTCCGCATGGTTGATGCCGGCCGTCAGGTAGCGCATGCCCTCTTCGCAGATGGCGTGGGCGAGCAGCGTCGCGGTCGTCGTGCCGTCGCCGGCGGCATCGGCCGTCTTGCTGGCCGCTTCCTTGACGAGCTTGGCGCCCATGTTTTCGTAGCGGTCTTCGAGCTCAATCTCTTCGGCGACGGTGACACCGTCCTTGGTTACCTGGGGGCCGCCCCAGCCCTTATCCAGAATGGCGTTGCGGCCACGAGGGCCGAGGGTGGAGACAACGGCTTTCGCCAGCTTGGCGACGCCCCGCAGAACGGATTCGCGGGCGTCGTTTTCGAACACGAGTTGTTTGACCATCACAACCTCGGGGAGGATCCTAGATACTTCGGTGTAGGGGGTGGCGGCAGCACGAGCCGCGGCCTCTGCGAGGCGACGGGGCAACCGAGCGTTGCTGCGCGCGAAAGCAAAGGTGGTGCCGTTTGAAAGCGGTCCTGCCAACTCCTGAAATGGCGTGCGTAACACGCTGTAAATACAATGCTTGAGTCGATCTCCATCGCTTGCCGCCGACCTCTGGCCCCCGTTCTTCTTTGTCAGTTTGGCAGGTCCGCCTTGTTGTCGCGACTTTGTGCACGCCAATCTGGCAGTTTTGGTTCGAGCTGGCTGTTTGCGGTGGGGCTTGCCGTGGCAGGCTTTGCGTCGATCGGCCTGGCCCAGGCGACGTCCGCCCGTCGCATCGACCCAGCTCAGGGCCCGCAAATCGCATGGGCCAATCCGTCGCGGTCGGCGGGTGCGGGGCAGGATGTCGGTGCGCAGGTCCATGCGTCGGAGCCTGTGGGAAACAGGCGCGAAGCGGACGGCGCGCGCGCTGCGTCGGGGAGGATGGCGGAGCGGCTCGAGCTGGAGCTTCGCGGCGGCGAGGTGCTCTTGGCGCGTTCTCTGACGGGGACCGTCGACGGCGGTGAGGGCCTGCTCGCCAAGGTCGATGCGGGTGCGGGCGGCGGCGGCGGGCCGCGGCGCATCTCGATGGACGATCTGCTGGCGGTTCGTAGCGGCGTGGTCCGACCGGTGCCGCTGCTGCGCGTGGAGCTGGTGGGCGGCGGCCTGCTGCATGGCGCCATCTCCGGCGGCGATGTGAATGGCGATACGCTCGAGCTCCAGACGCCGGTGTTTGGCCGCACGGACGTGATGATCGATCGGCTGAGCGTGGTTGCCCAGCCGGGCGTGCACCCGGCGGATCAGCGTCTGCCGGAGGGCGTCGACGAAGGCGTCTTTGTTGCGACCGGGCGCGGCTACGACCTGGTCGCTGGCACGCTGCATCGCTTTGGCGCGCAGGGCGTCCACTTCCAACCCGATGGCCAGGAAGAACCCGTTTGGTATGCGGCGCGCAAATTCTCGTCGCTGCGGTTGCGCGGTGGACTGCCCGCCGAGCAAGCGGGCGGCTGCTTGCTCGTGAGTCGTCTCGGCGACCGCGTCGACGTCGAGTTGGTGGCATGCCGCAGCGACGGCGTCGACGTCCAGCTCGAGAGCGGTGCGGTTGCGTCGGTTCGCTGGGCGGACGTGGCGTGCCTCGTTTTCACGCCGAAGGTTGTGCACCTGTCGTCGATCGAGCCAAGCGACGCCTCCGAGCGCGGCATCGATGGGCCGGTTGTGCACCCCTGGCGCCGCGACCGCGCGGTCGTTGGCGGCACCGAGCTGCAGGCTCACGCTCGCGCCTACGGCCGCGGGATCGGCATGCACAGCTTTAGCCGGCTTCGCTTCGTCGCTCCGGCGGGCGCGACGCACTTTCGCAGCCGTGTGGCTTTGGACGATACGGCGTCGGCGCTGCCGTTCCGGGCCGCCGCCGAGGTGCGGGTGCTGCGCGACGACGAAGTGGTCTATGAGGCCAAGCAGCTAGAGGCTGGGGCAGAGCCGCGCGACGTCGGCCTGCATGAGGTGCAGCCCGGCCAGGAGATCACGCTCGAAGTGGACTTTGGGCCGGGGCGAGAGCTTGGCGACCGCGTCGACTGGCTGCTGCCGGTGTTCTTGCTGGGCTCCGGAGCCTGAAGCGGCGCTCCACTCCATTCTTCGCACCTGCCGAAAGAGCTTCCTGTCGTGTCTTCGCCGTTGATCGTAACCGCCGCTTCGCTGGCCGCTGGTTTCGCCGCACTCCTGCTGGTGAGGTCGGCGACCAGCATGTCGCGCTGGCTGTGTCTGGTCACGATGCTCGCCTTTGCGGCGGTTGCCAACATGGCGGCGCGCACGGTTGCGCAGCCGGTCGCGGTGCGTGCATCGCACCTCGAGCTGCAAGGCCCTCTCGATTCGCAGCGCACGCGGCTGCTGCAGGCTGCGGGCAAGTCGGGGGCGCGTGCGGTCGAGCTTCAGGTGACGTGGCGGCCCGCTGCGTGGCGCCCGGCGGCGAGCCCGGCCGCGAGCCTGTCGGGGACCGAATCGTCGGATCCGCAGCAGCGCCGTGAGATCCCCGCTGCCCCGATGACCGCCTTGGGCGCGACCGCAGCCGCGCCGGCCGTGCTCCCGTTTGCGCCGGATGCGCTGTCCCTGCGGGCGCCGGCGCGGGCCGGCGTGGGGCGGCCCGTGTTGCTAGAGATCGCGTTGGACGAAGCGGTCGATCCAGCGGTTCAGAAGCAGCTGCAAGTCGAAGTGCTGGTCCTCGATGCATCGGGTCGAGAGCAGCTGCGCCGGGTCGTGAGACTGGCGGGGGAGGCAAGCGATGCGCCGTCGGCCTCGCTCGAATGGCTGGCTGCCTCTGCCGGTCCTCACCTGATCGAGCTGTCGGTCGACGTCGACGGCCACCGGCTGGTTGCGGCGGGAGAACTGTTGGTGGCAGAGCCCGACGAAGTGCTGGTGTGCGAAGCCGGCCGCGGTGGCGCGCTCACCGAGGCCCTGCGCACGCAGGGGGTTTCCGTTCGCGAGGTCGCATCGTGGCCCGACGATTGGCAGCGCCATCAACGCATTGTGCTCGCTCGCCGGCTGCCGCATGCGCAGCAGCGAGAGCTGGTGCGGGCGGTGGCCGACGGCACGGGCCTCCTGGTCTTCGCGGATGCGTTTGGTGCGCCGGGGGATCCTCTGCATGACATCTTGCCACTGCGGCCGCTGCCTCAAGATGGCGGCGGCGGCGGTTTGGAGGGCGACGGTCCGGACGGCGAGGGTTCGGGGGGCGACAGCTCGGGGGCTGGCAGCTCGGGGGCTGGCGGATCGGGGCGAGCCGAGGCAGGCAGGGAAGGGGAAAACAGCGGCGAGCCGCCCGAGACAACCCAACCGGAAACGACCCCGCCCGAGGCCGAACCACGGGACCCTGCGCCCAACGAGCCGCTCGGCGGCGAAACCGGCAGGCCCGGGCCGATCTCGCCCGAACCGGTCGAGGTCGACAAGCACGCGATTGCCATGGTGCTGGTCGTCGATCGTTCGGGAAGCATGGGCACGCCGCTTCCGGGCGGGGCGACCAAGATGCAGTATGCGCGCACCAGCGCGCTGCGAACGGCGCAGGCTCTCGGCGAGGCGGACCGCATCGGCATCGTCACGTTTGGTGCCGAAGGCCGTGCAACCGTCGAGCTCGCGATGACGGACGCGACGGCGGCCGAGGCCGTGCGGGCGGGCATGGATCGACTGGCGCATCGCAACGAGTCGACGTTTCTGCTCGACGGCTTGCGCAAGGCCCGCGAGCTTCTCGATGCCGAACCGGCGGCGATCAAGCACGTCATCGCGATCAGCGACGGGGAGTTTTGGGACAAGCCGTTTGCGCTCGGCGCCGCCGCGCGCCGCATGCGTGAGCGAGACCGCATCACCTTGTCGATCGTTTCCATTGTCGACGAACGCACGGATCCGGGCTTCAAGAGGCACGCCAACGATATCGCCGATGCGGGCGGTGGCGCCTTCGTGGCGGCGCGCGATCCGCGCACCGTGCCGGTGATCGTCAGCGGCGAAGTGTCGCGCACGCTGACCCGCGCCGGACGCGAGCCCAACCAGACCGTCGCCGACGGGTCGGGCGATGGCCCGGGCCCCGGCCCCGGCCCCGGCTCTGGCAGCGGCGGCAGCGGCAGCGGCGGCACGGCCGCGACGGATCCGTTGCGGCGCGCGCCGGACGACCCAAGGGATGAGCCCGCCAAGACGCCGCCTGATCGCCCCAACCGAGTCGATTCAGACCCCGCAGATCGAAACCCAGAGGATCCCTCGCCAGACGACAGGGCCGCTTCGGCCGCGGGCATCGACCGACAGCTGACGGTTGTGCCGGTTGCCGACAGCACGCTGTTGGCGCCGGAGCCGTCGTCGCCTGCCGGGGCCGCCGACGAGGCCGGCGTCTGGCCGACGCTCGCCGATGCCCGTCGGTGTGAAGCGCCGCTCGATGCGCGCGTGCTGCTGGTTGTCACGGAAGAAGGCTGGCCGCTGCTGGCATTCGCCAACCGCGGCCTCGGCCGGGTCGGCGCGTTCGCTTCGTCGCCGTTTGGTGCCGCTGGCGGTGCGTTTGGCCGGGCGCCGGAACTGCCGGCGTGGCTGGCGCAGTGGTGCGGGGCGCTCGCCGCTGCCGACGCGCAGGTCGAGCCCGAGCAGCTGCGCGACCGCACGAGGCTGTCGCCGCCAGCTCCGGTGCCGGCACAGCGGGCCTGGCTGGAAGCGCTTTCGGGAGCGCCGCTGTCCCTGTCGGTCGAAGCAGCGGGCGGGGGCCCGCCGCCTGCAGGTGGAATAGCTGTGGACAATTCTGTGGATACGGATCTCTCGGCCACGTCCGGTCGCGCCGAACATTGGCAGGCTGCAGGCCTCGCCGTGTGGCTTTTGCCGCTGCTCGTGCTACTCGCTGGCGTAGAGCGTGCCACGTCGGCACTTGCGTTGCGGCGCGGTCGTGGCGACTAAATTGTGCAGACGTATAGAGCTTGTGGAAAAAGGCTTGTGGAAACCCCTAGGGGTTTCGCTGGGAATAGCCTTTAGGTGAATGCACAAAAGCACGATGACATGGGCACCCGCGCTCGCCACGCGGTCTCGTCAACATGTCAATTTCCCACCCCGAGGTGGCCGCTCCGCCAAGCGGTCCGTTCTCGTCGTATGCACCCGTTCTAGCTCCCGCATCTCCGGATGCCGGCAAGCTGCACGCGTTCCTGCAAGAACTGCGTCTGCCGCTCGCCGCGAGCCAGGGCATGCTCTCGCTGCTCGACGACTCTTCGCCATCGGACTCGGTCCGCATGGCATTGCAGGCTCTGCAGAACCACAACGATTATCTCGTTGAGCTGGTTTCCGAGTATGCGCTCCTCAACCGTCTCGCCGCGGACGAGGTGCAGGTTGTCTCGCAGCAGATCGAGCTGCAGCAATGGTTGAATCGAGTCATCGTCGAGCAGGGCCGCTTGGCCGAGACGATGTCGATCGACCTGAGCACCTATCCGGAGTCGCAGCTGCCGGAAACCGTTCTCGGCGATCCCGAGCTGATGCGTCGTGCCCTGGCCGCGATGCTGCAGGTCGCGATGCACCGAACCATCCCGGCGAGCGGTCGCTCGACGTCGATGGACCTGCGCGTTCGTTGGCAGACGGCCTACCAGGCCGACTGCGCGCCGCGGTTGGTCTTCGAGTTGGTCTGCCGCGACGAGATGTTTGAGTCGTCCGAGCTTCCGCACATCTTTGCACCGTTCCGCGTGCGTGATTCCGCGTCGCGGCCGCTGCTGGGCCTGTGCATTGCGAAGGCCGCGGCCGAACGACTTGGGGGGTCGCTCGAAGTAGAGACGTCTGCGACCCAAACGTGCCTGGAGCTTTCGTTCCAAGTGCGGCGGATGCCGCAGGCCGTCTTCGAGTAGCGATTCCCGGCTGGTCGCCAGCCGGGTCCGCGAAACAGCTGTCCCTAGTGTAGTGCATCCGATATCGGGGGCATTCTGCGGGCGCGAAGCCGCCCGTCACGGCGTTGCTGCTCCTCGGCAGACAGGCTCCCCGGCAGACAGGCTCCCCGGCAGACAGGCTCCCCGGTAGACAGTCTGGAACATGCATTCGTCACAGCGCTTTGCGACGAACGCCCTCGCATCCCGGATAGTACCCCATCTACCAGATGCACTACACCAGAAGTGTCGGCGTAAGCGGCTGGCGCCACTACAGCGTGCGCAGGAATGCAACCAGCGCGCGCTTGTCCGCATCGCTGAGTTCCAGCGGCTTCATGCGTCGATCCAGGTGCTCGTTGGCGTTGCCGCCGCGCACATAGAACTCGACAACTTCGGGCAGCGTGCGAAGCGAACCATCGTGCATATAGGGCGCCGTGCGCCGCACGCCGCGCAGCGACGGCGTCTTGAACCTGCCGCGGTCGCTTGCCTCGCCTGTCACCGTGCTGTGGCCGGGCTCGGCCAGGCCATCGAGCACGCCGATGCCGGTGTTGTGGAAGCGTTCGTCGGTGAACAGCGGCGGCGTATGGCATTTCCAGCAGCCGCCCTTGCTCTCGAAGATCCACTGGCCGTGTCGCTCGGCGGCGCTCATCGCGTCGACCTCGCCGCGCAAGAAGCGGTCGTAGGGCGCGTTGCCGCTGACGATGCCGCGCACGAACGTGGCCAGCGCGCGCGATAGGTTCTGCTGGTTCGGGGCACTCGCGAACGCGGTCTGGAACTCCGTTCGGTAATCGGCGTCGGCCTGCAGGCGCTGCACGGCGTCGCCTATTTCTAAGCCCATCTCGCGCGGGTCCGCGATCGGCTCCAGCACAAAGGTCTCGAGGTTCGGCGAGCTGCCGTCCCAGCGCTGGCGTGTGCTCCAGCCGCGGTTGATGAGCGATGGCGTATGGCGCAGCGCCAGCTGGCCATCGATGCCCGGCGGCCGTTCGCCCGGGTGCGCAAAGCCGGTCGAGGCGGGATGGCACGACGAGCACGAAACGCTGCGGTCGCGGCTCAACACGCCGTCGTGAAAAAGGCGTCGCCCGAGCTCAAACATCGCTTCGCTCGGCTCGTAGCCGTCGGGCTTCGGCATCGCCGGCAGTCCCACCGGCGGTTCGGCCAAGAAGCGGAAGGCGGGCGGGCTCGGCGTCGTGGATCTGGCTACCGTCTTCGCGCCCTTTCCTTGCGGGCTGCCCTTTCCGCGTCCTTGCAGGTGGACGGTGGCCTGCTTCCTTTGGGCTGCCGCAAGCTGTTGCTGTGCGCCCGATGCGGCGCGACCAACGGTTGCCCAGATGCCGCTCGTCAATGTGCCGCTCGCCAACCTGCCGGCGGTCAACGTGCCAGAAGTCAAAATTCCGGCAGCCAAAGTGCCGGCAGCCAACACGCCAGCTGCCGCGGCAGCGCGGACGGAGTTCGCCGCGTTTGTGGCGATGTTCGCGACAGCTGACGGCCTGGCCTTTTGGGTGCGCATACGTCCCGATCGTACCACGATTGCTTCGCTGCATGGCGTGGTCGTGCGCCGAGAAGGGGCAAAACGCTGTCCCGTTTTCTCCCTACGCATCGTCGGTCCGTTTCGCTGATCCAGCGTGGCGCCAGCACCTTCAGAGCGCCAGCAAGCTTCGAGGGCCAGCCAAGCTTAGAGGTCCAGCAGGCAACCGGACGCCAACCGCTCCAGGCGCCAGCGATTCAGCGCGCCTCAAATCAGTGCGCCTCAAACGTCATCCGCGTCGTCGACGCAAACCGTTCGCCCGGCTCGAGCACGATGCTTGGGAAGCGTGGCTGGTGGATCGCATCCGGGAAGTGTTGGGTCTCGAGGCACACCGCGCTGTGCTGCGGGTAGGGCTTGCCGCCCTTGCCCGCGTCGCCGCGCAGGAAGTTGCCGCTGTAGACCTGCAGGCCCGGTTCGGTCGTTTCGATGGTCATCGAGCGTCCGGTCGGCTGGTGGCGCAGCACCGCAACCTGGCGCAGGCCTTCGCCGCCGCGGCTGCTGGAGTCGTTTGGCGCCCTGGCTTCGGCCGCATCCAGAACCAGGTTGTGGTCCAGGCCGCCCGCCGCGGTCGCGGTCAGCTGCCCGACCACGATCTCCAGCTGCTGGCCTTCGCGCAGATCAAACGGCGTGCCGACCACCGGAGCGAGCTGGCCGGTTGGGATCAGGCTTTCGTCGGTCGGCGTGTAGCGGGCGGCATCGACCTGCAGCGTGTGGTCGAGCACCGAGTCGGAGCCTTCGCCGGCCAGGTTCCAGTAGGTGTGGTTGGTCAGGTTGACCAGCGTGCGCTTGTCGCAGCGCGCTTCGTAGTCGATTTGCAGCCGCCCGGCCGCGAGCAGCGTGTAGGTGACGGTCGCATGCAGGTTGCCGGGGTAGCCTTCTTCGCCGTCGCGGCTCAGATAGGTAAAGCGAACCCCCGCTTCCGCGTTGCGATCGGGCAGCGGTTCGGCGTGCCAAAACACCTTGTCGAAGCTGTTTTGTTCGCCGCCGTGGAGATGGTGGTCGCCGTTGTTGGTCGCCAGCACGTAGTCGTAGCTGTCGAGCGTGAACGTGCCGTTCGCGATGCGGTTGCAGACGCGGCCTGTCGTGCAGCCGAAGTACTGGTTGCGGTCCGACTCGTAGCCGGACACATCGTCAAAGCCGAGCGCAACGTCGCCGACAAAGCCGGCGCGGTCCGGGACGCGCACCGCGACGATCGCCGCGCCATAGTCGGTGACGTCCACCTCCGCGCTGCCGTTGCGCAGCGTCCATACGGTTGCAGGGCGTCCACCCTGCGAAGTGCCAAAGTGGCGAGAGCTGACGGAGATAGGGGCCGAAGACATCGTCGAGCAGGCGGAGAGCAAGAGAGCTGCGGCAAGCCACGAACGCTGGAGGGTCATGCCGCCGCATCGTAGCGCGTCGGCGGTGCCGGCGCCGTGCGGGCGAAGGAAAAAGGAAGCCCCGCGGCCTCTCACATCCGCGGGGCTTCAGCGCCCATCTCACAAGGCTCCTGCAAAAGGAGCCTTCGTCTCATTCCACTACCAAGTGGAACAACGGGGGCAGGTGCGGACCTGTTGCGGCCGGAAAACAGAATTCGCGCCTGCGCCCACTCCACGTCGGCGCGGAGCGGCAGGCGCCTTGGAACCATACCGCTAGGCGGTCGTGCGGCGCGCCTCAAAGCTGTCGGCGTCGGCCATCGCGACGACGCGGCGCCAGGCTGCCGGCACCTCGTCGGTCAAGAGCTGGCCGCGCTGCAAGTAGCCGTAGATCTCGTCGTAGCTGCTCACTTCGGTCGCCGAAATCCGTCGCTGAACGTGCCATGGGCGGAGTTCATCGGGGTGCTGCAAGCCGGCGGCGCCAAGCGTTTCGGTGAAGGCCGCGACCGTGCCGTCGTGGAAGGCCGCTACGCGGTCCGTCTTGTGCGTGACCACGAGGCCCGCTTCGAGGCCGGGATCCTGGGTGGCGACGCCGACCGGGCAGTCGTTTGAGTTGCAGCGCAGCGCCTGGATGCAGCCGAGGGAAAACATGAAGCCGCGCGACGATGCACACATGTCGGCGCCGGCGGCGATTCGCTGCGCCATGTGAAAGCCGGTGATGATCTTGCCCGAGGCGATGACGCGAAGCTGCTGCCGCAGGCCAAAGCCCTCGAGCGCGTTGTGCACAAACACGAGGCCGTCGGTGAGCGGCGTGCCGATCGAGTTGGAGAACTCGAGCGGGGCGGCGCCGGTGCCGCCCTCGCCGCCGTCGACGGCGATGAAGTCCGGCACCAGGCCGCTGATGCGCATCGCCTTGCAGATGGCGACGAACTCGGAGCGGTGGCCGACGCACAGCTTGAAGCCAACCGGCTTGCCGGACAGCTCGCGCAGCCGCGCGCAAAACTCCAGCAGCTGTCGCGGCGTCGAGAACGCCGAATGGCCCGGCGGCGACAGCACGTCGTGGCCGAGTGCGACGCCGCGGATCGCGGCAATCTCGGGCGTGACCTTCGCCGCCGGCAGGATGCCGCCGTGGCCTGGCTTGGCGCCTTGCGACAGTTTGACTTCGATCCACTTGACGCTTGGGTGGGCGGCGCGCTCTTGGAACATCTTTTCGTCAAAGGTGCCGTTGCGCTGCCGGGCGCCGAAGTAACCGGTGCCCAGCTGCCAGCAAAGATCGCCGCCGGGCTCGAGGTGGTGGTCGCTGATGCCGCCTTCGCCCGTGTTGTGAGAGAAGCGGCCCAGCCGCGCACCGCCGTTGAGGGCGCGCACGGCGTTCGCCGACAGCGAACCAAAGCTCATCGCGCCGATGTTGAGAACCGAAGCATTGTAGGGCTCGCGGCAGCGTTCGGCGCCGATCAGGATGCGCGGATCTTCGGGAGCATGCTGCGCGCGCAGGGAGTGGTTGAGCCACTCGTAGCCGACCTCGTAGACGTCGCGCTGGGTGCCAAACGGCACCGTCTCCCGTTCTTTCTTGGCGCGCTGGTAGCTGACCGAACGCAGCTCGCGGTTGAACGGTTTGCCGTCGGTGTTCGACTCGATGAAATACTGGTTGATCTCGGGCCGGATCGACTCGAGCAGGTAGCGAAAGTGCCCGATCACCGGAAAGTTGCGCAGGACGGCGCGGCGCGTCTGCAGGCAGTCGCGCACCCCGAGTGCGATCAGGGGGACAACGACTGCGAGGCCCCACAACGCGGGGCGCCACCAAAGGCCGAGCAGCACGACCGTGAGGAGCAACACGGCGGCGATGGCATAGAACACATGGCGCATCGGGCAGAGGCTACGGTGCTGCGCTGGCTGGTGCACCCGTTCTTGCTTGGCGGTCGTCGCGCGGCGGACGAGGGGGACTTGAACGTTTTGTCTGTTGCGGTGGATCGATGCCACCGGCTCTTCCTACGGCAGTCGCAAAGTGGCACCCGGTGCGTGTCGATGATTGAGGCACACCCAGCCAGGAGTGAACCAGAATGAGATCGAGACCAGACGAGACACACGCGAACAACATCGGGCCCAACGGCCACTTCCAGCACGATCGGGAGGCCGAGAACGGCTTCACGCTGACCGAAGTCCTCATCGTGACCGCGCTGATCGGCGTGCTCAGCGGCATCGCGATTCCTAACTTGGCGGCAAGCCGATTGGCGGCCAACGAGTCGACGGTGATTGCGACGATGCGCGCGGTGGCCACGGCGCAGTTCCAGTTTGTCAGCCAGGGCGAACTCGACAGCAACCGCGACGCGGATTTCGAATACGGCACGCTCGGTGAACTCGGTGCCCACGATCCGATGCGGGGTTCCGGCGAGGTGCTGATGCGCAACCTGCTGTCCGAGGGCGTCTCGCGCGTCAACGCCAACGGCTGGGTCGAGCGTCAGGGTTACAACTACTGCCTCTACCTGCCGGCCGCGGACGGCGTCGGCGTGGTCGCCGTGCCGGCAAACGCCGCCAGCATCGATGCGGCGCAGTCTGCCGCCTACTGGACCATGCTGGCATGGCCGATGGAGCAGTCCAACACCGGCAACCGGACGTTCTTTTGCAACCAGCAGGGGCAGGTGCTGCAGGCGATGCTGCCGGGCTACTCGGGCAGCAGCACCGTGCCGCCGGCTGGTGCGGGCTTGACGGGAGTCAGCGAGAACGAGATCGATTCGCAGGCTTTGGCGACCGACCGATTTGGGGCGGACGGCAACCACTGGACCGTCGTGCACTAAGCCAGCGAGCCAAGCCCGTCTTGCGGCTCGGCCGCCGGCGATGCTGGTTCGCATCGCGCGATGCGGATTCGCATCGCGCGCCACCAGACCGTATGGTGCCGCGCATGACCAAGGCTTCCGCCCGACACATTCTGGTAGATTCTGAAGACAAGTGCCTGCAGCTCAAGCAAGAGATTGCCGGCGGCGCATCGTTCGCCGATCTCGCCAAGCAGCACTCCTCGTGTCCCTCCGGGCAGCGCGGCGGCGATCTCGGTGAGTTTGGCCCGGGTCAGATGGTGCCGGAATTTGATCGCGTCGTGTTCAACGAGGCGGTGGGCGAAGTGCACGGCCCGGTGAAGACGCAGTTCGGTTTCCACCTGTTGGAAGTCACGAATCGCAGCTAGGCCAGCCGCAGCTAGGTCGCCCGCAGCGAAGAAGACCGCAGCGAAGAAGCTGGCCGCAGCTACGAAAGCTGCTTAGCTGAGCGAGGCCAGCGCGCGCCGCGTCATCGCGCGCGTGTAGCGATGGATCTTCCAGTGGTCGGGCGCCCAGCCATCGAGGAATCGATGAAAGTCGGCCCAGGCCGCCGGATAGAGCGCCCGCCATTCGGCGACGACCTCGGCCGCGGCGCCGGCGAAGCGACCTGCGAGCAGGCAGTTTTGCAGCGCCGCGAAGTAGTGCTCGAGCAGCTCTTCGGCGCGCTGTTCGCACGCGCGATCGTCCAGGCAGCTGCTCAGGCAGTAGGCCACATCGATGATGCCCGGGCCGCCGCCGACGTATTGAAAGTCCACGGCCGCGATGCGCTCGCTCGCCGCAGCATCCGAAGGCCCAAAGCAGAAATTGGCGACCTTGGCGTCGCCGTGCAGCAGCGTGCGAAAGCGAGCTTTGTGCAGCATGCTGTCGAGCAGCGGCGCGGCGCGGCGCAGCTCTGGGTCCTTCATGGCGGCGAACTCGTCGGGTCGCGTCGCAAGATGCCAGTAGGTTCCGGTTGGCCAGAGGTTCGACGTCGGCGCGCCAAGGTGGGCCGCGTGGAACCGCGCCAGCCATTCGAGGCAGCTGTGCACCTCCGGTTCCGCGACGTCTGGCGGCGCATGCCGGCTGCCGAAACCGCTGGCGTCGAGGTCTTCGAGCACGGTGACAAACTCATCGCCGCGGCGGGTGATCGCGAGGCAACGCGCCGTGCGATAGCTGGCCGATGCCGGTGCGTCATCGTGCTCCCGCCGGTAGAAGTTCTGTTCGACTTCGTAGGAGCGCAGCTTGCGGTCGTGCGACCGCCGACCTGACCAGCCGCGCGGGTGCGCGTGCACCGGCTGGGGGCAGACCCATTTGACAATGGCGCTCGCGCGGTTGTCGGCCGGGTCGCGGTCGAGATGAACGCGCGCGATTTCGCCGTAGCCACTCCAGAGACTCTGCACGATGTCGACGCTTCGGATCTCGGCGCCAAGCAGCGCGCAGAGCCATGATTTGGCGCCGCCTTGCCACGGTCGGCCGCCGTCCGCGGGAGGATCCGTCGCGATCGTCATGCGTCGGTTGTAGCAAGATCTGTTGGGGGCGCCACGCGGCCTCTCGGCGTCTCCGCGTCGGGACGCGCGCGCAGGTAGAGCCACGCGGTCTGCACGATGCCGGCAACGGTGAACGCTGCCAGTGTGATGTAGATGCCGGGCGTGGCCGGGAACATGCGCATGCCGAGCAGCAGCGCACCGATGCAGGCTGCCAGGTAGAGCAGCACGGCTTCGGTGATGGCGCGGGTGCGCTTCTGGTGCACGAGCAGTCCCTGCAGGTAATTCTGCGCAACGGCGTAGGCCGGCATGAGCAGTGCGGCGAACAGCGCGCTGCCGGCCAGTTCGGAGAGTTCGAGGGACAGCCCGCTGATGCGATGGAACCACAGCTCGCTGATAGGCGTCGCGGCGACGAGGATCAGCAGCAGGCTGGTCACGGCCGCAATCCAGTAGCCACAGCGACGCAGCACCGCGCGGCCGCCGGGTTCGCCGGCGAGCCGGACGACCACCTCGTTGTAGGCAAAGCCGACGCTGCGCAGCAGAAAGACGACGCCGTAGGCCGCCGGCCAGGCGGCCAGCGACGCGACCGGGTCCGACATCTGGCTCATGGCCCACGAGCCGATCGGCTGGATCACGATCGTGATCAGCGGTGTGCAGGCAAGCGGCCAGTAAAAGCGAGCGAATCGCCCCCAGGTGAGCGGCGTCGACGCCGGATGTTCGGGCAGCCGTTCGCGGGCAGCGCTGCGGAAGCAGTAGCAGGCCCACAGCGCTTCGGCGATCACGCCGCAGGCGACGCCGGTGGCGCCAACCACGATGCCAGGCCAGCTGCCGACGAGCAGTCCGATGGTGAGCACGGCGACGTTGCTGCCGAGACGGATCAGCGTGCCTTTGGCGACCAGATCGGAGCGCTCGAGACCAATCAAGACGCCCTGCTGATAGCGCCGGTAGGCAATCGACCAGGTCCAAGGCGTCATGATCTGCAGGCCGATGCGCCCCGGCTCCACCGTGGGCATGGGCACGGCAAGCACGTCGACGGCGATCCAGTCATAGACCGAAGTAAACGAGACCAGCACGTGCACGAGGGTCAGCAGCAGGCCGCTCAGGTGGGTAAAGCGCAGCAGCCGAGCGTGCGTCCAGCGGTCTTGGACCAAGGCCGTCGACGCGGCCAGCAGCATGATGATCGGCGCTTCGATCAGGATCGAAAGCGGATAGACCAGGGCGCCGAGCGCCGCGAGATGGGGTTCACCGCCGGCCATACGCGTCATGGCGATGGTCAACATCGGCATCTCGATGCCCATCAAAAGCCAGCTGCCGGCCAGCGGCGACCACAGCCGCAGCACGCGGCGCGGCGTCACGTTTGCTGGCGGTGTGGGCTCGGAGGGGGGCGGCATGCGGTCGGCGGATGGAGAGCGGGGCGAGAGCGAGAGCGATAGCGATCGCAGCGGCTGCCGACGGAATGCGGCTGTTGGCGCTCCGGTGGCTGCTGCCGCTCAAAGCATCGCCACGAGCCCGTAGCTAGCTGCTGGCGCGACGACGCAGGCAAGCGCAAACAGCGCGCTCGCGGGACGCAGCCCCAGCAGGCCGCTGCGGCGGTCGACTCGCAGGCCGACCAGTGTGCCGACACCGGCGTAGAAGATCATCCAACATCCCGAGATGGCGAGCCGGAACGTGTCGCTGGTGGGGGGCGCCATGCTCCAAACCAGGCGGCTGACCGGGAACGTGCACCGCGCCGTGGTGTCGACGGTTTGCGCGGCCTGCGCCGCGGCCTGCTCGGCGTCGCCCGCTGTGGGTGCCAGCAGTGCGAAAGCAAGGCTGATCAGCGTGCCAACGGCGAGGCCTGCAAGGGTCCATGGCCACACGGCCGGCCGAGCGCGGACCTCTGCGCTCGGGCTGCGATTGCAACTTCTGCTGCTTTCTGACGGTGCTTCGTGGCTATTCAATCCAGGATCCTGCGATCAGCCTAGTGGCTCGGCAGTACGGCTTCTCGGCAATACGTAGGGAACACGCGTTCGTCGCAGCGCCTTACGACGAACGCCCTCGCATCCCGGATCCTACCCCGTCCACCAGATGGACGACACTAGGCGGCGCGCCCTAGCCGTGCCAGCGCGCACCTCGGTAGGATGCTGTCGGCTGATGCGATCGCCCGATGCGCGGACCGTTGGCCGGCGATTGTGGTCCGTGGCGGCCGCCAAATCGATCTCGGCAACTGGCAAGATTCGTGATCGCCTGCGCGTGTTGCAGAGCGGCTTCGAGCAAGCGTGGGCCATCCTGGGCCATCCTGAGCAATCTAGCGAACCGTCGCAGCGTCGCGCTGGCGTAGCGCGCACCTCGCGCTGCCGTCTCCTCCGCTTCTTGGTCCGCACATGCAAAGCCCTCTCCTTGTCGATTTCGCGTTCGCGGCTGCTGCCGTCCTTTCCGTGCAGGCGGCCACCGTCCAAAGTGCGGTCGCTCAGAGCGTCACGGTCGACAGCCCAGACGGGCTGCGCCGCTGGCACGCTCTGGCCCTGGTCTTGGAAGGGCCGCAAGCCGACGAGCAGGCGAGCCCGAATCCGTTCCTGGACTTGCGCATGGACGTCACCTTTGCGCACGCGGCCAGCGGCACGAGCTATCTTGTGCCCGGCCACTTTGCCGCCGATGGCGACGCCGCCAACTCTTCGGCGACGGCGGGCAATCGCTGGCGCGCGTTTTTGTCCCCTGACCACGTCGGTACGTGGACCTGGTACATTTCGTTTCGCAGCGGCACGCAGGTCGCGATCGACAGCAGTCCAGCGGCCGGCACGGCGCTGGCTCCCTACGATGGGCTGAGCGGTTCGTTCGACGTCGTTGAGACCGACAAGGTGGGCCGCGACCACCGAGCCCGTGGGCGGCTGCGCTACGTCGATGAGCACTACCTGCGCTACGCCGACGGCACCTGGTTTCTAAAGGCCGGCGCCGACTCGCCGGAAAACCTGCTGGCGTACGACGATATCGACAATACGCCCAATCGAGGCAACCGCCGCAAAAGCTGGTCGCCGCATGCTGGCGACTGGGCGCCAGGAGATCCGGAGTGGCAAAACGGCAGCGGCCGCGAGCTGATCGGCGCGTTGAACTACCTGGCTGCTAAAGGCGTCAACGCGTTTTCGTTTTTGACCTACAACCACAACGGCGACGACAAAAACGTTTTCCCCTACGTCGATCCCGATGACCGCCTGCGGCTCGACTGTTCCAAGGTCGACCAGTGGGATATCGTGCTGACGCACGGCGACAAGCTCGGCCACTACCTGCACTTCAAAACGCAGGAGACGGAAAACGACCAGGACATGGACGGCGGCGCTCTCGGCGTCGAGCGCAAGCTTTACTACCGCGAGCTGGTGTCGCGCTTTGCGCACCACCTGGCGCTCAACTGGAACCTCGGCGAAGAGAACACCAATACCGGTGCACAGCGCATCGCGTTCGCCCAGTGGATCGCGGATCTCGATCCCTATGACCATCAAATCGTCCTGCACACGTATCCCGGCCAGCAAAACTCGGTCTACACACCCATGCTCGGCAGCAGCTCGGCGCTAACCGGCGTCAGCCTGCAGACCAACGCGAGCAATGTCTTCCAGTCGACGCTCACGTGGCGAACGCAATCCGCCAACGCGGGCAAGCCCTGGGTTTGTGCAAACGACGAGCAGGGCAATGCGCAAACCGGCATCGTGCCGGATCAGGACGATCCGCAGCACGACAGCGCCCGCAGCGATGTGCTGTGGGGCAATCTGATGGCGGGTGGTGCCGGCATCGAGTGCTACTTCGGCTACGCCTACGCGCACTCGGACTTGACCTGCGAAGACTTCCGCAGCCGCGATCTGTGGTGGGATCAATGCCGCCATGCGCTGCGCTTCTTCGGCGACTACCGCGTGCCGTTTCAGGAGATGGCCAACGAGGATGCCCTCGTCAGCGCGGGCCACTGCCTTGCCGGCGGCGATCAGTGGGTGGTCTACGTCGAAAACGCAGCTAGCGCCGTGACGCTCGATCTGTCCAGCGCCGCCGCCGGCAGCTACGAAGTGTGGTGGTACGATCCGCGCCAGGGTGGCGCGCTGCAGTCTGGTTCGGTTGCAGCGGTCGCCGGCGGCGCGAATGCGGCGTCGCTGGGCGCAGCGCCTGGATCGCCGTCGTCGGACTGGGTCATGCTCGTGCGCCCGGCCGGCTTCGCTGCGGCGACCGTCAACAGCTACGGCGCGTCCTGCGGCGCGGGGGTGCCGGCCGAGGAAAGCGTGTTGGCAGCCGACGGGCTGCCGACGCTCGGCAACATGGACTGGGGACTGCGCGCCTTTTCGCCGGCCGCGGCCAGCGGCTCTGCCGGTGGCTCCGGTGGTGCGCCCTCGGCCCTTCTCGCCGGCTTTGGCGCACCGGTCCAGCTGCCGGTGTCCGGCTGCACGGTGCTGGTTGCGGTCGATGTGGCCGTGCTCGGGACCACCGATGCGGGCGGCGTGGCCCGCTACGACGTGCCGGTGCCGGTGAGCATCAGCTTGCTGGGGAGTGGCTTGACGTTTCAGGGGCTCGTGGCACAGGCCGCCGGTCCCTTTCTCGGGGTCGCGACCACCACGGCGGGCATCGAGATCCGCATGGGTCGGTAAGCAGCGGTCGCTGGCCGGCCGTCTTAACCGCGGACTCGACGGATTTCGGATCTGACGTGGTTCCGTGACCTTCTCGCTCGGCTAGACTTTCGGTATGGGCGATAGCGAAGGACATACGGCACGCAGCGAGTCAACAGCGGAAGGGGCTTCGCAGTCCTTGAACGCGTTCTTTACGCAAAGCGAGCCGGCATCGCTCGACAACTGCGACCGCGAACCGATCCATCTTGCCGGGGCCGTGCAGGAAGGCTGCGCGCTGGTCGCGTTTGGCATCGACTCGCGGCAGGTTCTCGCCGCCTCCGAAAATTGCCAGGCGCTGGGCCTCGTGGCGCCACAGCCGGGCATGAGCCTGCAGGACTGCCTGCCCGAGGTTGCGGAGCAAATCGAGGCAGGCCTGCTGGGGTGTTGTGACGGGCACCACGCGTTGTTGGACCATGTGCACGTCGCGCCGTCACCTGCTCGCGGGGCGGGCGGCGGCGGCCAGATGCAGTGTATCTACCACGAGCATCAGGGGGTGGGCTTCGTCGAGCTATGGCCGTGCGCCGAGCTCTCCGCGACGGCGTATCGTGGCCAGCTGCGCACGCTTCGCGTCGCGAGCGCCCGCATCATGAATGCGCCTTCTTTTGAAGATGCGCTGACGCTGGCCGTCGCGACGGGTCGTGAGATGACGGGTATGGCGCGCGTCAAGATCTACGCCTTTCAACCCGACTGGGCTGGCAAGGTGGTCGCCGAATCGCGTGCGGAGCACGTGGGTAGCTTTCTTGGCCTGCTCTTTCCGGCGACAGACATTCCGAAGCAGGCGCGCTACCTGATGGGGCGCGTGCCGTTTCGCGGCGTTCTCACCGCCGGGGACCGAGTTGTGCGGATCCAGCGCATCGGCGATCGCGCACAGCAAGGTGATTTGGATATGTCGTGGTCGCTGACGCGGGCGGTCTCGCCGATGCATACGGAATACCTGCGCAACATGGGCGTGGGCGCGTCCTTTTCTGTGTCGCTTGTGCACCGTGACACACTGTGGGGCCTGATTGCGTGCCACCACGATGCTGGCTACGGCATGCCGTTTGAGCTGTGTGCTGCGATGGGTGACTTGGCCAATGCGCTCATGGCCAAGCTTGAGCAAGAGCGCGCCAAGGAAGCGGAGAGCATAGTGCGTCGTCTCCGCATCGTCGAGCAGACCGTTGTCGGCGCGATCCGCACTCATGGCGACATCGAAGGCGGCATTGTCGAAACCATGTCGGAGCTGCGTTTGTTCCTGCGCGCGGACGGACTGGCATTTAGCTATGGCGAGGCGATCTATCTCAACGGCGAAACGCCGCCGGCCACGTTTGTAGAGCAATTGATCGAATGGGTGCGTGGCCAGGGTGGCGAGGGCATGACGTTTTTGACCGAGAGCCTGCATGAGAACTGGCCGGAGGCCGCGGCACACGTGGATACGGCTTGCGGGGTTTTGGTGGAGCCGGTTCGGATGGCGCGCGGTTGCCACCTGGTGTGGTTCCGCGCCCCTGCCACCAAGGTGGCACATTGGGCCGGTCAGCCAAACGATAAGGGCGTAGACCAGGATGGCTCACGAACGCTGCAGCCGCGCAATTCGTTCGCGATGTGGCTCGAGGAGCACCGAGGGCGCAGCGAGCAGTGGCAGCACTGCGAGGTCGATGCCGCCCGCGAGATCCTCAAGACGATGCTCGATGTGATCGTGCACCAGCTGCAGCTCGCGCACTCCACCAAGAACCTGCAGACGTTTTCCTATGCCGCGGCCCACGACATCAAGAGCCCCTTGCGGCATATCCAAGCGCTGCTCAGCATGATGCGAGAGGTCGGCTCCGAAGATCCGCAGGAAACCATGGAGCTGCTGGAGCTGGCGTCGGCATCGTCCGAGCGGCTGCGCTTCTTGGTGGATGGACTGATGGAGTATCTCGTTTTGGAGCAGCAGCAGTCCCAGCGCGAGGTCGTGTCGTTGCGCGGCGTGCTCAAGGATGTCTCAGGAGTGCTTGCTCCAGAGCTTAAGAAGGTCGGTGGCCGTTTGGAGTTTGCGGAGCTGCCCGACGTGCTCGGCGGGCGCGCGCTCATGCTGACGCTGCTGATGAACCTCATCGGCAACGCGATCAAATATCGCGATCCGGACACGCCGTTGAGGATCTCCGTATCGGCCTTTGAGAAGGGGCATGACGTCTGCGTTGCGGTCGCCGACAACGGTCAGGGCATTCCGGCAAAATATGCCCAAGTCGTGTTTGAGCCGCTGCGTCGACTGCATCGGCATAGTGAGATCGAAGGCAGTGGTCTTGGGTTGGCAATCAGTCAGCGGATCGTCGAACTGCACGGCGGCCGCATCGTCGTGGACACCAGCCATACCCCTGGGGCTCGGTTGGTCGCAACGTTCCGACGGGCCACGCTCACGGCAGATGGTCGCGATATGGACTCCGCTGACGCCGGCGGCGAAGATTGCTAGCATGGCCGATCAACGACGCAAGCATGGGGCTGCCAAAGGACCCGTCCACGCGGCCCTGTCCGAGGGAACGCGGGATGGGCACATGGCGCTGCACCGACACGCCAAGCTGTCGCGGTACCAGTCTGCGGAGCTGACGGAGCACGAGTATCGCGAATTGCTGAAGGCGACCTTTGGCTTCGTTGCGTCTGTCGAAGCGCGCCGCGCCGCACTCAGCGTGCACGCCGACCTCGGACTCGATCGATCGGTTGCCCGCCTGCACGAAGACCTGAAGCAGCTCCGCATCGAGGTCGATGCGGTGCCCTGCGCCAATCTTGGCTGGCTCACGGATTCGCCGGCGGTGCTCGGCGGGCTCTACGTTTTCCACGGCTCGGGTTTCGGTGGTCCCATGCTCGCCAAGAGCGTGGCAGCGACGCTACCCAGCATGCCGGTCCGCTACCTCGGCGGCGGCGTAGATCGCGAGCAGTGGCCCAAACTGCTCGCGGCCCTGGAGCAGCTGCCGCTCGAAGGGCCGCAGCTGCAGGCGCACCTGGTTGCTGGAGCGAGCCGCGTCTTCGCCGAATACGGCGCATGGGTCACCGAAAATGCGCGGTTTGAGGCGCCGAGCGCCGAAGGCGCCGACGGGCGCTAGCACTCGCCGTGCGGTCGCCTGCTGTGCCTCTGGCGCAGCCTGTATGCCCATCCTACCAACTTCCGTAGCCAACTTCGGGGTTCTCCCCTAGGGCTTCGCCCTATTTGGATCGCTAGGCTGCTCGACAGCCAGAAACGCTTGGGCATGCCTGTCGGAGGGCCGGCCCAGGTTGGCGAGCCCCCGGTGTTCTTCGGAGCGCCGGGGGCACTCTTCTTCTAGGGGAGACTCGACGGGGTAGATCATCCTTGCCGACCGGTCGTGCTCGTTACACGGGGCTCTGCGGCTTGCGATTGTTCGAGTCCGCGGGCGGAACCGCTTCCGTCGTTGTCCAGGCGGTGAAGAGCCTCTGGGGGGTGCGCCTCTGAGGGATGCGCCTCTGAGGGATGCGCCTCTGAGGGATGCGCCTCTGAGGGATGCGCCTCTGAGGGAGGCGCCTCTGAGGGAGGCAGAGTGAGATGCTGGTCTCACTTGCGTGCGCAACCATTGTAAGCCAACGGTCGGCGTGCAGTGCTCGAATGGTGGAGAGTAGGGGAGTCGAACCCCTGACCTCCACAATGCCATTGTGGCGCTCTACCAACTGAGCTAACTCCCCAATCGGCACTGCGAGCCCGCCGCAGGTTTCGTCGTTGCACGACCAAGACCACGAAGGGCGGCGAAGAAGCTAGCGTTCGATCGGTCAGGATCAAGCGTGTTCTGCTGCGCTCGGCTTTCGCCCGGGCATTTGTTGTGCCGGAGCGGTCGGAGGCCCTTGGCACGGGCGAAAGGCGTCTTTCCGCAACCGCGCATCTGGGGTAGGCTCCTGCTCGGTCGTCGAGCTTCAGACTGGTCAGACGAGCGACGGATGAGAACTGGATTGGTCTCCGGTGACGTCGTTCTCGGTGCTCGGCAAACAATCGCGCGCGGCGTCTCGCCACGTCGCTCTAGGCGGAACCAAAATATGGTCAAGCAGGGATCGTTCTTTCATCGGCTGAAGCAAAAGTGGGGTTCAGGTTCGGGGGTGCGCATGGAGAATCCGCGCATGGAGGGCACGCGTCCGGAAGGCCGTCGCCAGGAGGGCAGTGGGGGCTCAGGCTCGCGGCTGTCTTCGAGTGCGCCGCGCCCAGAGGCTTCGGTCCGCCCGCAGGCCAAGCCAGCTGCTCCAGCCAAGCCAGCTGCTCCAGCCAAGCCGGCTGCTTCCGCCAAGCCAGCTGCTTCCGCCAAGCCAGCTACTGCAGCCAAGCCGGCTGCTCCAACCAAGCCAGTTTCTAAGCCGGCGCCAGCTAGTCCGGCTCAACCGCGCGCCGCAGCTGCCAAGCCGGCCGCGCCGGCTCCGGCTGCCGCAAAGCCCGTCGAGCCCGCCAAGCCTCGCGTCGAAGCCGAGCGCACGGGCGAGAACGGTAGCGGTGCCGAAAGCACGCGCCCGATGGCGACGACGTTCCGGCCGAGCGAGGTTCGCTCGACGCGCAAGGTGTCGGACCGCGAAGAGGCAATGCTGGTCGTCGGCAAGCACTTCCAAGAGCTGGCGACGCTGATGCGCGGCTCGCAGGCCGCCCAGGACGAAAAGCTCCAGAAGATCGTCGAAGCTACCAGCTCGACGACGGCGCTCGGCGCCCAGCAGCTCGAGACGCTCAAGGCGCTCTCGACGCAGATGGAGAAGCAAAACGATCTTGGCGTGCAGCTGTCGTCGACGATGACCAAGCTGCCCAACCTGCTCGAAAACGTCGAGAAGGCGCTCGATCGCGCGGCCAAGACCGACGAGCGCACGGCTGCGACCGTCAAGGAGTTCCAGAGCACGATGGATCGCATCCATACGTCGATGGACAAGATGGTCGACAACAGCGGCCAGCAGGCCAAGGCGGCCAAGGACCTCGCGACGCGCAGCGACCTCGACCTCAAGGACCTCGCCGGCAACGTGGCCAAGGCCCAGGAGGGGGCCGTCAACGAGCTCAAGAAGGCAAACCAAGAAAGCCTGCAGTCGCTGCGTCGCACCCATGAAGATCAGTCCAACCGACTGCAGCGTGTGGTGCAGGAAAACGCCGGCTGGAACCGCGCCGTGCTGGTTGGCATCGGCTTGGTGGTGATCGGCATCGGCGCCGTCGTCGTGCTGCAGCTGATCAAGTAGTTCGGGTGTCTACGACCCGCGCCAGTTCGGATGGCGAGCGACGCCTGTGGTTCGTTCGTCACGGCGAGACCGAGGGGCAATCCTCGATCCGCTACCACGGCAGCAACGATGTGGCGCTCTCCGACGAGGGCCGCGCCCAGATCCGTGCCGTCGTGCCGCTGCTCGAAGGCGCTTCGTTTCAGCGCATCGTGCACTCCCCGCTGATCCGCGCCGCGGAGTCCGCCCGCATCCTGTGCGACGGCCTCGGCCTATCAGAGCAGCTGCTCGAAGCCGAGCCGCGACTTCGTGAGATCTCGTTCGGCGCCTGCGAAGGCCTGACGCGAGAAGAGATTGAAGCGCGCTACCCGTCGTTCTTTGCCGACTACGAAGCGGGCCGCCTTGGCTCGTTTCCCGACGGCGAGCCGCGCGCCGCCTTTGCCGCCCGCGTCTTGGAAGCCGCCCGCGAGCTTGCCGCGGCGGATGGCGGCGATCTGCTCATCGTCGTGCATCGGGGCATCATCAAGTATGCGCTGCTGGCGCTGCTCGGTCTCGAGGATCGCGATGCGTCGTCGGCATCGGCGTTTGCCGTCGATCTCGGCAGTTTGACGGTGCTGCGCGAGGACGCCGATGCGGCCGCCGGCTGGCAGGTCGAACTGCTCGGCATGCGCGTCTGAGCGACGCGGCCGCAAGTCGCCGCTTTCTTCGCTCGCGGCAATCGGCCATCCTGCGCGCGGCTCCGCGCTCCTCCCGACATGATCCACCCGACTCCCCGTCTGCGTTTCGCGCCGTCTCCAACCGGTCCTCTGCATCTCGGCGGTGCCCGCACCGCCATGTACAACTGGGCTCTGTGCAAGAGCCTCGGTGGGGCGTTTGTGCTGCGGATCGAGGACACCGACCGGCAGCGCAGCACCGACGCTTCGCTGCAGGTGATCCTCGCCGGTCTCGACTGGCTCGGGATCGATTGGGATGAAGGGCCCGAGTATGCGGGCACCGAGTTGGTGGATGACGGCCAGGAAAGTAGCGAGGGCCCTGGCGCCCACGGCGGCGGCGACTACGGGCCGTATTTCCAGATGCAGCGGCTGTCGCGCTACGCCGCGGCCGCGGAGCGTTTGCTGGCGTCGGGCCACGCCTATCGCTGCTACTGCTCGCCCGAGCGCATCGCCGAAGTGCGCGAAAAGCAGAAGGCCGCAAAAAGCTCGTTTCTCGGCTACGACGGCCATTGCCGCGACCTGAGCGAAGAGCAGTGCGCCGCCTACGAGGCCAAGGGTATCGAGCCCAACTTGCGCTTTCGCATGCCGGAGTCGCAGATCGTGCGCTGTCACGATTTGATCCGCGGCGAGGTCGAGGTCGACGCCAAGCAGCTCGACGATTGGGTGATGGTGCGCCCGTCGCCTGGCGACGGGGAGCAGGGCGTGCCGCTCTACAACTTCGCGTGCGTCGTCGACGATATCGACATGAAGATCACGCATGTCGTGCGCGGCGAGGAGCACTTTCTCAACGGCACCAAGCAGCGGCTGCTGTTCGAGGCGCTCGGCCACGAGTGCCCGCAGTATGCGCACATCCCGCTGATCCTCAACCAGAAGGGCGGCAAGCTCAGCAAGCGCGATCCGGGCGTGATGAGCGTGCTGGAGTATCGCGACCTGGGCTATCCGCCCGAAGCGGTCTTCAACTACATCGCGCTGCTCGGCTGGGGCTTCTCGGCCGACCGCGATGTGTTTTCGCGCGCCGAGATGGTCGAAGTGTTCAAGATCGGCAGCGTCGGCAAGGCCGGCGCCAAGTTCGACCTCGACAAGCTGCACTGGATGTGCGGGGAGTATGTGCGCCAGTGGCCGTTGGCGAAGTGCTTCGCGCGTAGCCGCCAGTGGCTGGATGCGGCTTTCGGCCGTGATGCGATCGACGCCCACCCCGGCTACTACCGCAACGCGGTGGGCTGCTTCCAGGAGCGCGTGCAGCTGCTGTCGGAGTTTCCGGCCAAGCTCAGCTGGCTGCATGATGAGCCCGCGATGGACGAAGGCGCGACCAAGGCGCTCGCCAAGCACGCCGAACGCAAGCCGCTGCTGCACGCCTACGCCGATCTGCTCGAAGGGCTTGGTCTGCCGCCAAGCGCGCCTGCCGATCGTCAGGGCATCGACGATGCGGTGGCGCTGCCGACGCCGGAAGATGCGGCGGCCGCGGCTGCCGCCGGCGGCGCGGAGCTGCCGTTTGCCACGCCGGCCGCGGTCGAAGCCGCAACCCGCGCCTTCCTCGAGGAGCACGGCGCCAAGTTTGGCCAGCTCGTGCAGCCAACCCGCGCGCTGCTGACCGGCACCACCAAGGGCCCGAGCTTCTTCGACATTGTTTGGCTGCTTGGAGCCGAGACCTGTGCGCGGCGTTTGCGCGCATTCGATCCGGCCTGAGCGCAGGTTCGTGGGCGAGCCGTCGCCAGCCGCGTCTAATAGACCGTCAGCCGCTCGGTTTGCGTTTGCGGCAGCAGCTGCAGGCTTTGGCTCAGGCGCGTCGTGCCATCCACGACCACCTCAAACAAGTAGGTGCCGGGCGCGATCGGCTCGGACAGCCAGATTGGGCCGTTGCTCGGAATGCGATTGGTGGCGCGCGCGATGCCCTGGTGGCCGACGGCGAGTAGGGCACTCCACTCGCGCTTGCTGCCGGATTCGCCGGGTCGGTTGAGGCGTAGCTCGACGCCGGCGCCGCCCACACCGCGGCCGGTCGCGCCATCGCCGCGGATGCCGTTGCTGGCGGCCTTGGCGTCGAACGGCCGGCCGCTGCCGTCGAGCAGCTCGATGCGCAGGTTGCAGCCAGGCTCGAGCGTGACGTCTTCGAGGTAGCCGTTGCTGCCCGAAAGTTCGAACACGCGCCGAAACGCCTGCAGAGGCAGCAGATCGCCCGATTCGTTGGTTGCGACAAGGCGCACCCCATAGCTCCCCTGCGGCATCGGCGGCAGGCTGTAGGATCCGTCTTCGGCGCTGGTCGCGCGCGTCCACAGCGGTTTGCCGAGCTGCCAGGCGGTATCTCTGTTTTCAGCGTTGAGGACAAACGCCGAGACCTGGACGTGTTGCACCGGCGCGCGGTCGAGGTCGCGAACGAGCAGCTTGATGCCCTCGGCCTGTGCGGTCGGGGTCAAGAAGATCTCCAGGCGCGCGGGCCCGTCGGCAGCATGGGGGATCGTCACGTTCTCTCGCGAGAACGGCTGCATGCCGGCGGCTTCGACCAGCAGGCGTCCGCTGGCTCCGGCCGGCAGCGCCAGCTCGGCCACGCCGAAGAGCGCTTCGCCGCGTTCGCTGATCGTCTGCGTATCGAAGCGCCAGCGAAACCCCGGGATCGCGCTCGAGTCGACGGCGCTGCGCACGTCGAGCGTCAGCGTAATCGGCGTAGGCTCGGGCTCAGGCGGCGGCGCTGGGGGAGGCTCGGGAACGGACGCGGCGAGCTCGCCGCTGCTGCGAGGGGCATCGTCGGCGCTGGTTGTCTTCGCCCCGCGACGGCGCTCGGGTGCCGACTGCAGGTCCGCAGGCGTGCCGCGCGAGCCGTCGCTCGCAGTCGGCGCGCCGCTGCGGTCCGTTGGCAGGGCCGTGCCGCCCGCGGCGTCTGCGGAGCTGCGCCACACGAAGAAGCCGCCGACAGCAGCTGCCGTAAGCACGGCCAATAGCACGACAACGTGAACCCGCATGCCGTCGATCATGCGCCCGATGCGTCGGTGCCGCCAGCGGGGCGACCCGTTCCGCCCGTCAGCGTCTGCAGCGTAGCTCGAAGCAGGGGGGCTGTGGCCGCCGCGACCAGCGTGCCGTCACCGCCTTCAAGCCGCAGCTTGTTGCCCGCGAAATCGCGCACGACGCCGCCTGCTTCTTCGATGATGGGCACGAGTGCGCACCAGTCGTATGGCTGCAGTGTGGTGTCGACGATCAGCGAACAGCTGCCGGCGGCAAGCAGCGCGTAGGCAATGCAGTCCGCGCCGTAGCTCGTCCAGCGGACGCGCTCGCGCAGCGCCGCGTGGCCGGCGTGCTCGCGCAGGCCGTCGGGCGTCGTGCAGTACAGCACGGCATCTGAGAGCTCGTCGCTCTTGGCCACTGCCAGTCGCTCCGGCGGGCTGGAGCCCACCCGGCGATGCGCGCCGTGGCCCGTCGCTGCGTAGTAGCGCTCGCCGAGTGCGGGCGCGTCGAGCACGCCGAGCACCGGGCGGCCCCGGTGCCAAAGTCCGATCAGCGTGCCGAACAGCGGGTTGCCGCTGGCAAACGCCTTGGTGCCGTCGATCGGGTCGAGCACCCAGACGTATTCGGCATCGAGCTGCTGCGAGCCGTGTTCTTCGCCGAGGATGCCGTGTTCGGGATGCGCCGTCGCAATGCGCTCGCGCAGCACGCGTTCGATTTCGCGGTCGGCGATCGTCACCGGCGTGGCGTCCTGCTTGCGTTCGATGCCGCTGTCGGCATGACGAAACCACTGCTTCGCAAGGGGGCCGGCCAAGTCGGCGAGCTCGTGCGCAAACGGCAGCAGGGCGGCGGGGTCGGGGTGCATGCACGCCGTGCTACCCGCCGCGCCGCCAGCTGGCAACGACTACCGCGTCGCGAGTTCGCGGAAGCGCGGCGTGTAGACCTGCTCGACCCACGCGGGAAACGAATGGCTGTCGAGGTAGGGCTCGTACGCATCGAGCACCTGGTCCATCGCTTCGGTGCCGAACGCGGCCAGGTGGCCGTATCGCCACAGCGACAGCTGGTCGCGCGCCAGGGCGAGATCGCCGGTGTCGTGCAGCACGACCAGCGCGGATGCGAGACCGGTGCGGTCGACGCCGGCGCGGCAGTGGATCAGCATCGGGCGCGCGGCCGTGTGCGCGACGTTCCAAAGCGCCAGCAGGTCCTCGGGGTCGGGGGCCCGCTTCGCCGACATCGAGATCTCGCGAAAACCGACGCCTTCGGCGAGGCATGCGCGCGCGGTCACCCGGGCCGAACGGCCGCCGCGCAGGCAGACAACCGTGCGGATGTCGTAGTCTTCGATGCGCTGGATCAGCTGCTCTTCGCGCTGAAACGTGGACCGCAGCACGCCGGGGCGAGCTTCGCGAAAGCCCGTGCAGCTGGTCGCGGTGGCGGCGAGCGCCAGGAGCGCGGCCGTCACGGCGCCATGGACAGGATCGGACTTGCGGCCGTGGCGCTTGCCATCGTGAAACTTGCGGCCAGGAGGCTTGGATGCAGGGGTAGCGGGCACAGTCTTAGTAGCGGGCACAGTCTTCCTATCGGCGGCGGCGCGCCGTGACCTCGATCTCGATCTTGATGCTCGGGTTGATGAGCTTGGCGGCAAACATCGTCGCGGCCGGGCGAACGGATCCGAAATACTCACGTAGCACCGGCCAGCATGGCTCAAAGTCTTCAGGGTTCGGCAGGATGTAGGTCACGCGCACGACGTCGGCGAGCGTCGCATCGGCTTTGGCGAGCGCGCTCTCGATGTTGCGGAACGTCTGGCGGCATTGCGCGACCACGTCGTCCTCGATCGTCATGCTGGCGTAGTCGTAGCCGGTGGTGCCGCTGACGAAAATGTCGTCGCCGTCGACGACTGCGCGCGAATACGCCGCGTGCTTTTCAAACTCCGAACCCGAGCTCATGTGCGATCGCGTCATGCGCGCACGGTAGCGGATCCATAGCCCAAAGCGCGAGCGCGCGCGTCAGCGGCTGCGCGTGCGGCGCTGCTCTTGACGGTCCTGATGCTGCTTGTCGATCCGTCGCAGGGCCTCCGTGATCTTGACCTGCAGCTCTTGATTGAGTGGCACGACCGTCGGCATCGCGCGCCCCGGCACCAGCTCAAACGTGCCCAGCGTCACCGATGCCTGCGGCGTCTTGGTCGACTCGGTGGCGTGGGCGCGCAGGATCACGTCGTATTTGCCTTGGATCATCAGCGGGATCGCAACCAGGTCGCTCTGCTCCAGCCAGGCGCCGCTGCTTTGGCCGAGATCCCAGCGCGGGAACGAAAACGAACGGCCGTTCTTTTGATCGACGCCGCGCAGCGACGATGGCAGGCCGGTGTCGCCCTGCAGCACGGTCGAGATGCGGATCTTGCGCGTGGGCCCGCACAGCAGGCGGGCGCCAGGCACTTCGACCGCTGCCGGCTGCTGGGTTTGCAGGTAGACGTCGTGGTCGCCGGGCCCGTAGCTGCGCGTCAGCGGCACGAAGCCGCGGCCGAAAAACGTCAGCTCGGCCGTTAGGTGCGGGGTGATGATCTCGGCTTTGCCTTTTTGCCAGCGGAAGCCGGACTCGACCACCGTGCCGTCGATGGCCGTCAGCCGCGCCTGAATCGGGCCATCCAGCGCCATGGGGAGGCCGGCCTGGTCGATCGCACGCAGCCGGAAACGGTGCAGGCTTTGGCGCAGATCGAGCGGGTCGAGTCTGCCGTCGCGGCTGAGCCCTGGCGTAATGTAGACATCCTGAACGACGGCAAGCGGTTGCTGGATGTTGCGCACTTTGGCGATCATCTCGAAGCGCCCGGGCATCAACGGCGCCAGGGTAAAACGACCGCCGCGCCTGCCGACATCGCTGCTGCGCGTTTGCGTGCGTCGCATCGCTTCGTCAAAGGGACGCATCGTCAGCTTGACGGCGCCGCGCGGCAGCCACTCGGGCAGCAGCACGCGGCCGCGGAGCACGCCGTTGCGATCGATGCGGATCTGGAGGTTTGAGGTCGGTCCCGGCAGCGGCAGGCTTTTGGCAAAGTGCTTGCTGGTATCGGCGCGCACGCGCGCTTCGCCAGGCGGCAGGCGGCCAAAGATCGTGAATGAGCCGTCCGGACCGGTGCGCGTGCCGAGGTCGGCGATCGAGCGCCAGGCAGGTGCCTGCCGGCGATTGCCGCGGCTGGGGTTGGCGAACTCGGCAGAGTCGAACAGCTGTCCGCGCAGCAGCAGCTCGCTCTCGATACGGCGGCGGCGATCGTTGCCCGATTCGCCGGCCCGCGGCATGCGCTTTTGCTGCACGTTGACGCTGGCGTTGGCAATGGGTTGCCCAAGGTCGTCGATGACGACTCCGCTACACAGCGGCGGCAGCGGCTCCATGCGCACGGTGCCAAGCTCGATGCGCGCTCCCGGCGGCCAAGGCGGCAGCTCGACGCTCGCGCCGAGCCACTGTGAAGTCGGCTGCGATGTCTGTGTACCACGGACCCGGCCGTCATCGCTGCCAAGGTCAACGCCAGCGCCGGCTTCGACCTGCTTGGCTTCGAACCGAAACTCCATGCGGCTTGGCTGCGACTCTGGCTTGCCGGCCAGCACCAAATCGAAGCGGCCATCGGCAATCGTCGCGACGCTTACGTTTTGGCTGACGGCGTCTTTGAGCCAAATCATCACGGTGATGTTCTCGACGTTGCCGAAGGGTTCGTCGTCCGGGCCGAGTAGCTGGCCGGCAAAGACACAGTGACGGTCCAGCAGCTTCACTTCGACGCGCTCGGTGCCGCCGATTTGACTCGGTCCCGTGGTGCTGGCGACGGCGCTGCGCCGGTCGTGGGGGAAGCGCGCGTAGACCTGCCGCTCGCTGTTTAGGCCGGTCGGCTCGAGCACCACGCTCTGGCTGCCGGCAGGCTTTTGCACGCGCTGCGAGATCATGCTGGTTTCGAGCGGAAACGGCGCCGCGCGCAGCGCCGTTCGCGACGTTTGAAAGCCGACGCGCGCCGGACTCAGCAGCGGCGTGCCGCGATGATCGACGAGCTGCACCTCGATCGTGCCGAGTGGCGGAAGCGTGATCACGACCGGCTCTTCGGGCACCGGCCGCGCCTCGAACTCGGTCAGGATCGCCGGTTCGTGCGCGATGCCCGCCACGATGGCGTAACGTTCGGTGCGGCCATCGCGCTGGTTGCGGCGCATCAGCTGCAGGTGCTTGACGACGGCCTTGCCACGCGCGTCGCTGGTGCCGCGCCAGATCGTGTCGGAGTCGTTTGGGCGGCTCGACTGGGCCAGCCGCAGCGGGATGTTGGCGGCCGGTCGACGGTCCTCATGCACGACGTGCACAAACACACTTTCGTCGGGAGCCAAAAGCAGCGTGTGCTCGCCAGGCTGGGCGCGCGGCGACAGGTAGCCAAACAGGTTTTTGTGGCTCGCGGAGCACAGCCAGCGGCCGCGGCCGCGCGGCAGCTGCACGCGCCCTTGCTCGTCGGTGCGGATGCGCTGGCCGAGCATCTCGGGTGCTTCCCAGCGGGCCAGCTGCCGCTTGCGGCGCTGGATGCGGTAATCGCGTTCGTTGACGAAGTTCAGGTAGACGTCGGCGAGCGGCTTTGGTTGCGCGCCCGGCACGGGGCGTGACGCGACCGTCACGATCGGGCCGTCTTGCTCTGGCCCCAGGGGCTCGGCGGACTCGCGCATGGGGTCGTCGCCGTCTGGGCCGTCGTCAAACTCGTCGGCGCGTTCGTCATCACTCGACCAGGCATCCGCGGACGCCATTTCTAGGTCGCCTCGCCCGGCGGCGGCAGCGTCGTCGCTCGAATCGCCTGCTGGAACGGAGGGCAAACTGGTTGCCCCCGGATCGAGCAGCCAGGTAGCGCCAACTGCCAAAAGGGCAACGCCAAGCAGGATCAGGGCCCATCGCATGGGGGAAATCTATGCCTTCGAAGGGGTTCTCGGGTGGGTGGTGTCGTCCCAACGGAGTACAAA
>JBGCDH010000021.1:0-93165 GCA_045105235.1 Planctomycetota bacterium | reverse complement strand
TACGACACGTGGGCGGAGCTATTGCGGCGGGTGTTTGGCGTGGAGATCTTCACATGCCCAAACTGCGGTGGGGTTCGTCGGCTGCTGGCGGCGATCAAGGACCCGAATTCGATCGAGCGGGTGCTGCGGGCCATGGGACCGCCATTTGAGGCACCCGGAGTTGCGGTGGCGCGGGCTCCGCCGGATGGCGGGGTTGGACGTATCGGGGCGTGATCGGCGCGCGTGATGGTGGCTGCCGGGTCGCTGTGGGGGAGCGGTCTGCCTAAGGTGTGGGGGGGGGCGGGCGAAATGCCCTCCGCTGCTTGTTTCTCCTATGTCCCGGCAAGCATGGTGACGAAGACCGAACGCACGAACACGTCCGGATCCTCGGGCTTCGCGTAGTCGCGCTGCAGCAAGGCGAACGCACGCTCGTCACCCGTCTTGGCCAGCAGCCGACGCCCCTCGAGTCGACGCTGCAGCGACGGGCGGGAGCGCAACGCGCGGTACTTCGCTTCGGCCTGTTCGAAGCTGAGCTGCGGCTCGCCCTGCTGGCAAGGGACACGCGCTGCCAGCAGCCATCCCGACACCGCCACGGAGACGGCAACAGGCACAAACTTCCCCATGGATCGCAGGACCATGCAGGCGTTCTAGCAAGCGAGGCCGCCGGCGCCAACTCGACAGTCGCGAGATGTGCGAGCACGAGGCCTCCGCCATACCGCCAAGCGGAACCACGATTCTTGTGGCTGGTGACGGGAGGCTGGGCCCGCAAGGCCGGGCGCCTCGTCATCGCGCACTGGCGACGACGTCGTAGTGCACTACGTTCGCAAGAACACCCGCTTCCCAACCGCCTGCGACGAGCTGCTCGGCCCGGTCCTTCAGCGCCGCTGCGACCTGGCCACCAAAGTGTGCCGCTCGCCCCGACTCGTCGAAAAAGAAGTCCACGATCAAGAACCGGCCGGGCTGATCTTCAGATCGCAGCGCATACCAATACAGGGTTTTGGGTTCGGTCTGAGCGACCACCTTGCACCCGTCACACAAGAACTCCTCAAGAGCCCGTTCCTGCCCCGCGGCAGCATCGAGAACGATGGCGGTTGCTTCGCGAACCTCGGCACTGATGGGCGGCCGATGGGCCGCAACCACCGCGAGGTTGTGATTGCCGGCAAGAACCGCTGGCCAGCCGCCATCGACAAGATTCGGGGCGCTCTGCTCGAGCGCCGCCGCCACTTTGCCGCCAAAGTGAGCGGCACGCCCCTCCACCCCGTGGAAAAGGTCGAAGATCGCCAGGGCCCTCGCATCCGATTTGCTGCGCAGAGCCCACCAGCAATCCGTGCCGGGCTCCGTTTCCGCAACCAGGCGAGCGCCGCCGGACAAAAACTCTGCCAGTGCATCCGACTGGGACGGGGCGGCTTGGAAAGAGAGGAAGTTGCTCTTGGTGGTCATGGTTTGGCTCTGGGTCGCTGGAGTCGATCGCTGCGGTGGCTTGTTGCTTGCCTCTGGGTGCGCGCGGCAGCCAGCGAGAGCAAGAGCGATCAAAGTGGTCGGAATCCGCATAGGGCTGATGTTCATCGTGTCTGTCGATTTGGAACTGCCGTCGATAGAGCCCGCGCCCGCTCGAGGCCGAGGCAACTTGGCCCGTTGCGACACGTTTGCCCAATACCGATGCCTGATGGCCCCATAAGTACAGTCGATGGCTTCCGCTGGATCGGCTTCACGCCAGAGGGCTAGTATTCGCCGCAATGGAACTGCAGCAGGTCCGGTATTTCCTGGCGGTGTGCGACACCAAAAACTTCACCCGCGCCGCAGAGCGCTGCTACGTCTCACAGCCGGCGCTGACATCTGCGATCAAGAAGCTCGAACAGGAACTGTGTGGACCGCTGTTCGTACGGGAACGCGCAGGAGCAAAACTCACGACTCTGGGCCACTCGGTGCGGCCCCGGTTCGAGGAGATGATCGAACAGATCGGCCGGGTCGAGGACATTGCGCGCGATCATCGGCTGCTCAAGCGGGTCCCCCTACGACTTGGCATCCTCGAGACCCTAGGCCCCAACCGCGTTGCCGTGCAGCTGGAGCAGTTTCGCTCTCAAGCACCCGAGGTGGAGTTTGAACTCGAGATGGCGCCGCGCGCGGAGCTTCTTGCGAGGCTGGAAGAAGCCGAACTCGACGTAGTGCTCGCCAACGCCGACGGGTCCGAGCCCGCTTGGGCCACCGTGCAAGACTTGTACGAAGAGCCCTACGTCGTGGTGCTACCGCCCAATCACCGACTCGCTGCGCGCGAATCGATCGCCCTGGCCGATCTCTCCGGCGAACGATATATCGATCGCCTCGGATGCGAGCTGAGAGAGCAGCTCAACCAGGTTTGCGAGCAACAGAACGTGCAGCTCTATGCCGCCTATCGCACCAACCGCGAAGCGTGGATCGAGTGCCTGGTACGGGCTGGTCTCGGCTTCGCCTTCCTCCCAGAGCACTCGGTCAGCTCAGCGGACACCACCAAGCGCCCACTGGTTGCCCCAACCGTCTCCCGTCGTGTCGCCCTGATGCGCTTCGCAGATCGCCCGATGGAGCCCGCAGGCGACGCCTTCTGGGCAACGATGACGTGAACTGCCACGCTGCTGCCACTGCAGCGAGACACCTCGCCATCGCGAACCGATGGATCGCCCCGCTACCTGCGCGAGACTTGCGCTACGGCAGCCGCTTCCTCGTCATCATGTGCCGCTAGCGGTCCGAACAACTGCTTGACCTTCCCCGGTTTGGTGGACAGGGCCCGAACGGGAACACTGGTGCCCAAGAGGAATCAGATGTCCAAACGGAAGCGACGAATCGTCACAGCAGAGCAGAAGGCGCAAGCAGTGCGCCTTGCCAAGGATCTGGGCAACGTAGCCAAAGCCGCATTCATCGCGAGCTGGTCGCGTGCGGCGAAGTTGTTGGCCACAAACGTGTCGAGATCATTATGCGTGAGAACGGCATCGTGGCGCGCCTTCCGCGCCGTCGATGCACGTCGACTGTCCGTGACGAATCCGACGCAGTCGCCGAGCACATCCTGAACAGGGAGTTCTCGACGAACGCTCCCAACATCGAAGACCAGACGTCGGAATGCTCGTCGAGGAAGTTCGCTGGTGGATTGCTAGCGGACTTTCGCGCCCGTCGCCTTGCCGAAGGTTTCGGGGAGTACGAATGTTGTCTTCATGAGCTGCTTGCCGCAAATCAACGAAACCTTCATCTGCCGCGCTTCGAGCGTGGCGCCAAGCAGTCGTAGCACCCCGCCGTTCCTTGCTGAGGGAGCAGCAGACCACTCGACGATTCTGGACGTCGTGCTCGCCGCATCGGGCGCGGCAACGTCGCCGAACCCATTCTCTTCTGTTGGCGCCTGCATCCATGGGCGCACCACAGCATTGCCGGCTTCCAGCACGATTTGCAGTTCTTGCAGCCTCTTGCCCCTGCCGGTGGTGACGGTGGCGATGGGGATCGGCTGTTTGCGGTGACGTTGGAGCAGCTTGACCGGCACGGCGAAGATCGTCAGTTGGCAGTTGCCGACCTTCCTGTCTTCGCCGCCGAGCAGCGACACCGCGCCGGTCCAGGCAGAGGCTCCGAACCGGATGGTCATTTCTGCCTCCTGTCGTGCTGGTAGGGTCTTGCCGCGAACCGTTGTGAACTTCTCGATACGGCCAGCGCGCCACTGCATCGTCAGCTTCTTCGCGGCTCGCTTCGCTTCGGTTCGTGCGCCGATCAAACCCAGTTCGTCGCCATCGCCCAGCGCCAGAGCACTGCCATCGATCTGGATGGCGCAACGTTCCTTGTCGATGCGTCTCATCTGGATGCGATAGGTGCCTGGTGCGAGGATGCGTTCGCCGACTACGACCGGCATTTCGGCGCGCCACGTGCTGGCTTGGTCCTTGCCCAGCCGCCAGGTGGCATCAACCGGGAAATCGGAAAGCGTATGCTTGCCGATCTCAACGGCGCCGTAGGTGATCGTGGTTGCTCTCTTTTGGAATTCCATCGTCGCCTCTCGGCGCTGCGCGGAAAGCGTTGCGGGTGTTAGGAGGGATGGAGCCAAAATCCACAGCGTTGAAGCCAGTCGATTCATGTTCTGGGCAGAAGCGGGTTGCGGCCGTGTCGAGGAGTGGCCACGCATTTTCCTTGGCGATCGTAGGCGAATCGAGGCGGCGAACTTCTCGAAAGGTTGACCTCGCCGGTTTGCAACCGAATGGGCCATTTCGAAGTCGGCGATGGCCCACGAGTGTCAGCTGTTGTCTGCCGGTTTCTGCACGCTAGCCGTAGCGTGCGGGGCGTGGTGCGCCTGTCTGGATACGGCCATCGACCCGGGTGGGATTGCTACCTGCAACGGGAGGGGGCCGGTTGTTTGCCTGCTTGTAGCAGCACGCGGAGAATGTAGGACGGATGGCTGCTTGGCGAACGTCCTTGCACGCGATGCACAAGGCCATTTTTACGTTGGGAGCACTGCTCCATTTTTCCGTGCTTGCCGTAGCACAGGTCAGCAGCGTCGATCCGGTGCGGCCAAGCTCCGGTGGCAAGGTGGTGCTGAGTTATGACGCGGGCCACAAGGATGCGAGCTTGTCCGGCGAGGACGGGATCTTCGCCACGGTTCAGATCGTGACAGCGTCGGGGAAGATCAACCGAGCGGTTCCGTTGCAGCCCGCAGAAGACGGCAAGTTCGAAGCGGCGTGCCAGATTCCTGACGATGCCAGCTATCTGAAGAGCTCCTTCGCCACCCGTTGGGCCGTGGATCCAGGCGCTGCAATCCAGCGCATGGTTTGGGGCGACGACGGCAAACCGGTCCGTGGAGCACGAGTACACGGCGCCTTCGCACAACGTTCGCGTTGCCTCGAAGTGCTCGCAGAGGAGCTAGAGAGCTATCCAGATAGCTTTTGGGCCTTGCGAACGAAGTGGGCCTACAGCCGACTGTTGCGCCGAGGGAAATACACCCTGGATGAGGTGCGAGCCGATCTCGAGACGGTTGGCAACAGCCGCACGCCCGACGCACTGCTGGCCCGCGTCTACCTGCACCTGATGTGCGACGACGAAGCGTCTGCACGAACAGCATTGCTCGCGGCACTACGCGAAGCCCCAACTCACTTGGCAACGGCCCAGGCGGTGAGCGACTACTCCTACTTTTCTAGGGCTGGCGTAGGAACCGCGGCAGCTCGCGAACAGGTCATGACGGCCGTTCGGGACGTGATGACCGAACATCCGGAGAGCCACCTCGTCAGGGACCAGCTCTACAACCAATGGCCACGCCTCTCATTTGACGCTGTGAAAAACCTTGTTGCTGCCTGGTCCGCTGAAGAACCGCGAAACCCACTGCCAGCCGCCATTCTGGCTGCGTCGAGCCTCGCGCGTGACTGTGAACCGAAGAGGGGGGGCGACGCTGCGCGCAAGGCGCTCAACGGCTTCCTGAAGGGGGACGCACGGATCGCGAGCCTCGAGACGCAGGGGCTCGAAGATGTCTACATGCCATGGTGCTTCATCGTGGCCGCAAAGCTTGCGCAGCGCCGCGGCGATGCGGTGCTGGCGATCGGCTACGCCAAGGCATACTCCTCCAGCGCGGGCAGGGACGTAGTCGGCTACGAGTGTGAGGCCGATGTGTGGGAGGAGCTGCGCAATACAGATCGCGCCCGTGATTGCTGGCTCCAGGCGCTCGCCGGGGGCTCGACCAAGGCGAAGGCAGCCCTGCGCCGGATCTGGGAAGCTGCGAATGGCAGTGACGATGGCTTTGAAGCCGATCTCGGCGCGCAGCTCGCCACGCGTCGCGCGGCGCGCGACCGGCCCAAAGTGCCGGACTTCGAGTGCACGGACATCGATGGCGAGGTCGTCCGGTCGGATTCTTTGCAGGGCCGAGTGACCGTGCTCAATTTCTGGAGCCTGGGTTGTCAGCCCTGTAAGAAGGAAATCCCATTCTTGAACAAGGTCGTCGAGGCCTTCAAGGGCAAGCCCGTTGAGTTTTTGGCCGTCTCGATGGACAGCCCGGCGGCTGTCGCGACCTACGTTGAGGAACAGCCGTTTGCCTATCGGCTGATCACCGAGGGGTATGCGTTGCAAGAGTCGTTCGACCTGTCTTCCATGCCCCTGCATGTTGTCATTGACAGCGCGGGCCGCGTCATGGCGCAGTTCACGGGTGCGACCAACGGCTATCCAGAGAGATTGGCAGCCCTAGTGGAGCTGGCGCTGAGTGAAATCTGATCGCCCGTCGCGCGGCTTGCTTTGGTGCTTCTTCAGCGTCCCAGCGCGGCTATGGCTTCTTCCACGAGTGCCGCGGTAAGCGGTGTCAGCGCTTCGGGAGGGGCCGTGCGCGCGCGGGCAAGTGCGGCAAGTGCGGCTGCTCTATGGTCGCGCGCAATCTCGATGAGCGCCGATACGGCGCTCGCGAACGCCAGCTCATCAGGTGTGTCCTGATCAGGAGCCAGCGCCTGCTGGATCTCGTCGATGGCGGCACCGGCCTGCCCCATGCGCAACAGTGCGAGCGCGTGCGTTGCCTGCAGGGCTCGGTTGTCCGGTTCTTTGCGAGCTACCCGCTGGCACCACTTCTCGACCCAAGCGTCGTCGTCGGAGCGCTCGGTGCGGATGAGGAACTGCCGAACGAAAAGTATGCCGCCCCTCGTGGTCAATGAACGGTCTACGAAAAGCGCGACCTCGTCGCGTAGCTCGGCTGGCAGCGGCTTCTCAAGGAGCTCTGCGAGCGCGAATGGCTCGTTTCGGCCGAGGCGTTCTGTGAACACCCGCACGGCCGGGGGCCAGAACTCGATTTTGTGGCGTCGGTCGGCAAGTTGATGGGGCCGTGCCCTGCGTCCTTCAAGCCCCGTTGGGAGAAAGCCCAGGAGCCACAGTCGATCTCCTTTCGGATCGAATTCCAGCGCCCGTATTTGCGGAAAGTCTCGGCCAACCGACAGCAGCTCGCCTGTTGCCGCGTGCCAAATCCGCAGCGTGCCGCGCTGGTTGTATCGCATCGAACCGTAGTCCCAGCAAGCTGCGATCCGGGAGCTGTCGCGGGTGAATTGGAGATCCCGGACCACACCGTCGTGCTTTCGAAAACGACGGTGCAGCGTGCCTGTCGTGAGGTCCCAGAGGCCGATCGGATTGGAGAAGCTCGAGGACGTGGCGGCCAGCCAGCGGCCGTTGGGCGACACACGGATTAGGTCTGGCGACATCCCGTTGCCGGGACGAAACAGAGTCTTCCGGAGCGTCAGATCGGACGGGTCGAGAGCCACGACCTCCTGTCCGATGCCCGCGAAGATCTGTTCCCCGTCAGGTGCGAAGACGGCGGCGCGCACATTGAGATCGGAAGTGGTTGCCGTGATTGTGGAACCGTCCGAGGAGCTGTGCAGGAACAGTTTGCCCATGCGGGTCAGGCGCAAGAACGTCTGGTGGTGCCCCGGGGCGAATGCCATCGAATGCGGGCTCTCGTCCGGTGTGCCGGGTATGCGTGCCACAAGCTTGAGCTGCTCGTCCAGGATGAGCACCTCACCGTCTGCCGTTCCAGCGGCGACTCTCTTTCCCTGGGGTGCGACCGACAAGCTACAGCGAGTCTCTGCGGCGCGCACCGACCGGATTGGCCGGCCGGTTGTCGTGTCGTGGACGTGGATCATGCCCTCGCTATCGGCGACCAGCAGCTTCTGTGGATCGCTCGACATGGCGATGGAGACCGCCGAACTCCGCGGTAGCGTCTGCACTGCCACGTTGCTGACCAAGCCTGTGAGGATCAGCCGATGCCAGCTCGAGCCGATGACGGATTTGCCGTCGGCCGACACCCATGGGGTGAACGAGTTCTCGATCCACGGACCGCGGATGGTGTGCACCCGTTGGCCATATGGCATCCGCCACACGTGCATGGTGCGGTCGAGGCCGGAGCTGACCAGCAAGTTGCCGTCCGCGCGAAAGGCCAGGTGGGCAATGTCGCCACGGTGAGGCGAACGGAACGAATGGACAGCTACGCCATCGGACCGAAAAAGCGTGATGCCACGCATGACGTCCAAGATGTCCGTGGTTGCGGCGGCAATCAGTCCGCCATCGTACGAAGCGGTGACCGCAACTATGCCTCGTCCGCCGAAAGTGCGCACGAGGGTGCCGTCGACGTGCCAGAGTCGAATGCCCTCGCTGGTGCCGGTCGTAACCACGTGTGCGTCGTCGACGAAGGTAATGTCGAACGCCTGCTTTTTCGGCAGGATCCTACGAACCGCGTTGCTTTGCAGATCTACGATGATCGCGCTGTTGTCGATGCCGCGGAGTGCTGCATGACGACCGTTCGGACTGAGCCAGATGCCAGCAGTGATCACCGCTTGGATGCTCTTGACGAGCTCCATGGAAGGCCGGTCGTAGACGAGCAAGGCGCCTTCTGCCGTGCCGACGGCGATCCGCTGACCGGTGCCGTCGAGTGCGATGTTGCGGAGTTTTTCGGGGAGCTGGGCCAGTTGGCCGAGTTCTCGTCCCGTATTGCCGTCGAGGATCTGCACCGTAAGGGCGTCGATGGCATTGGCGATCACTGCGCCGTCGCGCGACGCCGCCGAGCGATAACTCGGACCGAGGTCTGCGTCGGCCTGGTCTGTGGCAAGCCACAGTTGTCGCCAGGCGAATCCGCGGTGCTCTTCGGGACACTGCTCTAGCTGCCGGCGAGCCTCGTCGAACTCGCTGTTGTCGTAGTGTGCACCTGCGGCGCGCATACCGGCGACGAACGCCATCCATCGAGCGCCCTTTTCGCTTCGTTCGAGCTGCGCATTCTGGGCGACGAGCTGCTTATTGACGAGGTCTACCTTGGCTCGCTCGTAGGTAGTGACGAGCACGACGATGACGAGCAGCAGCGCCAGCATGATGGTGACTGCTGCCGTCACGGGATGCTGTCCAACGGTGCGTCGCAACTGCTCGAGAGGGCCTGGCGTGCGCGCGCGGATGGGCTTGTTGTCGAGGATGCGCTGCAGGTCTTCGGCTAGGGCACCTGCTGACGAAAAGCGGCGCTGCGGGTCTGGGTCGGTTGCACACGCGACGACGCGCGAGAGGTCGCGAGAGACGGCCGGCACGAGCTTGCGCAAATCAGGGCGATAGCCGCTGCGAATCGCCGCGAACAGGCGGTGTCTGGTGGGTTCTTCGAAGGGTCTACGGCGCGACAGGCACTCGAAAAGCGTCACGCCGAGCGCGTAGATATCCGTGCGCTTGCCGATGCGATCGAGGTCGCCTTCGATCTGTTCCGGTGCCATGTAGGCTGGCGACCCGAGAAGTTCGTTGCTGAGGGTCAACGTCGCGTCGTCCAGCGAGGCGTTGAGTGCAAGACCGAAATCGAGAACGACGGCCGTGCCCTGCGGCGTCAACATAATATTGCCCGGCTTCAGGTCGCGATGCACGAGGCCCGCTGCGTGGGCCGTGTGCACGGCCCGCGATGCGCTGACAAAGAGCTCGAGGATTGCGCGAATGCGATGCGGCGATGATGAGTTCTCCGTCGTGCCCATGGACTCGTGCCAGAATGGGCTGTGGGGTCGCGTGCCGGGGCGGCTGCACGCACCGATCACCCGGTCCAGCGAAGAGCCATCGATCCATTGCATCGCGATCCATGGCACATCGTCGCTTTCGCCTACCTCATAGACTGTGCAGATTCCTGGCGCGTTCACGCGTGAGGCGGCAATGGCCTCGCGTTCGAATCTGCGGCGCATCGTGCTGCGCGTAGCAGCGTCGAAGAAGGCGAACTGTGGGGACAGAACCTTGAGCGCCACCTGGCGGCCGAGGCGCGGATCTTCCGCGCGCCAAACGACGCCTTGGCCACCACGCCCCGCGACTTCATGCAGAAGGAACGGGCCAAGTCGTTGCGGCGGTTCTGCGGGGGCCGGCGTCGGCGTGAGGATGCTCTGATGGCATCTGCGGACGATGTTCTCATATCCTGGATGGGCTGCGAGGTAGCGTTCGAGGGGGGCCAAGCCGTCGCGCTCGCAGTCTGCGAGCATGTGCTCGAGCACCTGAAGCTCGACCGGTGAGGCGTCATCGTCCATGGCGTATGCGGCGAGGAGAGGAGGGAAGGCCTGGGTTGGGACAGTCCTCGGTATGGGACAGTCCCCGGTAGACGTCTCGCTAGTCGAGTTCCTCGAAAACGGAGTCGGTCAACTGCGCCCGCAACCGCTCGCGCGCCCGATGGTGGCGTTGCTTGGCTGCGTCCTTGCTGATGCCCAGGAGGTTGCTGGCCTCAGCTAGAGAAACCTGTTCGATGCTGAGCAGTGTGAGCGCCGAGCGATCCAGGGGATCGAGTGCGGCAATGGCGGCGCGCACGGCCTGGTCCTTCTCGGCTGTGACGACGCGCGTGACGATGCCGATGGTTTCGTCCGCAAGCTCGCCGAGATGCGGCGGCTGCGCGACAGCAGTGCGGTTGGCTGCGGCGAGCAGCAGGTCGCGAACGCGGCGGCGAACAGCGGTACTGAGATACTTGACGATGACGGGAGTCATGCGACCTTCCCGCGGCGTAAGTTCCCCCAGTCTGGGCAAGCATTTTAGCCAGACATCTTGGGCGATGTCCTCGGGTGCGATGCCGCGACTCCAGAGCATGCCGCCGCATCGCTGCGCGACGGCAACCAACAGCGGGGTCATACGAGCGATGAACGCTGAGTAGTCGTCGGCGTCCCCGGCGAGACCGTTCCGCAGCAGGCGAGTGGTGCGATCGCTCACTACAGCAAGATAGCACGAGCGCGGAGGAATCTGAACTCGTCGAGGTTCGCTCGTGCGCTTGCACCCAGCTCGATCTGCTCTACGCGCGCATCTCGGGCACGCTGTTCGTGTGGCCACTTCTGCGGAAACAGGTGTAGATCCGCTGCGCCATACCTTGTCGGACAGGTACATCGGGAGATGTGGCGGCGCGACTCCTGAGCTTAAGAGCGTCCCGGCCTAGATCGCGACACGCCATGGCCGCAGCGGTTCGCACGAGTTTTCGGATTTCCCCGCGGACCCCGTGGGGGAAACGGCGGAACCCCTGGCTCCCCTCGGATGGACCATGGTGGTCGCACCGGGAGCCGGAGATTCAGATGATCCAAAAGCTTGGTTTCCGTGCTGGTCTGGCCCAGCGTTTTGCCGTGTTGCTGCGCAAGGCTGCTCACGACCCCTTGCACCTGGGCGTGGCGCTGTTCGGCGCCGCATTTGTTGGCGCGAAGGCCCTGGACAAGATCCCGGGACTGGGCGTGGACCGATTTGGCCAACTCGCGCCCTTTGCCGACTTCTTTGGCCTGCCGGCGTGGTGGATCTTGGCCGCGACGGGGCTGCTGCAAGGTTTCACTGCCGCGGTCTTCGTGGTGGCCGCCATCCGCGGATCGCGGCGTGCTCTTGCGGTGGGTGTCAGTCTGTTTCTCGTCAACATGGGATTCTTCCTCGTTGGCGACGTGCTGGCGAAGGACTTCGTTCGTGCGGTCGTTGTCGAAAACGGCGGTCTCTTTGAGGACAAGACACTGGCCCACATCTGCTACGCGTTCGGCGCGCTTGGGCTGGTTGTGATCTGCCGCGTTCTCGACGGGTTGTCCGCGCTTGCTTCGAAAAGCTAGTGCAGTGCATCCGACATAGGGAGCATTCTGCGGGCGCGAAGACGCCCGTCACGGCGACGTCGCAGACGATCGCGATCCGCGGTTTGAAGCGGACCGGCATCCAGTGCTTGGACTGCGCGGGGCTGATGCTGCTCAACGAACGGAAGCGAGAGAGTCCGAGCTATTTCCAGCTCGGCGTGACGGACTGCGATCCCGGCCACGCCGTCACTGCTCGGTGACACCTACGGATTCCAGGGCCTCTACTTTCATCCGGACAACAGCCTGTCGGCAAGCGCGCCCGCGATGTTCGCCATCCACGGATGGCTGCCGTGTTGCGATCGCTGCATAGCGTTTCGCTGCTGCGAGGTCGGCGCTACCCGAGCAGCCGCTCGAGGTCGTCGCGGGTGAGGTTCTGGAGCAGCGAACGTTCGTTGCCGAGCACGGCCTCGGCGAGTTGGCGCTTCTCGTCCTGCAGCTCCACGACGCGCTCTTCGACGGTGTCGCGGCAGACCATGCGGTAGGCGTGCACGGTGTGCTTCTGGCCGATGCGGTGGGCGCGGTCGATGGCCTGCTGTTCGGCCGCCGGATTCCACCACGGGTCCAGGACGAAGACGTAGTCGGCGGCGGTCAGGTTCAGGCCGGTGCCGCCGGCCTTGAGGCTGATCAAAAACGCGCAGCAGTCCGGGTCGTTGAGGAAGCGGTCGATGCGTTCCTGCCGCTTGCGGGTGCGGCCGTCGAGGCGCTCGAAGCGCACGTCGAGCTCCTGCAGGCGGGGCGCCAGAAGGTCGAGCAGCGAGACGAACTGCGAGAAGATCAGCACCTTGTGGCCCTCGTCCGCGAGTTCGGCAATGCGCGGCAGCAGCGTTTCGAACTTGCTGCTCATGCCGCCGCGGCGTTTCCGGTCGAGCAGCCCCTCGTGGCAGGCGGCCTGTCGCAGGCGGAGCAGGGCTTCGAGGGCGACAAAGCGTTTTTTGTTGTCGAGCGCTGCGTTGCCCGCGAGCAGCTGCTCGCGGTAGTGGTCGCGGAGTTCGTTGTAGCGCGTTCGCTGGCTGTCTTCGAGATCACACCAGAGCACCTGTTCTACCTTTTCGGGCAGGTCCTTGAGCACCTGACTCTTGGTGCGCCGCAGCATGACCGGGCGCAACGCGCGCTGGATCAGGTCGCGATTTTCGTGCAGCTCGGATGCCTTGCGCTCACCGCCGAACAGCGTGCGGAACGCCGGCAGGCGGCCCAGCATGCCCGGATTGAGGAACTCGAACAGCGACCAAAGCTCGCCGAGATGGTTTTCGACCGGCGTGCCGGTCAGCGCGATGCGTTGGTCGGCGCGCAGCAGGCGCACGGCCTTGGCGGTCTGGCTGTTGGCGTTCTTGATCGCGTGCGCTTCGTCGAGAATGACCGTGTCGAAGCGCTGCTCGCGCTCGGTGAACGCAACCGCGTCGCCGCGCAGCAGCCCGTAGGTCGTCAGCAGCAGGTCCGCCTGGTCGATCCGCTCGCCGTGGGCCTGCCAGCGGTCGGGTGCGCCGAAGTCGACCACGCGCAGATTCGGTGTGAAGCGTTTGGCTTCTGCAAGCCAGTTGCCCAGCACGGAGCGCGGCGCCACCAACAGGCTGGGTCGCTTGCTGCCGCGGCGGCGCGCGCTGCATACGGCGGCGAGATGGGCGAGCAGCTGCACGGTCTTGCCGAGTCCCATGTCGTCCGCGAGGCATCCGCCGAGGCCGGTCGTGCGCAGGAAGGCGAGCCAGTTGAGGCCGATCTTCTGGTAGTTGCGCAGTTCGCCCGTGAACGACTTCGGCGGCTCGGCGGGGACCAGCTTTTCGAATTCCGCGATGCGGCGCCGCGCTGCGGCCAGCTTGCGGTCGGCGCGGATCTCGTTGCCGTCTTGCGCGCTGAGCAGGGAGTCGAGCAGCAGCAGCTGCGAGGACGGCACCCGCACGGTCTGTTCGTCGTCCGTCTCTGCCGCCGTGGCACCCATCAGGCGCAGGCGCTCGAGCCGCTGCATCCACGTCTCGGGCAGCAGGCCGAACGAGCCGTCGCCGAGCTCAATCATGCCATCCGGTGTGATCTTGCGTCGCAGCAGTTCGGGTAGCGGGGTCTGGTATCCGCCCGGTTGGGCGTCCGAGAACTCAAACGTCCCGCCGATCTCGAACCAGTCGATGCCGGTTGCGACGCTGGCCGACGCGGACTGCATGCTGCGCACCGGCTGACCTTGGGCGAGCACGCGCATGTCGAGCTTGATCAGCTTGCGCGCGATCTGGGCAAACTCGTTGCGCGCGAAGCGAAGCGTGCCACTCGCGGCGTCGAAGCCGAGTTCTGCTACACGTGCTAGCAGCTTTCGCTCGGCGACGCGATTGCGCAGCAGGGCCGCGTCGTTCTGCAGCACGATGTGGTTTGGCGAGGTCAGCGCGACCACCTGGTCGTCGTATTCCGCGTGCAGTTCGCCGCGAAGCGCATCGACGGGGTTCTTGGGCACATGCACGACGACGGTTCCAATCGGATGGCCTGCGGGCAGCTGATCGAGCTCCGTGCGCAGCACCCGTTCGGCGTCCGGCAGCGGGGCGAGCGCGGCGAGCGCCTTCGGCACGTCTGCCTTGGGGACCTCGAGCGGGCCGTCGGCACCAAGGCAGCGGATCCAGTCGGCGCTCTCGCCGATGTCCACTCGCAGGATGCGACCCTCGGACCATTGAAAGACCAGGCCGTGTGCTGTGCCTTGGCTCGTGGTGAGGCCCTCGACCACGTGCAGCGGCAGCTCTTCGCCATCGCGCCGCAGCGTGCCTGCGAACTGCACCCGATCGGTTGGCTTCGAGTTTGCGGGGCCACTCTGACGCTGCAGTTCAAAGACGAACGGCGGATCGATGTCGATGCGGGCGCGGGTCGGCGAGCCGGGCGCCATTTCGTCGTGCATCCAGACGTTGTCGAGTTCGGCGAGTGCGCGCAGCACGAGCTGTGCGGTTGCCGCAGAAACCAGCCAGGGATTGCCCAGGTTGATGCTCTTGCGGGTCCAGCCGTGCGTGTTCGGGTTGGCGGCGGCGCTGTAGAGAGGCAGCAGGGCCTGCTCGGCCGAACGCAGGCGCCCCAGCATCTCGATTGGGACCGAGCTCGCTTTGGCTTCGCCGTGGCATCGGTCGCGCTTGCGCCATGTCTGCGCGAGAACGTTGATGATCATGACGGAATCCATGCCCGCCCATGGCCGTGGCTCGATGTGCCAATGCAGGATCGGCGCGGGCGTTCTCGTGCGCATCGAGGCCTCGAGCGGCGCCAGCCGTCGCCGCCAGGCCGGCATCGTGTCGTCGCCCACGCTCGCGGAATGTATCTGGGGGGCCGTATGAGTCTTCGCCGCCTTGCGGCTGCGTTGCGGTGTGTTGCGGTTTGCGCGCTGTGGCTCTGCGCCGCCCTCCGCAGATTCGGAAAATTCGGAGAACTCGCCAGGTTCGGCGTCCTCGAGCATCTGCTTGTGTGCGTGTAGCAGCGCATCGACAGCGAGCAGGAGGGCAAAGGCATGCTCACACCATGTTCCCTTGGCAGCCTTGCTGCAGCTGCACGTTGGCCGCAGCGTGTCGGGATCCGTGAACCCCGACAGGTGCACCTTGACCGACCTGGACAGGGCGATCGTGGCGGTCACCAGCCGTTCGGACAGGTCGTCGATCTGCACCAAGTCGTGTCGGAACAACTTCTCGCCGAGGGTGCGGCTTGTACGCGAAAACGGAGCAGTGAGGTCGTCGGAAAGGTAGAGCACGGGGACGCAGGTGGCGGGGCGGGGGGGACGCTGTTCCTTGGAGGCTGGGGTTCCTCGGAGGCTGGGTTCCTCGGAGGCTGGGTCCCTCGGAGAATGGGTCCCTCGGAGAATGGGGTTCCTCGGAGATGGGGCGATCGCCAGGATGCGGAACGCGGTGTGCCATGCAACGCAGATCTTGCTGCGGCTCTGTGTCAGCGCTGCCGATTCGTAGCTCGCTGTCGGCACCGACCTGACTGCACCACGCAAGCACGCAGGTTTGGCGCCTGGATCGCCGTCCGCACCACTTCAACCCTGGCGTTTGCGAGGATGCTGTCGAATGTGTTTGGGATCGACGGCGCCCTCGGTCGACCGAGCGCCGTCGCAGCACTTCGCCAAAACGTGGTGTGGGTCTCGCCACAGTTTACTCGATAACTGCTTCGTCCGCCGAGCCCGAGTGCCGGCGGGCGCCTCGTGAGTCAAGAATGTTTGCCATCCTCGAAGATCCGCTTCCTCTCGCCGTCGCGTTCGCGTCGGTCACGCTGTTGAGCTTGCCGTTGGGCCGGCGGACTGCGGGGAGAATGTGGGGCACTGCAGGAACCGTCTATGGTTGCTACATCCTGACCAGTTCCTTGTGCGCGCTCCTAGCGCTCGACATATTGCCGTTCGCGATCACCACGCTGGGTTGTTCCGCCCTCTACATGATTTTTGTGGGCGGCGTGGTCCAGGTGCTCATCAAGCTGTTCAAGATCCAAGGCTCAAGCGAAGGTGCGATGGTCTTTCTGATCATCATATATCACCCGATCACGTTGCTGGTGGCTGCTGGTATTCGGTGGGTGTACTTGGCGATCACGGGCTAGCAAACTCGCAGAGCCGCGGATGGCCTACATGAGTCCAGGGCGCCAAAGGCGAGTCGTATGCGTGCAAGTGTGATGCGCCGCCGATCATCTTGCGCAGGAGGTGGCGAGCAGCAGCCTCGGAGGAAAGCTGTCGACCATGTGGTCGATTCATCGGTGTTCAATTGGCCGATGAAACTTTCGCTGCGGAATCGCGATCGAGTTTTCGGACACAACGGGCGCGATGTCTTCCTCACTGCACCCATGTGATGTCGAGGTCGTTGGGCGTGAGGTCGATGGTCAGATGGTCAGCAGTTCGACCAATCGGGCGTCGAATTCGTATCCCTCGACCCGTTCACGGAATCGCATCATTGGCCATGCCGCGATCAGCTCCTGGATCCCGGCGACCCCCATTCGGGTGGTCGGCGGTGATGTCGGTAGGTAGGTTGGCACCGCAGACGGCGCGCCAGCCTGCACACGGCAGGCGATGGCCAGGCCTAGAGTCGTGGCCCACGAGGAATGAACACGAATCATACGCGCACGCTATTGCTGCTGGTCCGTGAGACTCGGCGTGCGCCGCGGCAGTCGCGGTAGCGGACGGCGGTGCCCGAGGAGAACACGCCGCCACCTTCGTTCAGCGTCGTTTTCTCAAGAACTTGAGACGCTTCTGTCGGCAGCGAGAAGTGAGGACATCACGGATGGTCGCCCCCACGGCCCGTGTCGTCCTCATCAAGGCTTTCCATGCACTACCGACGTTCTCGTCCGATCCTCTCTCTCCTATCTACCGCGATTGTTCCGTTCACTCTCCTGGCAGGTTCTGCTGTCTCGGTTGCTCAGTGCCCGACGGACTATGGGACGGCTGGCCATCCGTACGGCCCGCTGGCGCGCGATGGCTTCGCGCAGTCCGTAGCGCAGTGGAATCCCGGCGGTGGTCTCGGGCCACAGCTCGTATTCGTCGCCGGCTACGCCTTTGGGGCACCCGACTACGGCGGCCTTGCTGCCTACGACATCAACGTGAACTCGTGGTCGTCCGCCGCTGGTGGTCTGCCAACGGGGCTGACCAACGCGACGTTGCGCGCGGCTGTAAGTCGGCCGAACGGGAATCTGATAGTCGGAGGTTCCTTCCCAAACTTCGGCGTCAACCCCGAGTCTGTGATCGAATGGGATGGCACATCCTGGAACTTCTTGGCTGGCTTGCCGCCCGCTTCGCTGCCCGCAGGGGGATGCAACGCACTTGCCGCATTGCCCAATGGCGACGTTCTTGCTGCGGGCAGGCTCGGCTTCGCAGTCTCGTCCGTCGCCCGTTGGGACGGTGCCGTCTGGGCGCCTGTGCCGGCCGCAGGCGCTGGTCTGCCGCAGGGAGTGCGCACGTTGGTTCGCATCGCGAATGGCGACATCGTCGCAGGCGGCGCCTTTGGGGGCGCGGGCGCGCCTTTCCAACGCATTGCGCGCTTTGATGGCGTGTCTTGGCAGCCACTCGGTGTCGGGCCAGGCCAAGGCATCACGGCCCCGAACAACGCCGAAGTGTTCGCCTTTGCCGAGCTGCCGAACGGTGACTTGCTAGTGGGCGGGCTGATCGCGGTGGCCGGCGGGGTCGCGGCGAACAACATCGCGCGGTGGGACGGTGCCAACTGGTTTCCTCTCGGTGCCGGAACCAACGGCCGGGTTGAGGGAGTTGTCGTGCTGCCGAACGGCGACGTTGCGGTTTCCGGTGACTTCACCATGGCGGGCGGCGTAGCCGCTCTCGGTGTGGCTCTTTGGAACGGCTCGACGTGGTCTGCGCTCGGCAGCGGTCTGATCGACCCTCGCGGCCTCGCCGGTCTTCCGAGCGGTGAGGTTGTCGCCGTTGGCAGGAACCCCACACCTGGCAGCTCGACGCTGACGTGTGCTTGGCGGTTTGACGGCGCGAACTGGGTCCCGTTGCTCGCGGGAGCGGACGCGGCCGTGCAGGCGGTGACGACGATGTCGGATGGCAGCATTCTCGCAGCTGGCAGGTTTTCCAACATCGGCGGAATCTCGTCGGGTGGGGTCGCGAGCTGGGACGGGAGTGCCTGGTCGGACGTGCCGGCTGCGCTCGGTGGCATTTTGCCGAATATCGCTTCGCTCGTAGGGACCCCGACCGGCAACGAAGCGTTTGCTGGTGGCTACTTCCAATCGATCGATGCAGTGCCGGCCAGTCACATTGCGCGTTTCGACGGCACGCAGTGGGTGGCGCTGGGCCAAGGTCTCAACGAACGCGTGCGTGATCTAGCCGTGACGGTAGGGGGCAATCTCTTCGTCGCTGGGATATTTACCGCGGCCGGGGGATTCGCCGCGAATCGTATTGCACGCTATGGACCGAACGGATGGTCCACCTTGGGTAGCGGGCTCAATGACATCGTCAATGATGTCACGGTAGTCGGGGGAGGCAACATTGTGGTAGGCGGTGATTTCACCACGGCCGGCGGTGCGAGCGCCTCTCGCATCGCGCTTTGGAACGGTAGTACTTGGTCAGCATTGGGTGCAGGCCTCAACGCGGGGCTCCCATATGGCAACGTCTATGACATCGTCGAACTACCGGATGGAGATCTCGTCGTCGCGGGCTATTTCCAGACACCGCAAGCAAACATCGCCCGATGGGATGTCAGTGCGCAGACTTGGGAGCCGCTAGCGGCCGGGCTCGACAGCACAGTACACCATCTGACCGTTCTCCCCGGTGGGGACGTGGTTGCGAGCGGAAGCTTCTCGACGTCCGGTGGTATGCCCGTCGGCTCCGTCGCTCGCTGGGACGGCACGAGTTGGTCGCCCGCGGCCGGTGGCGCGATTCCTCGCATTTTTGCAAGCACTCGTGGCTCGGATGACACGGTCACCTTTGGGACCTTTAACTGGAGCTTCGGCTCGCTCGGTACGCTGCGGTCGACCTGCAGCGCGGGTGCCGTCAGCTTCGGTGCCGGTTGCCCGAGTTCTGGCGGCAGCAATACGCTCGAGATGCTTGACCGTCCCTGGCTTGGTGAGGCGTTCCGATCGCGAGGAAGTGGCCTACCGGCGAACGCTTTGGTCTTCGCGAACTACAGCGTCGCGGTGCTCAATCCCGGAGTTCCGGTCTCGACCGTGTTTCCCGAAGGTCAGCCAGGTTGCAACTTCCTGGCGTCTCCTCTCGAAACGGTTCAGTGGATCGGCGGTGGGAATGAAGTGTTCTCATGGCTCGCCATCCCCAACACCGCCTCGCTAACCGGAGCGATCCTCTACCACCAAATGATTCCTGTTGGCTTAGACACAAGCGGCGCGATCACAGAGGTGACGGCCACGAATGCCCTGCAGTTGACGATCGGTCGCTTCTGACAGCGAGTTTCATCGCATCACGAACGGAAACGTAGCCAGATCGCGGCACTCGCTGTCGACCACAAGAGTGCCGCCGGTCGTAGTGCCACTTTGCGATCGAGCCGTTAGGGAATAGCTGCCTGGAAGCAGGTTGACGTCGATGCTCGATGACGGCCGTTTTCGCGATGGAGGCAACACCAGCCGAACGGTGTCAGGTGAGTCGATTCGCCCCAAAGTTGCGACCAGAGCGGACTGTGGCGACGACGCGTCGTGGAACTGCACCTCGATGCGGCACGCGATGCCAACGGGTCGCCGAATGCCCACCCGCGTCACGTTTCCGTGGCCGATTGCGAAGCGTTGGCGTTTGGGGCTGGCATCGGTGCCGGGGTAGATCAGCTCGTAGGTTCCGATAGGAAGCCTTCGCGCAACGGAATGGCCGGTGCGGAGTGCTACGGAGCCGATGGTGATCCCTGTCGGTCCGACGAGGCGGCCAATGACGCAGGTGGCCGAGTGCTCGCCTGTGAGCTGGATGCGGACTTCGCCGCAATGCGATGGCTGGGGCGCGAGTTGCAGCGTCTCACCTGGATCGAGATAGAACGACGACAGTCGCACGTGGTGTTCGCCGGCTTTGTCCCGAATGCGAATGCAGAGCGCATGGTTCCCGGCCGGAACGCCGTCGAAGTGAAAGGCTCCGTCTTCGGCGACGGCTCGCAAAGAGAGCATCTCATGGGCAATGAGCTCGATGCCGTGTTGTTTCGCGAGCTCGAGGACATCTCCTTGCAGCATTCCGTGCACAGCTCCCAGTCGCAATGCTCGCTCGGGCACTGTGATGACGTTGGCAGCGACGATTTCCGTGCTGTCGATCCAAAGAGAGGGCAAGTGCGAACCCCCGAGGTTGCCTGGCGCGAAGACTCCGAATTCCCACGGCACACCCGCTTCGAACGGTAGCGCAACTCGGCCTTGCTCGTCGGTGCGAAAGCGCCGTCGGTCTCGGCTGTCGAGGTCCGCCGCCGTGCTTCGCACTAAAATCTCCACGTTCGCCAACGGTCTTCCGTCCGAACGTTGCACGACGACGCGTCGTACAGGTGAGCTTGAGAGTTCGACTCCCAGGTGATGATCTCCGCCTTCGCTGACGTGCACGGTGCGCACCGCGAACGGTCGTGGGCTACGGTCGAAGAAGCCGATGTCATGCACTCCGACGGCGAGGTGTTGGATGGCGAAGGCGCCGCTTTCGGTCACCGCCGCGCCGCTAGCGGCTAGCGGGTTGTTGAGAAGGAGAGTATGGGGGCGCGTGACGACGCGCAGGGACTTGTGATCGAACGCTCGGAGTTCTGCGAATTGGCCGTGTACGCGTCCGCCACGACCGAGCTGCAGCACGGCAGATGTGTCGAGTGACGGCTGTTCGGCGCAGGCCGTTGCGTAGCCATCGGCGATCGCCGCGGCGAACCATGGACCCGGCGGGATTCCGCTGACTTCGAATCGTCCTAGCGCATCCGCGACGACGTAGCAGGGTGGTGTGTTTTCTCGCTCGGCCGACCAGGCCGCGATGGTTGCGCGCGGAACCGGTTCGCCCGCCATGTTGCGCACCTGCCCTCGCGCGCTCAGCTGGTTTGGGAGCAGCTTGGAGGACATTCGGTAGGGATTGCTTGGTGTGCCGGGGCTCTCAACCGAGAACACGACGTGTTGGGTGAAACCGGGTGCTGCGACCCAGGCCATAAAGGGGCTCGATGTGCTGCGGACGAGGGCGGTGCCCATTGCGTCGGTGGTTGCAGCCGGATAGCCGGGTGCGCGCGTGCCGGAGGCGTTGCTGGCGTAGACGGTCGCGCCCGCGATCGCATGGCCCGCGTCATCTGCTACCTGCAGCTGCAGCCAGGCGCGCAGCTCGATGTGGAAGTGCAGGTCGTGCGACTGGCCGTCGTGCAGAAAGCGATGCAGCACGTCTCGGTCATTGATGCGCAGCTCACAGACGACGCTTGGCAGGTTGGCAAATTCGGCGACGCCGCGTTCGTCGGTTGACGCAATCTGCCAGCCGACGTGCGCACGGTTCAGGGGGCGACCTGCTTGCCAGTCGGGCGACAGCATGACGGGTAGCCCCGCGATTGCCTGGCCATCGCGATTGCGCAAGCGGACTCGGATTCGGTTTGCGGCTGCCGAGGCTGCGGGTGGCCGCGCCGCTGTGCGTTCGGTCTGCGAGTCTGTCGTGCTTGTAGCCAGCGCGATCGTGCTGGACGCTCGGCTTGGGGGGCTGGGCAGTGTTGTGGCGGCTGTTGCGAACTGCTGCCACAACACCGAAGCGAGCAGCAGTGCGGCCGCGACAGCCAGCGGGACTGTTAAAATGGAACGCATGCGCAGCGGCGGCGACTGCGTGGGGGTTCGCTGCGAAGCCAGCATTGCCGCAAGGCCCACCAGAACCGGTGCCGGCAGTCGGCGCCGAAGATCACGCATGCCGCGTTCTAGTTGGGTGCGCACGGTGCTCGAGGAGCGACCCAGCCGCGCCGCGATACTCGCTGGCGTTTCGTTTTCGAATAGGTAGGCGGCGACAACGTTGCGGTAGGGGGCGGCCAGTTCGCTTACGTGTCGCTCGGCTCGTGCGCGCCACTCCGCGGAGTCGGCGATCGCAGCGGGGCCTTCGACGTCCCGGGTTGCGCGCGCAGCAAGAACACTGTCATCGCCTCGTACACGAAGCCAGCGAAGTCGGTGGCGCATGCGCGCGGCGTTGCGCAGGATGCCAAGCAACCACCGCTGCAGGTCACCTCCCGGCGTGAACGTCGAGGCGCGTGAGATGGCTATGACGAACGTCTCCTGCACGAGATCTTCGACATCGCACGATTTCGCGAGGTAGCGCGCCGCTCGGTGCAGCGCGGGGGAGCACAGCAAGAACGCCCGCTGCAGGGCCTCGGTGTCGTCTTCTTCCAGATAGCGTGCGAACGAGGCTGTAGCGCGTTCGAGCGGGTCGCTGCTGTCTCGGTCCGCCGGATCGGGGATCGATGGCGAGTCCATATGCCCTACCTAGAGCAGAGGGGGGAGCATGTGGCAAGGGGGTGCGAGGTGACACCAGAGTCTCGGTCCGGCCGCAACCAGCGAGAATGCCCTCTCGTTCGCTTCTGCGCAGACGGCGGTAGTCGAAGCCAGCCGTAAATGATGGCGATTCGGTGAAGGCTTCCAGGTAGCCAAAACGAAGCTTCGGCGCGCTGAGCATGCCGGCGCCATCTGCCTGCGTGTTTGCGCCGTCCCAGTCGGCTGTGCACCGGTCTTGCGTAGTCCCGGCTACACTTGCGCGAGATGACCGGTCCCTTGCGTATGTTGGTTCTCGCGATTGCCTGCTGCTGTTGTCTGTTCCCTCCGTTGATGGCGGCAGCAACGATTTCTATGGGCGTGCAGGAGCCGCAGCCAGCAAGGCTATCTCCGCCGCGGCCGCCAAACATCGTCGTGCTCTACGCTGACGATCTCGGCTATGGCGATCTCGGCTGCTACAGCGACGCGTCGAAGATCCCAACGCCGCACCTGGATCGCCTCGCAAGCGAGGGCATGCGCTTTTCCGATGCACACAGTTCGTCGGGAATCTGCACGCCTTCGCGGTATGCGTTGCTGACCGGGCGGCACCACTGGCGCAAATTCCACGGCATCAGCATGCCGTTTGGACAGCCAATGTTGGACGCCGACAGGCTGACGTTGCCGGAGATGCTGCAGGCCCGCGGCTATCGGACAGCATGCATTGGCAAGTGGCACCTCGGCTGGGATTGGGCGGCGATCAAGAAGCCAGGGCGCAGGCCAATGCCGCGCACGGGATATCGCGCCAAGGACTTTGACTGGTCGCGGCCGATTCCCGGTGGACCGCTGGCGAACGGCTTTGATTCCTACTTTGGCGACGACGTGCCGAATTTCCCGCCCTATGCATGGATCGAGAACGACCGCGTCGTGGTGGCCCCGACGGTGCCGTATGCGCCAGCGCCGATACCACCCGAAGGTCAGCACGAGGGACGTCCAGGGCCGATGGTTGCGGGGTGGCGGCTCGATGGTGTGATGCCGGAATTGACGCGCCGGGCGGTGAAGTGGCTCGGTCAGCAGAAGGGCAGCGAGGAGCCGTTCTTCTTGTTCTTTCCGTTCACGTCGCCGCACGCGCCGATCGTTCCAGCAAAGGAGTTTGTCGGAGCCAGCGAAGCCGGGCCTTACGGCGATTTCGTTGTGCAGAGTGATGCGGCGGTTGGTGCGGTGCTGCAGGCGCTTGATGATGCCGGGTTGCGCGACAACACGATTGTTGTGTTCAGCGCCGACAACGGCCCCGAGGCCTACGCCTATGAGCGCATGCGCACAACTGGGCATTCGAGCCCTGGCGAGCTGCGCGGACTCAAGCGAGACGTTTGGGAGGGCGGTCACCGCGTGCCGATGATCGTGCGTTGGCCGGAGGTTGTGTCGGCCGGTAGCGAATCAGACGCGCTGGTCTCGCAGTGCGATCTGATGGCCACGTTCGCGAGCATCGCTGGTGCCACGCTGCCCATGGGGACCGCCGAAGATAGCTTTGACCTGGAGCCGCTGTGGCGCGGCAATGACGAAAGCGTGCGCGAGTTTTTGGTGCACAACACTTTCAAGAACAAATGGGGCGTGCGCCGCGGCCGGTGGCTTCTGCTTCTACAGAAGGGCGGCTACCACAACCGCACGCCGAAGTGGGTGCACGATCGTTTCCTGCCGCTGGATGGCGACGTGTTCCTGTGCGACTTGGCGAAGGACTTGGCGCAGACGCGCGATGTGAGTGCTCAGCATCCCGACGTCGTCGCGGAACTGCGCAGTTTGCTGGTAGCGCTTCGTGCGGGCAGGCCGAGTGTCGTGCGCCGCGAGTAGCTACCATGAGAAGTCGGCGTGCCGCCCGTTTTTGTGTGCCGTTCACGCGACCGATGCGCCTTGCCAAGTGTGCGGACGGCTGACGATCGCGAGCTGTTTCACCTAGCCGAGGCTGATTGGCGTGGTGAAGTGGCCCGATCTGTCGCGCGTGCCTGATACGCGCTACGAACCGGGCGTGGGGCTCTGCATAGCTTTGGGCTACAAACGATCCCTTCGAACTCAGAGGATGCCGACGCTGAACGTGGCCATGTCGCTGACTTGCGTGGGCATCAGCGTCGCGACCGGTATTGTCATGCCTTCGGCATACCACTGCAGGCCAACGAGCGTTGGATCGTTCGGGATTGGGACGGCGAATGGGATCCGCGTCGTGCCAGCAGGGCTCGCTGACAGGAAATACTGACCTCCGGCGGGCGAAAGGCGACCACAGGTGAGAGCTGGCTGGTTGATCGATGCGTTCACGATCAGGAGGCCGAACTCGTTGGCGCCAGCTGGGAGGCTAAGAACGCAGTCGACTTCAAAGTTGTTGTCGATAAAGGGCAGGCCGGGCGAGGCGTTTCCGTTCGGCTCAAGCACTGCGCCGCAGCCTGAGTTGGAGCTGGTGAATGCCGGGCGATTGCCGGCAGGTGAACCATAGGTGCGGGTGCCGCCGTTCAATGAAACGGTGACGTGCTCGGCCGCTGCGCTGTCGAACGCGGCTGCGTGGGCGTGAATGGTGTCTGCGACCGGCTGGTTGCCGGCAGTGGTGACTGCGGTCCAGGTGCCATTAAAGTTCCACGCAGTGAGCCCAGACGAAGGCGTCGCGACGTCTACTTTGCCGCCGAGAAGAACAGCCTGATTGCGCGCCGAGTCGAAGGTCAGGGAGTGGGCCGCTCGTGGGCCTGGCGCTGCGTTCGCTTGAACAAGAACCCACTGTGGGCCCGGATTCGTCGTGAAGCGCCAGGTGTCCGCCATCGTGTTGTTGGCCAAATCAGAGCCCCCATACATGAACGCTGAGAGCGGCGTGCTCGGATCAAGGCACATGGCGTGGAGGTGTCGCGGCGTGGGGCCATCAACAGGGACCAGAGTCCAGGTTGCGCCATTCCAGATCCAAGTGTCGTTCAGCAGCACGTTGTTCGCGTCGACGCCGCCATACATGACGAGTCCGGACTCGTCGATCGTGGCCATAGCGTGGCCCCAGCGCGCGGGCGGCACGGGACCGGCCACGACAGCTTGTTGCCAGTCGGTCCCGTCGAACAGCCACGTGTCGTTCAGCACAGCGCCACTCGCGTTGTCGACGCCACCGAACAATACCGCGCCGTTTAGGAGGGACATCGCAGCGCCAAAGCGCGCCGGGGGTGAGTTGATTGGCGCGAGATCGGTCCAGCTGCCGTCAACCCACTCAAGGGTTCGGCCGGCACCGTTGATGCCTTCGAACAGGACGACGCCTGCACCGTTCGGGGATGCGGAAGCCGTCGCGTATGTAGTGCCGCTAGGGTTTGTGGTCGAGGACTCGAGCACCCATTCTTGGGCGTTTAGAATCGATGTCGTGGCTGCGAGAAGCGTCAGCTTCAGAAATGTCGGTGCGATGTTGTTCATGATCGATAGCGAGTGACGGGATGGTCACTGGCTATGGCGGGAGAGAGCGCGGAACCGGAATCGCGCTTTCTGTACTGCGACCCGAATCGCGCGGATTTCATCCGTGGCAGGCCGCCGATTCTTCTGATGGGAGATTGGGCTTCGTGTTGCCTCCGATATCGACAAACGCGTGCCAGGATTTCGTTACGGTTCACGTGTCGGGGCGGATCCTCGCTCAAAAGAAGTCTGCTATGCGCGACGATTGGGATACGATCCCGTCAAAGTCGTCAATAGAGGTTGAATCCATGAAAAATGCCTTGGAGACCGCGTGCGTAGCGCTCGCCATTTCCGTACCAGCCGCTGCCCAAACTACGTGGATAGTCGATGCCATGAATGGTGCGGGCAGCAGCTTCTCAGACCTGCCGCCGGCAGTTGCCGCGGCGGTGCCGGGGGACATCCTGCTTGTGCGTGCCTACGACCCCACGGTTGCTGTCTACCAGGCCCCCACGATTTCGAAGGCGTTGACCGTGATTGGCATCGGTGGGCAACCGGCACTCGTCGGTCAGCTCGAGGTCGATGCGGTGCCTGCCGGACAGCATGTCGTGCTTCGTGACTTGGCGATCGGGCCGTTTCAGGGCGCGACGGGCACGTTCGGGGACTGTGCATTGACGCTGGTCGACAACATCGGTTCGGTGCATTTGCAAAACGTTGACCGCGAACGGTTGATGACGTGGCCTTTGGCGGCCACCGGCTGGCGCATCGACAGCTGCGAGTTGGTGACTCTGGTCGACTGCTCGTGCTTTGTTGTTACGCCATTGGCGATGCACGAGATCGTGGACACTTCGCTCTGCATTGCGAGTGGCACGGAGTTTCGTTCGGGGCTCGCTCCGCCATTGTTCGGGGGTACGTTTGTGCCCACAGTGACCCTAATTCGTTCTGAGATGGTGTTGGTGGACAGCGTGGTTCAGGGGACGGTCAGCTTCTTCGGCGGCGGAGGGCCCGGGTTCGAACTGTGCGATGCGAACCTGCAGGTTGGGCCAGGATCCCGCGTGTCCCCTGGCGGGCAGGTCGCCGCGTTCCGTCTCGACCCTGGGTGCGCAGCACCGTCCGAACTGACGATCGCTTTCGGAGCCTCCATTGGGGCGTTCGTGGGCGTGCCGTTTACGTTTGCTCCGGTTACCTCGATGGGGGCTTCGCTGACATCGTCGACGTCGGGGGCAGACACGCTGTCGGTTCAGGTGACGGGCGAGCCGAGCGGCATCGCGGGGCTTGCGTTCGGCGTGCCCGCGCCAGCCCCTACTCCGCTGTTTGGGGGCTCGCTATTTCTTGATCCGGCCTCTGTTGTGCTGTTCGACATCGTCATGTTGGACGCGCAGCAAGGCAAGGGATCGTGGTCGGCGGTTCTGCCGAGCGGTCTGCCGCCGGGTATAAGCCAGTGGCTGCAGGCGGTCGTCTTATCCAATGGGGCGCTAACGCTGACGCAGCCAGCGGTCGTGACGACTTCTTAGGTGCTGACTGGCAGCTTACTGTGGCGTGGCGCGGTTGCGCTACCTGGCGCTGTGGCTCGGTTGATGGCGTAGGACGGCGCGCACGCGTGCTCGTTCGCGCGATCTAGTGCCGAGAGCCGTCGGGCGCCTGACGATCGCCGGTCTCTTCACGGAAATGCCGTCGGCACAAGCTGACGTATCTCTCGTTGCCGCCGACTTCGATCTGTGCCCCTTCGGTTAGCGCGCGGCCCTGTTCGTCGACGCGGGTGACCATTGTTGCCTTGCGGCCGCAGTGGCAGATCGTACGCACTTCGCGCATTTCGTCGGCTAGCGCCAGCAGGGTGGCGGAACCAGGAAAGAGCTCGCCACGAAAGTCGACACGCAGCCCATAGCACATGACCGGCACGTCGAGGTCGTCAACGGCACGTGCCAGCTGCCAAACCTGCTCGCTCGTCATCCACTGCGCTTCGTCGACCAGCACGCAGGCGCAAGGGCCTTGCCGCATTCGAGCTGCAACCTGTGCAAACAAGTCGGTCGACTTCGTGTAGGTGTCGGCAGCTTCGTGGATGCCGATGCGGCTGGCAATCTTGCCGGGGCCGCCGCGGTTGTCGAAGTCTGCGGTCAGCAGGTAGGTCTGCATGCCGCGTTCGGCGTAGTTGTAGCTTGCCTGCAGGAGCAGTGTGCTCTTGCCTGCATTCATCGTCGAGTAGTGGAAATAGAGCTTTGCCATTGCCGGTCCTTGCATCCGGACATTGGCGAGTCGCCTTGCAGAATGCAACCGCGGATGCTCTTTGTCGTCTACGGATTCGCCTGCGATGGCGATGTCGATGGCGATGTCGCGGCCAGGGGGTCTACCGTGGCCCTTTGCAAACGCGGTACAGCTGCTGCAATCGTCTCGTTCGTGCGGATATGCAGATCCCGCTGCGGGAACGCGATTTCGATGCCCGCTTTGCGAAACTCATCGTCGATGTTCCGGTGCAGTGCATCGATTACTTCTGGCCAGACGTCGACGTTGCTGGTGAAGACGCGTAGTTGGAAATCGAGAGAACTCTCTCCGAACGACATGAAAAGGGCCTTTGGTCTTGGTTTGTCCAGCACGTGGGCGTGTTGCGCTGCAACCTTGAGCAATAGTTCGCGGCACAGCAGCGTGTCGCTGCCGTAGGCGACGCCAACCTTGATGATGAGTCGCGCGATCGAATCCGACAGCGTCCAGTTGACAATGCTGCCAGTGATGAACTCCTTGTTGGGGACTACGAGTTCCTTCCGGTTGTAGTCGCGAATGGTGGTCGCACGCATCTTGATGCGCGTGACGTAGCCGTCGGTGCCATTGACCGTCACGAGGTCGCCGACGCGGACAGGGCGTTCGAACAGGATGATGAGTCCCGAGACGAAGTTGGCGAAGATCTCCTGCAGGCCAAAGCCGAGGCCGACACTGATGCCTGCAGCCAACCATTGCAGCTTGCCCCAGCCCATGCCGAGGTTGGAAAATGCGTAAGCGACGCCGACCAAGATGATGGCGTAGCGGGCGATCGTCGTGATCGCGTGGCGCTCGCCTTCGTGCATCTGCAGGCGCTGTAGCAGCGTTAGGTGCAGGACGCCGGGGATATTGCGCGCGGCGAGAAAGGTCATGACGAGCGCAATGGTTGACAGAATCGCGTGCGATAACGTGATCTCGTCCCAGAGCGGCACGTCGTTGAATACGCCTAGTGCCGGCAGCACGTCGACCCAGATAACCCAAGCGCCGACCACAACGCCAAACATCAACATCGAACGCACGAGGCTTCGCGTTTGCTCGGCGACGGAAGTTGCGTCGATCAACGTTGTTTCCGCGGCGGCCGGTTTCGCAGGCTCAGGGTCGCCGATGGACTTCGCGGCTGCTGCCGCTTGGCGGCGCTCGCCAGCTTGTTGTTTTGCTAGTTTCCTGCGGGCGAGCACGAGTGCCCGCAGAATGATGTCGTGAAGTAGGAGCACGACGACAACGAGCCCGGTTGTGGCGCCGAATCGCAGGGTCAGTTGCACGGCGGTGAAATGGAATCCAAGCGCGTCCAGAAGCACCAGCGACGCGGGGATGCCGACGCCGAGAACCAACCACAAGAGGCGAAGCCTGCTGGCCCATCCAGAAGCAGGCGTAGGAATGCGGCGAATGCCAACCAAGCCGTGCTGAAGATGTAGCAGACGCCAGAAGAACGCGGCCAGCCCGGTGAGCGCGACCAACAGTACGGGTCTGCCGAGTCCTTCCGTCCAGCGGGTTTCGCCCTTGTGCTCGAGCGCGACCAGAGCTGTGGTTGCGGTGACCGCCAACGGGGTGAGCCACAGCAGGCCTCTGCGAAAGAGCTTCTGGGACTGCGGTGACCACGCGAAGTGTGATGCGGCGAGACCGTAGGGTCGCACGATTTGACGCAGAACTTCCATCGCCAGGAAAAGCGCTGCGCCGCTACACAGTCCATGGCTTAGTGATCGTGCGAAGGCGGTCGGCGTGGACGAGACTTCCAGGCGCCAGCCAATGAGCCACATGGCGAGCGGCAGCGGTAGCGCCGCAAGAATGGTCAGCAAAAGCGTCCATGCAGTGGGCGAGAAATCGACGGCCCAGCTGGGTGCCGAGAGCTCGCCGTGGGCACGCAGCGCCCTTCGAACCCGTCGCTGCGAGCCTACGAGAACAACCAGCAGCAGGAGCGCCAGCACCTGCATCATCGGCTCGTTGGCGAGGTCCGCGCCAAGAACCGATAGGGCGTGCCACCAGTTGCTGGGTGAGCAGAGCCAGCCAGCTGCCGCCCAAAATTCGCTGACGCTAGGGTTCCAGATCGGAGTCGTGCTGCGCGCCCACAGCACGCGGGCGTTGATGAAGTCGACATACTCGTCGATTTTGGCCATCAACTGGCGATCGGCGTCGTCGAGGCGAATGAGCGAGTCGAACAGTTTGCCGCTCTCGTTGCGCAGCACCTCGACCGTCTCCAGGCGCGTAGCCATCAGGCTGGAAACCTCTCGGCGAACGTCAGCTGTGGCATCCGTTGGCCGGAACGTCAAGCTGGCGAGTATTCCCTCGACGTGCTCGCGTCGCTTCAGTGTGCGTCGATCGTCGTCCAGCTCAACGCGTCGTAGCTGTAGCGCTGCGATGCGATCGCGCTTGTTGTCAATCCTGCCGCGAACCTTGCGCCGGTCTGGCATGGTCGTTCGACGATCCCGCAGTAGCGCCCCCAAGGCGTCCGTAAGCCGCGCTGCTTTGAGACGCTTCGAGACGTCTTGAAAGTCCTGTTCAAGTTCGGCCAGCTGGAGAGAAGATCTTTCCAGGGCTGCCGCCGTGCTGGTGAACTCTCGCGCGAGCAGGCTACGGCGCTGTGCAAGCGCTTCGTTTTCTTGCGCCAGTTGCGCGACGAGCGGGTGGCGATCTTCCGAGGCCGCCACGGCTGCCGTTGCCGAGCGCTCGGCCGCCTGCGCATCCGCGAGGCGACGCTCTTGAACGAGATTCTTCCAGGCCTTTGCCTTCGCCGTTGTGCGCTCGCTTTGCCGGATCGCTCGATCGCGCTCGGCCGTCAGCAGTTCTTCGCTTCCTTCGTAGTTATCGAGCTCGCTCTCAAGGGCGAAGACACTCTGTGCCGCTGCATAGACTTGAGCCAGCAGCTCTGTTCGCCGCGCGGTCTGCATCGGCCTAGAGCCGCCTTGCTTGGTTGCGGCATTCGAAAGTGCTGTAGCCGATAGGAGTCGTTCGCGGGCTGCTGCGATCAACTGCGGCATCTGTGGCTGTTGCTGGGATCTCTTCTCGATGCGCGCGGTGACAACGTCCAGGGCGGTGATTGCTTGACGAGCGGCCTCCTCCGCGCCGCTCGCGAATTGCTCAATGTCCGCGAGTGTTGCGCCGACCGGTGCAGCTACGGCGACCGGGCTAGGCGTCTGCGCGAGCGTTACGCGCAGAGCAGACAGGCGCTCGCGAGCGCTGGCTTTTTCGGCAAGCAGCGCCTGCGCGCGTGTAGCGGATGCATCGCCGAGCGAGATCGCTTCGAGGGCTTTCGTATAGCTGTCGATGGCCGCCGAGCGTTCGCCGTCGGATAGGCCCTTGTCGGAGCCTACTGCCGCGATTGCGGCTGTGATGGCATCCCTGTTGAGCTGTTCCGGCTTGGCTTGCTGTTGGGCGCCGACGAGTTGCGCGAGGCATCCCGCCAGCCCCAACAGAATGGCTCGTGTCTTCAAAGGGCTTGGCATGGCTCGATCGGTGGGGCTTCCGGCGGTGGGCTAGTCGGCGTGCCCGGCAACGGCGGGCGCTACTTGGTTGCCTTTCCTGACTTGCGCGGTGCAGCCTTCTTCGGCGGGGTCTTCTTGCTGTCGTTCTCGCGGATCTTTTCGAGGGCCGCCTCGGCCTTGATCTGTTCGATCGAAGCTTTGACGATCTTGAAGACGGGGGCCTTTGGCGGCTTGTCTGTGAACTTCTCCTTGTTCTTCTTGGCTGCTTTTTTGGCAGCTTTGTGGCTGGCTAGCGCTGTCTTGTGCTCCAGCGTCAGTCGCTTCTTCAGGTCGGCAACCTCGGCCTTGTTCACGATTTGATATTCCGCGTCGATCTTCACGATGGCGCACATCACCGGCTTCGCCTTCTGAGGCTTGTCACGCTTTTGTGCGGTGGTGCTGCTAGCGAGCGAGCTGGCGGCAAGTAGGAACAGCGCAACTGCGGCAACGGTCTTGGAATGGCTCATGGTCTTTCGTCTCCTGGACGTGGGTGGACAAGTTGCTTAGCAACAGGCGTGCCGGCGTGACTGTCCTCCAGGTTGAGGTGGCACCAATCGTGGAGTGCTCGACGAACACCCTCGCGCTTTTCCGCGATTGAGAGCTCGTCCGTGCGCGAAAGCTCAAGCTGTAGCCATGGCATTTCTGAGCCGTGCGAGCGGGTGATGTAGCCGCCGTGGAACGGTTCGTTGATGTGGACATCGCCACTGAAGTAGCGGGCGAGACATTCCTGCATCGCGGCCACCCAGCTGGCTGGACAGGTCGTGCCGTCGCCGTCGGATAGACAGATGAGCGGCCTGCGGCGCCCGGGATCGGGCCCGATCGGAGGCCCAACGTCCGACATCGTGTGGCAGTCGATACTGAGCTTTGCCTTGCCGGCGAATGAACGAAGCGTGCGGTGGTAGGGCTTGTGAAAGTCCTGAATAAGACCTGCTCGCTCTGCTTGTGTGAGCGGTCGGCGCCAGACCGGCTCTTGCCAGCAGGAGAGAGTTTTGACGACTCCGTCCGGCCGTTCGGTGTCGGTGGCCGAACGGTTCATGTCGAGCACCGCCCTGGCGAGATCGGCACGTGTGAAATGCGCGACCTCGTCCTGCAGCGAGTAGATTTCGAACGACCCGACATCGCCGTCGGCGACGGTCTGCTCCGAGCTGAGCAAGTAGTTATCAGTGAGGAAATCGGGGACCACAAGGCCGGCGTGGGGCACGGACAGCGCAATCGGCAAGCTCATACGCCCACCGCCGCGCCGTCACGGCGAAGGTCTGCGACGCCGAGCAGGCCGTCTCGCTCGCGCATGACCGCCTGAACGCAGCCAAGGTAAAATGAGAACGGTTCGACCTCTTGGATTTGGAAGCCGCGCTTCTGCAAGGACGTCGGGATGTCCGAGCGCATCCGCGAGGCCTCCAATGTCACCTTTCCTTCGAGGCTCGCGTGCAGGCGTGGGGCGGTGATGGCCTCCATGAGCGACTGGTTCTCGAGCCGCAGCAGCACCTGCGCGATCGCCGAGACAATGCGCTCGCTTCCCGGCGAGCCGAGCACGATGCGGGGCCGCTTGCCCTGCATGACGATGGTTGGCGCGACGCTGGCCCAGGGCACCGCGTTGGGCCGCAAGTAGTAGGGGTGCGAGATGTCTTCGTGCTCGAAGCAGCTCATGTAGTTGTTGAACAGAAAGCCCAAATCTGGGCTTGCCGCGAACGATCCGTAGACGCGTTCGATGGACTGTGTCAGAGCGACTCCGCAGCCGTCCGCATCGAGGGTCGACAGGTGGGTCGTCTCGCCGTTTGTTCGGATGCGTGTGCGGATCTGCTTGGCGACGAGCTGCGCGTAGTCGTCGTCGAGCAGTCGCTTGTCGTGAATCTGCGGGTAGAAACTCGGGTCGACCGGTCGATCGCGGCGATCGAGCATCGCTCGTCGAATGATCTCAGCCAAGATGATGGCCCCTTCACGCGAGTCCGGCTGGCGGCGCTTTGCAGGGAATTGGTCGAGCAGCTTCAACATGTAAAGCAGCGCGCGACCGGCTCCTGGTGGCGGAAAGGTGAATACCCGCATCGACCCGAAACGGCCGCCGACCGGGCGCCGCTCGATGGGGGTTGGCACCTGTGCCAGGTCATCGAGTTGGATGAGTCCGTTGTTGCGCTCCATGTCGGCTGCAATTGCTTTCGCGATCTCGCCGGAATAGAAGTCTTGAACGCCGTGTTCCCCGAGGCGGCGCAAGGTCTGCGCAAGCACCGGTTGACGCAGCGTTTCCCCGACGGCGTAGGCTTCCTTGCCGTCCTTGAGAAAGAACGGGGCTGCCGTGCCCGCGCGCAAATGCTCGAGTTCTCGAAGGGTTAGTCGCTGCTGTAGCTCGGTGACGGCGTAGCCGTTCTCGGCGAGTTCGATTGCGGGCTGCATGACCTGTCGCCACGACAGCTTGCCGAATTGCTCCTGTACGTATGCGAGCACGGCTGGCGTGCTGGGCACCGTGCTGGCGCGATGACCGCGCAGCCGCTCCTTCTTGCTGAGTTCTGCGGGGGGCGTTCGGTGCGGTGCTCGTGATGACCCGTCGATGGCCACCGTGCGGTGACCGGGCACGTGGATCAACATCATCGTCTGGCCGCCAAGGCCCGATGCGGCCGGCTCACAAACGCCTAGCGCCAGTGCGGTCGCGACGGCCGCGTCGACAGCGTTGCCGCCTTCGGCAAACATGCGTGCCCCGGCCTCACTGGCACGAAAGTGCGCCGAAGAGACCATGCCGCGCTTCGCCGTGGCGACGCGCTGTGGGTGGCCAAGCTCACTGCTTCCGGAGAGATCCTTCTCGGTGTTGTCAGGCATCAGCGTTGAACCTCGGCAAGCAGGAATTGGGCGAGCAGCAGGGTGCGTTGCACGACGCTGATGCGCGCGACAGACTCATGCGACGTGAAGGTCTCGGTGGCCGATGGGCCGACCCCGCAAATCACCGACGTTGGCGCGGGCACGAGGCCGGCGGCCGATGGCAAGAGTGAGGAGTCTTCGGCAAACGGCAGGTCCCAGCGCTCGGCCGCCGACTTCAAACGTGTCGAGATACTGTCGGCGCCGGAACGCTTCGTCATCGAGGGCCTGTCGAGTAGGGCTGTTAGCCGAACGCGTAGGCCGTCGCGTTGTTCGAGAAGTTGGCGTAGGTCCTTCTCGATCCGATCGGCCGCGGCGCTATCGATGTAGTTGATCAGGATCGTTGCCGAGACTTCGTGCGGCAGCAGGTTCTGGTAGCCAGAGGTCTGCATATTGACGACAGAGACGGCCACTCGTTCTTTGCGGGATGTGAGTGCGCAGCATTGCTCCAGCCGTTCCCACGCCCAGCGCAATACCTCCGGGCGCTTCTGGGTCTGCCCGAGTTTGCGCGCGGGACCAGAGATGCGCAGATCCAGTCGGCGCACGCCGCGTCGCTGGGTGATGAATCGATCACCGGCATTGCCCGGCCTTAGGATCAAGACCTGCTTGGCGCGGGCGGCGGCGGCGCGGATCAGGCCCGCGCTTTGTGAGCAGTCGCGGCCTTCGTCGCCGTAGTAGAGAACGCCAATGCGCGACTTGGCGAGCAAGCGGCGGCTGCGAAGGGCTTGCAGGGCAAAGTCCATCATGACCAGCGGTGCCCGGGAGGACCCGAGGCCTTCGCCGACCATGAACTCGGGCGTGCGTTGGAAGGTCTGTCCGTGCACGCCTTCGGGCAGTGACACGTCCAGGTGGCCGACCAGCAGCGTGCCGCCGTCGAGGCCGGCCGCGGTCTCCCACATGCCGGCAATGTGGGGCTCTACTTCGAGCGGCGTTTGGCGAAGCCCGAGGTCGGTCATCGAGCGATCGAGATGCTCAAAAGCGCCGGCGAGGCCGACGGCGTCGCCCGTGCGGCTGGAGCGGCGCGTCCATTGCTCGATGCGCCGCTCGATGCGCTCTCGGCGCGAGGTTACGAACTCGAGCAGCTGGCCGGCGTCGTCGCTCTTTTGCGGCGCGATCTCAACGGGCGCGGGGGTGCCGAAGTAGCGCGTGCTGGCGACGTCGACGAGCCGGTTGACGAGTGCGCAGAAATCCAGCCCGGCGGCTTCGGCTGCGGCCACGTAGGAGCCGTGTTCGCCGAGGCTTGGCAGGCTGTTGATCTCAAGGATATACGGGTTGCCGTCCTCGTCGAGGCGCATGTCGACACGCGCGCAGTCGAGGCAGCCGAGAGCGTCGAAGGCACCGATTGCTAGGCTCTGGACCTTGTCGCTCGTCGCTTGATCGAGATTCGCCGGGCAGGCAACGGTGATCGTGCGGCCAGACTTCCGAGTCTTGTCCTCGTACGTGTAGATCTGCGGGCCGCCTTCGCCGAACAGCAGCTCAGCAGGCGGCAGGGCTTCGGGCGAGCTGTTGCCGATCAGGCCGACATTGACCTCTCGCCCCTGAATGTAGCGCTCGACCAAGACGGGCTGGGCGAACTTCTCGAAGATGACACCGGCGGCGGCGCGCAGTTCGGCTTCGTCGTTGACGATTTGGATTCCGAACGAGACCGCTTCGTTGCGCGGCTTCACGATCAGTGGGAATCGGAGTTCAGGCACCCGATCTTCCGGAGTCTGCAGAACCGCAAACTCCGGTGTCGGCAAGCCGTGCTGGACGAAGATCATCTTGGCGATGACCTTGTCGAGCGCAAGCGAGTGCGCCATGGGGCCGGATCCCACGTAGGGAATGCCGACCATCTCGAGGATGCCCGGAACGTGGGTGTAGCGCGCCTGGCCCTGGATGCCGTAGGCGAGGTTGAAGGCCATGCCGGGGCGCTCCCCGTTGATGACCCGCGGCATGAAGTCTTCGAGCTTCTCGATCAGGTCCTTGTCGCCTTCGAGGGCGCGCACCTGGTGCCCGCCGCGCTTCAGGCAGTCGACGATTCGGTCGATCGCCTTCTTGCCGTAGCGTTCTTGGTTGCGATTGCCGAAGACGTTGATGACCCGCTCGGACTTGGTGTTGTAGATGACCGCGACTTTCATGATGGCTGTGTGAGAGCAATCGCCGTGCCAGTGCTGAGCGGCAGGGGCCAAGGCAGCAGTCGGGCGAGGTTGCCATGGCGGGTCCCTTGCTGCGGCCCTAAGGTCTGCGTGCTTACATGCTCGCCCGTCTCGTCCTAGCAGTCACCGATGCCAATCTGCGCCACCGGCTCATCGAGCTGGCTGAGGGGCCGGACACCGTGCTTGCGCAGCTGGTGTCGCTCGACTGGCTGCAGAAGATTGGCCGCGTTGACTGCGACCTTGTGGTCGCGGATGCGGAGTCCCTTCTGATGCCGGCAGAGGACGTCATTCGGGCGCTCCGCCAGACGGCGTCGAGGCCCGCGCTGCTGGTGGTCTCAGCCACGATTGACGCCGCGAAGCGCGCCGAAATGCTCGCGGCGGGATGCCTCGCGGTGATCTCCGACGAGTTGCCCGATGCGGCGTTTCGAGAAGTTCTGGAAGCTCTTATTCAGCGTCGGCGGGACGCTTTGCAGCTGCGGCGGGAGGTGGAGGATGCGGACGATACTTTCGGCGACTTCCTGAGCAGCAGCCCGAGCATGAGCAAGTTTTTGCACGTCGCGCGGAAGGTCAGCCGATCGACGAGCACGGTGCTGATCCTCGGGGAGACCGGAGTCGGCAAGGAGCGGCTTGCGCGCGCCATCCACTCGCAGAGCCCCCGTGCGGATGCCCCCTTCATCGTGCTCAACTGCGGAGCCGTGCCGGAAGCGCTGCTCGAGACGGAGCTGTTCGGCCACGAGCGTGGTGCCTTCACCGGTGCCGTGCGGGCCCACCGTGGCCACTTTGAGCTAGCGCACCGAGGCACGATCTTCCTCGATGAGATCGGTGAGATGCCGGTGCACCTGCAGGTGAAGCTGCTGCGCGTGATCCAGGAACGCACGATCCAGCGGATTGGTGGCGAAGAAGCTCTGCCCATCGATGTGCGCATCCTGGCCGCGACGAATCGGGACCTCGCTACCGAAATCACGGAGAAGCGGTTCCGATCGGATCTCTACTACCGATTGAGCGTCGTGGCACTCGAGATTCCACCTCTGCGCGAACGCAAGGAAGACATCGCCATGCTGGTGGAAGCCTACTTCCAGCAGTTCAAGGCGCAGATGCCAACCATGGCCAACTCGATCTCAACGGAAGCCATGGACGTGCTGAGTGCCTACAGTTGGCCAGGCAATATTCGAGAGCTGATCAACGTCGTCGAGCGAGCTGTGTTGCTTTGCGACGGTGATCGAATCCAGACGGAAGACCTGCCGGAAGTTTTGATCGCGGCGGCGCAGCCTGAGCCGCCTGCGGCAGTGGCACGGCAGTTTGAAGAGTCTTTGTCAGCGCTCGACGAGTCTTGGCTGCAACGGCCATTGGCCGAGTCCCGCAATGCCTGGAACAGCGCGCACGAGCGTGCCTACCTATCAGGGGTGTTGAAGGAGACGCGAGGCCGCATCAGTGAAACGGCGCGTCGGGCCGGCATCGATGCGCGCAGTTTGTATTCCAAGATGAAGGCCCACAGCCTGCGCAAAGAAGACTATCGAGTTTGACTCGATGGCGCGGCGCTCAGCTGAACGAAAACGAGAAGCGCGATAGTGGAGTGAAGACGAAGTCTACCGCCAAATGCGCGGCCGCCAACAGCGCTCGCTGCGTTGGTTCTAGGGGGTGGGCCGTCCGCGACCTAGCCACCGATAGACCTGTGGTGACTCGCCTTGCGAGCACGGCTGCCAGCTCACGCAGAAGGCGGCATATGTCTGCTTCACACCACTAGCTGCGACATCTGGGCCGGGGTTGGCCCGAGTTTGTTTGGGGATTTATGGGTTCGCCAAGCGGTCAGGGATCGCTGCGAGCGGCTAGCCTGAGGGCCGTGCGACTTGTGCCGTTGGAGCTTGTGATCGAAGAGGGACCGTTGCCGCCACGCGCAGCCGGATTCTTGGCCAGCGCGCAGAGCCGCATCGATCGTTGGTTTGCGCGGGACGAGCACCAGGCCGGCATCGGCTTCATCCCGAGCCACTACGAGCAGGTCTGGCACGCGCTTTCTGCGATCCGGCACCAGCACGCGGACGCGCGCCGGCTGCTGGAGTGGGGGAGCGGCTTTGGCGTAGTTGCCGGCTTTTCGGAGCTGCTCGGACTCGACGCCTATGGAATCGAGATCGATCGAGATCTCGTCATCGCAGCCAATGAGCTGCTGGGCGAACACGAGCTGCAAGCGACACTGGCACATGGCAGTTTCGTGCCTGCGAGTTTCGATGGCGACGACTTCTTCGACCTAGAGACGCGCACGGTCTTTGGTGCGCCTGACGCTTACAACGAACTCGGCTTCGATCTCGACGACTTTGATCTGGTCTTTGCTTATCCGTGGCCAACCGAAGAAGAGCTCTACTGCGAGATGTTTCGTCGCAACGCCGACTTCGGCGCGGTGCTGCTGACTTGGTCACGCCAGGAGGGGATGCGCGCGTATCGGAAGGTGGCGGGAGATTCGATCCGTTGACGCGGGTCTAGGCAGGATCGACGGTGAAGGCGAAGCAGGCGCCCAAATCGACGGTTGCCGAACCTGTGATTTCGCCGCCGTGTTTGAGGACCATGCGCTCACAGATTGTGAGGCCGACGCCGCTGCCAGAAAACTCGCTCTCACTGTGCAGGCGCTCAAATGCGACGAAAAGTTTGTCGGCGAAGGCTTCGTCGAAGCCGACACCGTTGTCGCGCACGACGAACCAGACCCTGCCCGAGCGACTTTCGCTCGTAACCTCGATGAGCGCGGCTTCACGCGTGGAGCTGTACTTTAGCGCGTTGTCCAGCAGGTTGAGCCAGACGTGCCGCAGCAGCTTGCGATCCGCTTCGACGTCTTGCAGCTCGTCTAGCTTGAGTGCCTCACGCGATGAGCTGCCGACCTTGCCGACCTGGGTCAACTCATCCCAAACGCTGGTCACCATGCCTGCGCTGTCGATCGGCTCGCGAACAACTTCGCGGCGCGATAGACGCGAGAGGGTCAACAGGTCGTCAATCAGCTGCGCCATGCGGCGGGAGGAGCGGTCGATGCCCGCGATCCGGTTCCGTAGCTTGGTTGTGGTGTCTTCGTCGCCCGTGTCGGGCAGCTGTCGGCCGAGTATGTGGGCGTGATGGCTGATGTGGCGCAACGGCGCGCGCAAGTCGTGTGAGACAGTATATGTAAATGCCTCAAGCTCCTTGTTGGCTTCGCGGAGCTCTGTTGTGCGGCGCACCACGGCGCCTTCGAGGCGACGGTTGCGGGCGGCAATCGAACGAACGAGCGCACGGTGCAGCAACCAGATGGCGCCCAGTGCAGCGACTAGGGCGGCGAGCCGAAACCAAACCCGCTCATGCAGTGCTGGCTGCACGTGGATCGCAAGCCGGCTCGGTTGCGACGTCCATCTACGAGAGCGAAGGCCGGCTTGCACCTCAAACTCATAGTCCCCGCTCGGCACCTCGGCGAAGGTTGCCAGTCTGCTGCTACCTGCCTCAATCCATTGCTTGTGGTAGCCGCGGAGGCGGTATCGATAGCGAACTTGGTCCGACGCGTTCAGTTTCAATCCCGCGTAGGTGATCCGGAGTTCCGCAGCGCCGCCAGGTGGGGCCATGAGTGGGATCTTTGGATTGTGGGGCGTTCCGTTGCACCACGCGGCTTCGATGACGGTTGGAACGTCCGCGGTCGGCGCCTCGGCGCGCTGGGGATCGATCGTCGCCAACCCGCGTGTTGTCGCAAACCAAAGCTGGCCACGGCTGTCTTGACACGCCGTGGCGGCCCCGTTGCCTTCGGGGGTTCGAAATTGCTCACTCTCGATACGTGCGAGACGTCCCTCGGCGAACGCGTCGAGCTCCGACCGCGCGATGCGAAACACGCCGTCATTGCTGTTGATCCAAACGAAGCCGTGGTCGTCTTCGGCAACACCTTGCAGTGCGTCGTGGCCAAGGCCGACCCGCGTTGTGTAGTGCGTGACCTTGCTGCTGCCGATTCGAAACAGACCGCGTCCGTAGGTTGCAACCCACGCTTCGCCATGCGCGTCGACGTAGACTTGTCGAACGCTGGCATCGGTTTGGAGGGGCGGCTCCAGTTTGCCGTCGCAATAGAGCTGAACGGTCTGCGCGGTGCCGATCCAGACGTCGTTGCCGGCTGCGGCCAGAATCGTCGGCTCCTTCGGAAGCTCTGCGGCGGCCTCACTGGCGAGGCCGCGTAGCCGCAACAGCGAACTCCCGACGGCGGCCCATTCTGATGCGGGGCCGGCTGTGACAACGCCGAGTCCGCCTTTCGATGCGCTCGCTGTATCGACAAGCTGCCACTCGGCACCGTCGATGCGAAAGATGCTGCTGCCGCACGCGACCAGCATCGTCGCGTCCGTGCATACCGCAACGGATCGCACCGACCCCCGGGCCGCCCGGATCCTGGGCTGCCATTGGCGGATGCCGCCCGCATCGGCCAGCAGCACGCCTTCGGATGTCGCGAAGACGACGCCGGCTTCTGGACCCTTGCACATACTTACGATGCCGGGCCAGGCGTCCATGCGCGCCACCGAGGAGCTCTCGAGCTGTCGCAGACCGTCCGCAAGCGGTGCCGCCCAAACCGTGTTGTCGCGGTCGGCAAGGAGCTGGCGCACGGGCTCAGCGAGTACCAACTCTGTTGCGACTGTGCCGCCGATCAGCGCGGGGGGCGGGCCTCGTAAGATGCCGCGCTCGGTTGCCAGCCAAATGCCGCCGCGCGGATCAAAGGCGACGTCCTGCACGCTCGTCACGGGACGCAGTCGGCAGTCTTGCCAGCCGTCCTGCTGTAGCCGCATGAGGCCCAGGTGGCTTGCCCCGAAGACGGTGCCAGTAGGGGAGAATGCCAGTGCGTCGATGGGGCCGTCGGCAACGTGTTCGAATGTGCGATCGCGATACCGGTAGAGCGCCTTCGACGTACGCAGCCATACATTGCCCTGAGAGTCAGCGTCTAGGCCAATGGGGTTGCCGTCGTCGGGTAGTTTGGCCCATAGCGAGGCCTCGCCTGTTTCAGGATCGATGCGATACAAGTCGACGGCGAGTGCCAGCACGCCATCTTTGGCCGTGAGCACATCGCGGATCCAGTGCTTGCTGCCGCTGGCGATGCCAGGGACACGTGAAAAGCTATTGTCCGATCCTCGGAACACGCCGTGCTCGATCGTGCCGACCCAGATGGTGCCATCATGGCCTTCGTGCAGCGCGGTTGTATGGGCGCGCGGGAGTGTTCCGGAGTCGTCCGGATCGATGAAGCGCTGGCCGTCAAATCGCACCACGCCACCGGACGTGGCAACCCACAAGTAGCCACTGCGATCGCGCATGATCCGATAGACCGAGTCGACGGGCAGGCCTTCTGACCGGCTCCAGCTGCTGACAATGTGCGACGCCCGCTGCGGTAGCGATTGAGCTTGTACGACGCGCCAGCGTTCACGGATCTGCTGCAGGGCGCCGCTGTTTCGGGCAATTTGGATGCCGCGGTCGAGGTCCTCAATGAGGGCGTCGCCGCGCCGCAGCGCGATCGCAACGGGTAGATTCGCGAGCGGTTGGTCAAGCGGCTGGATCGAGTCGATGCCGGCGCTGCGCGCTGCCATGGCGCCGCTCCAGCGCGGTGCCGCCATGGCATCGACTTCGCCGGTGGCGACCATCTTGAAGCCGGCACGATGGCTTGGCGCTTCGCGCACGTCGGTGAAGCCGTTGCGCCTGAGAATCTGGCCCAACATCCCGGATGCCGCGACTGCGACGGGGCGATTGCGCAGAGCTGCTGGATCCGCCGGCTCGCCGTCGACGGCGAAGTCGTCACGCGTAAAGAGGCTGAGTTCGATGTTCGCGAACGGCAACGAAAACGCGTAGCGCCAACGCCTTCCAGCCGTCACGATGACTCCGCCAATACCGTCGCCAATCTGCTTGTCGAAGCGTTCGGTCGGCTGCCCCCAGGGCAACAGCTCGAACTGGATCTCGCGGCCGATGGCTTTGCCGATGGCGGCGAGCATGTCGACGTAGAGGCCGCGCGGCACGCCGTTGTCGAGAAACTGGAGCGGGCGGTGCGCCGCATCGCCGAGCAGCACGATCGGCCTTGCTTGCTGCAGGCCCTCAGCAGGAGGGAGCTGTGCTGTTGTGCTTCGTCCGCACAGTAGCAGCATTGCAAAGCTAAGCACGGCAGCGAGAATGCTGGCCTGCTGACGAACCCGATCCACTGACATGACTGAGATCCTACTGGTCGAAGACGATCCTGAGGATCGCGAGATGATCCTCGATGTGCTTGCTGGCATCTGTGCGCGCGACGATGTCGAGATCGCACGCGATGGCGCTGAGGCTGTCGAGAGGCTTCGCCCCGAAAAGAGCCGTGCCGCCGCGGTTCCTCGTGACCTGCCAAAGCTCGTCTTGCTGGATCTCAAGCTACCAAAGCGTTCGGGGCTCGAAGTTTTGCAGGCTTTGAGGTCGCAGCCGCGCTGGCGTTCGGTGCCAGTAGTATTCTTGACGTCGTCTAAGGAGACTCCTGATGTGCACGCCGCCTACCGCTTGGGCGCCAACAGCTATCTGGTCAAGCCAGTTGGAGTGGCGGACTTTCAGGCTGTTGTGCGCCAGCTCGGTGTCTACTGGCTCAACCACAATGAAGTGCCAACGTAGCCGCGGCGCAGTCGGACCGTCCCTTAAGGCGATGTTCATGCACTCCGCTCACGAGGCGCGTGCTTCTGCTATGCTGCGCTCGCACCATGGATGAAGTTGATTCCCCTCTCGCCGCGCTGCGCGTCCTGATCTGCGAGGACAGTCCCGAGGATGCCGAGATCATGCTCTTCGAGCTTGGCCAGGGCGGCTTCGATATTGTGTCCCACCAAGTCGTCGAGCGGCTGGATGCATTCGAGTCCGCGCTCCGCCAAGAGCCCTTCGACATCGTTCTCAGTGACTTCACGATGCCTGGGTTCGGCGCGATGCAGGCACTGTCTCGGCTCCGTGAGCTGCAAGGCGAGATGGATCAGGAGATCCCGTTCCTCGTCGTTACGGGCTCGATCGACGAAGAGACGGCCGTCGATTCGCTCAAAATGGGGGCCGACGACTACATCCTCAAAGAGAACCTGACGCGTTTGGTGCCGGCTGTACACCACGTCATGGACTACTACGCCGAGCGGCGCGAACGCATGCTCTTGGAGGCGCAGCTTCGCCACGCGCAGCGTATGGAGGCCTTCGGCCGCATGTCCGCGGGCATCGCGCAGGACTTCAACAACCTGTTGACCGTGATCATGGGCTATGGCGGCCTCGCCGAAGCTGAGAGCCGCGATGCTGGTATTCAGTCGCATATGCGCTGCATCCTCGGCGCCAGTGAAACGGCTCGGCAGATGACGACCCAGCTGCTGGCGTTTGGCAGTCGCAGCCCGTCGGCCCCGGGCGTTGTCGAGGTCGGTGCCGTTCTCAAGAGCGCCCGCGAGTTGCTCGCTGGCCCGATGATGTCGTCTGTGCAGGTGCGGGCCGACATCCGCGGGAAGGGGCGGATATTGGTCGACGCAGCAGCGCTTGAGCAGGCGTTTGTCAACGTGATGCTCAACGCGCGCGACGCCATGCATGATGGCGGTACGCTGCAACTTCGCGTGCGTGACGCGACGTTGCATGCATTGGCTGCGAAGCGGCTCGGTGTCGTGCCGGGCAGCTACGTTTGCATTGAGTTTGAGGATGACGGCGCTGGGATTTCACCTGACGTGCTTCCTCATGTATTCGATCCGTTTTTCACGACCAAAGATGCCGACAGCGGCTCCGGGCTGGGCCTCTCGACGACGTTCGGGACCGTGCACCAGTTCGGCGGTAGCATCGAGGTGGAGAGTCGCCTTGGCGAGGGAGCGTTGTTTCGGATTTACCTGCCGCAGACCCTGGTCCAAGCGGAGGCGTTGGTGGCGTCGGTAGGAGAAACCGGCGCAGATGCTGTCGACGCGCCAAGCCGGCAGCTGCTCGTGATCGAATCCGAAGAGGTTGTGCGCACCTTCATCGCGCGCAGCCTTCGCAACGATGGCTATGAAGTGACCGAGGCCAGCAACAGTGCGGCCGCGGTGCGTCTTGCGGATGAATCGTCGGCGGCCTTCGACCTGGTCATTTGTGATATGTTGTTACCGAGCGCGGCTGGTGATGAGCTACGCAGCCAGCTGCGTACCTGCGACGGTTCGGTGCCGTTCTTGTTCACGAGCGGCTACGGAGATTACCGGCATCATGCGGCCCTTGGAGAGGCGGCTAGCTGCTTGCCCAAGCCGTTTTCACCGAACGAACTGACGGCCAAAGTCCGGCAGATGCTGTCGCGCAAGTCGGCTGGCGACACGGTCACTTAGCGCTACACCGAGCGTGTGATGCCGCCGTCGACCCGGATGTTTTGGCCGGTGATATAGCCGCCGCCGTCGGATGCCAGAAACGCGATCACGTCGGCAATCTCTTCGGATTTTCCGTAGCGGCCCATCGGGATGCGCTCCTTGAACTCGGCCTTCTCCGGCAAGCTGTCGATGAAGCCTGGGAGTACGTTGTTCATGCGGATGTTGTCGCCCGCGTGCTGGTCGGCGAAAAGCTTTGAGAACGCCGCGAGGCCTGCGCGGAAAACGCCAGATGTTGGAAACGTCGGGTCTGGTTCGAAAGCCGCGAACGTTGATATGTTGATGATCGACCCGGATTGCTGCTTTCGCATGATGGGCGTTACGAGACGCGTGGCGCGTACGCAGTTGAGGAAGTAGACCTCAAGCCCCTTGTGCCAGTCGTCGTCGGTGAGCTCCAAAACACCGGCGCGCGGGCCGTGTCCCGCGCTGTTGACGAGCACGTCGACGCGTCCCCAGCGCTCGATCGATTGGTCGACGAGCAGCTTCAGGTCGAGGTCCGACTGGTTGGATCCCGTGACGCCGATACCGCCATGCTCCTTGGCCAATGCTTCGCCCTTGCCGGATGAGGAGAGGACGGCGATGTGGTAGCCGTCGCTCGCCAGCCGTCGCGCGGCTGCTGCGCCCATGCCGCTGCCGCCTGCTGTGATGAGTGCTACTTTGCTGTTGGCCATGAGGCGAACGGTAGCGTTGTGGTGGCGCGGCGTGTAGTTCGGGGGGCGATTGCTTGTGGTGATCGTCGGCGCTCAGGTTTCGTTGTGGCTCTAGTTTCGCAGTCGACGCAGCCACGGCCGCTGCTGCATCAACTCGCTGTCGTCCAAGTAGCGCTGTCTCACGATACGTTCGCCGAGATCTGGCTCGTTTGCGTGCACAAACTCCAGCGCGGCTGCAACCGCCGCGCGCTCGCGGCGGTCTGCGATTGTTGCAGGCAGGCGTTCGGCGAGCAGCCTTGCCGAGGCCTTGTCACCGCATGCCAGCAGCGCCTGGGCGGCAGCGAGCGCCACGGGCAACTTGTCGTCGGCAATGTAGAATCGCAACGTATCCTGGGCGCGCGGGTCGGCGGCACGTCCAAGCACGCGAATCGCGAAGACCGGTTGGATGCCCTGATGCGATAGCAAGCGCTGGGTTACATGGGGGACCGCCGCAGCGAGTGCGGGCCGACGGAAACGCATCAGCATCTGCAGAATGAGTTCGGCGGTCTCTGGTTCGATACGGTCTGCGAGCAGTCGGGCCAAGGGCAGCACCATTGGTGGGCCGACTGCATCGCAAGCTTGCACGAGGTCGGGTCGCACGCATTCTTGCTACCATTCGCCGTCGGGAGAAGTGTTCGCGGAAAACCAGCGGAGCAGCTGTTGAGCGCGATCTTCTTGCTCGGCAATGGCCAGCGTCTGTTGCCACTGCGCACGTGCGGCAAGAGCCTTTTGGATGAGCGCTCGCGCGGACTTTGCGGTTTCGTCTCGGAACGCTGTCGGCTGGTCCTGCCATCGCACGAGGCGATACGGCCCCGGATTCTGTCGCTGCGCAAATCCATGCAGCTCGCCATCCATATTCCAGACGACGCCCCGAGCGGCTTTGCCGTAGTGGTGAAGCGCCTGCCATTTTTTGTCAACCGTTCTCTCCGCCAAGAACAAGAGGACGGTGTCCGGCTGCACCGGTTGTGCTACGGCGGCTCCCAGCGCTCTCCTCGCCCGGGCGTCGACCGTTCGCGGCATCCCGGCAAGGCCCTGCACCCGGATCGTGTCTGCAACTTGCTCGCCCTTCTCGACGTAGAAGCGGTGCGTGATGGTGACCGCACCGTCGGCTCCCAGGCTCCCTTCGACGATGGCGCGCGCAATGTTTGCCATCCGATACAGGGACGGGTGAGGCAGCATCTCAAAGAGATTTGGCGGTGGGCTTGGGGCTGCCAATGCGAGCGCTAGGAAAGCAATCGAAGCGCGGGCGATGGCCTTCATCGTTAGGCGGATGTGCATATCGGGAATCTCGTTCGGTGTATTCGTCGAATGGTCGCGCCGTTGGTTCTCTGAGTACGCTGGCGTCGAAACCGGCATTTGCTGCCTAGCCACTTTAGAAGCTAGATCCAGGCTCCTGCAAAAATGCGACTTCGTCGGGCGTGCTTTCGCGCCCGAGCAGTGTGTTGCGATGCGGGAAGCGGCCGAACCGAGCGACGATCACCTCGTGTTTGCGCATATAGTCGGCGGCGGCGCGTGCTGCCTCCAAGGAACCGGGCTCGGCCTGCAGAACGAGTTGGTCGAATCGTTCGATGCCTTCCTGTTGCAGCGATAGCGACTCTGCGTGCATCAGCGGCATGAGCAAAAAGTAGCGTTCGATCGTGCGCAGCTGCTTGTCAAAGCCGTTGTCGATTGCGTGCCGCATGTATGCCACCGCCATGTCGTCGGCGGCATACATGCTCGCCTGATCGCGCCGGCTGTTGCGCGTCATCTGATCGCACAGCAAGACCAGCGCGAGGCAGCCCTGCGCGCTGTCTTGCCATGCCTTTGGTTCGCCCGCTTCGGCTGCACGGATCGACTCACCAAACCGCGTGGAGACCTCGCGATCAAAGTCCGCGTCTTTCGCCCACCAGCGCTTGCGAAACCCCGGCTCGCAGGAACCGTCGGCTGCGATGGGGCCAAACCAGAATGCGCAGACGTTGTGAGGGGTCACCGGATCGGATGCCATACGGCGTATGATACCCGTCGATCTAGATCAGGTGATACCACTGCAGCATCGAGATGCCGCCGATGCCGGTAAACGGAATGATCAGTCCGCCTCCCTGGAACACGTCGACGTAGATCCTCTGGGGCGGGTGTCGAAGGTGTCGCTGTTGTCTCTTCGCAGCGGCGTTGTCCGCGACGGCCTGCGGACGTTGGCTGTTCCGCATGTCAGAATCCGTCCAGCCGGCGGTCTTCAACCAGTTTGCCGCTGTTTCGATGATGCCGTCTTCCCGCGTCGCCGAAAGATTCAAATAGTGCCGAGTACTCGCATCTTCGGGGATGAAGTCATTGGCGGATGCTGCTGTGTGCAAGGCTTGGCGCACACGACAGCGCCATTCGCGATCTGCCTGAGTCGGGCTTGCCGGGACGGTCATCAGCAAAACCTTGTCGAGCGACTTCCCCCCGTCGACAGTCAGGGGTGCACTGCGCACGTTGGCCTCGGTGCCATGGGGTCGCGCCAAAGGCGCGCGGGTTGGTCCTGCGCACTCTTGTCCGCTGCGGCAACGGCGGGTCGAGAACTACGAAACGGCCGTTCCTGTTGGAAGTAGACGGCTACGGCAATCGATAGAGCTGCGACTACCGGCCAACCCAAGCTTGGCGCGGACCCGCTAGGAGACTGCATTTCGGTCGTGGCAGGGTTCGCGTGGCTCAGGGCTGTTGGGTGAAGCGGACGAGATCCGCCATGGTGAAGTCGCTGTTGGTGCCGTGAATCGGATGCCACGGAGTCGCGGCGTTCCGATACGAATCGGGATCCCTCTGCAGCATGCGGATCAACGTCAGGGCGACGATTCGGCCGCCGACGCCGGTCATCACGCCATGGTTCTGCTCGGCTTCCGCCAATACGTAGAACCAAAGCGGCGTCTCATCGAGGCCGGCTGCCCTTGCCGTAACGATGGGGCCGCAGTTCTCGGGCAGGCGCGGAACTCCCAGGTAGTCGGCTGCGGCTTCGCCGGTCGGCAATGCGAACGTAAGGTCGCCACGGATCAAATTGCGGAGTGGCAGGATGCGTTCGTCGCTTCCGATCGGGGCGAACGGTAGTTCGAAGACTTCCCCAGCGATCTTGGTATCGATCGCAGCGGCGCGATTCGGAGCCATGCCGTTGACGTCAAAGAACCATGACCAATCGGTGACGACGTTGGCGGACGGGACTTTGCCGAACGAACTCAGGGAATCGGGCGCGGGCGGTGGCGCGAACAGCTCGACCGCACGGTTGTCGAATTGGTAGCGGTCCAGCACTTGGCTGTGTCCGAAGCGGTAGGCGGCTGCGGCAAACTCAACGGGCATGTCCGGCACGCGGTAGTCGCCGCAAAGCCAATTCCACACGCCAGGGCCGCGGTGCCAATCGTCGGCTGCCATTGCTTCCGCCCACTGGATGGCGTCGTCATCGACGATCGCGGGCAAGAACTCATTGCGCACGATCCACTGGTAGTGCCAGCGGACAAGCTTTTGGGCTTCTTCGAAATCGCCGTCGTGAACGGCCAGCATGCGATTGTGGAATCTGAGGAACAGCAGATGAAGCTGCGCGATTAGCCCATTCTCGTCGTTGCGCGGATCGCCGATGAGCGCGACGTCGGCGGTGCCGTTGGCGACGCGGCGGAAATCCGTTCTTTGGTCCGTTAGCAGGCGTCCGTCTGATGCATAAAGAAAAGGACTGCCCTCGGGTCCGGACAGGTAGACCGAATCGAGGTCCAGACGAGGTGTGCGAACGTTGCGAATCGACGCCGGATCGCGAAACTCCCCGAGCTGCGAGATGACATCGAGCGTGATGTCGTGGTCGACAAACTGGCCCAGGAAAATCATCCCGGCGGGGACATCGGTCGGCGCGCCGCCGTTTGCGTCCCGCATGCTCTGTGCGAGCGTGCGAAGTTTGGCGATGTGTTCTTGCGGTGCGTCTGGCAGACGGCCGGGAGGGAGAAGTCGGCCGAAGCGTTCGGATAGTGCGACGGTCGGCTGCCAGCCATCGGCTGCTGTGCAAGCGTTGCTGAGCAAGTGATAGAACTTCGCAGACGCTCCGTGACCCGCCGATACGTGTTCGCTGTGCGGCATGTAGGGCCGCTGCCCCGATTCGCACTGGTAGACATAGGCGCGGTGAGAAGAGCAGGAAGCAAGCAGGCCGCATAGGGCGGCGGCAGCGGCTGCGAATGGCCGCGGCGGATAGAAATGCTGCATGGAAACTAGGCGAAAGCTGCGCGGGCGCCTTGGAGGCGGCCAGGTCGCAAATCGCCCTGGCACCCATCCGAACGTGATTTCGAGCCACTGTCCGCCAAAATCCTTCGTGTTTTGGCGCGTCAGCCTGTGGATCGAACACTTCAGTAGCTGCGACGTTTGGCATGCCAGGCTGCGATTGGCACATCGCCCTCGACGGCTCCGCCCTGCTGCAAGGGCAGCTTGGCTGCGCGATGTTCAAGCTAGCGGTCCCCAACGATGCCCAGCTCGTCGGTGTGTTACTCCAACACCAGGCACTGGCGCTGGACCCGGGCATCAACCCGGGGCTCGGGTTGGGGGCCGTCGTCTCGAACGCGATGCAGGGCGTGATCGGGCGGCCGTAGGTTGGACTGACCGTCGGTAGGGTCGCGGTACGTCTGGCAGCCGTTCGCTTCCGCGCGGTTCGCAGCGTTCGATCCTGAGCCGTCGATCTCCAGGTCGGCGACCCAGTCGCCGCCGCGCCGCCTTACCTACCGAACCCGGTGCACCGTGCCATGGATCGTGCACCGTAGTCGCTCGCCGCCGGCGGTCTCCAGATCACAGGCGACTTCGAGGCACATGGTTGGCTTGAGGCCGGGGATCGAGAGCCGAACGGTTTGGCCGTCGGGTAGCAGCGTCGCGGCCTTTACCTGCAGATCCTGTTCGTCGTGGTGGTCGCTGCCGTAGCGCTTGGTGCGGCGCAGCGACCAGGAGCGCAGGCTGTAGCTTTCGGCATCGCGCGCAAGTTCGGCGTCGAGCTTGGCGCCAAACGTCAGCTCGAGGCCGCCTGCGACCACGTGCATCGCCGTCGGCATGCGCAGCTCGCCACCGACGTAGCGCACCCGGTAGAGGCCGCCGGGACGCGAGCGGGCGCCCGACCAGCCGTAGAGGCCGCAGCAAAACAGCTGCCCGGACGGCTCGTGGAAGCGGCCGCGCATGACGCCGGTCGCAAACGGTGGGATCGGCAGGGTCACGGCCGCTCCTTGGTGGGTGCCGTCGACTTCGTCTTCGAGCACCAGGTAGGCGCGGCCCATGCCATACGACAGCTGCAGCAGCGATCCTGCCGGCAGGCCAAAGCGATCGCCCTGCACCCGCAGCAGTTCGGCGGGCGAACGATCAAACGCATTGGTGAGCCAGCACAGCGGCTGCTCCATGTCCTCGTCGGCGCTGCTGCTGCGCTCGTGGAAGCCCAACATGTTGCCGTAGAAGCCGCCCGCGACAACGCGGTTGATGCGGTTCTTCGGCGTCCAGTGACCTTCTTGGTCGGTGACGTAGAACGTGCCGTCGTCGTTGATGCAGACGCCGTTGGCGGCGCGGAAGCCGTTGGCGACGATTTCGGTCCGCGCGCCGTCTTTGGAGACCTTTAGCAGCGTGCCGTGGTGCGGTACGAGAGCCGGCAGCGCGTGCCGCGCCGATTTTGCATAGTAGAAGTTGCCGTCGCGATCGGTCTGCAGGCCCATCGCAAACTCATGAAAATGCTCGGTGACCTGATGGTCGTTGTTGAAGCAGCGGTAGAAGTCGGTCTCGCCGTCGCCGTTGCGGTCTTCGAGGATGCAGATCTGGTCGCGGCAGCCGACGTAGATGACATCGCCGACAATGCGCACGCCAAGCGGCTGGAACAGCCCGGCCGCGATGCGCCGCCAGCGGATCGTGGTCAGGGTGTCGTCGATGCCGTCGATGAGCCAGACGTCGCCATTCCAGGTCGCCACGGCGGCGCGCTTGCCGTCGGCAAAGAAGTCAAAGCCACCAAAGCGCATCCAGCTGGCAAACGGGTTCTTCAGCAGGTCCGGAACGGCGATTTCGTCGACGGCAAAGCCGGTCTGGGCATCGTCCATGCGGGCCTCGGTCTGCACGGTGTCGTCGGCCCAAAGGGCGCTGCCGGCGGCGTCCGGTGCGGGCAGCGAGGGCATGCCAAAGCGCGCCTCCGCGGTCCTGAGCAGGCGCGGATCGGCGCGCGACATGCGAACCACGAAGTCGTGCGCACGGTCGCCCTCGGGGATGCGCAGCAGCCACCAGCCGTCCTGCTGCAGCGGGTCGGCAAGCGTGGTGTCAGGCGCATGCACGCGAACGGCGAGCTCTTCGTCGACCGGCGCCAGCCGCAGCAGCAGGTCCTGCCCGCGGGGGCCCACCGAGAAGCGGCGCGTAAACACGTCGACGCCGTAGAGCTGCTCGAGGCCCGGCTGTTCGCGGACGTCGGTGGTGCCGACGCAGTAGTGCAGCACGGAGCGCCCCGCGAGCTGTTGTCGGCCCGCAAAGCGCAGCCAGGCGCGCGGCAGCGGGCCGTAGCGGCGGCCGTCGCGGCCGATCAGGCGCGTGTCGTCAAAGCGGCCGGTGGCCGGGTTGGCCCAGCCGGGCTCGTTGGGAGCGGCAAACGCGGGCGTGCCGACAATGTGCGCGTGGGAATTGTGTGAGCCGTCAAAGGCCACGCCGCGCCAGTCGAGAAAGCCCTCGCCAGTCCAGACGGCGGCGAGCCGCATCGTGTCCTGGTCGTAGACGGCGAACGCACGCCCGCGGGCAATGCCTCCGGACGCGTCCTCTGCGGTGCTGCTGTCGTCGGCCACATCGAGGCGCACGGCGATGCCTTTTTGCACGATGTTGTCGTCGGCCACTTCGTAGGTCCAGTGCAGCGCGTTGCCGTAGTCCATGCTGCTGTAGGCGCGGAACTCGCGTTGGTTGGCCGCCTTCGTCACCGGGTGCTCTGGCAAGGATGCGGGCAGTGCCGCGAGGTAGTCCGCGTCAGGTGCGGGCAGCGCGAGCTGCTGGCGCAAGTAGTGGATCGCGTCGTAGCGAGCGGCCGGCGGCAGCCACGGCATTGCCGGTTTGTTGGTGAGTCCGCTGGTCAGCGTTTCAAACATCGAGCGCGGATCGCTGCCGTGCGCGAGCGGCTGCGCAAACTTCGCCGCGTCGCCGTGGCAGCTGGCGCAGTGAGCTTGCCAGACCGAAGCACCGTGCGCCTGCTGTTCCTCGGTGCCCTGCGCCAACGTGCGGTGGTCGACGCGGGCGAGCGGTCGCAGCCAGATGTTGGCGAAGCGCACGCGGGAGCTGTCGGCCTGCAGGCGAATGGGGCCGGCGATGCCAATGTCTGCGGTTTGGGCAGCTTGCGGTTCAGCTGCGTCGGCGCCTGGAGCGCCCGGGTCAGGCTGCCAGCGAAACGCAGCTTGCCCCATGTCGACAACTTCGTCGCGCGTCCACTGGATCGCTTTGTCGCCCGCGACGCGCCGTTCGTAGACGTCGACGTCGGAAAAATCGCCGTCGTAGCGACCGCCGAAGTCGGTCGCCGCAGCGCCGATCTTGAAGCTGTGTTGCGGGACGTGCTCCGCCGTGAACCCTTCACGCGATGCGGCAAGTGCGCCATCGACATACATCCGCGTGACCAGCTCGTCGCCGTCTTCCGATGCGGCTTGCCCATGCGTCAGCACGACCCGGTGCCACGCACCATCGTCGTAGCGCTCGCTGCTGCTCATTTCGCCAACCCAGCCGATGTCGTAGACCAGTCGGCCCGCCCGCAAGAACAGCGCCAGACTCTGCGGCTGCCACGCACCGTCCTTGGGGCATTTCGCAACGAGCGTGCCATCGCCTCGGGTGCGAAACCGAACCGCGACCGCGAAGTTGCCGTCGTTGAGCCGAAACGACTCCGCCGCCGGCCGCGTCACGACGGCGCGGTTGTCGACGGCTTCGTCGGGCTCGCCCTCCGATGGGGCAAGAAAGCCGTAGGTCGTGCGGTCGGGTAGCTCGACGGCGCGGTGGATTTGCTGGTCGTTGAGCCATGCGCTCAGCAGCGCGCGTCCGCCGGGGCGGTGTCGATAGTGGATGTCGAGCGACTGCCATGCGCCGGCCGGCAGCTCGGCTGCGACGTCCGGTGCCTTGATCCCGTGGATGGCGCCAAACGAGTAGGCATTGGTGTCTTTCCCGTACGAGTCGGCGATCTCGATCTCGTGCTTCCCGGCCAGGTAGACGCCGCTACGGCCACGAAAGCCGTCGGGATTGCGGTCGCGAGGGCGGAGGTCGGAGCTCGCTGGGATCCACACGTCGAGGTGCAGATGGTAGTTGCCGAAGCTCTCTCTTGTCAGGATGTCGCCGAATCCGGGGCGCGCGACGGCGCTGCGCTGAGCCACCGGCCAGCGTGCCGCATCCGGTGAGTTCGCGCCGCTGCTCGTATCGGCACGCGTGTCGATACGGATGGCGCGAGGCTCGACGCTGGGATCCCAGTGACGCCATGCGTCCAAGTCGCTGCCGTCGAACAGCACGATCGCATCGCTCGGGGCTCTGGTCGGCGGTGGCGCGGTTTGCGGCGGCGAGGGCACGCCGCGCCGCACTGTGACGCCATCGGTGAACGCGCCGAGCGGCGGCACGTCCTGGCGGAGCGACCACAGCACGGCATTGGCGAGCAGCCGCTCGAACGCCGGCTGCTCGAAGTGTTCTTCGCTGCCGAGCGATGTGTAAAAGATGCGCTGGCCGGGCCGGTATGGAAACGTCCAGGCGATGGGCTCTGCCGGTAGGCGAGCCGTGCGGCCCAGCAGGAGGACTTCGGCGCCCTCGGCCAATGGCTGCGCGTTGTAGGTGCCGCCGTAGCCCATGTCGAAGTTGTGCGGGATCCCGGCGAGAAGCGGGTGGATGGCCTCGTTCGCGACCCTGGCAACGGTGCCTTCTTCGTTGGGCGCGTGCGCCTTGTAGTTGCCGCCGAAGTACTTCGGAAACCAGCCCTGGTGATCCACAAACGCGTGGCTCGTCGTGCGCAGCGCAACGCACGGTTTGCCGCCGTCAAACCACCGGCTGAGCCGCGCGAGCTGTTCGTCAGTCGCACGACGAAAGCGCAGGTACATCACCAGCAGGTCGGCTGTATCGAGCGCGTCGAGATCCGGCAGCTCGTCGTCTTTGCTTTGCAAGCAGGTGACGCGCAGGCCGCACTCCTGCCGCAGCCGTTCGGCAAAGCGCGGCATCGTGCGCTGCGAGCCGTATTCGCGTTCGCCGACGAGGAATACCACGTGGGCGGGCGCTTGAGCGGCCGCAGGCGCACCGCTGAGCCAAAGCGCGATGGCGACGCAGAGTCCGAGCAGCGGGTGCGGGCTGCGTAGCATGCTGGGGCAGCCGGGAAGCGGGTGGGTCGTTTGGCGCATGGGCGATTCAGCAGCGTTTCGAAAGCGGCAAGGTCCGTTGCGGGGGCGTCTGGAAGCAGACCCCGCACCGGCCAGGGTAGTCAGGTGGAAAGCGGTCCAACATGCGCAAGGGTCGGATTGACGCTGGATCTCTGGCCAGCCACACTGGCACCTGCCGGTCTTTGCCCAGGCCGTCCTCCTGAGGTTTGCTCCCCATGCTTGGAAGTCTGTACATGCTCGCGCACGCGGGCCGTCGGCGCATCGGCGCAGCTCTCCTGTTGTGTTTGGCCGTAGTCCTTGCTGCGCAGCGCGCGTCGACGCAGGCCAAGGTTCATCCGGACGAATTGGCCCTGCAGCCCAAGATCGAAGCGGCGATCGCAGAGGGCGTCGAGTATCTGCTGTCCGAGCAGCACCGCGATGGTTCCTGGGGCATGCACGGCAACTTCATCGGCGGACGCGCAGCTTTGTGCGTCTACGCGCTGCTGCAGTCCGGCGTGCCGCGCACGCATCCGAGCATTCGGCGGGCGATGGCCTATCTCGACTCGGTCGAGCCGGAGCACACCTATGCGACGACGTGCATGATCCTGGCCTACGACGCGATGCTTGGCGGTGGCGGGGATGCAGGAGATGGCGGCGAGGAGCGCATTGCGTCGTTCGTCGACAAGCTGCTGTCGTGGCAGCGGCCGGCAGGGGACTGGGCGTATCCCGTGAGCGCGTCGGATCTGTCGTGCACGCAGTATGCAGCGCTGGGCCTCTACATCGCGCAGAAGCGGCGCATGAAGATCGACCCGCGCGTCTTCAAGAGCCTCGCCCGCGGGCTCAAGCGCTATCGCGGCAAGGTGGTGCAGATCGACAACCCCGACCAGAATCGGCGCACTGGCGCGGCCAAGGTCGACATGGCTGGCTACGTCTACCGGCCGCAGAAAGATATCAAGGAGACTGGCTCGATGACGACGGCTGCGATCGCCGTCATGCAGATCTGTCGAGCGGGCCTCGGCCGCAAGTTGCCGCGCGAGCTCGCGCGTGACTTTGATGACCGTCAGCAGCAAGCGTTGCGCTGGCTCGAAGTGCACTTCTCGGTCACCGAGAACCCGAATCACGGCCGCGGCAACCATCTCTACTATCTATACGGCCTCGAGCGCATTGGCTCGCTGCTGCAGACGGAGCTGGTTGGTCCGCATCGCTGGTATGTCGAAGGTGCCCGCCACCTTGTTGGTTCGCAGCGCGACGGAGCTTGGGGAGGCGTCAACGACACGTGCTTTGCGCTGCTGTTCTTGCGCCGTGCCACGGGTCGTGCTCCGACGACGGGCGGGGGCGCTACGGCGATGGCGGCGCGGCATGCCTTCTCGGTTGGCGGTGACGATGCCGACGTTCGCCTTCGGGCCGCCGGCCAGCAGCCGCTGTCGATCTGGCTCGATGGCTTTGGCGAGCAGCTCAAGCTTGATCACGAGGACTTCGGCTTGCGCGTGGTGTCGGTCGAATACGTCAACCAAGACGGCGCGGTGCTGGGCCGCATCGCGGGCGATGCGAGCCGGGTTTGGCACAATGCCACGTTTCTCTATCGCGAGAAGGCGATGGCGCGCGGCGAGCACCGCGTCAAGGCGCGCATCACGTTGCTGTCGCCGGAATGCGCACCGGGTGCAACCGAGCCGGTCGAGGTGCTCGAGTCCGAATGGATGACGGTGCGGATCCGCGATGTGTTTGAGCCGTGGATGGAATCGTCGGCGCAGCTTGTTGCGGCCAACCTACTGCGCACGATGCCGGTGGAGGTCCAGGCGAGTTCCGAGCGCAAGCGGCATGCGCCAACCCACCTGTTTGACGGCACGGATACCTTGGCGTGGATCGCAGCAGAAGACGACGAGACGCCCGGCTTCTCGCTGTCCTGGGAAAAGTCGACGCGGGTCGCGTCGATCCTGTTTACGCACCCGGCACCCATGGCCAGCAGGCTCGGCGAATACGACGCGTTTGACGGCATCGAGGTGCGACTCGGCAAGGACCGCGATCGCTGGCTGCAGCTGCCGTTCGGCAAGGACCGCATGCAGCCGGTGCGGGTCGATCTGCCAAAGCCGCGCCGCCTGCGTTCGATCGAGGTGCGCTTCTACGGGCGCGAGCGCGCGACCGGGCGCATCGGCTTGGCGGAGTTCGTGCTGCTTGCGCCAGAAAAGAGCCGGCGCAAAACGAGCCGTCGGCGCCGGTAGGGCCGGCCGCTATCGGCGGATCTTGAGGTGCTTCCGCCAGGCTTGCTCAAACTCTGCGACCGTCAGCCCGTAGACCTTTTGGATCAGCTTGGCGCTGACGTCCTTGCCGCGGGCGTAGCCGTGGCCATAGGTCCGCGCCGCATGCAGGAACTTGTCAAAGTTGCCGGCGATGGGCGCGACCTTGGTCTCGATCATGAAGTTGAGCAGGGCGCCGGCGTGGCTGTAGTTGCGCCGGCCATGGCCGTTGGGGTCCGACAGCAGCGTTTGGATCGCGAAGAACTCACCGAGTGGGTAGCTGTCGCCGCGCTTGATCTCGCCGCGGCAGCCCTCGAGCTTTTGGTTGACCATCTTCTTCTCGAAGTAGACGGCCATGCCCTCTTGGAACCACGAGCCGACGCCGCGCACCTTGAGGCAGGCGCCGACAATCTCGTGCGCGGCTTCGTGGTAGACAACGGCGCTGCGTGGCGACGTGAAGTAGGTCGCGTAGAACTCCGACGTCGCGTGACCGGCCGTTGCCCGAGCCCCTTTCTCGGAGTAGCCAGTGACGTTGCTGGCATAGCGAAAGTAGCTGTCCTTGTCCTTGAAGATGTAGGCGACCAGCAGGTGATCCGGGTCCTCGAAGGGAAGCTGCTTCTGCATCTTGTCGTAGAGCGACTCAAGCGTCACCGCATACTTCTTGCAGGTGCTGGTCGGGCCGTTGGTGAACACGACGTAGTGATCGCTGACTACGGCTTGCCACTTCTTGAGGTACTTGCGACGGCGGGATTCGCTGTCGCTGCATTTCGCATCCCAGCAGTGCGGCAGGATCGTGGTTTTGACGTGATCGAGCGCAGCGGCGATCTGCTGCTTGTCGGGCTTTGGCGCCAAGCGAATGTGGCGGGCGCCCGGAACATTGTCGCCCTGCGCGGCAATCGATGCGCAGGGGGCGGCGAGTATGGCCAGCGTGGTCGCGGCGAGCGCCACGCAGGTGCGACGTAGCCGGCGGGTGCTAGCGGAATCCCAGTAGGCCTGAGAATGGGCGTTCGGTGCGTTCGTGGCGATCATGGCGGGGGCAGGTCTCCTTCTTCCTCGTCAACGCAGCTCCTTGCCCGGTACTTCAAGACAGCGCCCTGGCTGTCGTGAGGCTTCGGGCGGTGCCGCGTTGGCGCGGATCAGACGGTGCCACCAGACGATTGTTCCCGGTACTTTGCGAAACGAGGTGTCTCGCAAAGAGAGTTCGGTGCCCACCGTGGTCTCAGTAAGGCGTCGGCCGGAAGCGCACGTCACGGTCGTTTTTGCAGGCCGCCCCCGGGGTGCTGCGGCCGCGGTCGACGTAGCTTTGCAGCAGCTGCTCCAGGCGCTCGGCGACTTCGGGCTCGTCGGCCTGTCGGTTGATCTGTTCGGCTGGATCTTTGGCCAGGTTGTAGAGCTGGCGCAGCGGCAGGCGCTGCTTGCGCGCGGGCTTGGGCTTCGGCGAGCTCCAGCCGCCCGAACCTGGGCACAGGATCAGCTTCCAGTCCCCGTCGCGGATCGCGAACGAACCGTTGATGGAGTGGTGCACGACGGCTGAGCGAGGGGCGATGTTCGATTCTTCGCTGGCTGCTTCGTTGGCGCCGACCTGTACCGCTGGATACCAGCTGATGCTGTCTTCACCAGCGTTGTCGGCCAGCGTGGCGCCGGTGATGTCGGCCACGGTACGCATCATGTCCGTCAAGCACACCAGTCGCCTGCTGGTGACGCCGCGCGCAATGTGCTCGGGCCATCTGGCCACAAACGGCACGCGGTGTCCGCCTTCGAAGATGTCGGCCTTGTGGCCGCGATGCGGCCCGCTCGGCGCGTGGCCGAACTCGCGCAGTTCGGCGAAGTCCGCCTGCGGCGAGCAGCCGTTGTCGGATGTGAACACGACCAGGGTGTTGTCGGCAACGCCGGCCTCCTCGAGCGCTTCGAGCAGCGCGCCGAGCAACGCGTCGACCTGCAGCACAAAGTCGCCGTAGGCGTTGGTGCCGCTCTTGCCGCGGAACTCAGCCGTTGGCAGGATCGGCGTGTGCGGTGCGGGTAGCGGCAGGTAGAGAAAGAACGGCTGGGCTGCGTCGTTCCCCGTATCGCCGCCGCCGGCATCTCCGCGACCGGCCCGCTGCGTGATGTAGTTCACCGCACGGCGCTGGAGGTTGGGTAGGACGTCTTCGTGTACGAAGTCCGCGCCCGTTTGGCCGCGGCGCCAAAAGCCCTTGCCCTTGTTGACCGTGACGCGGTCAGGCTTGGCCGTGATGCGGCCGTCTTCGACGTAGACGTAGGGCGCCATGTCGAGCGAGCCGTTGTGGCAGTAGTAGTGGTCAAAACCGCAGATGTCCGGACCGTTCGTGACCGCGCCGTCAAAGTCGATCTGGTCGTCTTCCGTCCGCGCGAAGTCCATGCCGAGGTGCCACTTGCCGATGCAGGCCGTGTGGTAGCCGCGCCCCCGCAGCAGGTGTGCGATCGTCGCGCGGTCCTTTGGGATCAGGTGCTTGGAGCCGCCGCCAAGTACGCCGCGCGCCAGCCGCGAACGCCAGGCGTAGCGTCCCGTCAGGACGCCGTAGCGAGTCGGCGTGCAGACCGACGAGCCGGAGTGGGCGTCGACGAAGTTCGCGCCTTCGCGCGCCAGGCGGTCGATGTTGGGAGTACGCCAAGCGGCAGCCTCGTTGCAGCAGGACACGTCGCCAAAGCCGAGGTCGTCGGCGAGCACGAAAAGGATGTTGGGCGGCTGGCGCACCGTGCGCGGGGCTGGCTCGGCGGGCGTCGGCAGCATGCAGCCAACCGCGTCTGGAAACGGCTGGGCGACGGGCTTGCCGCGCAGCGTCGCGTCGATGGCCGCAGCCAAATCGTGTTCGCTCGCCTTCGGCGCGCGGCTGCCGAGCGCCAGCCATTGGTTGTCGATGCGGCCGCGGTAGCGCAGTCCGCTGCGGTCGAGCACGACGGCTTCGGGGGTGCGTCGGACGCCCAGGGACGATGCCAGCGCCTGCGGCGGGTCGGTCAGGATCGTGCCCGGCAGCTCGTAGTCGGCGGCGTGCTGGCGCAGTGCAGCAAGCGGCTGCTCGGCATCGCAGTGCACCAGGAACAGCTCGACCGGATCGCTCGCGAACTGTGCCGCAAGCTGGCGCAGGGTGGGCGCGTAGGCGTTGGCAATCGGGCAGTCGCAGCTGGTAAAGACCAGCACGTGCACGGCCGCTTCGCCGACTGGCTGTGCGGGGGTGTGCCAACGGCCGTCGAGGTCGCGCAACGCGGTCCCTTGGGGGATGGGCGCCTCGCGGGGGGGCTGCGCAGTCTCTGTCGTCGGCGATTTGGCGGAACTCCGACAGCTGGCGGCGCCGGCCAGGGAGGTCCACAGCAAGAGCGCGGGCAGCAGCAAGGCTGCGACCCGCACAGCGAACGAAGAAACGCGCGTGTGGCGGCTCATGGAGCCAAGAGTAGCCGCTACGCCCGCGAACACGGCGGTCAACCTCGTTTGGTGCCTCTTGTCTAGAGACTGGGATCTAGAGACGCGGGCCAGGCGACTCGAGTTTGGCGACTCGGCCCTGGCGATCTTCACCGGTCCGGCTAGCCTCCGACCACCGTCATCTCGCGTTGGCGCGCTTCCATGTCTGCCACCATGCGGAACTGCACGCGGGCGCGGTCGAGGTTGTGGTTGGGGCGGTGCACCTTGAAGTAGACGTCGCCGGCAAGGTGGTCTGCCAGAAAGCGCAGGCCGATGGTGTAGGTCACCAGCCGCGCGGCAAACGGCATCAGCACCATCTCCTGGTGCGTCAGCGTGCCGCGTGAACCGGACAGGTAGCCGTCGACGAGCGCGCGATATAGATCGAGGTCCGTGCTGACCTTGCCAAGATCTTGTTCGTCTTCGTCGCTGGTCGCAGCCGTAAATCGGACCAGGTCGCCGAAGTCGTAGAGCGAGTAGCCCGGCATGCAGGTGTCGAGGTCGACAATGCAAAGCGCGCGCTTGGTGTGATCGTCGAACAGGACGTTGTTGAGCTTGGTGTCGCCGTGCACCGTGCGCGTTGGGATCTCGCCGGAGTGAAGTAGGCGGTCGATGACAAATGCGTCCTCGCGGCGCTGCTGGGCAAAACGGATTTCGGGAACGCAGCCGCTGGCGCGGTCGCGCGGGTCTTCGGCGAGCGCATCTTCGAACTGCTGCAGGCGGTGCGGCGTGCTGAAGAACCGCGGCAGGGTCTCGCGCAGGTGGCCGGCGTCGAGATCCGCGAGCTGGGACTGGAACCAGCCGAACGCGCGCGCCGCTTCGTAGGCTTGCTCTGGCCCCGTGCAGTGGTCGCGGCTGTTGGCGTTTTCGATGAAGTGGTAGGTGCGCCACTGGCCCGATGGCCCGACTAGATACGAGCGCTGATTGCGGGTCTTGACGAGGTCAAGGCAGCGAAATCCATCGAGGGTCGACTGCCCCTGCATCTTGCGACGCAGGTGCATGCTGACGGTTTCGATGTTGTGCATGACCGCCGGGATGTCATGAAACACCTTGTCGTTCATGCGCTGGTGGAGAAACCGCTGCGTCGCGCCGGCCGATCCCCACGTCGAAACGAAGGTGTCATGAATATGACCGCGTCGAAGTGGCTCGACACCGCGGAGCTCTCCGTGGATGTCGAATTCGGCTACGGCCGCGCGGACCGCGTCGAGGAAGGCTTCGGTCATCGCAGCGGCTCGCCGGAGTTGACGTGGAAGTGAAGGTGCTTGCTGTCTTGGTATTCGCCGAGGTTTGTCAGCACGCGCGCCATGCCGTGCTCTCGTTCGACCTCGGCGGCGACCGTGCGGACGACCTCCATCAATTCGTGCAGAAGTTCGACGTCGGCATCGCCGAGATCCGTGAGTGACGGAACGTGCTGCTTGGGGATCACGACGACGTGCACCGGCCAAAACGGGCGGGTATGGTGGTAGGCCAAAACGCGATCGGTTTCGGCGACTACCCGGACGGCAGTGCGGCCGCTCAACACCTCGTCGCAATAGAAGTCAGACGTCATTCCTTGCAATGCAAAAGGCTTGAGGCGATTGACTCAAGCCTTGGCTGGGTTCGCCTTTGCGGTCGGCGGAAGGGCCGCCAGGGCAACGCCGGTGCGGTCGAAGAAAGCTGCCGCGGCGAAGGCCAAATCTGTTGGGTTTCCCGGCTTGCATGCCGCGGTCGGGGTCGCGACAGTCTCATCATGAAGGGTCGGCGACTGGTTCTTGCGATGGTGTTTCTAGCGGCTTTGCTACCCGCGCAGGAGGCCGCAAACGCAGAGCGCGCGGCCATGGAGAAGCAGGTGGTCAAATCCCTGCTGCAGTTTGCGCGGCAGGCGAAGGGCCAACGGCTGCCGTCGCGGGCGCGCGAGGTCTTCCAGATGATTCTCGACCACTACGACGAGGATCTGGTGGCGGCGCGCAAGGGCCTTGGCTTTCGCAACGTGGCCGGCGAGTGGGAGCGCAGCAAGCGCTACAAGAAAGCCGAAGACGCCGCCGATGCGCAGCGCCGGGGTCGCGTTGGCAAAGCCTGGCAGCGGACCTGCGTCAAGGTCGGCGGGCTGCATCGCGACTACGGCAAGCAGCTGCAGGAGGCGGGCGATATCTCCCAGGCGCTCTATCAGTTTGAGCGCGCGCTGACGTTCTTGCCGGAGGATCGTGACTGCCACCTGGGTCTTGGCCACGTCGCCATCGACGGCTTCTTCGGTACCGAGGTGCAGGTGGCAACGGTCGCGCGCTTGCGCGAGATCCGCAGCTATGCGGCAGAGGTGATCGGTCGCGACTTTGACGTCGAAATGCTCGATAGCGGACTCATGCCGAAGTCGCTGCAGAAAACCGGGCTGACCTTCTACGGAGCGCGATCCAAGCACTTCACGCATTGGCACGGTGTCTCCGCAGAGGTCGCGGCGGAGAGCCTGCAGTGGGCGGAGCGCGCACATGAGCTGGCAAACTTCTTGCTTGGCTCGCATGCGACCAAAATGCGCTCGCGCGATCCGCGCTATCTCGCGGTGGTCAAGGACCACGCCGATCGAGACGTTCTGCTCGTAAAGGCACCCGAAGCGTGCGGGGACTACACGATCGATCAGGCCAAGCTCTTCGGCGGTTCGCAGTTCAAAGATGACGGGCGGCGTTGGGCAGAGTACGCCGTCTATCGTGAGATTGGCCACGACGATCAAATCGTTGGGCACGTCTTCAAGCGGCATGTCTCGGTGCGCAACATGGCGTTTAGCGAAGGCCTGGTGCACGCAGCGACCTGGCTGCTGTGTGGCACGACGCAGTCGACCTACAGCACGCTGCCGAAAACCGTCACCAAGGGTTTCAAGCCGCTTGGCAGCGATCCCGAGCGCTGGCGCATGCTGCTGTGGGACGCCATCGACGGGGAGGGCTCGTATCCCCTGGTGCACCTGCCGCGTGAGCGCGCCGACAACTTCCGGCAGGAGGCCCGCCTCAAGACCTGGTCATTTGTGGTCTTTCTGCTGGCGCGCTATCCGAACGACTGGGCGATACTCATGAGCGAGATGGGCGGCTCCAAGGATTTGACGGTTGAGCTGGTCGGCGAACGCATCCAGAAGGTGTTGGACCGCTCGGTTGGCGAACTGGAGGCCGAGTGGCGCGAATGGGCAAGGCGCGGCTCGCGCTGGGGGCGCGTTTCGGGCTGGTAAGCGGCAAGCGGCAAGCGGCAAGCGCTGTTGATGCGGATGGGGATGCGCGTCCCTCGCGGCTAGACTGCTTGCATGAGCTGGATACCAAGCCGTTGTTTGCTCGCCCTGGCTGCTGCGGCCGCTGCATGTTTGGGCGCGCATGGGCGATCGCTGTTTGCTCAGGATGGCCTGAAGGCCGCCGCTGGGAAGCGCTCCGGCGACGGCGCCTCATCCGCCGACACGCGCCCGAACGTCGTGTTGATCTATGGCGACGACGTTGGCTACGCCGACCTCGGCTGCTACGGCGCAACCAAGATCCCGACGCCCAATCTCGACCGACTCGCCAGCCAGGGATTGCGCTTTACGGATGCGCACTGCTCGGCCGCGACCTGCACGCCGTCGCGCTTTTCGCTGCTCAGCGGAGTGCACGGCTTTCGGCGCAAGATTCGCGTGCTGCCGCCGAATGCGCCGCTGACCATTCCAACGGACTGGCTGACTCTGCCGAAGGTGTTCCAGCGTGCCGGCTACCGCACGGCGATCGTTGGCAAGTGGCACCTGGGACTTGGCCAAAGCGGCGAGCCGGTTGACTGGAACGGGGACGTCAAACCGGGGCCGCTCGAAGTTGGCTTTGACGTTTCGTTCTTGCTGCCGTCGACCAATGACCGCGTGCCGTGCGTCTATCTGGACGGCCACCGCGTGCTTGGCCTCGATCCCAAAGATCCGCTGTTTGTTGGACGCAAGCGGCCGGCGAGCTTTGCCGGCACCGAGTATCCCAACGGCAAGATCGACCGTGACGCGATGACCTACTACCCGTCGAGCCACGGCCACGACAATTCGGTCATCGGCGGCATTGGCCGCATCGGGTTCCAGTGGGGCGGTCAGAGTGCCGTTTGGGATGACGAGAAGATGGCCGACGTGTTCGTCGATCGAGCCAAGGCGTTCCTCGCCGATCATTCGCGGAAGAAGGCCCCGTCGTCGCAGCAAGTCGAGAGGGCCGAGCGCCAGCCGTTCTTCTTGTTCTTCAGTTCGCAGGATATCCACGTGCCGCGCACGCCGCATCCGCGCTTTCGCGGCAAGAGCCAGCTGGGGTTCCGCGGCGACGCAATGGTGCAGCTCGACTGGGCGGCGGGTGCGATCCTGAAGGCTCTCGACGAGCACGATTTGGCGCGCGAGACCCTGGTGATTTTCTCGAGCGACAACGGGCCGGTCTACGACGATGGCTACGTCGACGGCACCACGGTTCGCACCTCGACAGCGGAAGTGGATCGCGGCCACGACGGCTCCGGCCCGTATCGCGGCGGCAAATACCAGATCTACGAAGGCGGTACGCGGGTGCCGATGCTGGTGCGGTGGCCCGACAAGATCGCCGTGGGGACCAGCGATGCACTGTTCGGCCAGATCGACCTGCTGGCTTCGTTCGCGAAAATGCTCGACGTGCCGCTCGCGAAGGAGGACGCCATCGACAGCCGCAACGCGCTGGCGGTCTTGCTCGGCAAGGACGAGGTCGGTGTTCCCTACCTGGTCGAAGAAGCGGGGACCCTGGCGCTGCGCCACGGCCCGTGGAAGTATGTGCAGGCGCGCCGGCGCCGCGGCAGTCGGCAGCTTTACGATTTGCGGGTGGACCGCGGCGAACGCCGCGACCTCGCCAATCAGGATGCAGAGCGAGTTGCGCGCTTCGACGAACTGCTCCACGAAGTTGTCGAAGGCGGTGTCGGCCTGCGCCAGCTGTCAGAGCGGCGCTAGGTCGCGAGCCAGCCGGAGGAGCCAGCCGGAGGAGCCAGCCGGAGGAGCCAGCCGGACGAGCCGGCTGGCGGCGTATCGATCCGCCTGGTCGACTCTCAGCGGATGCGGCGACGAGCCTTGTCGGCGGCTTCGCGGCCCAGCTCCAGTTCGCGACGGACTCGATGGAGTTCGGCGCGGGCGCGGTCGAGCTCCGCCTTGGCGCGGTTCATCTCAGCGCGCAGCTCGTGCTGGGCATGCTGACCTTGCAGGGCCTTCGCGGCAGCCTGCGCCCGCTCGGCGTCGGCTTGAGCAGAACGGGATGCCGTTGCCTGGAGGGCGTCAGCGTCCTGCATGGCTCGCTCAACCAAGCTGCGCAGGCCATGCTCGTTGAGGACGTTTCCTGAACCGTTCTGGCCCTTGCCGCTGAGGAAGCCGCGCACGTGGTCGGCGATGCCGAGCCGGCGCAGATCCACGTTGTCGTTGAGCTCGTCGGTGACTTCGTGGAGCAGCGCGTCGAGCGACTGCCGCGCCACGTCGGCGACCATTTCCTGGTTGTGCCGGTCGCCGAGGAAGTTGCGCACCAGCCCGGACAGGGCCTTGTCGAGGCCGAGGCGGCTGAGGTCGCTGTCGCCGGCGAGCTCCTTTTCGATCATGCCGCCAGCGCCCTTCATGGCCTCGCGGACCAAGCTGTTGATTGAGTCTTGCTCGATCCCACGCCCCGCGGCGAGACCGTCGAGCAGGTTGCTGACTTCATCGGTGATGCCAAGCTCGCGCAGGTCGTCGTCGGATTCGATTTCGCGACGTGCCTCGGCGAGTCCCTGCCGGAGCATGTTTTGGGCTTCGGCGAGTTGGCCGGCAACGTCCGCATGCGCGTGTTGGCTGTCGCGCAGCTGCGCTTCGAGGACCTTGGCTCGCTCCTGCTCAAGCGCATCGTCGCGACGCAGGCCTTCGCTGCGCAGCTTGGCGGCGCGTTCGGCCAGTCGGTTGCGGCCGGTCGCCTCTTGGCCACTCTCACCGCTTTCCCCGAGCACCTTGAGCAGGCGCATTCGCTGAGCTTCGCTGAGGCCGCGCACGGGCTTGCCGTTGACGCGGATTTCGATCTGCATCGTCTCGTTGGTCGCGGCGCGGCCGCCGCTCTTGCCCTGCCCCTGGGCAGGGACGGCCACCGGCAGGGCAAAAAGGCCGAGCGTCAGGGCGGCGAAAGGCAGGCACCAAACGCGTGAGGCGCGGCGCTTCATGGAATCGTTCAGGATCATCTTCAGTCTCCGTTCGAAAGCGGCCCGGGCCGCCGGTCTCCAAGCGAGCGCGGCAGAGCAAGGGCCTCGGTGAGTGGGTGGGGGGGTCGCGCTGTCTGCAGTTGCTGCAGAAGCTTCGGCAACCGCGTCGACGAGCAGGGTTGCGTAGGCAAGGCTCGAACCTGGCACCGTGCGCACCGCTACGGCATCGCAGGCCAGCTCCGCCCAGAGCTGCATGCGGGCACGTGCAAGCCAGAACAGCGGGTGCCAGAACAGCGCGGCTTTGAGCAGCAGGTCGATGCGCAGCAGCCAGTGATCGCGCCGGTAGAGGTGCGCGAGTTCGTGTGCCAGCACCGCGGCGCGGGCGTCGTTGTCGCATCGTGCCAGAGCATCGGCAGGCAGCACGAGCACCGTGCGCGGCCAGGCGACCACGTAGGGCGTGTCTTCGTTGGGAGCGTCGCAAAGGCGCGGGGTCTTGACGCCGATGTGGGCTGCGAGCTGTTCGACCTCGTGGCGCAGCCACTGCGGCGCGGGCCGCGTACCCGCCAGGAGGCGGCGGCCGCTTCGCAGCGAGCGGATGCCGATGGCCACCAGCAGCAGCAGTGCGCTGATGGCCCATGCGGGTGCGAGCCACTCCGTCCACGGTACAGCCCTCGCAGGCGGCGCGACGGTCGGCGCACCAACGGCGGGCGTCGCCATCGGCGTGCGCAGCAACGGCGAAGCACGATCGGTGCGCGCTGGGCTGATCCATACGCTCGACGGCGCGGTCTCCGTCCTGTCGCCAAGGGCAGCGGCCCGGTCGCGTGCGAGGCTGTTGGCGGCAATGCGATGAGCCGTGACTCCCTCGGAAGCTAGATATTCGGCGGCCGTCGCTTCGGCTGTGCCTGCCGGCCTGACGGCAGCCAGCGTCATGCGTGGCGACAGCCCGGTGCGCGCCGCTTCGGATCGCAGCAGTTCGTCAAGTGGGCGTTCGTCTAGCTGCTGTTCGGCGGGTTGCTCCCCAGCTGGGAGCAGCGCGTCCGGCAGGGTCAGGTGCAGCGGCACCTCAAACAGCGGCGGCGTGATCAGCTTGAGCACGACCAGTAGCCACAGTCCGTGCATGACGGCGGGGGCAGGGCGCACGAAGCGGCCGACGCCAAGCGCCAGCAGTGCCAGCAGGCAGGCCATGGCCGTGTTTGCGATCAGCCAGCTCATGACCGATTCTCCCCATCTTGGCCGCGCCGTTCGGCGTCCTTGAGAAGCTTGCGGAAGCTGGCGAGGTCGTCGGGCGAAAACTTGCCCTTCTCGACCAGGCGCAGCACCAGGGGGGCGGTGGCGCCGTCGAGCAGGGCATCGGCGACCTCGTCTACGCGCCGCTCGGCCAGGTCTTGGCGCATGGTGAGCGCAGCAAAAACGTGGGCCGTGCCGCGGCGGTCGGCGCGCACGTGGCCCTTGTCGACCAGCCGGGACACCAGCGTCTGGACCGTCGTGTAGGCGGCGCTGGTCTCAAGGCGTTCGAGCAGTTCACGAACGGTGCCGGGGCCGCCGGCCCAGAGTGCCTTGAGCACTTGGAGTTCGGCGTCGGGAATCGTGGTCGGGCGGTCGTCCGCTCGCTTGCGTCGCTTGGAAGCCATGGCGCGCTAGTGTCGCCGATATCTCCTACAAACTGTCGGAGAACCTCCTACTTTTTGTAGTAGGGGCGCTTTGCCCGGGTGATTTGATGCGGCTTCGCGGGGCTTCCCGTAGAGCTTGGCCGCGGGCGCTACATGGAGACCGGCCGGTCGTCGGCAACCGCGACCCGCACGCTGGCCCAGAAGATTCGGCCGCGATCGTTATACGACCGCGCCAGCTCAAGCATGTGGACGGGGTCGGGCGTCACCTGCTCGGCGAAGACCTCCTTGCCGTTGGCGTAGACGCGCACGGGCTTGGCAAAGTCGACCATCTTGGGATGCAGGTGCACAACCAGCTGCCGCACCTGGTCGCAGTCGATGTCAAAGCGGTTGTCGCCCGCGTAGCGAGCGCGCGCCGTCAACGGACCCTTGTGGTCGGGGCGCGGCGTAAGCTCAAGCCAGTGGCGCAGGTTCCAGCGCAGCGGGCGCGTCTCGTGCGCGACGACATGCTCCGGCCAGCCCTTGACGCCCCAGGTGTTGACGAACTTCATCGCGCCGCCGGCCCGCAGGTAGACCTCGTCGCGGTAGAGGTTGCGCGGGTGCGCCGCGAAGAACCGAGCGACCTTGGGCAGTTCGTCGGCATAGATCTTGTGGCCGCCGTTCTTCTCGACGAACACCCAGTCGAGCCTGTTTTGCTCGGCCCAGGCTTGGTTTCTGCGGTTGTCGACGTCGATGCCGTAGGGCTCTTGCTTGCCCCAGGTGACGTAGCCGGGAACGTTGCGCAGGTTGCCGATCGACTTCTTGGCGGCAAAGTCGTATCCGCCGCTCTGCGGCGATACCGCGCCGAAGCGATCCGGTATCAGCAGCGCCGCACGGTAGGCCATGTGGCCGCCCATCGATTGCCCGGTTGCGAAGATGCGGTCGGGGTCGACGTTGAGTTTGCGCTTGGCGTCGGCCAGGCACGAAAGCAGCAGCGAGTTGCCGATGTGCCCCCAGCCGCGCGACGAGTGCGGCGCGATCACGATGGCGCCGAGATGCTTGGCAAAGCTCGGCGCATAGGCGCGCAGGTAGTGGTCGGCGACGCGGGCTGCGCGGGTGGGCGACATCGACGAGTTGCCGCCGTGGCCGACGAGCACGAGTGGGCACGGCGTGTCGTGCGTGTAGGAAGGCGGCACGTAGAGCCTGTACTTGGAGGCGTAGTCGACGTGCAGGCACGTGACGTCGTGCACCGTGGTCTTGCCGATCAGCTCAGCAGCCGCTGGGTAGCTGTGGCGCGGTGCACGCAGCATGCGTTCGAGTTCTTGCGGGTCGCGTGCGCGGTCGGCGAACAAGAGCGCGAGCAGCTTGTCGGTCGCATCTGGCTCGGCGTCGAAGCGGTCGTCGAAGTAGCGATCGATCTGCGCGGCTTTTCCCGTGGCAGCACCCTGCTCCGGCTTCGGTGCCTGCGCGCTAGCGATGGCCAGCAAGAGGGTATGGGCAAGCACGACGGCTCGCGCAAACGGGGTGACGATCGGGGCCTGCATCATTTGGCCAGACTACCCCGATATGCCCAGACTACCCCGAAATGCAAAGCGGGCCGCTCGTCCGTGGACGAGGCGACCCGCTGATGCGAGTGGCCCAACCGCTCTCGCCTCGCAAGCCTCAGCTTGCGTGAGAGTGTCGGCTAGGCCGCAGGCAGGAGCTTGGTGCTCAGGCCTTCTTGATCTTGCGAACGCGCAGCTTCTTCGTGCCCTCGAGGGCCTTCGCGAGGGCGTCCTTGTCGAACTCCTTCTTGTTGCGAACGTAGATCAGGGCTTTGCCGTTCAGGCCGTTCGGGTGCACGCGAATGACCCCGTCAACCTTGCTCAAGACGTCACGCGTCTCGATTGCGGTGCCCATTCAACCAAGGCCGGAAACCGACACTTCGTAGACGATGTCGGCCTTCTCAACTTCGACTTCCTTAAGCTTCTTGACGCGGATCTTGCCCGCGCGCTTCTTCTCCAGGAAGAGGTTGAGGTCCGTCATCTCAGGCAGGCTCTTCTTGCTCTTGAGCTCGAAGTAGCCAACACCCGTGGTGTCGAAGACCAGATTCTTGATGTCTTTGTGCTTAGCGAGGATCGAACTGACCCTCTTTGCCTGTGAGGCAGCGCCTCAACCAGAGATGCCAGAGCACTCGATCCGCCAGAGCTTTTCGGTCTTCGTCTGTGGCTTGACGTCTTGGCCCTTGGTCTGAGCCAAGGCCGGCGTCACCACAGCGAATACCGCAAGCATCGCACTTGCAATGAGTCGCATGTTTTCTATCGCTACGTGAAAGGGGCTGTCAGGCGCGGACTACTCCGCGCGAGGATCGCATAATCGACCAACATAGGCCGCTCTGCAAACCCTCGCATGTGACAAAGATGCGCGCGTCGTTACGCATATCGGCCGAGCTCGCAGCGAGATGGGGAAATCTTCCTCGATGGCACGCCAAAGCCCCTGTGGCACGGTCGTTTCCCAGTCGGTCCCGAAGCGGACCACCGCCTAGAAGCGCCACTCTGGAAGCTTGCGGGGCGGTGGGGCTGTGCCGAGAGACATACGCAGCACGGCAATTGGGATCGAGTTCTCACGCAGGATGGCGTCGTGGAACTGTCGTTCTGTCCACGTGCCGTCGACCACGAGCTCGCGGTGCAGGGCGCGGATCTGGAGTCCGCCGAGCATGTAGGCAGCCTGGTAGAGCGGTGGGTAGGCGCCGCCGACCGACCGGCGCACTTCGCCTTCGGCTGCGGCGCGCTCGTGGCCGACCCGCTCGATCAGGTATTCGACGCACTGCGGCCCGGTCCATTCGCCGAGGTGGAAGTTGAGCGAGAAGACGATCCGCGCGCAGCGGTGCTTGCGCCAGTAGAGCATACCGACGCGGTCGCGCGCGTTGTGGTGCAGGCCGAGGTCGTAGAGGCGCATCTCCCAGTAGAGCGCCCAGCCCTCGATCCAGAACGGCGTGCGAAACGGCGTGCGCCAGGTCCGGTGCCGCGCCTGACTGTATTGCTGCAGCCAGTGCCCGGGGATCAGCTCATGGTGCACGGTGGCACGGCAGAAGTGCTCGTTGTTGCTGCGTAGTGCCTGCAGCTTTTCGATGTGCGCCATCGCGTCGGTCGGAAACGACACCTGAATCGTGTTGCCGCCGAGGAAGAAGGGGTTCACCTTCTGCGCCTCGCGCGACATCATCGACATGCGCCAGCACTCCTTGGCGAGCGCGGGGATCGTCAACAGATCGCGCGCTTCGAGGAAGTCGATGGCCTCGTGCGCGAGCTCCTTGATCAGCGCCGGCTGTTCGCCGGGAGCGCGGTGCGATTGCTTGGTTGTTTCGAGGGCCTCCCGCCAGTCCTTGCAGCCAAGCTGCTCGGCTGCCTTTGCCATCTCGCGGTCGCACCATGCGAACTCTCGTTCGGCGATCTCGATCAGCTCAGCGGGCGTGTAGGGGATCCATTCGAACGCGAGCGCCTGCTGCAGGGCTTGCTCGCCGACGGGGTCGCCGATCAGGGTGCGGTCGATCTCGCCGCCGTCGCCGGTCGCCGCCGCTCGCCGCAGCTTGGTGCCGAGGCGTTCGATCTGCTGGTCGGCCTGCTCATGGGGCGCCCGCACCCACCAAGAGAACTGCGGGTCGTAGCCGTCGCGGTAGCGAAACCAAGCACGCAGCGCGCGGCGCAGTTCCGAGAGACGGCGCGCGGCGCGTTCGCGCAGCTGGGGGGACGTGTCGTACAGGTCGCCACCCGGGCCGAGCTGGTCAAGCACGCGCTCGGCGCTCTTGCCGATGCGGTCGACGGTCTCGGCGGCGGTGCGCGCCTCCACGTCGGCAAGGTGGCGGCGCGCTTCGCCGAGTTTGGCGATGTCGCCGGCGAACGGCAGCAGAGAAACCAGCTCGGCGTCACGCTGGCTTGCTTGCTGCAGCGCGTGCAGCTCGCGGCGAAGCCAGTTTTCGAACAGGATCCAGTCGATCCGGCCGTTGTGCGAGAGCTGCTCGAAGTCGACGCTCTCGGTCAGTTCTTGCAGTTCGGCTTCGTAGCGTTGGCGCAGGCGCTGGGTGCGCTCGGTCGACATCGGCGTGTCGTAGCGGCGCCTTAGGTCGACCAAGTCAGCCGAGAAGCTCTCGATGCGCGTGCGCAGCTCGCTTGCGGTGCGATCGGCCGTTTGGTCGTGGGTTGCTGGCGCGGCGGATCTCGCGGGCGCCTGGCTCACGGTGGTTGTGGCGAGTGCGATTGCGGCGGCCAAGACGATGAGCAGGCGGAATCCCAGCATTCTGATAGGGTAGGCGGCCACGGTCGCTGTGGCGACAGGTGGGCGGATTCGGGAGCTTTCGGGTGATTGCCACATCTACGAGGAAGCCAGCACGGATGCAGACGTTCGGGAACGGCAAGCCACACGTCCGCGCTCGAAACGAGAAGGGAAACGCATTGGACAAAGGTCTTGGGAAGCGCGCGCTGCGCGCAGTTTGTGGAGTGATGCAGCTCGATGCAGGCGTCTGCGTGCGTCCACGGTGGGGCTCGCAAGGCGGGTCGCCACGGGCCTGTTGGTGGACAGGGCGCCGGCGAGCCTGCGCCGCGGTCGGCGTCGCGGGCTGCGCATCTGCCGGGAGACCTTCGCTTTCCTCCACTCGCGGCCACGGCCGCGGCCACGGCCAAGTGGGGGCCGCTGCGCTCGGGCTGCTTTTGCTGCTTGCCAGTTTGCTGGTTCGTGCGGTGCCGGCTAGTCATTCCGTTGGCCAGTCTGCTGGCCAACCTGCGCGCGAACAGCAGGCGGAGTCGTCCGGTCAACCGGCCACGGCTGCGCAGCGCCCAGCTACTACCGCTGTGCGTGTCGAGGTGCCGCAGTTGCCGGCGGAACGGAAGTGGCAGCGTTTGGTCCAGCTTCGACAGGAGATGAAGCTGGCGATCAAAGAGACGTTTGCGGGCGCGCATACCCGTCGCGCGCGGGAGCGCGCCGTGATGTCTCGGCTGCGCGAGGCACTGGAGCATCGGCGCAGACCCGAGCGGCGTCCGCCGTCCAGGGGGCGAGAACGCGATCCAGCGGCTTGGCACAGCGAGCGACTCTGGACCGGCTTTCGGTCCATCGCGCGCATCCCGAGGGTCGGTGGCGACGCCATGATCACGCTCGCCTACAGCAGCATGCTCGGCGATGAGGACCTGTTGGTTTCGCGTCGCGCGCTGTCGGCGCTCGACGGCCACCTGCTGCACACGATGCGGGCGGGGCGCTCGATTGAGCTGCTCGAAGAGATGCTTCAGCACGACGACCGCGACATCTTTGCGGCGGCTTTTTCGCACCTCGTGTGGCTTTGCGACGGCCTGCCCACTCCGTCCGCCGTCGGCGAAGGCGTCGCCGGCAGCAGTGCAGGTCAAGACGTCAAGCGACGGCTGATCGCGGCGGGCTTGTCGCGACTCGATGAATCGGCCGAATCGCTGACGGCTGGTGATTGGAAGCCGAGGCGCCTGCTGACACCGACGGCCAAGTGGGTGCTGCCTTTCGATACGCCGCCGGATCGCGAGGCCGCCTACCTGGCCTTCGCGGCTCTTGACGGTGACGGCGACACGCTTGGCAAGCTGTTCGCATGTCAGATCGATGCAGAACTGATGTTGCTTTGCCACGTGCTTGCGGCGCCGCGCGTACAGCCTGCCGACGCGAAGAGAATGTTCGGCTGGTATGCGCGCCACCCCGAAGGTTGGGAGGCTGCGCCCAGACTCACCCGGTGGCAGCTAGCGGTCGTCGGCGTGCTGGTGTCGATTCTGCCCAAGCTGCCGGAGGCGCGCCTTGCGTGGTACGAGCAGCATCTCGTCCACAAGGGAATCGGCAAGGCTGCGACATTTGCCGCGCGCCATCGGATCGAGCGGTTGCCGAGCCCACTCCCGGGCGTTCCATGGCTGCGGCCGGCCGAGCTTAAAACCGACGGACTCGCCGCCGTGGATGCGCTGCGCCTTTGGCGAACGCTCGGGCGTGTCGGCTCCGGCGATCGCGACGCGGGCAACGGCTTGCTGGCGGCGCTGCTGGCGGCGGTGCCGCGGGAGCGCGGTCTCGCGTGCCGGCAGCAGCTTGCGTGCACGGTCTTGGCGATGCATCCGCTTGGCGAAGAGGCCGTCGAAGCCCGCGTGCTGCACGACTGGTGCCGCGATTCCAATCCGTGCATCGCGCGCGCCGCGCTGCGCCGACTGCTCTCCATGGCTGCCGATGCTGGCGACTACCAAGAACTGCTGAGCGACTTGCCCGAGCACGTCTCGGCCGAAGTTGCGACGGAGCTTTTCCATCGCAGCGGCCAGGGTGTTGCCGCGCCGCGTGGGCTCCGGGCGGCACTTGGCGAACGGTGCATGTTCCGGGCCGTGCACGGCAAGCCCGAGCAGCTGCACGCGGCCGTGCTCAAGACGCTGCGAGCCGAGTCTGCGCAAGAGCCTGCGTGGCAGCGCCGCGCCGCTCTGGCGGCGGCACGGTCGCTGCCGACATGGTCTGAGTCCCTGCTGCGCGCCATCGCCGAGTGCACGACAGCGCGCGACGCGGAGACACGGCGAGCGGCCTACGCGGCTCTGCGCAGTGCGGCGAAGCGCGATACGCGCGCCGCGACGCTCGCAGAAGAGGCGTCGTTTGATGTGTCGAGCATGGTGCGCTCACTTCGCTAGCGGCATATGCGCGGCCCGCGACGACGCTCGCGGTATCCAGGATGCGAAGGCGTTCGTCGCAAGGTGCTGCGACGAATGCATGTTGCATACTGTCTGCCGGGGAGCCTGTCTGCCGAGGAGCAGCAGCGCCGCGACGGGCGGCTTCGTGCCGGCAGAATGCCCCCGATATCAGATGCACGACGCTAGCAGCAGCCAGGAAGCGCCGAGGCAGGCGCAACGATCACCAGCCTCGGCGTTCGAACTCGGCGTTGAGCTGCGCCGCCACAATGCGCTGCGCAGCGGGCGACCAGTGACCACACGGCAGAAACAGCTCGGCGTCGCTCGCGCCGCCGGCAGCGAGCTGTAGGACAAACGACTGGATACCGGCCCGCTGCACGGCTGCCTGCATGCGCTCGTTGCCGCGCGTGATCGAAGCTGGCTCGTCGTCGCGGTTGCTCTCAAAGACGACGAGCAGCTTGGCGCCGTCTTGGGTGACGGCCCTGTCGAGCCGCTCCACCAGCGCGGCGAATAGCGGCACCGTATCCGGTGCCGTGGCTGGCCCGCTGTCGCCATCGTCCCGCCAGGCGGCAGCGTGTTCCGCTGCCGGCCGATTGCGCTCCAGGAGCTGCATGGCGAGTTCGGCGATGTAGCAGCTCGATCGCAGTTGCTCGGGCCAGCTGCTGAAGCCGGAACGACGGTTGAGCTGCAGCGCGCTCGCTCCCGGTTCGTCGTCCGCCATCGTGAAGTACGGTTTGCTCCAGCCCGCCTTGCGCGCACAGCGAAGGTCCTCAAGATCGTTGTAGTGGGTGATCTGCAGCAGCACGATGTCGGCGCCGTAGCGATGGCCTTCGTGTTCGTAGACGAGCACGTGCTGGTCGGGGCCGTAGGCGCAGACGCCCATGTTGAGCACGTCGGTCCGTTCGTCTTCGAGCAGCTCGGTGAAGCGCTCGCCGTAGTCGACGTTGGCGCCAAACGTCATGGAGTCCCCGAGTGCCAGGATGCGGCGGTGGCCGGGCCGTTTGGGCAAAAACGGCGCATCGCGCCAGCCGCTGCTATTGGTTTGGCACGGCGTCTTGTTGCTCCACAGTTCGCCGGATTTGGTCAGGTCTGCGACCATGCGCCAACCAAGGTCGGGATCGTAGTGGATGCCGCGCGGTCGGCCGGCAGCCCAGGCGACGGTGCGCAGCCCGACTTCGGCCAGCAGCAGGGATCCGCACACGGCGAGAGCGGCGAAGATCAGGGTGCGGCGCTGGCGGTGCTTGCGGGCTGGCCGCGATGCGGCGCCCGCGCCCCTCGTAACGGCCGCAGCCGCTTCGCCGAAGTTCCCGTGGCTGCCTTGCACACCTCGGACTAGTCCGCGCGGCCGTGTTGGTTTCGCACAATCACGGCCGCTCGCGCGTCTGCGAGACCGGCACTGGCGCTAGCTCAGATCACGGCTCTTTGGCAGCGCCTTGCGACGAAGCACTACGCTAGACTAGAGCTTCGGACCCGCGCCCTTGATCGCGTCGCTCGCCTGCTCGGCGAACTTCTCGAAGTTCTTGTGGAACAGCGAGGCGAGGTGCTTGGCCTTCTCGTCGTAGGCGTTCTTGTCGGCCCACGTGTTGCGCGCGATCAGGATCTCGCTTGGCACGCCGGCGCACTCGGTCGGGATCTCGAGTCCAAAGATCGGATCGGTCGTGGTCGGGGCGCTGTCGAGCGAGCCGTCGTGGATCGCGTCGAGCATCGCGCGCGTAAACTTGAGGCTCATGCGCTTGCCGGTGCCGTGCGCGCCGCCGCTCCAGCCGGTGTTGACCAGCCAGGCCTTGGAGCCGTTCTTGGCGATCTTGTCCGCCAGCAGCTCGGCATACTTGGCCGGGTGCCAGACCATGAAGGCCGCGCCAAAGCAGGCCGAGAACGTTGCCTCGGGCTCGGTGACACCCATTTCGGTGCCGGCAACCTTGGCGGTGTAGCCGGAGATGAAGTGGTACATCGCCTGCTCGGGCGTCAGCTTGCTGACCGGAGGCAGCACGCCAAACGCGTCGCACGTCAGGAAGATGACGTTCTTCGGGTGGCCGCCAACGCACGGCATCTTGACGTTGGGGATGTACTCGACCGGGTAGCTGCAGCGCGTGTTCTCGGTGATCGACTTGTTGGTGTAGTCGACAACGCGGGTGTGCTCGTCGTAGACGACGTTCTCGACGACCGAGCCGTAGCGGATGGCGTCCCAGATTTCGGGCTCCTTCTCCTGGCTGAGGTCGATGCACTTGGCGTAGCAGCCGCCTTCGACGTTGAAGACGCCGTCGTCGGACCAGCCGTGCTCGTCGTCACCGATCAGCTTGCGGCGCGGGTCGGCCGACAGCGTCGTCTTGCCGGTGCCCGACAGGCCGAAGAACAGCGAGACGTCGCCGCCTTCGCCTTCGTTGGCCGAGCAGTGCATCGACATGACGTCGTTCTTCGGCAGCAGGTAGTTCATGATGGTGAACACACCCTTCTTCATCTCGCCGGCGTATTGCGTGCCGAGGATGACGAACTCGCCCTTCTGGAAGTTGAGGTCGACCGAGGTCGAGCTGCTCATCTCGTTGGTCAGCGGGTTGGCCGGGAACAGGCCGCCGTTGAAGATGACGTAGTCCGGCTCACCAAACTCGGCGAGCTGCTCCGCCGTAGGGCGGATCAGCATGTTGTGCATGAACAGCGCGTGGTAGGCGTTCAGGCAGATGATGCGGACCTTGATCTGGTGCTTCGGATCCCAGCCGGCCAGGCCGTCGACGACGTAGATCTGGTCGCGTGTGTTGAGGAAGTCGATCGCGCGGCGCTTGTTGATCTCGAAGATCTTCTCGCTCAGGCGGATGTTGACGTCACCCCACCAAATGTCGTTGGTGGTGGTCGGCTCGTCGACGATGCGCTTGTCCTTCGGGGAGCGGCCGGTCTTTTCTCCAGATCGGGCGGCGAGGGCGCCGCTGCTGACGATCTCCCCTTCGCCGCGGAGCAGTGCCTGCTCGTAGAGCTTGGCCGGCTGGGCGTTGCGGAGGACATTCTTGACCTGGATGCCGTACTTGCTGAGATCGACAGTGGAGAGATCGACGGTGGACATGGGGGACTGGTGCAGTGCGGAAGGAGCGATCCGGCCTGTCCGAATCGGGCGAAGCAGGTTAGACGGCACCGGGGGGTAGGTCCAGGGTCCCGGGGTCTCGGTTGTGACCGAAGTTGGCGGCCGCGGGTGCCGAGCGGCAGAGCGGATTGCCGACTCCGCGGTGCGGTCGAGATCTCCACCAAGCCCTTGGCCGGCGGAGAGCGTGGCAGCAAGCACGGGGCCGAACCCGGAGCGGAGCGCATGCGTGATGAAAAGCGCTTGCGCCGCGACGCGAGCATGGCTAACTTGCTCGCCGCAACGGCGCACCCGTAGCTCAATTGGATAGAGCACCTGACTACGGATCAGGAGGTTTCAGGTTCGACTCCTGACGGGTGTACCATCTCGTGGCCATCAGCCTTCGCGGCTCTTCTCGCGGGCAGCCCAACAGGCTCGGGCAACCTAACACGCCACAGATTGCGCAGCCGTATCGGATTGCGCAGGCATCACGTGTGATGGCCGCCAAGCAGGAGCAGCCGCGACGTTACAGAGCGGCCAGATGCGCCCATCCCGATTGTGGCGATCGCTCAGCTCGGATCGGGTCGCCGCGAGATCACGCAGCCCAGCAGCTGTTGCTCCAGGAGATCTTGCTCCGGCAGCCATTGCTCTGGCGGCGGCGGCGGCGGGGCCGGCCGCTGGGCTGCGCGCAACACCTCGACCCGGCTGTCGAGGCTCCCGTCGAGCGGAGACTTGGTCAGGACGCCGTCGGCCATGTTGTAGGCGGTGACCCCTCGATCGGTGATGAAGACCGCTTCGACACGCTCGGCTTCGAGCCCCAGCAGAAGCGCGTCGAGCTTGCTCTGGTCAAACGTCCACGATGGATCGAACATCCAGCCGTGGCTGAAGTAGCCCTCGCCGCTGTTGTCGATGCGGGTGTAGCCAGACGCAGGAAGCTCTGGGGTTGCGGGGAGCTGCAGTCCTTCGCCGGATGGCGGCCGGTCGTGCGCATGCCCGATCGGCCGGTGGTTCGGGTTCGCGGGCATGTCTAGCCATTCGCGCCGAAGCGCTCCGCGCTCGACTTGGAACAGCGGCTTGTCGCCGAGTTCGGTGGCGTGATGCAGGTAGCGCCGCAGATGCTCGAGGCTGTCGCCGTCATACCGATCGGGCTTCGCCTCCGCGAGCAGCATGTGCAAAGCGATCTGCATCGGGATGTCCGATGCGCAGCACATGCAGCCACCTGGAACCTCTCGCACGAAGATGCCACGGGGATCCGCAACGGCGCCCGTCAGCAGGCTGCCGTCGATGCCTACTTCGCCGAACTCATAATCGGGCCGTTGTCGTCGTCGTGCGCGCCGGGCAGGATCGATGCCGTGGCTCCGATCAGGTCCGACGTCTTGTGGCCGAACATGGACGTGGCGGCGGCCCTCACGAGCGCGACGCCGGCAATCAGCAGGCCATACTCGATCAGCGCAAAGCCGCGCTTGTCGCGCAGCATTGGGTTGTTTCGCTTCATGGTGTGTTTGGTTTGTTGCTCGCCGAGCTTGTTGGCGGATGCTGCGCTCGAACGGGATCCACGACGAATAGGTTCCGGTGGCATCGCTTGGGTTCCAAGAAACTGCGCGATGGTTGGCGCGTCGTCGAGCGCGTGCGGCTTCGCAAACAATAGCGCGCGGAACCTACCGCTGCTGGCGTGGGCCACATCACGACCCGCTAGCATGCTTTGATGGTGTTGCTCTCGTTCGACGCCACGCGGCTTGTTCCCGTGGTTGTAGTGGCGGCGGTGTTTTGGACCGTTTGGAAGCTGCTGCGCGGCACCCGTCACAGCACGGCGTTGGCGGGGCACTTCGTCGAGGTGCATGTCGCCGAGGATGCCGGCGAGGCGCGGGCGCTCGCCGAATACCTGTGCGAGCAAGGCTTCACGGCCGTGGCCAACGAAGAGCCGGGGCCGCGTTCGCCGGCGACGCTGTCGCGCGCGCGCGGTGGCGATCCGCGGCCGTTTGTTGCCGTGCGCGAGGAAGAGGTTGCCGAGGCTGTGCCGGTCATCGCCGAGTATTTGGTTGCCGCCTCTGAAGCGGTGGTGGGCCAGACCGCTGACGAAACGGCCGCTGACGAAACGGCCGCGAACGAAACCGCGGCGGCCGAACCGGTGTCCGCCGATGTGCGTCTCGACGAGGCGCTCGACGACGAGCCCTTCTCCAGCGGGACGATGCGTTTCGTGCGCGGAGTCGGACCGTGGCTGGTCACTGCGCTGGTTGCTGTCGTGGTGGTGTTCGCGCTCGTGCGCGCATTTGCGTGACGGATCGCGGCTGCGCTAGACGACGTCGCGCACGCGCCAATAGGTTTGCGCGAAGTGAGGATTTTTGTCGTGCGTCCGGCAAGGCGCTGCGGTGCCAAAAATTCCGAGACAGTTCGTGACGATGTCGCGATTCGAAACGTGGTCCAGCGGCTGGCGCGTGTGTTTGCGCGCCACATCCCGCAAGTTCCAGAACTAGGACCTTACCTATGAAACTCCTCTCTTCTGCCCTCGCCGCTCTCGTCTGCGCGGCTGGCCTTTCTGCCCAAAGCGACATCATCGTTTCGATCAGCAATGGTTGGACGGTTACCGAAGGCAGTGACCAGACCATCAACAACTTCAGCTCGAACAACGGCGCGGGCGTTGCTATTGGCGGCTCTTGCTCGGCCGAGGTTGGCACCAACCAGAACCCCTCAGGCTTCGGCACGATTGCTTCGGCATCGATCAACGGCACGCACTTCGGCGGTGGCACGCACACGGAAGGCAGCTCCGCCGTCGAGGGCGACATCGAATTCTACAGCCACCCAACGGGCGGCAGTGTTTTCGTGACGCTCAACGCGCAGCCCGTCAACGCTTCGGCCACGCTGTTTGGCGCTGGTTACTCCGGTGCCGCAACGGCGACCGTCGCCGTGACGTGCCCGCTGTTCGGCTGGCAGCGTGCGACCGCAGCCGCGAGCGCCGTGCCGCCCCCGGCGTTCCCAACGATGATGACGCTGCCGGTCTCCGCAACGGCAACCGCCACGAACCAGACGTCGTTCCGCGTCAACATGAGCGCCGGGTCGCGCGCCTGGGGCACGTTGACCTCGTTCGGCGACGTCATCAATCTCAACGCTTCGGCGGACGCCTCGGGCACCGTCACCCTGTTCTAATGAAGAACCGACCCGAAGTTCTTCGGGTCGCGCTGTTCGTGTTGGTCGTGGCGGGTGCTGTCGCACTCGTTGCGCTCAACCGGCGCGATGCCGATTCTCCCCATTGGATGGCTCCACCCGCGAGCGATGCAACACAGCGAGTGCCGGCATCGGCGATCGACACGGCGAACGGTACCGGGGACGCGGTTGCTCGCGGCGCCGCTGCCGATCGTGTGGATGCCAACGCGTCGGCCTGCCGGCTGCGCGTTGTCGATGGACAAAGTCTGCTGCCGCTCGCAGGCGGCGCCACCATTGAGCTGCTGGCGGACGGGGACGGCCGAGGCCACGTCGCGATCCAGGCAGGGCCGCGCGGGACGGCCGCTTGGCCCGCGCATGTTGTCGGCGATGTCCACGTGCGCGTTCGCTGCGCCGGCTACGTCAGCCTGTACGGCAACCTCACCGAATCGCTTGTTGAGCAGGCTGCCCGCGCGGTATCCGCAGACGCCCGCGACGAGCACGTGGTGACGTTTGCTCTGCAGCCAGCCGGGAAAGTGGCGGTGCGATTGACGAGTCGGGATGGTGAGCCTATCGCCAACGCAGCCGTCGCTCTGTTGCCGCCGCTCGCCAACGGTGGCGATTGGCGGCGTGGCTGGGCATCGATTCGAGCGGTTGGCGTGCCCGACGACGTGCTCGCGCTGTCTCCCGAACTCTGCGTCGGGGCCGACGGCACGGTCCGCATGTCACCGAGCCTGAAGGCCATTCGTCCGGGTGTTGTCGTGGCCTCACACCACCTGGATGTCGCGACCTGGACCTGCAAAACCAACGCCGAGGGCCTCGCTCGTTTCGATCGCGTGATGCCCGCAACAGGCTACCGCTTTGGCGTCATGGGCAGCATGCACGCACAGCCGGCGCCCGCGTTTGAGAGCGGGCGGCTGCAGGTCGTGGATGGCGGCGTGCGGCTTGGGGCCGCCGCGCCGCAGAATTTGTCGGGGCAGATCGACGTTGTCGCTTCTGCAACTGCGTCGGGCGCCGCACAACGGCTCGGTTCTGGCGTGGTGCGGGGGCGGCTGATCGGCGCTCAGCGATCATCCGTAGCGGTCAAGCTGGCGCGCATTCGTCAGGCTGGCGGCGACGATGGCGTCGAGAAGGTGACGACGTTTGATGCCGAGTATGCGCAGCCGCTCGACAACGGCCGCTTCCACTTTGCAGACGTGCGGCCGGGGGTTTTCGCGCTGCGCGCGTGCTGGTTGGTGGGTGGGCGGGATGTCTATTTTGCCAGCCGCACGTTTCGCCTCGCGCCGGATGACGATCTCGACCTCGGTGCCGTCCAGCCGATGGATGGGGCCCTCGCGACCGTGCGCGTGGGGCTGCGGGCCGGCGCCGTCGCGATGCCTGCGCAAGACGTGTTTGCTGCGGGTAGCGCAGCCGAAGCGATCCTCACGATCGCGTTCCAACCAGATAGTCAAAGCGCAGCCGAAGCGGTGACCGAGTATGCGCGGGTTCCGTTTGGTCAGGAGTTTGTTCTGCACGGCGTTCCGAGCGGCTCGCTGCAGCTGCAGGCGCAGCCGGTGCAAGGGCTCGCCAGTACGGCAGGCATTCAGCGGGTGGATGCCAGTGAAGTCGTGCGTTTGCGCATCGAGCAGATCGCCGGCGTCGTCGAAGTGCCGCTCGCCGTGGTGCCGGGGGTGCGTCGGGTGCTCGACGTGCGCGACGATGCCGGCCATGCCGTGCACGTGCAGCAGCTTCAGGTTCGCCATCGAACGACAGGGCGCGTCGATTCGATCGAGGTGGTTCGCGACGGTGTTGCGCCGCTGGTCGAGGATGTCGCGCTGCTGGAGCCCGGTGTCTATGACGCATGGCTGAGTGTGTCCCTGGGTGGCAAGTGGCTGGCCGCTGCGTTGGAGATTGACGCCAGCGATCCCGCCCCGGCTGTCGTCGCGGTTGAGCTGCTGCCAGCAGCGACCGTGCGCGGCACGCTCGTCGGCGTTCGCGGCGAAACCCTTGCCGATACGACGGTGCGCTGGACGCCGAAGCGTCTCGCCGACTCCGGCATCTGGATCTTTGCGGCTCGGTCGGACAGCGAGGGGCGTTTTGAAGCGCACGGCATTCCTCCGGGTGTGCGCGTTGTCCAGCAGGGCGCAAGCGCCGGCAGCCTGCCGCCGCTCAGCGCCGGGCAGCGATTCGACGCCGGCGTCGTGATCCACGAGCAAGCGCGTTAGTGCGTCGCGCCGGCCTGGCCTGAGCCGGTTTGCGCGCTCCGCGTCAGATCGCGCGGTCGCTCGCCGTGACGTTGAGCAGCGCGCGGGCGCCGGTCGCATCGGTTAGCGAACGCACGAACTCTTCGCAGCGGGTTTGTTCGACCGCGACCAGCAGCGTCACGTCGGTGCCGTATTCGCTCGACTCCGGCTCCAGCTGAAATGCACTGAGGACCGAGGCGATCGCACCCGAATCGTCGTAGCTGTGCCGGATCGAGACCTTGGCGTGAGGCACGACTTCTACGATCTCGGCGAGGTCGAGCGCCGCGGCTGCTGCGCCGCCGTAGGCGCGCACGAGGCCGCCGGTGCCGAGTTTGGTGCCGCCGAAAAAGCGCGTCACGACGACTAGCACATCGGTCAGTGCGCGGCCGTCGATCTGCTGCAGGATCGGGCGCCCGGCCGAGCCGCTCGGCTCGCCGTCGTCCGAGTAGCGAAACTCGTTGTCGCCGCGCCCAAGCCGCCACGCGAAGGCATGGTGGTTGGCGCCGACCAGCCGCTTGCGAACCGAGTCGAGCGCCGCTTCGATCGCGCCGGCGTCGGCGACGGGGAAGAGGTTGGCGATGTGCCGCGAGCCCTTGATCTTGTCGGGCTCGTGCTCGTGCGGGCGCGCCAGGGTGCGGTAGCTATCGGTCATGGGCTCGTCACGTCATACGGCAGCACGGCCAAATCACGCTCCGCCAAACCATGTCGTCAGCTCGCCGAGCCAGCGAAAATCGCCGGAGCCGATGCCGACGATGACATCCTCATCTTCCGCGTTCCACAGCGTCCAGACGGTCCAAGAGCGCAGCTGCACGCCGACGCCGAGCACGAAATCACCGGCTTCGCCCGAGCCCATTGTGGCACCCGCACCGAGGCGCAGGCCGACGCGCTGCAGGTAGCGGCTCCAGAGGTCTTCGCCCTGTCCATTGGGAAACAAATGCCGGGTGATGCCGACGGCGCCGAGTAGGCCAACGTCGCTGCTGCCGTCGACCGATGCGAACGGTTCGAGGCGCGCGATGGCTTCCCACGGGGATACGCCGTAGGGCGAGCTGTCGTCGGCGCCGCCGTGCTCACCAAGCTGGGCCGAGCGAAACAGATCGAAGCGCGAGTTGAGGTAGCCTTCGACAAGGTTGCCGCCTTCGTCCTTTGGGTCGTGGAAGTACTTGCGAGCAAACAGGTCGGCACGGCCGTCGAGGATGGGCTGCGACAGCTGCCGGAGCAGCGCCGCACTCGGCTGCCATGCGAGGTCCTCGGGCGCGGTCAGCATGTTGTTCCAGGCTTTGAGGCCGGCAGATGCCGGCGTCGCGAGCAGCTGGTTGCGGGCGTTCTTGAACGACTCCAGTACGGCGTAGGGCGGCCGGCCGTCGGCAAGCCGTTGCCGGTGCCGTGTGCACGCATCGCGCAGAGCGGCAACGACTTCGTCTGCCTGGGCCTTGCTCGCTACGCTGGTGCTCTCATCGGCCTTGGGTAGTTCGGCAAGTTCGGCGCGGTAGGCGACCAGCAAAGCATCGATGCGCTGGCGGGCATCTTGTTCGGCCGGTGTCCGCGCGAGTGCAGCCGAGGGCGACAGCTTGGACCACGGGGTGCAGCTCGACAGGGCGGTGGTCGCCACCGTCACGGCCAACAGGCAGAACGCGCGAGCGGTGCTCATGCAAACGCCCTCCGGATGGCTGCCAGGGTTTCTGGCTGCTGGAGATAGGTGAGAGCGTCGTGGTTGGCGGCGATCGCGTCGAGCTTGGGCTCGCCGAATGCGACGGAATGCCAGCTCGCTCCGTTTTTCAGCAAGGTCTGCTCCGCGTCGGAATAGCCCTGCTTGATCGAGACCGGGTCGATGCTGCGCCCGAGCACGTCGAAGCGCACGTCGCTGCAGACCATGTCGTTGCGGTTGACGACGAAGTGCAAAGGGTCGGCGCCGCACGGTAGCCAGTTGCTGCAGATCTGCCGGAGGATGGCGAGGCGTTCGGCCTCGTCGGGCTTGTGGCCGAGCGGCCGCGACCGCGGCTCCGCCCAGGTGATGCGTTCGTCGGCAAGGTGTTCGTCGAGGCCTCCCTGAAGGTTTGTTGGCACGCGGCTGTCGGGCGTCACGGCCAGCGGGTCGAGAACATTGGGAAGCGGCGAGCGCACGCCGAGTGGCGGTGCCAGCATGACGAGCCCGCGCCAGCCGATGCGGCCGACCACGCGCTTTTCGAGCTGCGCTGCATGCACGGCAAGCGCGGCGCCGAGCGAGTGTGCGACCAACACGGTGTCGCCGGCACGGTCACCGCCGCTTAGCTGACGCAGCTGGCGCATGGCTTCGGTCTGCACGAGGTGGCGCATGTCGTGCAGCGCTGCATACGTGAAGACGTCGTGCACGTACTGCTGCACCAGCTGGAAGCCGGTCGACTGGCGCAGCGAATCGTCCATGCCGGCGCCGAGTCGGCCGGCGAGTCCCGTGAGCCGCTGGCTGAGCACGGGAAAGCGATTGGCGATGCGTCGCTGATCTTCCGTCCAGCGCAGCCCAAGCACTTCGCACTCGCCGCTGCCAAACTCATCGCGGAGCACGTCGGCCCAGTCGCGATGGAAGTCCGCAGGGTGATCTCCGATGCCGTGGATAGCGATGATGCGCATGGTTCGTCTGCTAGTTCTTTGCGGCGTGCCACTGCACCGCATCCCATTCGGATAGGCGGTCGTAGCCGCCGAGCAGCGGATACTCGGCGCCGGGCTTTTGGCGTCCCTGACGCATTCGCGCCTGGATGCTGCGCGCCTTGTCGGCGAGCTCGTGGTCGCCGTCGCGTTCGGCAACCACGCGCGCGATTTCGACCGCGGCAATCGACCACTCCGAAAACGCCGTTTCAAAGCCCCACTGAACCAGTGTGTCGTCGGTGCTGCGCCATTGCGCTGGCGAAAAGGGCTCGCCCTCGAGCCAGCGGATCGCCATGCCCACTTCGCAGACGGCGTCGTCGCAGCGCCAGCCGTGTCGGACCACGTTGCACGCGAGCTGTTCGGCGAGCTGGCGCGCCTTCTGGTTGCCGGTCATGCGGTGGTGGGCGCCGAAGCCAACGGCCGCGAGAGCGTCCTGCCACGGATTCCAAAACGGGTGCTTGCCGCGCAGCAGCCGGTTGTCGGGACCCGTGACCGCCATCGGCCGGACCCGGTCTGCGGCGAGTTCGCGGCCGCGCCACTGCTGGAAGTAGACGCGGTCCATGCGCTGGTCCATGCGTTCGCGCAGTCGATTGTCGCCGAGCACGCACAGCGCCCAGGAAGCTGACAGGGCCGTGCGGCCACCGCCGCGCGGTGCGCCGGCGTTCGAGGTGGAGTAGCTCGGGTCGAGGGTCTGGCCGGCGAGGTATAGGCGCACGTCGTTCTCGAGTTCGCGCCGCGCCCAGTGGGCCCCGGTCAGCAGCGCGTAGGCTGCGAGATGGTTGTTGGACCAGTGTTCGCGGTCCTTGCCGGTCCAGCCGTGGGTTTCGGAGGGGGGCTGGGGAACAGGTTTGCCGAGTCGGTCTTTGCTGACGCCGCCGTGCCAATGGGTGCGGCCGCTCCAGACAACCCATTCGGGGTGGTCGTCGGGCTCAACCGGAGAACCATCCTGTTCGAAGAAGTGCACTGGGCGGCAGGCTTCCTGAAGCACCGAAGGCTCGACTTCGAGCAGCATGCTCGGCATGCCGCTCCAGGCAATGCCTGCCAGCTTGCAGGTGCCGAAGTCGGCTTGGTCACCGGTTTGGCCCGCGAAGCGTGCCTGCCCGAAGGGGCCGACGCCAAAGGGATCCCCGCCGGGACGTTCGCGTTTGACAAACGCGCGGTGGCGGCGCGAAAAGTGCAGGCGTAGCGCATCGCCCGCGAGCCACGGCGGCGGTGGCGGCACGACGCCGTAGGGGCCGAAGGCATCGGTGTTCCGCCACGAGGTGGCGGCCAGCAGCGGCGCGGTGGCGACCGCGCGCAGTGTGTCGTCGACCTTCTTCTTGCCGGGCAGGGGCGGCACCAGAGCACCGGTGCGTCGGATACCTTGCGCATCGCCGAGCACGGCGTTGCGAAGCAGCACCGTGCGGCTGCCGTAAGGCGTCTGCGACTGCTCGATGCCGAGGTAGCCGGCGTGCCGCAGGACCAGCGCCATGCCGCGGCATTCGATTGCGAGTTCGTCAACCTTGCGCTGCATGTCCGGGCTGCCCGGGTCGGAAAACCAGATGGACACGCTGACGTCGGCGTGGGGCTGGTCGCGGTAGGCCGTGACGATGAGTTCGACGACGAGGCCGCTGTCGTCGACGCGGCAGCGACGCAGCTCGACCCGGCGCATGGCGTTGCTCTCGAGGTCGCGCACCCGCTGGGGCTCGGCGCGCACGGCGCGCTGGCCGCGACGAACCGAGACGCTCAGGCTGACGTCTTTGTGCACGGCTTCGGGCATCTTGATCTCCCCGGCGGCCGGTTTGCGGGCACCGGCAACCAGCGGCAGGCGCACTTCGGACAGCGGGCCCAGGTCGACCGGAAACAAGCAGATCGCCTGGCGCCAGGTGCCGTCCGGCCAGCGGGCTCCGAACGGCTGCCAAACGGTGGGTCGGTCGTCGATGCTGAGCTCCGGCGGCTCGCCGGCGATGCCCTGCGCGAACGGCACCACGACGCTGGCGATTTGGCTGCGGCCGAATGGCGCGAGGTTCTGCACGACGATTTCGCGACCGGCACGTTTGCTCGGCTCGGTCGGAGCGGTCGGCTTTGCCGAAGGGATCGGCGCTTGCGCGCAAATCGGCTCGCTGCAGAGTCCGCTGGCGAGTGCGCAGAAAAGGGCTCCGGCGAGTCTGCTGAGCAGAGATCCAGTCCGTTCGGCACGGGTGCGATGCATGGCAGGCCATCATCGCGTAGCGTGGTGCGGATGCGACCCCTCGCGAGGATCTTCGTCATGACGCTGGCGCTTGGATGGATCATCCAAGCCTCCTGCGCCCAGGATGCCGAAACCCTGCGGCTGCGTGAAGCGGAGCTGCGCAGCAAGGCAGTGACCGGATTGCATGCCGCGGCGGACGCCCTGCAGGCGGAAAAACAGCACGGCCGGGCGCTGCTGCTGCGCCGCGAGATCTGGATGGAATACGCCGAAGACGACAAGAAGGCTCGCACCGGCACCGGCTTTGTTGCGGTTGGCAGAGCGTGGCGACTGGATCCCAACGCCCTGATCCTGGACCGTGACCTCAAGGCCAAGGCGAGCCGCTTGCGCCGCATCGAGCGCAAACTCGACAAGCTCCATGACGAGCTCCGCGAAGAGCACCTGGCGCTGGCGAAAGCATGGACAACGCTTGGCAAGACCGAGCTGGCCGTGCCGCACTGGCAGCGCGTGCTGCGCTTTCAGCCAGGCGACGAGGCGGCCTCGCAGGCGCTCGCGATCCGCGAGTTCGAGGGCTTTGTCGGCAGCGAGCTCGAACTCCGCATGCTGCGGCGCGGCCGTCGGATCAAGCAGGCGTGCGACTGGCTCAACGAGACCGAGTTTCCCACCAAGGAACTGACGGGGACCCTGCCGCTGCTCGAAGGTGCTGGACTTGAGCATCGCGGCTTCGAGACGGAGTTTTTTCAGGTCTGGGGCACGCGCTCGGCCGACGAGCTGAAGAGGCTCGCGCAGGACTGCGAGCGGGCGCTGCTGCTGTGCCACACGCTGTTTTCCGTCTCAGACGGGGAGCTGTTTGTGCCGGTCCGTCGCCGCAACCTGGTCTTCTTGCGAGGTGCGGGCGAATACAGCACGGTGCTCGATGCCTGCAGCAGCCAGTTCTCTGCGGATCGCCTGCAGTTCCTGCGCGACGTGGTCGACCAGTGCTACCTGCAGAGCGGCGGTGAGTCGCTGCGGGTGCACAAAGGAGAAAACGGTTTGCCCGTGTGCCAGGACCAGGCCGTGCGCGGCATCGTGCAGGACGCGCTGGGCGTCGACACGGAAGGGCTTTGGGAAGGAGCAGGGCACATGGCCTGCGGCTTCTTGCTCGGGCGCACGCTGACGTTTCTGCAGGAACAGCTGAAAGAGCGCACGGCGGCCAGCCACGTGACGCGCCGCCTGTCGCCCGACCTCGACGTGTGGCAGCAGATCGCGCAGGAGTCGGCTTGGTCGAAGAGCGATACGCGCAGCAGCGAGCTGGTGCTGATCCGCGCCGCACGCTTCACCAACGAGCAGCGCGTCAAGGCATGGGCGATCTGCCATTACCTGGCGCACTGGCGGCCGGAGCTGCTGATGGAGCTCGATCGCTCGCGCGGCAAGGGCCCGCGCACGCCGCCGGACATCGAGGCAGAGTTCTTGCGCAAGACCGGCGTGTCGCTGCCAAAGATTGATAGCGACTGGCGCACGTTCTGGGCGCGCGGCGACGAACTGCGCAAGGCGATGGTGCGCGATCCGCTGGCGGCGTTGCCCAAGCGCGCCAAGAAGACGGGAGAGCGTGCCCGGCAGCTTTTGAGTGCCGTCAACGCGGCTCGTGCCGCCGCTCGAGTCGGGCCGCTCGGCTGCTTTCTCGACTCGACGCCGGAGTTCGTCGCGGTGCGCCGCTACGAGAAGGATCTGATCAAGGCGGAGCGCGAGCTCAAGAAGCAGGAAGCCAGGCGCAAGAAAGGCAAGAAGGCCAAGCCGGTCGAGATGCCCGTTCGTCCGGAGGCGATTGGGCGCTCGGTGCTGTGGTCGCGCACGAAGAAGCCGCTCGATGCGGTGGCCGAATGGATGGCGCAGCCGCGCCTGCGCGACATGCTGCTGGCGCCGGGACGCGAGCTGTTTTCGGTCGCGTCCGATCCGGGGGTTGGCTACGTGCTTGGCGCGGGGCTGGCGCGATCGATGCGCCGCGGCGCGCCGCTCGCGTGGCCTCGTCATCGCCAGCGCGAGATCCCACCGTCGGCGTCGATTGCAGGCCTCGATTTCGTCGTGCGAAAAAAGCTGCAAGAGCTCGGCCTCGCGGCCGATGCGGTCATCGGCATGCCGCTGACGCTTCACTTCGCGCGCAAGGTTCAGCCAGCGCCGCTGATGCAGCAGGTGCGTTGCCGGGTGTTCGCCAACAACCTGCCGGTCAAGGGGCTGGTGGTGCACTACGTCGGCACCGATGCCGAGAGGACTGCGGCCGAGTCGTGCAACGGCCCGGCCGCCGACGGGCTGGTCGCGTTCGTGCCGCTGCAGCCGTTTGCGGCCGGCGCCCAGGTTGACGTGCAGTGGGACGTGCCGCAGGTGCTGCTGGTCGAGGCGCGCGATCGCGCCAAGGTGTTCCCGCCGGTCGTCTTCACCGTGCAGAAATAGATCGGCCGGCAGGTCGCCCAACCAGCGAGAGCCTACGGGGTAGGTTCAGGCTGGTCCTCAAGGGGTTCAGGGGGCTCGAAGCCAGCTTGGGCCCGCACCTGCAAATCGTCCGGGCCGTGGCGACCCATCCGGCAGGAGGACGGTCCGCGCTGTCGCCAGCAAGCCCGCCCGCCAGCGGAGGGCCGGCAGGGTCTGCACGGCAGCGACCGAAGCCAGATCCGGGTTTTCATGTCGTGACCAAGCTTCGTGACATTCCATTGCGGATATATCGTTGTCCCCCTGAGCGACAGCGAATGCCCGATGGCATCGCCATCTGTGCGCGTCGTGCCGTGCCCGTGTGGGGGCCCGGCCGACTCGATGCAGGCTGGATCAAGAGCCGCTTGTGAATCTCTCGATGGAATAGACATGGTGTCACCCCTCGCTGCCGTCTTTGTCGGCTCCGATACGTTGCTGCTGCAGTGCCTCGAGGCATGGCAGGAGCGTGGCCATCGCGTCGCAGCTGTTGCGACCGATACGGACAAGGTGCGCCGCTACTGCGCCGAGAACGGCTTGCGCTGCGTGGCGGCCGATGATCGGCTCGCGGCGACGCTGGCGGGCGACGCCTGCGACGTGCTGTTCGCGATTACCTGGCTGAAGCTGTTGGCCCCGGATGTGCTGGCGCTGCCGAAGCGCTGCGCGATCAACTTTCACGATGGACCGCTGCCGCGCTACGCGGGCTTGAACGCGACCTGCTGGGCGCTGCATGGCGGCGAGAACGAGCACGGGGTGACGTGGCACGTCATCGAGCCCAAAGCCGATACCGGCGACATCCTGCTGCAGCGCACGTTCGCGATCGCGCCGGACGACACCGCTTTTACCCTCAACGCGCGTTGCTTTGAGCATGGGGTCGCGTCGTTTGGCGAACTCATCGAACAGCTTGCAGAGGACCGGTTGGAGCGACGTCCGCAGGACCTGTCGCAACGAACCTGGTTCGCGCGCTCGGCGCGGCCGGCCGGGCTTGGCGTGCTGGACTTCCAGCAGCCGGCCGAGGACGTGGCGCGGCGGGTGCGGGCGTTTGATCACGGCGGCTACCAAAACCCCGTGGCCGTCGCCAAGGTGCGTGCTGCGCACGGCGTCCTGGTGGCTACGTCTGCCGCCTTGCTTGACGCCGGCAGCGCCAGCGGCAAGCCCGCCGGAACCGTGGTGCAGGTCCGTTCCGAGGAGGTCGTGGTGGCCTGCGGCAATGGCGCGGACGTGCGTCTCTTGCGGCCGCAGACGTTGGCGGGCGCGTCGCTCGACGAGCACCAGCTAGCGCAACTCGGAGTCGCGGCTGGGGTGGTGTTGCCCACGGCCGACGCGGCTGAGGTGGCGGCCTGGACCGATCTCGGTGTGCGCAGCGGCAAGTCGGAGGCCGAGTGGCTGCGCGTCCTGCACGGAGCGGCGCCCCTGCCGGTGCCCGATGCGGAGCCATCGGGCGCTGCCGCTGGCTCCCCAGCGGATGGGGTCGCGCTCGCAGAGGTCGCTGCCGACGTGCCTGGCGGCGATGCGGAGCACGTAGCTGCGACCATCGCGGCCTTTTTGCTCCGCAACGCCGGCACGCTGCAGGCTGCAGTCGGTTTCTGCGATCGTTCGATGCGCGACGGTCTCGCGGCGGTGCAGGACCTAGCCGTACCGTGTCCACCGCTGCCGCTTCGGGCCGAGCAAGGCGCCTCGGTCGACCAGGCGCGCGCGGCCATCCGCGAAGCCATGCAGGCCGCGCGGGCGCGCGGGCCGCTGCTGCGCGATGTGGCGGCGCGGCGAAGCGATGCGATTGCCGGAGCCGCGACGCTGCTGCCGCCGGTGCGCATTGTATCCGGCTCGGTCGAACCGCTCGCGGAAAGCGCGGGGGCGATCGACGCGGGCACGATGCAGTTCGTCGTGTCGGACGCCGGCGGCGTGCGTCTCTGCTTTGATGCGGCCACGGTGCGCGAAGAGAACGCCCGCGCCCTGGTTGCGCGACTGCAGGCCTTCGCCCGCGCCGCGGCAGCCGATGGTGGTCGTCCGCTCGTCGAGGTGCCGGTGCTGGACGAGGCCGAACTGCGTCGACTGCTGCAGGAGTTCAACGACACGGATGCGCCGAAGGCCGCGGAGCCGTGCCTGCACCGCCAGTTCATGGCGATGGCGCAGCGGCTGCCGGACCGCACGGCGTTGATCTCCGGCGCTGGCGATGAGCAGCAGCTCAGCTACCGCGAGCTCCTGCTCGCAGCCGATCGACTTGCCGGCTACCTGCGCGCGCGCGGCGTTGCCAGCGGGGACCGCGTCGGCATCTGCACCGCGCGCGGATTCGGAATGGTGACGGCGGCGCTGGCGGTGATGCGCTGCGGCGCCGCCTACGTGCCGCTCGATCCGAGCTATCCGAAGGACCGCCTGCAGTTCATGGCGGAGGACGCGGAGCTTGCTGCGTTGATCGTCGATGCGTCGAGTGCAAGCGGCGCGCCGCCAGCGTCGTGCCCGCGCGTCGATCTCGATGGCGACCGCGAGCAGATTGCCGCGGCCGATGTGCTGTTGGACGATACCAGCGGCCACGATGCCAGCGCCGGCGAGCAGTTGGCCTACCTGATCTACACCTCGGGGTCGACCGGGCGGCCGAAGGGCGTCATGGTGCGCCATCGCAACGCCGCCAACTTTTTTGTCGGCATGGACCGCGTGCTGGGAGCCGATCAGGCCGGGCATGAGCCGGGCACGTGGCTTGCGGTCACCAGCCTGTCCTTCGACATCTCCGTGCTCGAGCTGCTCTGGACCCTCGCTCGCGGATTCCACGTCGTGGTGAAGGCCGAGAGTGGGTTCGAGAGTGCTGCGGACTCCAACGCTGCCACGGCGGCGGGCTCCGCGGGGCGGCCCTCCGGACACGATGTTGTGACGCGTCCCGTGTCGATGAGCCTCTTCTACTTCGCGG
>JBGCDH010000020.1:0-32501 GCA_045105235.1 Planctomycetota bacterium | reverse complement strand
CCGGGTCTTCTTTGGCAAGACGACCGCCGGCAAGCGCGTCGAGGCACCCGACTACACCAAGGCCTACATCGGCTTTGGCGTCGCGGCAGTCGTCATCATCGGCATCTTCATCGCGATGTCCGGCGGCGGCAGCGGCAATGGCGATGGCAACAGCAAGAAGCAAAACGCGAGCAGCCAGGCCAAGAAGCCGGTCGACGTCCAGTTTGGCCGCGGCGACCACCCGCGAGCCCAGCAGATTGCCAAATGGGCCGCCGCACTCGGCGACAACAACCAGCTCGTGCTCGGCATGCACACCGACACGCGTGCGATCGCGACGCAGCTCGGCATCGAAGAAAAGGACAAGGGCAAGATCCTCAACGCCATGCGCGAGCACGCCGACACCGAGCTGCTGCGCACGATGAACGTCAGCGCCGAGCTCGTCAGCGAAGCGGACATGACCGCCAGCGAAGGCAAGGCACTGCTCACGGTGACGGCCAAGGAAGGCGACGAGCGCTTTTACTACGGCACCAACGGCATGTTCGAGCTGACGTTCCGCATGGACGGTTCCGCCGCCCAGGTCAGCAGCTTCAAGATGACCCGCGAGCCGGCGTTCAAGGCCGGCAAAAAGCCCGGCATCGTCACCTACTCGCCGAACGAAGACATCGCCAAGCCGGAGGCCGTCGAGATCACCGACTCGGCCGGCACGCGCAAGGTCACGGAGTCCAAGCCGACACCGGTGCCGCACTGGAAGGACGCTTCGCCCGAGCTTCGCCAGCTCGCAGACGAGGTCGTGGCAGGCATCCGCGCCGCGGCGGAGCCCGATGCGCGCGGCGGCATGTTCAACCGTGCGGCCTACAAGATCCGCAGCGACGAGCAAAAGAAGGCGGCCGTTCCGCGTGTGCTCAACGCCCTGCACGACTGCTACGGCGACGTCATCGGCAAGCACCAGGAGATTCTCCTGCTCGACCGCGCGCTCGGCCAATGGCTTGGCTACGCCGTCAACTACCCGGCCATGCCAAGCGGCGACAACGCCGCCGACACCAAGAAGCGCCAGTCCTGCATCCGGCAGTGGTTCGCGTTCTGGTATCGCAACAGCAACAACTGGGACGAGTGGTTCAACCGCGACGAGAACCTCGACGACGAGGACGAAGGCGACGAAGAAGGCGGCGGCGAGTAGCCCGCCCGCCCCCCGCCGCCGCCGCAGATTTCGCACGGACTCGCCCCGGCCGCCACATCGGTAGCCGGCAACCAACCTACTATTCAACGACCTGATTCGACCCCCCCGGAGCCCTCGACTATGAACGTGATCCCGATCACCTGTGACAACTGCGGCGCAAAGTACAAGCTGCCGCCCACCTTCAAGGGCACCCAGGCCAAGTGCCAGAAGTGCGGCAGCGTGATCGACGTTGCTGGCCAGCGCGCGGCGGCCGACAGCGGCGATGGTGGCAGCAAGCCGGCTGCAGCTGCGAAGCCCGCGAAGGCCCGGCCAGCGGCCGCGGCCAAGCCCGCTGTGGATCGCAGCAAGTCGACGCGCCGCAGCGCTTCGGCGGGTGCTTCCGCCAAGAGCGACAAGGCCGAACGGCTGGCGAGCCGCAGCAGTTCGAATCGCAGTCGGCGCGGCGGCGAGGAAGACGGCAACAAGGGTGGCCGGGCAAGCCGGCGCGAACGCGAACCTCAAAAGAGCAACTCGATGCCGCTGATCCTCGGCGGCGTCGGACTCGCCGCGATCCTCGGCGTCGGCATCTGGTTCATGATGAGCGAAGACGCCCCGAAGAAGGACGACACCAAGGAAACGGCCAAGCTCGAGGCGAACGACACAAAGGCAAGCGACACCAAAGCAACCGACGCCAACGCCAGCAAGGCAACGGCTGATGAGGCGGCGAAGGCAGCGGCAGCGAACGCCGGCGCCAAGGGCGAGATGCCCAAGCCCGCTGCCGGCGATGCACCAGCGGCCGGTGAGCCCGCCAAGACGCCCGCAGAAACTCCCGCAGCCGGAACCCCAGCGGCGAGTGGCGCGCCCGAAGTGCCGCTGCCGAGCAGCGACGACCCGACCCGCACCAAGGAGCCGTGGGAGAAGCAGCGCAACCCGGCGCGCTCGATGGACGAGGTGCAGTCGGCCGCCGAGCTTTATGGCGAAGTGCAGTGGCCTGCTTCCATCGACGCCGAAGCCAAGGCCGAGGTCATGGGCCTCGCCGAAGACCTCGATGCCTACGGCGGCATGCGGCACATCCGGGCCAAGCGCAATCTGTCCGACAAGGGCTACCCAGCCCTGTTCGCAATCCTCGAACGGCTGCGCACGCTCGACTACAAGAGCACCGACGACGCTGCCTTTGGCTTCGAGCTGAACCGCATGATCCAGGAGATGACCGGCGGCCTCAACGCGCGCTACGCCGCCGTCGAGGCCGGCGAAACCCTGCATCCGGCCAAGGCGCAGTGGAACACCAAGAACGTCAAAGCCTGGATGACGACGTTCGCCAAGTGGCCAGACGAGGCCACGTTCAAGAAGGCCAAGAAGGCCCGCATCGACAAGGGGAAGTAGGGACGGAGGGCGCGGGTCCCGGCCAAGTCGTCAAAGCTTGAGCCGGTAGACCGAGACGCCACCGAACCTGGTCCCGGTTGCGATCTGGCTCGTCGCGATCTGATCGAGTGCGCAGCGCAGGCCTCGCCTGCGCCATCCGAGCACTCGTGTCGTCAACCCGCAGGCACTGGCCGGCGAGGGCAACGCAGCGAATCGAGAGCAGTGAAACCTGCCAAACGCCTCGGTACGGATCCGCCGGGGCTCTCGGCAAAGCAACCCCTCACGAGTTGCGGTCACGCGCGAAATATCCGCGCATCGGACCGCCAACCGGTGGTGTAATCGCGCGACCGCCGTGACCAAAACCCCACCCAACTCGCTGTGGATCCGCAACGCGCGGGCCTTCCCAAATCAGAGCCTGCCTGAGCACGCCAGCACCACCGCAGCCGTGATCGGCGGCGGCATCGCCGGCGTCTCCACCGCCTTGCATCTCGCGCGCCTGGGCATCGAGGTGGTGCTGTTCGAACGCGGCGAGATCGCCAGCCGCGCATCCGGCCGCAACGACGGCCAGCTGCTGCTCGGCCTAGGAGAGCACTACAACCGCATCCACGGCCAGTTCGGCCACGAGCAGGCGCCCGTGCTGTGGGACTTCCTGCAGCAAAACCACGACGCGCTGCTGCAAGAGGTGCGCGATTCGGGCATCGAGTGCGACCTGCACCAGGCCGGCGGGCTGAGGCTGGCCGAGACAGAGCACGAGTGGCGCGAGCTCGAGCAGGCAGCGGCGCTGCTTCGCGCCGAGAACAAACCGCACGAGCTGCTGTCCGCCGACGAAGTGCAGGCTCGCCTACCCGGCAGCCACGGATTCTTTGGCGGCCTGTTTCTGGCGGCCGAAGCGATCGTGCAGCCTGCCGCCATGGTGCGTGGCCTGGCCGAACAGGCGACCAAGCACGGCGCGCGCATGGTGCAGAACGCCGAAGTCACGCAGGTCACCGGCGAGCCCGGAGGCTTCGTCGTGGCGCTCGCCGACGGCCGCAAGATCGATGCTGCGATCGTTGTGCACTGCACGTCGGCGCTCGGCCGCGACCTCGATCCGAGCGGCCTCCTGCAGCGCACGGTCTTTCCGTTTCGCGGCCAAATCACCGCCACCGAGCCGCTGCCGGCCGAGCTGCAAAAGCAGTTTCCCAACTGTGCGATGTCGAGCAACTTTTGCTACGAGTACTTCCGCATGCACGAGGGCCGCTTCGTGATCGGCGGCAAGCGCTGGTCGGTGCCGGGCGAAGAGCTCAACACCGTCGACGACCACAGCCACAACGAGCAGATCACCGCCAACCTGCTCGAGTATGCGCGGGCGCACTTTCCCGCGCTGCAGGACGTCGCGTTCCCGCACGTCTGGACGGGCATCATGGCCGGTACGCCCGACGGACTGCCGCTGTGCGGGGCGCTGCCGGGGCAACCCGGCGTCTTTGCGCTGCTCGGTTTCAACGGCTATGGACTCGGTTTCGCCTTCCTCGCCGGACGCTGCCTCGCCGAGCAAATCGTGGGCGCGGACACGGGCCCGACGCACGCGGCACTGCCAATGTTCGCACCGCGTCGCTTGCAGGGCAGCTGAGCGTCCCAAGCCACCCCCGAAACTTTCGCCCGCCCTCTCGTAGCACCGCCGAAGCCATGCCTAAGAAGACCACCGTCGCCTCGTTGCTTGCCCTGTCGATTTCCGCCTGCACGCTGTTTCAGGGCGAGCCCGACCCGCGCTGGTCGGACTACCGCTCGTGGACCTCTGTCGCCAAGGGCCTGACGGGCGACGACACCGGCTCGCTCGGCGGCGTGCACCGCGGCGAAGAGGGCTTTCGCAACGTCTGGGTCAACGATACGGGTAAGCAGATGCTGCTCAGCGACGGCCCCTACATCTACCCGGTCGGCACGGTCATCGTGAAAGAGCAGTTCGGCAGCAAAAGCGCCTGGGAACGCGACACGAGCCCGGATTTGACCGTCATGGTCAAAGTCCAGGAGGGCGAAGGTGAGGACACCTGGCACTACGCCGTCGGCTGGAACGGCGCCGGCCCGGATCGCTTTTGCTCGGACTGCCATGAGGCGGTCGAAGAGGACGACTTCGTCTTTACCAACGGCTACTTCCTCGGCGGCGAGTAGGGCGGCCGGCTGCCGCCGGCTCGCGGCTAGCCCGCCCGACGCGGCCGCGAACCGGTATGTTCGACGCATGACGCGACCACACCTTCTTGCCATCGTCCTCGCCGGAGCCCTGAGTGGTGGCTGCGGGGGCCCGAATGCGCGCCCAACGGGCCTGACGATGCCCAGCAACGAGGAGCTGCTCGCAGCGACACCCGGCGGCGGCATGTGTCACTCGATGGACACCGCCGAAATCCAGGTGCACGGCAAGCTGCCCGCGTTTCTCTATGGTGAAGGCTCACAGATCGCCATTGGCGTGGACAAGCCCGTCGCTGGCGCTCGCAACCCGGATGACAGTGTCCCCTGCCACCGCTGGGGTCTGTGGCACTACTTCCACTGTCCGGACGGAGCTTTACCAGCCCCAGCAGACCGCACCGAGGCCACCCAACGCGGTCACTTCGAGGACGGCAAGCGCACCGGCAAGTGGGAGTTTTGGCACCTGGGCGGCCAGCTGCGCGCCGTCGGCACGTTCGCGGACAACAGGATGCACGGGGAATGGCAGGTCTGGCAAGCCGACGGCCAGCCTGACGAGGAGCACAGCGGCACCTACGAAAACGGCGTGCGCCAGGGCTAGACCGAAGGATCGCGCCGGCAGCCTTGCCCCGGACCGTCTCGCACGACAATCTTGCCGACTCTGCGTCCACCCAAGCCTCGCCCCATGCAATACGCGCTGACCCTAGAAGGCGTCACCAAGCGGTTCGGATCGTTCACCGCCGTCGACCATCTCTCTCTCAAAGTCCCCACTGGCTGCATCTATGGGTTCTTAGGCCAGAATGGTGCCGGCAAGACGACCACCATCCGCATGGTGATGAGCATCTTCCACCAGGACGAAGGCACCATCTCGGTGCTCGGCGTCCCCGACGCCAGCACGGTCAAAGACCGCCTCGGCTACCTGCCCGAGGAGAAGGGCCTCTACAAGAAGATGAAGACGGCGGAGATCGTCGCCTACTTCGGCAAGCTCAAGGGCATGGACACCTCGACGGCCAACATCAAGTCCAAGGAGCTGCTGACGCAGTTTGGGCTCGGCGACTGGCTCGACAAGAAGTGCGAGGCGATGAGCAAGGGCATGGGCCAAAAGGTTCAGATCCTGGGCACGATCATCCACAACCCCGACCTCGTGATCCTCGACGAGCCGTTCAGTGGCCTCGACCCGGTCAACCGCGACGTCATGCGCGACACGATCCTGCAGATGAAGGAAGGCGGCCGCACGGTGATCTTCTCGACGCACGTGATGGAACAAGCCGAGAAGCTCTGCGATCACATGATGATGATCCACAAGGGCCGGCTCGCATTCGATGGCACGCTGCAGGACGTCAAGGCCGGGCGCGATCACGGCATCCAGATCGAATACGACGGCGATGGCTCGGTGCTGAAGAACCTGCCGGGGCTCGATCGCATCAACGACGACAACAAGGCCGCCGAAATCTACCTGCAGCAGGGGCACGACCCGCAGGACGCCCTACGCTGGCTGATTGATAACGTGACGGTGCGCAGTTTTGACGTGCGCGAGCCGTCGCTACACGAGGTGTTTGTGCGCACGGTCGAAGAGCGCGACGCAGCGCTTGCCGCCGCCGAGCCGATGGCCGCTGTTGCTGGAGGATCGAACTGATGGCCAGCAAGACCATGCTTGTCGCGCAACGCGAGTATCTGGAGAACGTGCGCACCAAGACGTTCTGGATTGGCATCTTCATCGTGCCGATCTTGATCGGTGCGTCGATCGGCATCGGCGCTCTGCTGCGCAAGTTCAAAGAGGTGCAGAAGTACGCCGTGGTCGACACCGGCAGCGCCGACTTTGGCAAGCGTGCGGAGCGAGCGTTCCGGCAAAAGGACGTCAGCGCCATGTTTGAGATGGCGGCAAAGATGCAGGCCGACCTCGCAAGCGGCGACGTAGATCCCAAGCTGCAAACCGTGCTCGAGGGGATGACTCCCGGCGAGGAGCCGAGCGGCGACCAGATGTACGCAATGTACGAATGGATGCAGAGCCAGCCGCCCGAGGATCTGGCCAAATACGAGGGCATTGGCCGCGGGGCCCAGTACGAGTTCGTCTCACTCAACGAGCTGGAACTGGCCGATCGCAGCCCCGAGGAGCAAGAGGAGGAGCTCAACAAGCTGGTCGGCAAAGACGAGCTGTTCGCCTTCTTCGTGCTCGGAGACGACCCGCTAAAGGACACGGACAACTTCCGCTACGTCTCCAACAACCTGACGGATGACGGGCTACTTACCAGCTACGGCAGCACGCTGACGAACCTTGTGCGCAAGGATCGCATCGCCGACGCGGGCATCGACGCCGCGGTGGCCAAACACATCCAGGCGCGCGTCAGCTTCAAGAAGAAAAAGGTCTCCAAGGCCGGCGAAGCGGAAGACGTCAAGAATGAGGACACCGCAAGTTCGTGGGCGCCCATGGCCTTTGTCTACTTGCTGTGGATGGCGGTCTTCTCGATCGCCAACCTGCTCCTGACCAACACCATCGAGGAGAAGAGCAACCGCATCATCGAGGTGCTGCTGTCGTCGGTCAGCCCGTCGCAGCTCATGCACGGCAAGATCTACGGGATCGCGCTCACCGGCCTGACCATCGTCGGCACATGGGTCTTCTTTGCCCTGCTGACGGCGTGGCTCGCGCCCATGTTCCTCGGCGACAGCGGCAAGATGATCGACTTCCTCGTCGCGGCGCTCGGCAACACCGGCTACCTGGCGTCGTTTGTGCTCTACTTCCTCGGCGGCTTCTTGCTCTACGCCGCGGTGCTGGTCGCCATCGGCTCGGTCTGCAACACCCTCAAGGAAGCGCAGAACCTGATGCAGCCGGTCGTGATGATCCTGATGGTCCCGCTGATCTCGATGATGTTCATCACGAAGGAGCCCAACGGCACCGTCGCCAAGGTGATGAGCTTCATCCCGCTGTTTACGCCGTTCACGATGATGAACCGAGCCGCCGGCCCACCGGAGACCTGGGAGTACATCGTCACGTCGATCCTGCTCGTCGCCACGATTTGGTTCGCCTTCAAGGCCGCCGCCAAGGTGTTCCGCGTCGGCGTGCTGATGACCGGCAACCCGCCGAAGCTGAAGGAGATCCTCGGCTGGCTCTGGAAATCGTGACCGATACGCCAGGCCCAATCCCTGACGGCGAGCCGGTCTCTCACGGCAACCCAGCCTCTCACCGCAAGCGAGCCTCCGACGGCAACCAGGTGCTGGTCGTCGGCGGCGGCCAGGGCATCGGCCGCTCGATCGCGGCCGAGTATGCCGACCGCTGCACGATCTGGACGCGCAAGAACGGCGTCGACGCCAGTGATGAAGCCGTCGTGCGCGGCGCGTTCGTCGACTTCGAGCGTCAGCACGGCGCCCCGTGGGCGCTGGTGCATACGATCGGCGACTTCGTCGAGGAGCCGCTGCTCGAGACAGCCGAGCACAGCTACCAGCACCTGTTTCGCAGCAACGTCGAGACAGTCTTCCAGACCATCCAGGCCGTCGTGCCCAGCATGGTTCAGGCTGGCCGTGGCCGGGTCGTGCTGTTTGCAGCAGCGGGAGCCGACAAGCAGAAGTCGATGCTCCGGGCGCCCGTCTACTTCGCCGCCAAGGCCGCCGTCATCCAATTGGCGCGCTCCCTGGCCGCCGAAGTGGCGGCCAGTTCGGTAACGGTCAACGTCATCGCCCCGGGCCTGATCGACCACGACCACAGCCACCGGGAAAGCCAGGCCCGCATGCTGGCCCGGGTGCCGGCGGGCCGTGTCGGCCACCCTGACGATGTCCTAGGTCTCGTCCGCTACCTTCTTTCCGATGAAAGCAGCTACATGACGGGGCAGGTCTTGACGGTCGACGGCGGCCTCTGGGCCTGACCGCCTGCGGCCCCGCGACTCGCCGCCATGCCGACGTTTTGGGCATCCCCAGGCCCAACTATCGCTCGGCGCAAATGACGGCGCGACAGAATCGCCTTGCCAGCGCCCGGGGCGCGGCAGTAAACCGTTGTGTGACATAACGGTTAACCCACCGGAGACAAACAAGATCGAACCTACGATCCTATCCCCCACCGGCCAGGACCTGTCGGTTCTTGACTACGACGCCGTGCGCGCGGTCACCCGCCTGATCGACAAGGGCTTTGAAGCCTACCTCGTCGGCGGCTGCGTCCGTGACCTGCTCCTGCAGCGCACGCCAAAGGACTACGACATCGCTACGGCGGCGCGTCCTCCTCAGGTCAAGCGGACATTCCCACGCAATTGCCGGATCATTGGCCGACGCTTCAAGCTCGCCCACCTGCACTTCCACGGCAACACCAAGATCCTGGAGTGCTCGACGTTCCGGCGCACGCCCGAAGAGCGCGATGGCGGCGAGCCTGGTTCGCCCGGCGGCAGCAGCGGCCAGGGCGGCGGTTCCGATGACCTGCTGATCACGCGCGACAACGAGTTTGGCACGGCCGAAGAGGACGCGCTGCGGCGCGACTTCACGATCAACGCCCTGTTCTTGGATCCCACCAAGAACAAGATCGTCGACCATGTCGACGGCTTGGCCGACATCGAAGACCGCGTCATTCGCACGATCGGAGACCCCGTCGTGCGCTTCCGCGAGGACCCCGTGCGCATCCTGCGCGCGGTCAAGTTTGCTGGCCGGCTTGGCTTTGAGATTGAGCAGGAGACGCTGTCGGCGATGGCCGAGACAGCCGACGACCTCGTCCGCGCCGCCCCGCCGCGCGTGCTCGAAGAGATCCTGCGGCTGCTGCGGTCGGGTCACGCCCTGCCGAGCTTCCAGCTGCTGCGCGACATCGACGCGATCCAGCATTTGATCCCGGTGGTCGGCCGTTTCCTTGAGACCGCCGACGACGATCAGCGTAGCTCGTTCTGGGCGCTGCTCGAGGCGCTGGACGACCACGTCCAGGCGCAGCCGGACGGCAGCCAGCCGCCGCCGAATGGCGTCCTGCTCGCGACGCTGATGTATGGCGCGGTATCTGCCGAAGTCGCCAACCAACCCAAGCGCAGCGCCTCTTCGATTGCCGAAGAGCTGCTTGGCTCACTGGCCACCGACCTGCGCCTGCCGCGCCGCGATTCGGGCTGCCTCAAACGCGCCTGCGGCGTGCAGCATCGCTTTTCACAGCCGGAAAAGAAGCGCCGCTTCCGCGTCGACAGCTTTCTGCGCAGCCCCTACTTCGAGGAGGCGCTGCATCTGTTTGCGCTGCGAACGGCTGCCGAAAACGGCGACCTCGAGACGCTCGAACACTGGCAGGATCTGGCTGAAGCAAGCCGCCCGGCGGACAGCGGCAGCGAAAGCGACGACGGACGCGGCGACGAGCATGAACACCGCGACGAGCCACGCGGCAAGCGCAAGCGCCGCCGACGCCGCCGTGGCGGCGACTCGGATGGGGATGGCGACAGGGACGGACGAGACGGCCGCGATCGCGAGCGTTCCGGCCGAGATCGGCAGGATCGTGATCGGGCGGATGGCGACGTGAGGTCGGACCATCGCTCCGAGGACGGCAGGTCGCGAACGGACGACGGACGGAGTGACGGCGGGCGGAGCGACGGCGAACGGAGCGAGCACGAACGAAGTGACGAGGGCCGCGAAGAGCGACCACGTCGGGGTCGGAGCAAGCTGCGTGCGCCCAAGAAGCGGCCGTTCTCGCCGCAGAGCGCGATCGATGAAGACGTGGTCTTCCAGCAGGGTGCTGCTGCAGACGATACGGATCCGAAAGGTAGCGATCCGAAAGGTAGCGATTTGGGCGACTCTGCCGAGAACGACCGGCCGCAGCGTGGCCGTTCTGCCAAGCGTGAGCGGGACGAGTCGACGGAGGACGAGGCGCGAAAGGACGAGACCACAGAGAACGCATCGAGCAGAGACGCAGCGTCGCCGCAAACGAAGCGGCCCCGCCGACGTGTTCGCCCGACCCGGCGACCGGCCGCGGCGGAAGCAAGCGATGTGCTGTTCCCCACGTTCGAATCGGAGAGCAGCGACGACTTCGCATCCGCCGATCGTGAGCGCGAACCGCTAGCAGGCCGCGACGAAGACCGCACGGAGGATCACGGTGCTGACGCCCCGCGCGCCGAAAGCCGTGATGCGAGCAGTGCGGACTCGGACGAGACGCAGGCGCAGCGCAAGCGTCGCTCGCGCCGGCGCGGACGCCGCGGAACCGGCGGCCGCGAAGAGCCGAGCGACTCTTTTGAGCTCGGTGACGCCCACGAGGAACGGCCGGGGCACGGCGCGGATGCGCGTTCGCAGCGTGACGACTTGTCGGATGAGCACGCCTCAGAGGACAAGCGTGACGGTGACGATCAGGAGCGTGACGATCGGGAGCGTGACGATCGGGAGCGTGGCGATCGGGAACCTGGCGAGGAAGCCGGAGAGCGCCGCCGGCGACGGCGGGGACGCGGCCGCGGCCGCGCACGCGCTGACGACCGCGACGAAGAGCGCAGCAGCCGAGGCGACGATCGCGAGCGCGCGCCCGCCGATGCTGCCGACGCAGACCGGAGCGATCGGGACTCTTCGTCGCCGCGCGACGACGAGCCAGCGCAAGGTGAGCGGCGCAGCCGCTCGCGCGGCGGCCGCGGCCGCAGCCGCCGCGACCGCGACGACAAGCCGGACCGGACGGGCGGCCGCACGGATCGCAAGCGCGAAGACGGCCGCAAGCGCGGCGACCGCCGCGACGACGGCAAGCGGGGTCGCGGCGGCGGCGGCCGCAAGAAGCAAAGCAGCGGCGGCCAGCGCGACGTCGATGTCGTGCCGCGCTACCGCGACCGTCGTGGCAAGGTCGAAGTCATCGAACCGGTCAACCTCGACCTGTCGGCGTTCGATGTCGAGCTCGACCCCAAGCGTGTGCCGACCTTTGGCAGCATCGTCGAAGGCAAGTCGCGCCCCAAGCGCCGCGGCCCACGCATGGCCGATCGCGAGGGCGACGACTACCGACCACCACCGCCACCAGGCGGGGGCGGCGGCGACACGCCCGGCAAGGACGGTACACCACCACCACCACCGCCCTCGTCGGGCGACGACGACACGTTCGGCGACTGGTAGACCAAAGACCGATAGCCGGCCGAGACTGCCAGCGGAGACCGCTGGCCGCGCTGGCCGGCAGCCGGAGCCTGAGCGCCCATTGCGGGCTCAGGCGGACGACAAGCTGGCTGCGACTTCCCGCGGACGCGAACTTCTTCACACCCAAGGCACCGCCATGGCCGGACCCGGCAAGGTCACCACGCAGACGCTGCGCGAGCAAAAGCAGCGCTCCGAACGCATCACCGCGTTGACCGCATACGACCACCTGTTCGCCGCTCTGCTCGACCAGGCCGGCATCGACCTTCTGCTCGTCGGCGACTCGGTCGCCACCGTCATGCAGGGCCGCGAGACCACCGTGCCTGTGACCATGGATCAGATGGTCTATCACTGCGAGCTGGTCAGCCGTGGCGCCGAGCGCGCCCTCGTGGTCGGCGACCTGCCGTTCTTGAGCTACCAGGTCTCGGAAAACGACGCCCTGCGCAACGCCGGTCGCCTGCTCAAGGAAGGCCACGTCGAAGCCGTCAAACTCGAGGGCGGACGCCGCTTCGCGCCGACCGTCGACAAACTGGTCTCCGCCGGGATCCCGGTGGTCGGACACCTCGGCCTGACGCCGCAGTCGATCCACCAGTTTGGCACCTACAAGACCCGCGGCACCGAGCCCGAAGAGCAGGACGCCCTGATCGAGGACGCCGTCGCGCTCGAGCAGGCCGGCGCGTTTGCCATCGTGCTGGAGAAGGTGCCAAGCGAGCTGGGCCGACGCATGTCGGAAGCCACATCGGTGCCGATCCTCGGCATTGGCGCCGGGCCCCACACCGACGGGCAAATCCTCGTGACCCATGACATGTTGGGCATGTTCACGCGCTTTAAGCCACGCTTCGTGCGGCGCTACCGCGAACTCGCCGACGACATCAGCGGGGCCATCCAGGCCTACTGCAACGACGTGCAAAAGGGCACGTTCCCCGGCGAAGAAGAGAGCTACTGAGCTGCGGCCCGCACCGCCAACGCCCGGATCCTGCGCGGGCCCAACCTATCCAGCCGGAGACCCTGGGCCGCGCTTGCTTCGCCTGTCGCGGACAGGCATCCTGGCTAACACATGCAGGCGTGGCGAATCGACGTTCTAGCCCAACCGAACCGTTTGGATCCCATGGGCGACGCGGCGCAGCGTACCCTGGCCACAGCGGGGCTCGGGGGCATCACGGCCGTGCGCTCCCGCCGCGGCTATCTGCTGGGCTCGGAGCTGACCCGCGACCAGGTCGACGAGTTTGCCGCGGCCGTGCTCTGCGATCCGGTCACCGAGCGGTTTGTTGTGCATGAACCCGGCACCGAGGCCCCCAAGCCGGAGGGAGCGCACACGCTGACGATCGTGCCCAAACCCGGCGTCACCGACCCGGTTGCACACTCCGTGCAGAAGTCGCTCAAGGACCTGCAGCTGCCGGTGGTCGCCGCCGGCACCTACCAGACCTATGACGTGCTCGGGGACTTTTCGACCAGCCGGCTGCTCGACGTCGCGCGCAAGGATCTGGCCAACGACATCGTGCAGCAGATCCTGGTCGACACGCTGCCGGCAGGCCTACCCGACAGCTCTCCGGCCCCAGACCTGGCCGTGCACGAAGTGCCGCTGCGCGATCTCGACGAAGACGCACTGGTCCAGCTGTCGCAGGACGGCGGCCTCGCCCTCGACGGCCACGAGATGCGTGCGATCCAGGCCCACTTCGAGACGCTCGATCGCGCCCCGACGCGCCTCGAACTCGAGACCCTGGCGCAGACCTGGAGCGAGCACTGCAAGCACAAGACGCTGACGGGCACCGTGCGCTTCGACGGCCGCACCATCGACAACCTGCTCAAGTCGACCATCGCCCACGTCACGACCACGCTCGACCGCGACTTCTGCGTCAGCGTCTTTGTCGACAACGCCGGCATCATCAAGTTCGACGACGAAGACTCGGTCTGCATCAAGGTCGAGACGCACAACCGACCGTCGGCGATTGAGCCGTTCGGCGGTGCCGGCACCGGCGTCGGCGGGGTCATCCGCGACGTGCTCGGCACCGGCCTCGCCGCGCGGCCGATCGCGAACAGCGACGTGTTCTGCTTTGCCCCGCCCGACCTGGCGGCGGCGGATTTGCCCAAAGGCTGCCTGCACCCTCTGACGGTCATGAAGGGCGTCGTCTCGGGTGTGCGCGACTACGGCAACCCGATGGGCATCCCGACCGTCAACGGCAGCGTGCACTTCGACGAAAACTTCGTTGGCAACCCGCTCGTCTACGTCGGCAACGTCGGCATCCTGCCAACAGCCCGCGCCCAGAAGGCGCCGCGCCCCGGCGACAAGATCGTGGCGCTCGGCGGCCGCACCGGCCGCGACGGCATCCACGGCGCGACCTTCAGCTCGCTCGAGCTCAACACCAACAGCGAATCGCTGAGTTCCGGCGCCGTGCAGATCGGCGATCCCATCACCGAGCGCAAGGCCATGGACGCGGTGCTCGCCTGCGCCGACGAAGACCTGTTTTCGGCGATCACCGACTGCGGTGCTGGCGGCTTCAGCTCCGCCATCGGCGAGATGGCCGAGGGCGTCGGCGCCGTCGTGCAGCTGGAAGCCGCGCCGCTCAAGTATGCCGGCCTGTCGCCGTGGGAGATTTGGATCAGCGAAGCGCAAGAGCGCATGGTGCTGTCGGTCCCCCCCGAGAAGCTCGACCGACTGCTGCAGGTGTGCGCGGCGGAGTCATGCGAAGCGACCGTGCTCGGCACGTTCACGTCGGACAACCGGCTGGTCGTGCGCCACGAAGACGCGGTGCACTGCGACTTGGACCTGGCCTTCCTGCACGACGGCCTGCCCGATCGCGTGCTCGAGGCCAGCTACCAGCCCAAGGACACCCACGAGCCCAAGCTGCCGCCGGAGGCCGACCACGGCCAAGCCCTGCTCGACGTGCTCGCGGACTTTGGCGTCTGCAGCAAGGAGTGGATCGTGCGCCAGTACGACCACGAAGTGCAGGCGGCCTCGGCCGGCAAGCCTTTGTGCGGCGTGCACGAAGATGGGCCCGCCGATGCCGCGGTGCTCGCGCCCAAGCTAGGCTCGATGCGCGGCGTGGTGCTGTCCAACGGACTCAACCCGCGCTACAGCCACATCGATCCGGCCGCGATGGCCGAGTGCGCGATCGACGAAGCGATGCGCAACATGGTCGCCGCCGGCGGCGATCCGGACTACACGGTCGTGCTCGACAACTACTGCTGGGGCAACACCCGCGACCCGCAGTGCCTCGGCGAACTCGTGCGCGCGACCGAAGCCCTGTGCGACGTGGCGATGCACTACCGAACACCGTTCGTCAGCGGCAAGGACTCGCTGCACAACGAGTTTCGGGCGACGCTCGAGGGCGGCGGCACCCGCACGATCCGCATCCCCGGCTGCATCCTGGTGACGGCTATGTCGGTCATCCCCGATGTGCGTCGCACCATGACCAGCGACCTGAAGCGCGCCGGCAGCAAGCTGGTCGTCGTCGGCACCACCCGCGATGAGCTCGGCGGCAGCGTCTACTACAAGAGCAAAGGCGAACTCGGCCACAACGCGCCGCGGGTGCACAAGGAATACGCCCGCGACGTGCTGCACGGCGTGCACCGCGCCCTGCAGGCCGGCTGCGCGCTCGCAGCCCACGACCTCAGCGAAGGCGGCATCGCCGCTGCCGCGGCAGAAATGGCCATCGGTGGCCGGCTCGGCGTGCATCTCGACACGGCGGCGATGCCGATCGCGACCGACGATCTGGACGCAACCAAGCGCCTGTTCAGCGAATCGCAGAGCCGCTTCTTGCTCGAGGTGCCGCCCGATCGACTCGACGACCTCGCCGCCAACCTGCGCGACGTGCCCTTCGCCGTCGTTGGCAGCGTGCAGCCGGAAGCGACGCTGACGTTTGTGCACGGTGCGACTCCCCTCATCTCCATGTCGACCCAACAGGCCGAACACGCCTGGAAACGCCCCCTCGACCTCGACGGCACCCTCGTGCCGGAGGCAGCCCAATGAGCCGCCCCAACGCCCTGGTGCTCCGCGCCCCCGGCATCAACTGCGAACGCGAGACGTTCCATGCGCTGGAGCGCGCCGGCGCCCGCAGCGAGTATGTGCACATCACCAAGCTGCTGGCCGAACCGGGCCTGCTCGATCGCTTTGAGATCCTGTCCGTGCCGGGCGGGTTCAGCTACGGCGACGACATCCGCTCGGGCACCGTGCTCGCGACCGAGATGAAGGCGCGCCTCGGTGAACGCGTGATGCGCTTCGTCGACCGCGGCGGCCTCGCCTTCGGCATCTGCAACGGCTTCCAGGTGCTGGTGCGCCTCGGGCTGCTGCCTTGCACCAAGGCAAAGCTCGAAGAAGAGGTCACGCTCACCCACAACCTGTCCAATCACTACGAATGCCGCTGGGTGACGCTGCGCACCGAGAAGTCGCGCTGCGTGTTCTTGCCCGAAGGCCTGACGCTGCGCTGGCCCGCCGCGCACGGGGAAGGGCGACTCGTCGCCAAGACCGAAGAGACCCAGCAGGCTCTGGTCGATGAGGGCTTTGCTGCGATTCGATACGTCGACGCAGACGGCTCGGCAACAGAGAGCTACCCGGCCAACCCAAACGGCACCGCTCTCGGCATTGCCGGCTTGACCAACCACAACGGCCGCGTGCTCGGCGTCATGCCGCACCCGGACCGGAGCTACATGCCAACCCACATGCCGGACTGGCGCCGCACCCAGCTTGAGCATGGCAAGCTGCCGGAAGACGGCGACGGCATGATCGTGTTCCGCGAAATGGTGAAGGCAGCCAAGGCCGAAGCGTGAGCATCTCGCGCTGGCGCTCCTGCAGTGTGGCGATCGGCGCAACAGCCCTGCTGACGCTGCCGGCCTGCGGCACCAACCTGTTGGTTCTGCAGCAGCATGCCGCCGTGTTTGTAGATCGATCGCGAAGCGAGAGCGGCAACGACGGCGATCGCGACAACGGTGAGCAACATTGGTTCGTGCTCGAGACGCGCCCGGAGCACGGTTTGCTGCAGCCGCACTACGACGCGCCGCTATCCGTTTGGGCTACCGAGTCGCTGGTCGCCGTGCTGCTGGAGCCGGTCGATCTATTTGCCAGCACGGGTGCCGCCATCGCCGCGATGTTCGATGACAAGGCGTGTGTGCAAGGCGGCGTCGTTGGCTGGCTTTGGGCGATGACGCCATTCGCCACCCTCGTGCCGCCGCCGCTGCAGAAGATCCCCTACCACGCCAGCGCCGAAGAATGGGCCGACCTGACTTCGGACAACCGAGAGCGCCGCGCATTCGCCGCCAACCGCATCTGGCCGCACGACAACGTCATCGACGTGCGCTTGCTCAAGCCCGGTTTGCCCGAGCCAGACGGCGGCCGCTAGCTAGCGCGAGCGGTTGCTAGCTTGCACGGTAGTCCGCCGAGCGGATGCCGTGCTTTTGCATCAGCTTTTGGAACGCGCTGCGCGCCATGCCGGCTTCCTCGCTGCAATGCGTGACGTTGCCCTTGTGCTTCTTCAAAAGGCCCTCGACGTAGGACTGCTCCATCGCGGCAATGCGGCGCGTCTTCATCTCCTGGAAGGTGCCGCCGTCGAGATCGCCGGCCGCCACGCTGTCCGCCGCGACGGAACCCGTGCGCCCCGCAAGCTCTGGCGGCAAATCGTCGGCCTCGAGCCGCGGCGCTTGGCCCAGGGCGCAGGCTCGTTCGATCGCGTTGCGCAGCTGACGCACGTTGCCCGGCCAATGGTAGGCGCGCAGCAGTTCGACGGCTTCGGGCGCGAGCTCTACGATGCCCGCCTTGCTGCCGAACCGGGCCAGGAAATGCGCAACCAGCACATCCACGTCGCCGCTGCGGTCGCGCAACGGCGGCACGCTGATGCGCACGACATCGAGTCGGTAGAACAGGTCCGAGCGAAAATTGCCCTGCTCGACCTCGCTCTGCAGGTCGCGATTGGTTGCTGCGACGATGCGCACGTCGACCTTGCGCTGCTCGCTGCTGCCAACCGGCCGCACGCTGCGCTCTTGGATGGCGCGCAGCAGCTTCGACTGAAACTCCAGCGGCAGCTCGCCGAGTTCGTCGAGGAACAGCGTGCCGCCATCGGCCACCCGAAACAGGCCCAGCTTGTCGGCAACGGCGCCGGTGAAGGCGCCTTTCTTGTGGCCGAACAGCTCACTCTCGAACAGATCGGCCGGGATCGACGTGCAGTCGACCGGCACGAACGGCTTGTCGCGACGATCACTGGAATCGTGCAGGTGGTGCGCCAACAGCTCCTTGCCGGTGCCGCTCTCGCCGATCAGCAACACCGAAGCATCGGTGCGCGCGGCGCGTTCCAGCATCTCGATGGCGGCCCCAAACGTGTCCGAGCAATGGATCAACTGCCGGCCCGAAACACCGGAACGCAGCCGTTCGCGCAGGCCCTCGTTGCGGTCTTTGACGCGCCGATGTGCGACCGCCTTTTGCACGCGCAGCACCAGATCATCGGCCTCATACGGCTTGGCCAGGTAGTCGAACGCCCCTTGCTTGATCGCCGCAACCGCCGTTTCAATGTCGGGGTAGCCGGTCAGCAGCAGCACTTCGACATCCGGATCCTTTTGGCGCACCGCCTGCAGCAACTCCATGCCGCTCATGCGCGGCATGCGCACGTCGCTGACGACAACATCAAAGGCCTCTTGGTCGAGCAGGCTGAGCGCATCCTGGGCCGAGGCCGCACAGCGCGCCTCAAAGCCTGCTCGCTGCAGAAACCAGGCGCAAGACTCCGCCAGGTCCGTCTCGTCGTCGACAACAAGCACCCGCTCCGGCGCGGTCACGACGGTCGCCGCCCGGCTGCCCCGCCTTTGCTTTTCGCCGCCAGCCGACACTCGCGGCACGTGCCGTAGATGCGCAGGCTGTGGCGCTCAATCCGGAAGCCGACGCGCTTCGCCGCCAGCTCCTGCCGACGCTCGAGCTCGTCATCGCGGAACTCAAGGATCTTGTGGCACGACATGCAGACCATGTGGTCGTGGTGCTCATGGCCCAGAACGTGCTCGAAGCGTCGGCCGCCATCGCCGGTCTCCAGCCCTTCGACGAAACCGTGCTCCTCGAGCACGCCCAGCGTCCGATAGACGGTCGCGCGCGAGACCTTTGGGTCGTCCTTGCGGCACGCGTCGAGCAGCTCTTCGGCCGTAAAGTGCTCATGCGTTGCCAACGCCGCGCGAACGATCAGCGCGCGCTGGTTGGTCCAACGAAACCCGCTCTTGCGCAGGTGCTGCTCGACAATCTCGTGCTCTGGCTCTGTCGTCACGTCTCGAGGCTCTCCTATCATGCTCCACTGGAGGATGTCGCAGCCCCCGCTTGGCCACCGCTGACGCCAATGTCACGGCGGAAGTGCACACCATCGAACTGGATCTGGTCGAGCGCCGCATACGCTTTTCGGCGAGCGGCTTCGGCATCGTTGCCCAGCGCCGTGACCGCGAGCACCCGACCACCGGCCGTTTGCAGGTCGGTGCCATGGTTGCGCGTTCCGGCATGGAAGACCTGCAGGTCCGGCCCGGTCTCAATGCGATTGAGCCCAAAGATCGGCACGCGCTTCTTGTAGGCGCCCGGGTAGCCACCGCTGCACGCGACCACACAAACGGCGACGCGTGGGTCCCACTCGGGAGCTTCGACGGTATCCAGCTTGCCTTCGGCCGTGGCCACCAGCAGGGGCACGATGTCGCTCTTCATGCGCATCAGTAGCGGCTGCGTTTCCGGATCGCCCATACGGCAATTGTATTCGAGCACCCGGGGGCCCTGGTGCGTCAGCATCAGGCCGGCGTAGAGGAAGCCACGATAGCGCCGCCCCTCATGATTCATCGCGTGCACCGTCGGGAAGACGATCTGCGTTTCGATCTGCCGGGTAAGCCGAGGCTGGATCAACACCGGCGTGATCACGCCCATGCCGCCGGTGTTCGGCCCCGTGCCGCCTTCACCGACCCGCTTGTGATCGCGCGCGGGCTCGAGCGGCATGATCGTCTCGCCGTCGGTCAGCGTGATCAGCGAAACCTCCGGCCCCTCAAGGCACTCTTCGAGCAGGACCTCGGCGCCGGCGTCCCCGAAGCGCCTGTGCTCCAGGCATTCGGTCACGGCAATGCGCGCCTCGGCGTTGTTGGCGCACACCGTCACGCCCTTGCCCGCAGCCAAGCCCGACGCCTTGACCACGATCGGCCCGTCCGGCCGATTTTCGACGAACGAACGCGCCATCGCGAGGTTGTCGAAGGTCCAGTAGGCAGGCTGCGGGATGCGGTGGTTCTTGCACAAATTGCGCGCGAACGTCTTGCTGCCCTCGAGCTCAGCGGCAGCCCGGTCCGGCCCAAAGCACAGCTTGCCGCGCTCGCGGAAGGCATCGACGATGCCCGCACAAAGCGGCCCTTCCGGTCCGACGACTGTCAGGTCGATATCTTCGTCGACCGCAAACCGCACCAGCCCGTCAATATCCTCCACCGGCAAATCGACGTTTTCGCCAACCGCGGCCGTGCCCGGGTTGCCAGGCGCAATGAAGATGCGCGACACGAGCGGAGACTGCTGGATCTTCCAGGCAAGAGCGTGCTCCCGCCCGCCCTGGCCGACAACGAGGACTTTCATGAGCGGAAGAAGGTACGCCACCCGAGCGTCCGGGGAAAGGCTTTCACGCGTCGCCGCCTCACGGCACGATCGCAGCATGGACACCTTGGTCGTATGCAGCCGCAACCAGATGGGCGACGGCGATCCCGAACTCGGCAAGAAGGTGCTCGGCACGTTCTTGAAGAAGTCGATCGCGCTGCCCAACTTCACCGCGATCCTCTTCTACAACGAGGGGGTCAAGCTCGTCGCCGCCGACTCGCCCGTTTTGACCGAGCTGCGTCTGCTGGAAGAGCGCGGCGTCGATCTCGTCCCCTGCGGCACGTGCCTCAACCACTACGGCATCGAGCCGGCGGTCGGTGAAGTCGGCGACATGGACACGATCGTCCAGGAAATGGGCCGCGCCGGCAAAGTCATCACGCTGTAGCCCCCACCTCTCGCCAACCGCGCGCCCGCCACGCGATGACCACCCCCGAACCTCCCCAAACGACGCCCCCCGAACGCCAGCCGCGGCCCGACCCGAAGTCGGTCGGCCTATCGCCGCTGCTGGACCGACTGCTCGGCCTGTGCCCACTGGCCATTGCGGTGCTGTGGATCGCCGGCGTCTCCAGGTTTCGCGGCTACGACATGAAGCCGCTCGAATGGGCGGTGCTGGTCGCCGCCGCTTTTGCCATGCACATCATCGGCCGCCGCGCCTGGCGCCGTCGGCCGCTGCCCCAGCTGCCGGAAAACGCGCGTGCGATGCCGCTCGCCGGGCTCGTTGCGATGCTGATCGCGCTCCTCGTCGGCGTGCTGGCAGGCATCCTCGAGCTGGTCGCCAACCGCTACTTCCCGAGCGAAGTCCCCTGGGGGCTGCGCACCCTGTGGCACGCCGCGTGTGCGTTCGGGGCCAGCTACTGCTCGTTCTTGCAGCGGCTGCTGCGCGTGATCCCAGCGTAGCCGGCGGTCGCTATTCGGCCAGCAGCTTCATGCCGCCAGCCGCGACGCCGATCTGGCCGCTCGCCTTGGTTCGCTCGGCGAGCGACGCACTGTCGATGCGACCCGCCAAGCGCTCGCGCCACGCCGACAAAACGGTGGCCACTTCGGCCGCCGTTTCGCGCACAAACTCGACGCGGAAGCGCTGCACGCCGGCCTGCTGCAGCCGATCGCTCCAGCCAGCACTCTGCTGCGGTTCGTGATGGAACACGGTATTGCGGCAGCCTACGTCGACGATGACCGGGTGCTCGCGGCCCGTATGATCGCGCAGCGCAACTTGATGCTCTTCGCATGGGCGGCCGCAAGAACGGTAGTCGCGACCATTGCTCAGCAGGTGCGAGTAGACGCAGTGCTCGGTGTGGAACGTCGGGATGCGATGGTGCGCCACCACCGCCGTGCGGCCGTGCGGCAGGTGCTGCAACATCGCCAGCAGCTGCGCTTCGTCGAGATCAAACGACGCCGTCACCGTGTCGAGCCCGAGCTGCAGCAGGTAGCGCAGCGTCAGCGAGTTGGTCGCGTTCAGCGAGAAGTCCCCGTGCAGCGCCATCGGCCGCGGCCGCGACGATCCGCCGGCCGTCGCCACACGCTCGCGACGGAAGTCGAGGCAGCGCATCATCGCGCCGAAGTGCCGCACCAGCACGCCGTCGGGTTCTAGCTTGAGGATGCGATCAACGAGCGCGTGTTCGCCCGGCTTGCCAATACGCGTGGTCGCAACGGTGACCGACAGCCCCGCCGCGCGGGCACGCTCGAACGCTTTGCCCAAGCCGACGAACTCCATCCAGTCGAGTTCGACTTCGGCACAGCCGTTTGCAATCACTGCATCGAGCTGCGCGTCACTGCGCACCAGCGGCACGAGCGATGCGCCATCGATCGTGCGATCTGCTGCCGCAGTCTGTCGTGGAGCGACGTCCAGCAGCGAAGCCGCAACCGCTGCGATCGCGTCGACATCACGCACCTCGCGCACCGGGCCGCGTTCGAGCTGCGGCAACAGCTCGCGCACAATCGCGCGGCGCAGGTCCTTGAGGTCGCTGGCCGGCAGGTGCAGGCCGGGCGCGAGCCCCTGCACATCGAGCGAGCCGATGCGAAACGGGGTGCCGCCGAACGCCCCGAGCTTGTCGCGCAGCAGGTCTTCGTCGAGGCCGCGCGCGCGGGCTTGCTGCAGCTCTGCGCGCGAAAACACGGTCGTCGCGCAAACGGCAGCGGCCGAACCCGAACGCAGCCGACAGCTCGCAGCCACCGACAGCACTTCGCCAAGCGCACCCGTGATCACCAGGTCGATGGCATTGCGGCCTTCGGGCTCCGCAGCTTCCTCACGCGCCACTTTGTTCGCATCCGCCTGCAGCGCGGTATCACTGTTGGCAAAGACGCGGTCACCTGGGCGCACACGCGACAGGTCAGGCCCCGGCCGGCCAAAGCCGAGCCGCAGCTCTTTGCCCATCTCTTGCACCGCGAACAGCGGGCCGCCGGGCTCGTCTTTGCTCTCGGGGTCCCCCTGGTCAAAGACGATGCCCATGCCCGGCTTGAGTTCCAGTTTGGCAGCGTCGCCCGCATCCGGCAGCGCATCACTGCGTTCACCAACCGGCTCTGCAGGCCGCTCGGGAACGGCGAGCGCTCCGGTCCAGGGTCGGCCTGTGCCATCCTCATCGCCAAGCTGCACAACGACAGTTGGCTCGTCGACGTAGCTGACCCGCCCCACGAACACACCGCGATGCTTGGGAAAGCGCCCTTCCACCAGCGTTTGGTGGTCACTGCCGCCGAGGAAGCCATCGGAGAAGCCGCGCGTGTAGCTCAGCGACATCTTGAGCAGGTCATCGGCCAAGCGCCGCTCGACAGAGCGCCGGCTGCGGCCGAGCACCAAGCCGTCCACCCACCGGCGGTAGCCACCGGTCGCCGTCGCGACGTATTGGGCGTTCTTTTGGCGGCCTTCAATCTTGAGGCCGTGCACCGGTACATCGAGGAGCTCCGGCACGGCGCGGGCGCCCGACAGGTCCTTGGGGCTGAGCAGGTACTGCACATCACCGAGCGGTTGCAGCTTGCCGTCGACGACCAGTTCGTAGGGCATCCGGCACGACTGTGCGCACTGGCCGCGGTTGGCGGAGCGGCCGCCCCACGCTTCGCTCGTCAAGCACTGCCCCGACCACGACACACACAGAGCGCCGTGCACAAACACTTCGAGCTCCGCGTCGGTGCCAGCTGCGAACTGCCGGATCTCGGCTACCGACAGTTCACGCGGCACAACAATGCGCGTGACGCCCAACCCCGTGGCGAATGGCGCCGCGGCCGGCTCCGCGATGGTCATCTGGGTACTCGCATGAAGCTCGAGTTCGGGACAAATCGCGCGTGCCAGCAAACAGACCGCAGGGTCTTGCACAATCAACGCATCTACGCCCGAACGCGCGATCGCGGCCAGCACGCGGCACATCGCAGCAAGCTCCGGTTCGAAGACGAGCGTGTTGAGCGTGACGTAGGCGCGGGCACCGGCTCGGTGGATGCGGGCGACGGTCTCGGGCAGGTTCGCAAGCGAGAAGTTGGCCGCCCGCGCACGCGCGTTGAAGCCATCCTGCAGGCCAAAGTAGACCGAGTCGGCGCCGTGCCACAACGCGGCACGAAGGGACTCGGGAGAGCCTGCGGGGGCGAGCACTTCGGGACGATGCGGCGCAGTCGGCATGGCCGTTACTCTACGGACTGGCGGCCGAAACCAAGGGACTCGGTTCTGCGCCGGCTGCCCGCCAGCGCCTCCTACTGCAGCACCACCGTTCGCCACGCCGTGAATCGCAACGCCTCCGGGGCCGGCCGCTCGACGACACCCTGCACTTCGAGGGCAATGCCCACGAGCCCTGGCGACGCCGGGATCGGGAACGAAAACGCCGCGGTGCCAAGCGTCATGGACATCGCCCCGCCGACCTGCACGTTTGGCGCGTTCGGGTCAACGAACCACTGCCCGACCGTTGGCACAACAATCGGCAGCGGCAAGGCGGCTAGTCCGACCACCAGCAAGCACGGCCGCGCAAGCGCCGCGTAGCCCGGCTGAGAACGCAGCGTCACGGGCCACGCCTGGCCAATCTGCACCGAAGCAACCGATAGATCGACATCGCGGTTGCCGAGAACCAACGTGGCCGAGTCCGGCAACGACGTCACGATTTCGGGGTCACCGTCCTGATCGAGATCGGCCAGCTGCACGTTCCGCGAAAACACCGACTGCGCGGGCAGTCGCTGCGGGGCATCGACATACACGCCCGAGCCATCGTTCAACGCCAGCGATAACCCAGCCTGTTCGTGACTGCGCAGCACGTCCACATCGCCATCCCCGTCAACGTCTGAAACGGCCAAGCCGGTGGTCAGGTTCTTTGGCGGCAAGGTCGAGCCCGCGACGAGCACGCCGCCCTGGTTGCGCACCAGCTGCCCCGGTGCGGAGAGACCCTGCAGCAACAAATCGTCATCGCCGTCGCCATCGGCATCAAACACCTGAATCGTCCGCCCCTGCTGGTTGATGGGCAGATTCACGACGGCCGCAGTGACGTCCGAAAAAACGAGGTTGCCATCGTTGCGGAAGACCCGCAAACCCGCGCCGCCGAATACGAGGTCCTGGTCGCCGTCGCTGTCGAGATCCAGTGCGGCAACCGCTCCACCACCAAACGGCACGGGGGTTAGCGTTGCCCCCAAGACAAACGAACCCGTGCCGTCGTTGAGCAGCAGGCGTTCATCCTGCCCAAGAAGCGCCATGCCAGCTAAGGCGAGATCGAGATCGCCGTCGCCGTCCGCGTCCAGAACCACGGCGTCAGGAGCGGCGGTGTTGATTGGCAACGCCGCTGAGTTGGCAACAAAGCCCATCGAACCGTCGTTCAACAGGATCGTAGCCGGCTGCGTCCCGCCGAAGACAAGAACGTCGAGGTCGTCGTCGCCGTCGGCATCGAAAGGCAAAAGCCCGAACGCGGTGAGGGCGAAACCTGCGGCCACGCCAGGCGCAAGCACGACAAACCCGGCGTTGCCGTCATTGCGCAAACATCCGATCAGGTTTGAAAGCCGACTGCTGCCGAGAATGTCCGCATCGCCATCGCCGTCAAAGTCCGCAACAACCGTGCTCGCAAAGGACTGTTGGGCCACTGCGGCCGGCGTCACGAGGCGAAACTGAGGCCCTTGGGCCGCCAATGAGCCGGCGCAAAGGAGTGCGGATACCAGCACGGACAGCGGCAGTGCCGTCGAGCAACACATGCGCGCCATTCGCATCGGCAGAGCCTGGCGTTCACCTTGATCCTTCATAGCTACGAGCATAGCCCAATCGCGACGTCTAGCATGGCGAAGCCATGAGCCCGCCCGAGACAATCAAGGACCTGCGCATCCGCATGGATCAAGTCAATGCCGAACTCGTGCGGGTCCTGCATGCGCGCGCCAAGTTGGCTCGAGCCATGGGTGTTGCGAAACGGACTTTGGCCATGCCCGCCGTCGACGATGCGCGCGAACAGCAGATGCTGGCAGAGCTCAGCGCCGCCGTTCCGGCAAACGGATTCGACTCCGAGGCGATAAAGGCCATCTTGACCGAAGTGCTGCGCCATTCGCGCGCGCTGGTCGCGGACGGCGCCGTTCCAAAGCCGTAGCGATCTCAACCGCCGTAGACGAGCGGGAAGTCCGGACCGGCGACCGGCGCACCGTTCGGCAGCCGCGGCACGCCGCGCAGCAGCGGTTCGGCGTCGTCGACAACGCAGACACCGTCCGCCATGTAGTTGAGCACGGCGGCTCGGCGCCATCGCTGGCTGCGATTCGGACCGCTGCCGTGCAGCGTATGGCTGTGGTGGATCGTCGCTTGGCCCGCGCGCAGCGGCACCGCAACCGGCTCGAACGGAGCCCCCGCAGGGATGTGTTCGAGCACAGCGTCCATCGGCGCATCAAAGGGCAGCATCGGCAACAGCGGCCAACGATGGCTGCCGCGCACGAACTGCAGGCAGCCACTCGCTTCGTCGGCGTCGTCGAGCATCACGTTGATCGTGATGTGCCGAGCCGGTGCGGTGCGCGTCCAGTAGGAGTAGTCCTGGTGCCAAGGAACCACGCCGGGGTGGCCCGGCGGCTTGGCGAACACCTGGTCGTGGAAGAAGCGCATTCGCTCCGTTCGCAGCAAGGCGGCGCAAAGATGTGTGGCTGTTCGATGCCGGACCAGGCGCGCCAACACGTCGTTCACACGAAAGCCGCCGAGAAAGTGACAGACGACTTCTTCGGGGCGCTCCGTATGCGCCATCTCCACCTCGTAGAGATCGCCTCTGTATCGGTCCAGATTGGCGATCACATCTGCGACCGCTGTGCGCACGTCCGCGACTTCGCCAGCGGTCAGCAGATCGATCGGCCCCACGAAGCCATCGCGTTCAAAAGCCGCCAGCAGCGCGCGGTCTGGTTCGCTCGTTGGATGGCGACGAGAATCCACCCGCGTCATCCTAATGCACCCACCCTACTGGCGTCTCGGCAAACACAATCTGCCTGCTGACCGCCGTAAGCAACCGTTCCCGCTCGCCGCATGCGTCCGGCCGGCATAGACGGTGAGAGGCGGACTGCAAACGGGTACAATCGTGCACCATGCACCGCTTCTCGATCCTGCACCTGATGCCGGGCTTCGCCTCGGTGTTCGTCGCCGCAACTGCCCTGCTCGGCCAACAGCCCCTGTTCTTCGCGAACAAAAACCTCACGGCGCACCCGCGATCGCATGCCAACGTAGCCGCCGCCATCCGCCACCTGTGCGCCGGCCCCACCGCAGCCGAAACCCGCGCGGGGCTTCGCAGCCACATCCCGCGCGGCACGCGGCTGCTCGCATCCGCGCGCAGCGGCGCGACGCTGACGCTGACCTTTAGCGAAGAGCTGCTGCATGCGCACCGCAGCGGCTGTGACTTTGAGCACGCGATCGAACAAATCGACAAGACGGCGCTGCGCGCCCCCGGCGTCAACCGCATCGCGATGCGCATTCGCTACGCGGACGGCCGCGAGCAAACGCTTGGCCAGGCTCTTGGCGCAAACCAGCTGCCGCAGCTCGCGCAGGGATCCGTCCAGGTCGCGACGGCCGTATCGTCCTTTGGCGCGCTCGCCGGCCGCCGGATCGCGATGTCTCCTGGCCACGGCTACTACTGGCACAGTTCGCTTGGCTGGACCACCCAGCGCGGCGAGATCGACGGCCTGATCGAAGACATCCACACCGCGCAGATCGCCAATCGCTACCTGATCCCGCTGCTCGAAAACATGGGCGCGGAGATCGTTCACTGCCGCGAAACGGGCGAGACCTCGGTCGACGGCGTAGCCGACAACGATCAAGGCGGCGCGCTGTATGCAGAGACGGGCGGCTGGAGCACTTCGGTTTCGTCCGGCTACCAAAACTCCACCTACCGCTTCGCCAACACCAACCCATCGCTGGAAACGGCGACGGCAACCTGGACGCTGCCCGTGCAGGAAGCGGGGCTCTATCCGGTGTTTGCCTGGTTCCGCGCCAGCGGCAACCGCACGCCCGAAGCGGTCTATCGCGTGGCGCACAGCGGCGGCACCAGCGAAGTGATCGTCGACCAGACCGTGGATGATCGCACCTGGGCGCACCTCGGCAACTTTTGGTTCACGCCCAGCAGCGGCGCCAGCATCACGCTCAGCAACCGTTCGCCGAGTGCTGGGGTTGTCATCGCCGACGCCATGAGGCTCGGCGGCGGGCTCGGCTCCATCGTGCGCGGTGGCTCGACGTCGCTGCAAGAGCGCTGGCGCGAATGCGCGCGCTACTGGGCGCAATACGCAGGTGCTCCGGCGAGCGTCTACAACTCATCCAGCAGCGGCCAGGACAACAGCGACGACGTGACCGCTCGGCCGCGCTTTGCCGAGTGGCGCACGGCGGATGCCTTCGTTTCCCTGCACACCAACGCAGGCGGCGGCACGGGCACCGATACGTTTATATACTCGGGTGGTGCGACATCGGGATCGAGCCAGCTGAGCCAAGCCGTGCACACACAGATCATCGCGGACGTTCGCGGCGAGTGGAACGCAGCCTGGGTCGACCGCGGCCAAAAGCAGGCCAACTTTGGCGAGCTGCGCTTGCTGAGCACGATGCCGGGCATCCTGGTGGAGCTGGCATTTCACGACCAGGCCGGCACGCTCGACCACCGCTCGCTGCACGACCCCGAGTTTCGCTATGTCGCCGCGCGGGCTTACGCGCGCGGGGTTCTGCGCTACTTTGCGCCGCTCGCGGCCTTTCCGCCAGAGCCGCCACCGGCCCTGCGCATCGTGCAGGACGGCGCCGCAGGTCTCCGGGTCGCATGGGACATCGCACCCGGCGCCACGTCCTACACCATCGAGCAATCCACCGACGGCAAGGGCTTCGTCGAAGTCGACAGCGTGACGACAACCAGTTGGTCGTCGGGCCCTCTGCCACAGCACAGCTGGCGCACCTACCGTGTGCGGTCCTGGAACGCGACCGGCCGTTCGTTTCCGAGCGACGTGCTGTCGGCGGGTGTCGACCACCGCGGCACGGCACAGGCGCTGCTGGTGCAGGGCTTCGATCGTGTCGACCGCTTCGTCAAGGGGCCGTCCAACACGCGCGACTACCAGCACTTCGTAGGCAACGCAGTGAGAGAGAACGCGCGCTTCTCGCTCGGCTTTGATGCGGCGAGCAACGAAGCGGTTCGCCTCAATCGCGTGCAGCTACCGGACTATGACGCCGTCATCTGGAGTTTGGGCGAAGAGAGCACCGCCGACGAGACCTTCGACGCTATCGAGCAAAGCCAGGTCGCGGCCTATCTCAGCCAGGGTGGATCGCTGCTCGTGCACGGTGCCGAAACCGGCTGGGATCTCGACGCGCAGGGCTCGGCCACCGACCGCAGCTTTTACCGCAACACGCTCGGCACGACCTATGTCGCCGACGACGCCAACACCTACACGCTGCAGGCCGGACTGCCGGGCAGCGTCAGCGCAGGCACCGCCGCCACCACGTTCGACGACGGCAGCGGAGCGACCTACGACGTCAACTTTGCCGACGTGCTCGGCATCACCAGCAGTCCGGCGCTCAACGGCCAACCGTGCCTGCGCTACGGCAACGGTTTGGTTGCGGGCGTGCAGGTCGAGAACACCACAACCGGCGCGCGCATCGTCAACCTCGGCCTGCCGATCGAGACGATCACTTCGGCCGACGTGCGTGCCCGCCTGGTGCAGCAGAGCCTCGCATTCTTGCTCGGCAACCGACTCACGGTGCGCGGCCCGGAGCAGGCGCTGCTTGGTCAGTCGACGACCCTGACGCTCGAGCTCCCCGGCGAAGGCGGCTTGCCCTACATTTTTGGCCTCAGCGAGGGCTTTGATCCTGGGGTCACGCTGCCGCTCGGCAACCTGCTGCCGCTCAACGCCGGCGCTCTGCTGTCGGCGAGCATCACGCCGGGATCGCCGCTGTTCGTCGACTTTGTCGGCACGCTCGACGCGGCCGGAACGGCCAGCCCCATCCTGACGGTGCCGTTCCTGCCGTTCTTGAACGGCCTCGAGCTCTACTTTGCGGGCTTCTCGATGCCGAGCGGACTTGCGCTCGAGCGCCGCGTCAGCGGCTGGCGCAAGGTGCGGCTGGCCCTCTAGCAAGGCCCGTTCGCGAGGCCCTATCGCGGTCAGCGCACGCCAACCACGATCTCGACGCCCTGGCTGGAGACGAGACCGAGGGCGTTCGCCGACGAATCCAGCGCCATCGCTTGGCCGTAGAACGGCAGCCCCACCAGCGCAGCTGCCGCGCCCAGCGGCACATCCAGGCCCACGCCGCTGCCTGCGGCCTGCATGGGCAGGACCAGGAACGGATCGACCAGCAGGCTGCACGACGGTGCCCCGAGCGAAGTCAGGTCGATGCCAAGCGGCGCGACGCCGAGCAGCAGCGCCGACGCCGCCGCACTGGGGCCTGGCACCGACGCAAGCCGCAGCCGCATCGTATCGCCGAACCACGGCAGTCCACCCGCTGCAGATTCCAGGTCAAGCACTCCGTTCGAGCCAGCACAGCCCGAGCCGTAGGAATCGACGCGGGCGGGCTCTTGGGTCTCGTAGAGCCACAGTCTCGTCTGCACACTGTCCAAACCGGCGACCCGCCGGTTGCGCGGATCGTAGGCCAGCGCCCCATGCCGCGGACGGTAGGCAGCCGTGCTCGCAACCCGCCACGTCATGCCGTTCCACTCCCAGGTCTCGCCGGTTTGCGAGGGCCCGTTGTAGCGTCCGCCGTGCAGCACCGTGCGATCGCGGGCCACGTCATAGACCATCGACGACTGGTCGCGTGCCGGCGGCCCGTTGATGGCTGCCAGTCGCCAGTCGACGCCGTCGTAGATCCAGGTGTCGCCAAGCAAAGCAAAGCCGCCCTGCACACGGCCACCGAACAGCACAATCTCGTCGCGCCGGCGGTCGTAGGACATGGCGAAGTCCTGTCGATCGCTTGGCAGGGTCGCCGTTCCGATCTGGAAGACGTTGCTGCCGTCCCAAGAGAACATCCGCATCGACGTGCCGACCGGAGTGGTCTGCAGCAAAACGCACTGGCTGCGCAGGCTGTCGTAGACCAAACCGCCCGCAAGGAGATTGCCGATCGAACTGCCGAAAGGAGTTTGCTGCGACCACGCTCCGTTCGAAAACTCCCACAGCCCGTCGTAGGAGCCCATCACGACGGCACTACGCGCTTCGTCATAGGTCATCAAGTGGCCGCCCGCCGGGCCTGGCCGCACCGCGAGCTGCAGCTCCGTCCAGCCGGTGGCTTCGTCGTAGACCCAGGTTTCATCGGATCTGGTCGATGGCGAAGTCGCATTTTGATTGCCACCGAACTGCAGCCAACGGTCTTGCTGCAGATCGTAGGTAAAGGCCACGTCTTCCCGCGGTTCGGGTGCCGGCGGGGTGGTCTCACGCCAATCGACACCATCCCACTCCCAGACCTGGCGCCGAAGCAGGCGCCCCACGCTGTTCGGCATCGTGCTGCCACCGACCATGACGACGCAGTTGCGCTGCTCGTCATACGACAGCGAGCAGCTGTAGCGACCGGCCGGGACCGTTGCCGGCGCGCGCTGCGCCCAGACCGCACCATCCCACTCCCAGGTTTCATCGCTGCTGACGAATGCCGACGATCGCCCCCCGAACACCACCAGCCGATCCCGCGCTCGATCGTAGGTAAGCCCGAAGGCATTCAGGTCCGGTCCGGAGTTATCGACAAGCTGCCAGTCCGTGCCATCCCATTCACGCAAGACCGTGCGGGGCGGATTGGACTCCGTGTTGACGAAGACGACGCGCCCTCGCCCCGCATGATACACGAGGCTTTGGCCGTATGCGTAAAAGGGCGCGGTCGCAGGAAAGCTCTGTAGCCAATCCACACCGTTCCACTCCCAGGTTTCATCCCCGATGACCATGACCGTGACGCCACGGTTCTCGTCGAAGGCGAGCGAGAGGCTTCGCGTCGAGTTGAGCGTCGGGTCGGGTGCGTTCGGTGGATCCCGGTCGAGCCACCGTGCGCCATCGAACTCGTATGTCTTGGGCACTCGATTGCCCGGCACCATCGTGAAACCAAACAACACGACGCGATCTCGGCTTCGGTCGTAGGCCGTGAAGGGACTGAAGAGTTCCGGCCCGTCCGGCACATCGATGCGCGACCAAACCCCCGGCGTCGACGACCCAGGCGTGGTTGCGCTGGCCTCATAGCTCCACGTATCGCGCAGGCGCACCGCGGCGAGGTAGCCGCCATAGACGACTGAGCGCGACCGCAAACTGTCGTAGCAAAGCGGCGGTTCTTGCCGCTCCGACGGCGACGATCCGACATGGCGCCACGCGGCTTGCGCACGAATGGGAGCGCTCAACGGCACCCAGGCGGCAAGAGCCAGAAGCGCGGCCGCAGCCGTAGAGTAAATCGACAAGAGCAGCTGAGATCGCATGGTTGTCACCTGCGGGAGACAGCCGCTGCCAGCGATGCCGTCGTGGCGTCGCCCGAGCTTCCTTCTCCGCGATCACAATCTGCCGCGATCTCGCAAAGGCGTCAACTGCCGTCGCAGGCGTCGCCCGCAAACGAAACGAGCTGGCAAGGACCGCCCGGCCCCGCCAGCTCGCATCGCGAACAACCGTTCGAGTGGGCCCGCTTCGCGAGCCGTCTCTTGCCTACTCTTCGCCGATTGCGGCGGCGACCAGGCAACCCTTCGCAACCGCCGTCAGGGCCTCTTCGCTGCGGAAGATGCGGCCAACCGGGATGGGAAAGTCAATTTTCGCGAACTCTTCGCGGAAGACCTCGATGAAGCCGCCGACCATCGACGTGCCGCCTGCGCAGGCGATGTCGATCGGGTCGTTGAAGCTCGGCATGTTTTGGCCGGACTCAAAGCGCGTCTT